>NZ_NSGC01000009.1:0-317988 GCF_002294795.1 Mesorhizobium sp. WSM3866 | reverse complement strand
GGTCGCGCCGGTCTTCACCTCATTGGCCTGGAACTGGATGTAGGCGCTGGTGATGATCGCGCCTTGCGGGATATCGACGCCGGTGAAGCGTAGGCCGACCGTCTGGCGGGTCGTGCTGGCAAAGCCCAGTTCCAGATCGTCGACATTGGTCGAAATCGAGCCGGAACCTTTCTCCTCGACATCATCGCCCGCGGCCGCCAGCCGCGTTTCGAAAACCGGGTCGGCCCCCAGGGCACTGGTGGCGGTCAATGCGCTCGCCGTCGCGGTGCCGGTGTTGGATGCCGTACCGGCACTGGTGGCTTCGTGGGTGGTGTCTGCTAGGCCCGCACGGTGCCCCGAGCCATAGCCAGTTACGCTGTCAGGAAGAGTGCTGTCGAGATGAATGCCAATTCTGGCTGCAGCTTCGGCAAGGCCATTCAGGCCGGCATTGATCCCGCCTGTCGAGGTGCAGGCCGCAATAAGGGTATCGATCCCGGTCGCGGCTTGATTCGCGCCATCGCTATGAACGCTTTTGTCGTTTCCGGCGGCAAGGTTGCCGGAGCCGGGAGCTTCCTCTGTCGCTGAAACCCTTGGCGTGTCATGGTCCTGCTTATCGACCTTCGGAACGCCAGTTCCGGCCGTTGGGACCGGCCCGTCAGCGATCGTCTGAAGGCCTTTTACGGAGGACCAGGAGCCGAACCAAGTCATGTCGGCCCCAAGGCTTTCGCCAACGCCAGATGTCCAAAGTCGTTCGGACATATCATGTCTTCTTCGCCGCTCATGACAAAGCGCCCAGCCTTGGCCTGGATCGATGCAGCCTCGACGGTCGCATTCAACCGCGCGCGCCGGCGCTTCACGATGACCCGAACAGGATGGTGTGGAGGAAGCTGATTTCTAGTATTATTTCAGGCGATTCTGCCACATCACAACGGTCACCTTGTCAGACAAATGGCTTAGCATCGCGCGCTATAGCCTAGATAAAAACGGTGTTTTGGTGCGAGGAGTTTTAATCCCCAGAGCGCCGGGACCAAGCGACCATCTCGCGGGTTCGGTCGCTGGATGCTTCCGGCCGGCGCTAGCGCAGGCCGCCTCTCGCAGAAGGCCCGCATAGTAACCTCCACATGAGCTGCTGTTCCTTCGAGTGATCCTGAAGGTCCGGATTGGCTGAATGAGCCTTGGCAAGGTCTGCCGCTGAGCGATGCCCATAGCTGTTGGCGCTGGGGTCCGTGACTATCGGCAGATGCCCTCAGGATTTCAAAAAAGCAAATCCAGGTATTCGCCCACTACTGCCTGCAAGGACGTTCTGTTCGTCGCGCTCAGCTTGGAGTAGACCTTGTTCAGGTGAATCTTGACAGTGCCTTCGGATATCTTCAGGTGCCGTGCTATCTCTTTGTTGGACAGGTCGCGGCTAGCCAGCCTTACAATTTCCCGCTCTCGCTTCGTGAGCGGCTTGAACAGAATGCGGGCGCGGTCGCGCCGTTCGGTTTCTCGGCCCAGTGCTGCCACAATCGTGTCCGGGTAAGCCATCGGCGGCCGGCCGCCACCTCGCGCAGGCAATCGATGAGGGTGTCAGGCGCGGCGTTCTTCATACTCAGCCCATCCAGCCCGGCCGACAGGGCATCCATAATGTCCGCGTCGCTAATGTCGGCCGTTAGAAGTACAATGCGCGATGGCAGCCTTGCCGCCCTGACTTCTTTCAGAATATCGAGCCCGCTCATGCCAGGCATATTCAGATCGATCACCGCAATATCGGGTCTGCTTTCTTGAATTTCCGCCAGAGCCGTCGAGCCGTCGGTAGAGATGGCGACGATTTCAAGGTCCGGGTTCCCATTGATCAAAGACGCCAAGCCACGCAGTACGCGCGGGTGGTCATCAGCAAGCAATATTGTCGTGGGGGCATGTTGACGTCTCATCCGATCGGGACCTTCAAATCGATCTCGAGACCCTCAGGTGAGCTGTGGAGGTGCACGATGGCGCCGAGGTCGATGGCTCTTCGCCTTAGCGAGGCAGAACCGAGCCCTGCCTCGAACACGCGTTTGTGGGAGAGGGAACCAGACAGCCCTGGTAGGCCACTGCCATTGTCCTGCAGGCGGATGGATAGCGCTGTCTCCGACTTCGCCACGTCGAGCCGGAAGGTCGCCGAGGCCGGCCGACACCTGCGGGCACACCCAAGTTGATGGTCACCCTGCCTTCGTTGACGCGGGTGAAGGCTCCGCAGTCACCGTGTCGAACGTTTTTTGCCATTGCCGTTTGCCGGCTTGGCGGCAGGCTTCCGCCCCAACCCGCTGGCCTTCGCCAATTCAGAGCGTTGAGCCGCGTAGTTCGGCGCCACCATGGGATAATCGGGCTTCAATCCCCATCTGGCCCGGTATTCGTCGGGCGTCAGTCCGTGGAGCGCAAGATGGCGCTTCAGCGATTTGAACTTCTTCCCATCCTCCAGGCATACGATGTAGTCCGGGAACACAGACTTTTTGGGATTCACAGCGGGGACTTGTGCTTCCGGCACAGCCGACCTCTGGCTAAGGCCTGATAATGACGAGTGAACCGACGAGATGAGGTCCGCCAAGCCTGCAACCGGGACTGAATTGTTGCTTACGAACGCCGAGACTATGTCGGCGGTAAGCTCCACGAGTTCGGTGGCATCGGTGTTGGTTTGGTCGATCATGCGTGAGATCCCTTTTGTCTGACAAAGCCTCTCTATTGGAGGAAACTCAGGGGCGCAATGGAAGCGTTTGTGCAACGGAGCGCTGTAGACTGATCCGACGAAGCTCCGTGCCAGCAATCGGCGCATCCACTGACAGGAATTGAACAGGTCATATTCGCGATTGTAGCGGCGAAGGTATTTTGGACGTTGTTGCGGATGTTATGGACCAGGATCGCGCCTTCAAGCAGTGCCAGCATTATCTCGCCGGCGACCTCATCGGGTATCTGCCTGGGGAGGGCGGATGGTATTGACTGCGCGCGGCCGAGCGCCTTCGCCGATGATGTGGAATGGCTGAAGCCAGGCATCACCGGGCGCGTGAAATTCCTTCGCGGTGAACACACCCCACGCCATGCGACGCTGCAGGATTTCATAGGAAGGAACCTAAGATCGCGGTCGGCTTTTCCTCGACCATGAGCGCGCGCGCTTTGGAGTTTCTGGACAGATGGATTGCAGAACATCTGCCGAAAGTGAGCGACCAAGCGGCCATTGCCGATCTCGTCCTTGAACTCGTGGATTCTGCCAGGACTGTGGGCATCGCGCCCGAAGAAATATACGAGGAGATCGACAGCGTGTTTCGCCTTCTGAGTGAAGCGATGGAGCGCCGTAGGGGCGGCTCGGCCCCCTAAGACGGCGAATAGATGTCACTCCAAGGGCCTACATCATTTTTAAATAACGGCGCGCTGCTGCGCTCGCCAGATGGCGGGCCAAGTTCAACAAAGGGGGATTCGCCAATGAAGCGCATGTATGAAAAGCCTACCCTGGTCTAGCGTGACCGCCTGTCCGCCGTTACAGCAAACATCGTCGTCTCGATCGCGAACGGCGCGGCGTCCCGATAAAGGACGATGCCGGCCACTCCAGGCAACCGAATGGCGGGCATCTATCACTCCTCTGCCGCCGACGATAGGGGCCCCGTCACCGCTCGCCGGCTCTATCAAATGATGGACCGCGGCGAAGGTTTCAGCGTAGGGACCAAAGCGTCATTCTCTACGCCTTCTGTCTAAATTGGGAACATCCCGACGGGATGCGAATATGGCCTCGGCGGCACGGGTAGTTCCGGCATTCTATCCGGGCCGCCTGAAAGGCAAAGCATGGAGCCCGCTCGCACTCCTTCTCTCACGAGCGGGCTCTTGCCCGCCGCCCAGAGGGCCTTCACTTCACGCTCTCCGCTTGGTTGCCTTCTTCGCCGGCTTAGCTGCAGCCTTCCGCTGAAAGCCAAACCCCTTCGCCAACGCCGATCGCTGCTCCGCATAGTTCGGCGCCACCATCGGATACTCTGGATTCAATCCCCACTTGTTGCGGTACTTATCGGGGGTCAGGCCATGTTCGGTCGACAGGTGCCGTTTCAGCGACTTGAACTTCTTCCCGTCCTCGAGGCAGACGATGTGATCGGGGAAGACCGAGCGCTCCGGGTCGACGGCAGGCTCCTGCTTTGGCAGCAGGGCTGCGCCAGTGAGCGAGTAATATACCGACGCGATCAAATCCGCCAAGTCGGTTACCGAGACGAGATTATTGCTAACATAAGCGGAGACGATGTCGGCGGTGAGGTCCACAAGTGACATGCGAAATCTCTTTTATCTGGCAACCTCTCTATTTGAGCGCATCTGCTAATAAAACGAAATCCAGCCAAAAGGCCGAGCCCGCCTTGCATCGCCAGCATGACGGCTGGACTCCTCAAGAGCTTATCGATGCGGGCATGTCCGTCACGGGCGGCTGCCTGGACTGCCATCGTCATCAGAGGCTCGATCTGCCGGCGCTCCGCGATCGGTTCGGCCCTGACGCTCCCGCCATGGAGTGGGATCTGCGGCCGAAGATGAAGTGCGCCATCCCGCGCCCGCCACAGGCATGGATGCCGAGCTCACCGGCGATCGGGTGAGCCCGCGCTTCAGCGCGCTGATGACGGAAGTGGTCATGCCGGAGGAGTGCCAGTCCATGCCCATCACGGCGCCGAAGGACTGGCACCAGAAGGGATGGGCGAGGCGGCGCAAAAGCTCGTCGCGGCCATAATGATGGATGATGGCTTCGCACAGCACCGCGCCGAGCTTCGTCATGCGATCGCCCAGCCATTTCGGGACCCGCCCGCCATGCAAGAAAGCGCCAAATGCGTTCCCGCCTCGCACAAAGGCGACGAATTCCAAGCCCGTGTCGAAGATGTTGCCACTATCGTGAAGCCAAGCGACAAGGCTGCAATCGCTATCGAACAACGCAATCATTTCATGCTCCTCGCCCTTCGTCGCTTGCGCTCCGCTTAATGAAGCGAACGAGCGCCGCCATAGTAGCCATGGAAGCAGTTGCCAACTTTTGAAGATCGTCTACCGGGAAGTCGAGCAAGGTGCTTTCTCGCTAACCCCACGGGGGAGGGCAAATGGGGTCTGAGGCCGGACTACCCGATGGTAGCGGCAATTTCCCGCCTATACGCTCCCACTGGCTTTGTTCCCGGCCCGAAAGAGTACGTCGCCAGCGTCCATTGAGCACAGTGATCGCGTCCCGGCTGCTCTCCCGAGCACAGTGGGAGGCAAAGCTGCGCCGCTGGGGCTGCCGGCCGATGGCTCTCGGCCTGCCCAATGTTTGTGACTGGGCGGAGCGCCGGAAGCCCATTCACGTTATAGGCCTATGGAATCCCCACCTCCAGACGGTCCCCGTCGAGAACATCGCCCGCGCGTGCTGAAGGGCGGAACGATCATCACGGGTTTTCAAAACTCGGAAATCAGCTGCTCTCTACGCAATCAGCACTCCCAAGGAGCCGAACTGAGGTTGGCCGCAGACATTCAGATTCCAGCACGTTTTCTGCTCTACGTTCCAGTCGACGGGATCGCTTACCGGACTGTTGTTCGATGGCGCAAGAATGACCGCGTAGGCGTCGAATTCGAGGGTACCGAGCCAAAGCCGAAGTTTCATTACGGTTGAGCCGCGATGCCCCTAGGCCGGGGTTCGGCGGCTGGGCTGGCCGGGGTTATCAGCCGGGGCGCTATGTGGCGGGGCCTTTTTCAGCTGTTGGGACGTAAATGGCATCGCCCGAGGGAATCTTTGCCCCGAACTGGAGTGTGAACAAGAGGCGGTTTCTGCCATCCGTCACATGCATGATCCAGGGCGTCTGATGATTCCAGAAGGACTGCTTTGCCTCATTGATCATTTCGCCCGCAGCGCGCACTGCCTCGACCTGAGCGGCGGCCAAATCCAGGAGTTCGACGCCGTTCGCGTCGGGAATGAACTCGCCGTTGTCAACATGAAAGTGATAGATCGGCATGCGGCTCAACGGATTTGAAAAACACTCCCGAAGGAACGCCCTCGGCCGGATTTTGTTTCGGGAGCACCCTCAGCCCTCGGGAAGTGTGGTTAATCGGGCCAGCGCTTCGCCAGTGGCAGAAAAGTCACGCAACTTGGCTATGCGGGCGCTTCAACTAGGGCGCGCTTATTATCGATCTCAGCGAGGCGTACCGTCTTGCTGCGGGGTAACGGGGGCTTCGCCTTTGGATATCAACGAAATGGCACAATTCCGAGCCGCGCCCTTTCGCTCGCGGCGAAAGTCTCGGCTTCTCTGTGGGAATCGAATGCCTTGATGTTCACAACGCCATTTTCGATGATCCGGACGTAATGCCTGCTTTTTGACTTCCCCGATGATTTCGACCGCAGTCTTCCGCGATTGGTTGTTCATTCGCCCAGCCCCCTGAGAGAACGCCTACTATACCACTATAGCGGGTAGGAGGGCAGCCCAGGGTGTCTCGATGGTTAATGGGGTTTTCACGGAGGCGGGCCGGCGGAGCCAAGATATTCCGCGAAACTTAAAGTCGACCAGCCCCCTAGGGGCACGTGTGGCGTCATTGGATTGAGTGGAGTGAGAGGCTTCAGGGGTCGCAGCGGCCTCAGGGGTTTCAACGGGTTCAGGGGCTGCAATGGATCGGGCCGGCTCATTGGGGCATGGCCGCTTCCGAATGTGACAGGTCGCCCAGCTCGATCCATCAGCGTCGTATAGTCGATCGGGCCCAGCCAACTCAGATTGGAAGCGCTAAATACGTTCCCGCCTCGTACAAAGGCGACGAATTCCAAGCCCGTGTCGAAAATGTTGCCACTATCGTGAAGCCAAGCGACAAGGCTGCAATCGCTATCGAACAACGCAATCATTTCATGTTCCTCGCCCTTCGTCGCTTGCGCTCCGCTTAATGAAGCGATCGAGCGCCGCCATAGTAGCCATGGAAGCAGTTGCCAACTTTTGAAGATCGTCTACCGGGAAGTCGAGCAAGGTGATTTCTCGCTAACCCCACGACGGGCTCTGAGGCCGGACTACCCGATGGTAGCGGCAATTTCCCGCCTATTAAAACACCCCTCATCAGTCGTTGATCGACGAAGGAGGTTGCGCACGTTCGAAACCTGCCACTGCCCGCCCCGGGCCGTCCGAACGCCTCGGTTGTTTAGAGCGACTGCCATGCCGCGCAGGCTAGTCACGCCTGAGCGCTGAATGGACCCGATGATTGGTAGGACAGTCTGCGCGAAGCGATCCGCGCCCTCCACCGAGACCAGCCGCCCCTTGGCCGCAGCTTCGGCAGCATTCGTCGGATTGCCAAGCCTGGTGCCTATGGACTTGCGAGAGGCGAGGGCGGCCTTGGTGCGTTCCGAGATCAGCCGCCGCTCTTTCTCGGCGAGCGCCGCATAGAGATGTAGCATGAAAGGATCGGCGTCAGCCCCGAGTTCGGCAACAATGAACGGCACGCGCTGAACCATCAAGCCGGCGATGAATGCGACGTCGCGCGACAGGCGGTCGAGCTTGGCAACGATGACCGGGCACTTTGCTTGGCGTGCCTGGGACAGGGCGGCTGCAAGCTGCGGGCGTCGATCGAGAGCGTCTGAACCTTTGCCAGTCTCGACCTCGGTAAACTCCTGGATGATTCGAATGCGTTCAGCTTCGGCGAAGCGAGCAATGGCTACGCGTTGTGATTCGATACCTAGACCCGAACGACCCTGTCGCTGCGTTGACACGCGATAATAGGCAACCGCGCTCGACATCGCCGGAACTCCGCTGGTGTTCAGACTGCAAACCACCGTTTGCAGTGTGCTCACAAGCTGCCACATAGCAACTACACAGTTGATATTGCCGGATAAATGACCCGTGCTCGTGCCGTTGGTTGGGGGGCCCTTGTTATGTCGGCTTGCCGATTAAACGGTCACATGGGAAGTAGCGCAAAACCTCCTGACAGCTGGATTGAAGAGAACGGGCGCGACCTACGCCCAACTCGTCGAAAGGCTGAATGCCATGGGCGTTGACGAGGAGGAACTGAACGTGCGGAATAAGCTCTCTAGGGGCAACGGCGGCGTTTCTTGTTCAATGCCTAAAGGCGATTGGTTCTCCTACCTTGCACTTGGACTAATAGCGGGACTTGGCCTCGCGCTCGTCTTTATGACTTCGCTTGCGTTCATGAATGGGTACCTAGCTACCAATTACCCATACGGCTCCACCGAACAGCAGCAAGGCAATCTGAAAAAGAGTGAGCAAGACCACGGCTATGTCGTGCCTTTTGGGCAGGCAACCGGCGACGATATCCGCAAGCTTGAAGCTCGCGAAAATCCAGACGATTCCAAATATTATGAAGAGCAGGACCGCCGGGCGCAAAAGAGCGCAGCGGACGCTGCGCAAGTCATGGTGTTTCTCACCGAGGTCTCGATAATACTGGGGCTCGTAGGTGCTGGCGCAATTATCTGGACGCTCGCAGTTTCCAGAGAATCCAATTCCATCTCCCGGGAAACCGCCGAACGCCAACTGCGAGCTTACATTCATGTTACGAGCGTAAAGCTCGAACACGCTAACGACGATTTTGCCCCAACGATAACCGTCAATTATAAGAACTTCGGGCAAACTCCAGCCCGGAACGTCATCAATCACCTTTCCGTAAGTTTCGTGATCATGGGGGAAGCCAAAGGAGGCAAACGAAAGGTTTCCGATGAGCGAGGGTACGACCTTGGGCCAAGCCAAGATTCATCCACCTCTTCCCATGTCTCGTTCGACACCGGTTTTAGCTCGCGCGAAATGCTCGTAGATAACTTGGTCAAGCTGTATGTGATCGGAGAGATCACCTACAAAGATGTCTTTGGGCTACAAGACCGCTATACGCGCTACAAGATGGTCCTCCACCCCGAGCCCGACGCGGTTATCGACACCGACGCCTTCATGATTTGTCACGATGGAAACGAAGCCAATTAACATGCGGGCCACGCCGCTCAAGCCGATACGACGCGCGCCGTCTAGGCCAGGATTCCCCTCTTCAGGGCTTGGTGCTTTTGGCCGCACTAGCGACCGCCGTTCAGATCAATCACACGACCCAGCTTAAATCACGATGCTCGTATGCGAGCGGCTTCCGCGGCTCCTCGTAAGACACGCTGATCAGCCCGAAGGCGTCGGCGCCGTGGCTCGACCAATCGTGCTCGGGGCCGAGGCCGATGTTGCGCGCTTCGTCGTACTTCTCGTGATACCAGCCCAGAGCATCGAGCCCGGGCGAGCAGGTGGGCTCGTTGAACCAGAATGCCGGGAAGAGACGGCGGGTTGCCTCGACGCGCTTCAGTGCCGCCCCCTTGCCCTGGTTGGGCACCGTGGTGACGTCAAAGCCTGCAGAGCGGATATGATCCTCGAAGCGGATGGCAGTGAGCGCGTCCTCTTGCGAAGCGTCGTGCGGCAGGAAACATTCGGCACTTCCATAGCCCTTCGATCGGAGCCACTCCAGGTGCGTGGCCAACGGTTGCCGCACTGCCTCGTAGTAGTCGAGCACTCGGATCTCGCGCCCGACATACTGCACGATCCAGATAGCAGTCGCATCCCGGACGCCGATGTCCCAGAAAGCCTTGATCGGGAGGAGGGGGTCCCGAGCCACCTTGCCGATGCGGCCTTCAGAACGGGCGGCCGTCAGTGAGGCAGCATAGTAGGCGCCGGTCAGTACGGTCGCATAGTGCAGGCATTTGATTGGAAGCATCAATTGGATGTTTGTAGGTTTGCTACGGTCTCCGAACTTGCCGCCGCCAAAGGACTCGATCGATCGTTTGTCGGTCATATGCTGCGACTTACGCTGCTAGCGCCTGACCTAATTGAAGCGATCCTCGATGGTCGCCAGCCTCCGACGATGCAATTGCAGCCGCTGGTGCGCGGGTTTGCCGTGGAGTGGGAGCGCCAACGGCCCGGTAGCGGCTAATGCTGTAGTCCGGGTTTTGACCGAAAGCGGCCATTCCCGACGGGAAACGGCGTCTACAAAGCCGACGTTCAGGCCCATCGCACGTTCGCTTGCAGAGCACTCGACACCGGGCGTCATTGCAAATAGCTTGCCGGCCGATGGGTTAGAGCCGAGTGCATGTCCGAAATCCAACTGGCAACTGTGCTTCCGGGCGCAAAGGGGTTCAAGGAAGGGAATGTCAACGACACGTTCCGTGGACAGGTGCTGCTCGCCGATGGGACGGTCAGAGGTGCCATCCTCAAAGACCTCGATCAGAAGCAGCTATCGAACGAGGTGCTGACTTCCGTCCTCGCCCGTGCGGCAAGCCTTCCGACGCCAGACGTCTATCTCGCCCTCGTTCGTGGCTCCGATCTGCCGGTGGCGAAAGCGCCACAACTGCAGGATGGTAACCGGCTCGTGTTCGCGAGCGTGGAAGTGAAGGTGCCCAACATCACATTCCGCGCGACCGGGGCGAGCGTCGACGAGCAACAGCAGCTTCTCCGCGACATACTGGAATGGGGCGACCTCGGCCATCTCTACGCCTTCGATGCGTGGATAGCGAATATTGACCGCCATCCTGGCAACCTATTGTTCGGCGGCAAGAAGGAGATGTGGCTGATCGACCACGGCCATTGCTTCTCAGGACCAGCATGGGAACCGAGCGACCTCGACCCTGACGCCGATTATCGCAACCGCTTGTCCGAATGGCTGACGGGCCACTTCACGCTCGATCAAAAGCGAAAGCGGTCTTCGGAGGCAGCGAAGTTCTCGGAGGTCATCGCGTCCATCGACGTGGCCGAGTCCCGGCGTAGGAGCCGCATCGAGGCAATACTGCCTTCAGCCTATGTCGTTGCCGTCGAGAAGTTTCTGAGAGAGCGGACGGATAAGGTACCCGTTCATGCCAACCGCGCGCTAGGAGTTCCAACACTGGTATGACGGATCAAAGACTCAACACGGCAGCTTTCCCTGCCTTCAAGCGCAGCGTCCGCGCTCGCTGGGCGCCGGTGCTGCTTGAGCCTATCGCTGGATCCTATGAAAGACTGGTCATCGGCGTGGCGGTTGTCTCTGACGATGGTTTTCACCTCGAACTCGCAAACGCACTTGACCGCCTGCGTTGCCTCTACTCGGACGATGCCTACGGCGCCGTCTATGCGATTCAGCTCACGGCGGAGCACCTGCGGCAGGATCTCGCGACAAGGGCACTTCAGGCCCTGACGGACCCAAAGCCCGCCACGTCGGGAGTCGTCATTGGCGAGAGCCGCGAGGCAGAGGGCGAGAGCTTGCAGAAGATAGGCGCAAGCTGGATGCTCACCCTGTCATCGCTCTACCGGGAGGTTGCCCAGGATGCAGACGAGGCAGGGCCGGAACTCGATGAAGCGTTGGACGGGCCCGGCGAGAGCGGCGGTGACCGCCTGCCACTCCTCGTTCTCGGCTATGTGACGGAGCGGCGGGAAGGCCTGGCTCGGTTTTTCAGCAACGATCTCCGCGGGGGTCGCAAGCGGCGCACGGCAGGGCGCAGCCACGAAATAGTGATCGACTTTTCGGGTTCACGCCTCGTCGCCAACTTCGGGACGCTTCAAGCGGGTAGTATCGCGGGGTCGGTAAACCTCATCAAGCGGCGGCTGTGGGATTTGAAGGTTGAGCGCGATCGTGAGCACAGCCCGATGCTCCTTCGCCAGCACGAGATGATTCTACAAGCGCCTCCCAAGGGCGATCCACAGGTTTCGACGAAGCAGCGCGCCAACATCAATGACGCACTAGAGGCTCTTGAAGCGCAGGCCGATCAGGAGGAACTGCGGCTCCGGGCGTTACCTTCAGTTGCGGAAATCGGTGAGCACCTCATGCGGCTAGAGGCGGCTTAGGAACGCCTCGTCTGACACTACTGGTGCCGGCTTCCAGAATGCGTTCGACGCTGATTCTGAGCCAGTTAGCCGCTCCGCCCTTATCGCCCCAGATTGCAGAGAAGGAATCCCGCATGGCCTCCGCTGCGTCAGTGGAGAACAGTCCGAACGCTGCTTCGATCGGTCTCCGGATGTCGACTGGGGTTTCTTTTGGAATCTCGATTATCGGCGGGCGGGAACCATACTGCGGGTGCAAGAACGCTGTCCCAGTCTTCGACCAATCGCCATTCTCGTAAGTTTTGAGGTAGCAGCGTGTTGAAAGACAATTGCCCGGCGACTCCGACTGCGGTCCTTTGCTTGACCGCTCCAACGCGCGGCTCAAGGATGCAGCACTCGATGGTATGCAGGTGAGCGAGCGATGGCACGGACCGTAATCCCTCGACCAAATCCGGGTGCAGTTCCTGGTGGACAGACGGTCGCAAGACCTGAGCCGCTGCGTATCGCAGCCTTCGGAGATTCCCTGATGTGGGGACAAGGCCTGCGCAACGCCGAGAAGTTCAAGAACCTCATCGCCAGCGCACTGGGCAGGCACCACGGCAAGACAGCGAGTATTGTGGTTGATCGGTCGCGATCCGGGGCCCAGCTGCTCGCGCGTCCGAGCGCTGACCAGACTAAGGATCCGCGAGAGGCATTTATCGACGCCTTTGCGGGCCTCTTCGCGGACGAGACGTCGCGACGCCGCTTCAGGTCAGGCGATGATGAGAGCCCCCGCTGAAAAACTCTACGGCGAGGTACCCGCAACGTTTCCCACCATTGCCTGGCAAGTCGAAACGGTAAAAAGTGACCTTGGGAAAAAGATAGACGTGGCTCTTTTGACCGGCGGAGCGAACGACATCGGTTTTGATGCGGTCATCAACCCGCGCGATTTTCCTGGCCAGTTTCTCCAACGGTTCGAAGGTGAGATCGCTTCCATTGCCTATGCCGAAACTCTGCAGAGCATCGCCCGAGTCCGCTCGAAGTGCCCGAAGGCCATTATTATGCTCTTCGGCTACTTCGCTCCAATCTCGTATTCCTCCCATGTCAGCAAGATACGCAGCTTTTTCAAGCATGAGCTGAATGACGACTTCGGCTGGTGGATCAACAAAGCCTTCAATTTCGTAGACGTCGAGGCCGCCATTCGAGAGGGCAAGATTCGATCCGTGTGGGCAGCTAGCCGCGCCCAACACTGGATGCGGGCAGCCGTTACAGAGGCCAATCGAAATGATGCCCTTAGGGGGGCGGGTGTGCTGTTTGTTCCTTCGGCAATCGACCGCGGCAGCTCGGCCTTCGCGAACAACCCGAAGGTTGCCGCCGACTACAAACACCCCGCCACCGATCCCGCACAGGCTGATCGGGAGAAGCGGTGTCCGCGAGCCGACCTGCTGAAGGATATGCAGAAGGTGTGGTACGCCGTCGCAAGGACAACGGCGGGGGCTACGTCCAGCTTCGACAACCTGCTCAAGGATCTAAAGGCCGACGGTGGCCCTGCGTCCCTCATTGCGGCCATGACCAGGTTTAAGAGCAACCCTGGCAACACCAATACGAGAGCGGAAATAGTCGGCGGGCTGCAGTCGGAGATCCACCGAATACAGCGAGCACTCATCGCCTCTTTCCTGCATCCGAACGCTTCGGGTGCCGCCGGCTATGCCAGTATTGCCACCCGACGGTATCAGGAGCACCTGAGCGTCGTCTCGAAGATCAAGGCAACACGCCCCCAAGGTCCCGCGAGAGCCGCCATCCAGCCGAGCCAAACCCTCGATGTTATACTACGGAGGTTTGGGCTTCGCGGTCCTGGCTCCCTTCTCGCTGATATCGGCCATCTGGATATCGACGCAATCTTTTTGACAATCGTGACCGCCCGCCTCTCCGAAGCAAAGTTAACTCCGGACATCTCGCTTATGGTCGAAACGCAGAAGCAGAACCTGCCGAAGAAGACGCGCGAATATGTCCTTAACTTCCCCTATTACTTTCCGGACATTCAGGGCGTGAGCTTAGTCCGCAAGATCGCACCGGACTTTGAGCCGGCGACAACGACGCTTTCTTCAATCGATACGCTCGACCAACTAAGACTGGAGGATATAACGGCCGTCTATCTCCGCGTAGGGCAGGATCCCTTGGCGGGAAAAGTCGCGGAGCCCCATGGAACGACCTGGAGGCCACGGCGGGTCGAGGTCAAATTCAATGGCGTACCGGTGATAGACGTAACCCTTCAGGACCCCTTTGTCGGTCCAGGGGGCACCGTCCAACTGAACTTCCCTCCCACTCCTTCCCAACCAGGTGTGCTTGCGCCAGTCTGACGGTCCAGGTTGATGTCGCAACCAGGACCTGGCGATGGTCTAGTTGTGGCTTGTTTGACAGGCGAGCGAAACGCAAAACTGCCCGCAGCAAGGCAGGCGCTAAAGCATTGATATTGTTGTGTCAAAACCTGGGGATTTTTTGAAGCTACTCCCCAGGTTCGGAGAATGATGGACATTCGGAGAGCAGTTTGAGTAGGAAAATTGTTTTCGCTCTCCCCAGCTTTCGGCTTCACATCCCACAAACGCTGGGCTTCCAGGAAGCCAAGAGGGGCCGGAGAATTGTTTGGACTTTGAGGGTGGTAGCGGAGGAGGGATTTTAATCGACAACGAAATCAATAACTTACGCGACGCTAGTCAACATTTCGGGAAAAATGAGTCCACAGGCGAGTTAAGACCTATCGCATTTGCTGCCCTTAAGGCAGGAACGCCGATGGGGAGAAGTCGACTTGGCCCGCCCGGTTGATGCGCCTGCTATGTCGCCGCGAACGGCGCCGGGGGCTCGCACCCCGCCTCACATGACTGACGGCGGGCCAAGTCTTGCCGGTCTTTCCCGACTGCCCGACCCACGCCTCCACGGCGGCAAAGAACCTTCTTTCGAAGGAAACGGATTCGAACCGTATTTACTCACCTGATCTCGGTCAGCGAGGCGGAATTGAACCGCGCCACCCTCGTTGGCGGATAACCGCCGATCTCATTCACGATAGCCCTCACGCCATCATCAGAGCAACACCGGCCTTCTCATCCTCCTGCAAGAGGGTAGCTACGAAAGCTGGTCAGTGAGTTGCAGCCCACTTAGGTGTTGCCGTGATGGTGGCGCGCCAGATGCATGTACACCTGGCGCTAATCGACAAAGTTTTCTGTTTAGGGCGGTTTTCGCCGCCTAATTCATGGTCGCCTCCATCGCTGCAAAGGGCTTCGTTCGCGTCTGCGTTCTGATCAGTCGCTACTAAGGCCATGTGTGCACTTTCACGTTTATCGTGTTTTCTATTGTATGTCACGTAAAAAGTGATTATGAATGGGGCCGTATATGGAGACGTGAAAATGGAAATCGAGCAAAGCCTTCGGCTGCCGCAGGTGATAGCGATCACCGGGCTATCTCGATCGGAAATCTATCGGCGCATCCAGGCCGGCCTGTTTCCGAAGCAGACGCGCAAGTCGCACAGGGTTTCGGTCTGGAGGAGCAGCGAGATCAAGGCGTATCAGGAGGCCGTTTTCGGTGCCTGAGAAGTCCGAGCCGCAGCCCAAGCGAGAGCAGGTGAAGCGTAAATGGCTTCCCGAGAAAGGCCCGCACGGGCGCCGCTGGCATCCTGATCTTTGCGGCAATGGTGGCGTGGTGCCGCGCGCGCCGTTCCTGGACGAGTTGGACCGGGACGACCAATGACCGATGACAGCGATCTCTCGGACCTGCTCGGCGACGACGAGCCGACATCCGAGCCCGAGATAGCGCGTCCGAAGCGCGGCCGGCCGACCAAGGAAGAAGCCGCCAGGCGCTTGCAAGAGCAAGCTTCAAACAGCCTGCCGCACTACACGGCCTTTCGGCGTCCGGTTGGCGTGACCTTCTTCGCAAACATCCTCGGCGTTCAGCCGAAGCAAATTCAGAAGCGGCTCGAAAAGTGCCCGATTCACTCGTTCGTCACGCACGCAGGGAAGCAGCAGCCGCTGTACGACTTCCTGACGGGCATGTCCTATCTGATCCCGCCGCAGGGCAGCATTGAGGACTGGCTGGCGCAGCAGAACCAGGCGTCGCTGCCGCCGATCGTCTCCAAGGCCTATTGGGAGATGACCAACGCCCGTATCCGGGCGCTCACGGCTGCCGGGCAGCTTTGGCACGACGAAGACGTGCTCATGACCTTCGCGCGCGTGGCCATGCTGATCCGGCAGGAAACCAAGCTCTGGATCGAGAACATGCCCGGCCGCGACCGGCTGAGCGACGAGCAGTACAAGTTCATGCTGGCGGCCGTGGCCGACCTGAATGTCCAAGTCAAGGAAGCGCTCGAAACCAAAGCGCGCACCTGGCAGAAGGTGACTGCTCATTCGCAGGAGATAGCCAAGGAGCTTGAAGGCACGGACAAGCGCCCGCCGCCTGATCTGCCGGGTGATGAATGACCGCGAGAATGCGCCCGCCGTCGATCAATGACCTGATCGACGCAGCCCCATATCAAACGCTCGACGAATTGCTGGTGAAGGGCTTCGAAAGCCTGACCCCGCAGGAAGTCTTGACGGTCTCCGAGGCTGCTGAGAAGTACATGCGGATCGGCGGCGGCAGCGGCCACAGCGTCCCGTGGTCCGCGAAGAAGACGCCCTATCTCGTCGAGCCTATGAACATCCTCACCAGCCTCGACTATCAGGGCATGGTGTTCGTCGGGCCGGCGCGTACCGGCAAGACCATGATGAGCCTCGGCTGGCTGACGCACACCGTCAAGGCCGATCCGGGCGACATGCTCTACATCCACATGGACCGCGAGAACGCGCGCAAGTGGTCGAATGGCGATCTCAAGCGCTATCTCGAAGCGTCAACGCATGTGCGCGCCGAGCAGTTCACCAGCCGGCAAGATGACAACACCTTCGACAAGGAATTCAAGTCGGGGATGCGCTTCCTGCTCGCCTATCCCACCGCGAGCAACCTATCGGGCATCACCGTGCCGCGCGGATGGCTGATCGACTACGACCGCATGGACGACAACGTGGATGGCGAAGGCAACCCCTTCGACCTTCTGCAGATGCGCACGACGACGTTCAAGCGCTTCGGCATGACCGTCGCCGAGTCGTCGCCCAACCCGAACAAGGAAATCCAAGACCCGAAGTGGCAGCCGCCAAAGCATAGTCCACACGAGGCGCCACCGATCCGTGGCATCTTCGAGCTATACAATCGCGGCGACCGGCGCCGCTGGTATTGGTGCTGCCCGCATTGCCGCGAGTCCTTCGAACCCGACTTCAAGCTGTTGCGCTACCCCGACAGCGAAGACATCATGGAAGCGCGCGAGCAGACCTACATGCTCTGCCCCGTCTTCCAGTGCGGCGGTGTGCTTGAGCCGCACATGAAGGAGGAATTGAACGACACCGGCCGGTGGGTGAGGGACGGCATGATCTGGCTGCCGGCCGAAAACAGGATCATCGAGCGCAACGGGCTCAAGGCCGCTCGATCGAGCATTGCATCATTCTGGATGAAAGGGCCGGCCGCCGCGTATCAGGATTGGGGCCAGTTGGTTGAGAAGTACCTGCGCGCGGAGAAGGCGCTCAAAGACACGGGCGATGACGCGCCGCTGCGCAAGACCGTCACGACCGACCAGGGTTCATTCTACATTCCCGCCTCGCGTCTGTCCGAGCGCTCGCCGGAAGACCTGAAAGACAAGGCCGAGGATTGGGGCACCGAGCCGATTGTGCCGCATGGCGTCCGGTTTATGGTTGCCACAGTCGACGTGCAGAAGACGGCCTTCGTTTGCCAGGTGCATGGCATCACTGCGAGCGGCGACCTAGTGGTAATCGACGCATTCAAGCTCCGTCTGTCAGATCGCCTCAACGGGGCAGGGGAGAAACTGCCGATCGATCCGGCCGCCTTCGAGGAAGATTGGGACGTGCTTATCGAGCAGGTCATCTTGAAGACCTACCCGCTGGCCGACGAGAGTGGCAGGAGAATGCGCATCCGTGCGACTGGCGGCGACTCAGGCGGTGCCGAGGGTGTCACCGGGCACGCGTATAATTTCTGGCGCCGGCTGCGCAAACGCGGCGATGGGCTCCATCGTCGCTTCTGCCTCATCAAAGGCGAGCCCTCCAAGACGGCACCGCACGCGCGCACGACCTGGCCGGATTCCAGTCAGAAGGGAAAGAAGGCCATAGCCAAGGGTGACGTGCCCGTGATCCTGCTCAACTCGAACCTGATGAAGGATCGCGTCTCGAACATGATGGCGCGCCGCGTCGGCGACGAGAGCGAGGAAAACGCTGGCGCTATACTGCGCTATCCCGACTGGATGCCCGACTGGTTCTACAATCAGTTGACGACCGAAATCCGCACCGAAAAGGGATGGGAAAATCCCTTGAAGCGGCGCAACGAGGCATTCGACCTTGCGTATTATGCGCTCGGCCTGGCTATCCGGCCGTTCGAGGAAATGGTGCCCTACGTTACGTTTAACATCGATCGGCTCGATTGGGAGAACCCGCCAGGATGGGCAGCCGAATGGGATGAGAACGACATGGTGTATGGCGGCGCCGCGCCGGCTGCTTCGGAGCCGGTCAAAGAGGAGTCCAAGAGCTTCGCGGCGCTCGCGGAAAAGCTTGCTTAGACTTTCACTTTTATGTTGAAAATCAATTATATATTGCGTAAGTTTCACGTTTGCGCTATCTATACGTGAAATTCACATGGATAGCCGATGGCGACCACCGCCGATCTCCTTGCAGAAGCTCAAACAGCTTACCACCGACTGCAAATCGGTGAGTCGGCTGTAGAAGTGCGCGACGCTACCGGCGAGTCGATCCGCTACACGCCAGCCAATGCGAGCCGGCTGCTCGCCTACATCCGCTCCCTGCAAGCCCAAATCAACGGCTGCCCGGCAGTCGTTCCTCCGTTGCGGCCGGTGTGGGGATGAGCGATCTCGATCTTTCGGACCTGCTTGGGTCGGATGCCGGTGTCTCCCCGGCGATCCATGCGGTGCAGCCGCCCGTTGCCTCGGCGGTGGCAGCGGGCGGCGGTGTCGCCTATGACGGCGCGGACAAGCTGAGCCGGCTCGCCGGCTGGCGCCCACCGCTGCGTTCGGCTGATGCCGATCTTCTGCCGCTCAAGGACGATCTCGACGCCCGCTCGATCGATACGGCTCGCAATGACGCGTACGTCGCGGGCGGCGCGACGATCCGCAAGGACTCCATCGTCGGAACCCTGTTCCTTCTGAACGCCAAACCGGAAACCAAAGTTCTGTTCGGCAAAGAAGACGAGCAGTGGGAAGCCGAGGCTCAGGAAGAAATCGAGACCAAGTTTACTCTGTGGGCAGAAAGCCCGCAGTGCTGGCCCGATGCCGCGCGCAGGAAGACGCTGACCGATATCGTGCGCCTCTCCGTTGGCGTGCATCTGATGGGCGGCGAGGTGCTGCAGTCGGCCGAGTGGTTCGACGATGGCCGGCCGTATGCCAGCGCCATTCAGATGATCGACACCGCGCGCCTCTCCGATCCTCGCGACCGCATCTTTCAGCCGTTCAAGGGCAGCCGCTTGCGCAAGGGCGTCGAACTAGACTCCTATGGCGCACCGCTCGCCTATTACATCCGCAGCGCTCATCCCGCCGACTATCGCTCGGGCGTGAATTCCTTCACGGCGCCGACCTGGAAGCGCGTGCCGGCCCGGAAGTCTTGGGGACGCATGGTCATCAACCATGTGTTCGAGGAACTGCGTCCCGACCAGACGCGCGGCGTCGCGGCGATGGTCACGGCGCTCAGCGAAATGCGGATGACGAAACACTTCCGCAGGACGGAATTGGAGAGGGCGGTCGTCGCGGCCACCTACGCGGCTTCGATCGAATCGGAAATCCCGCAGGATGTGACGGCCGCCCTGGGTGCCGGTGCCGGTGAAGGCAACGCGACGACGACCTGGATGCAGGCGTATCTATCGGCTATCGCCGAGTATGCGGGCGCCGCCAAGAATCTGCACATGGACGGTGCGAAGATTCCGATCTTTGCGCCCGGCACCAAGCTCAAGATTCAAAATCCGGGTGCGAACAGCCCGGCCGGTGACAAGTTCGAGCAGAGCTTGCTGCGCTATATCGCAGCCGCACTAAACGTCTCCTACGAGCAGTTGTCTCGCGACTTCACGCAGACCAACTACTCGTCGGCGCGCGCGGCTCTCGGCGAGACCTACAAGACGATGATGTCGCTCAAGCGCATCGTTGCCGACAAGGTGGCCAATTTCATCTACCGCCTCTGGCTTGAGGAAGCGATCAACTACAACGAACTCGAATGCTTCAAGCGGCGTGGCGTGCCCCGCTTCTACGATGGCCTCAACGCCGAAGCGTTCAGCGCGTGCGAGTGGATCGGTGCCGGTCAGGGTCAGATTGATCCGCTGAAGGAAACGCAGGCTGCGGTCCTCAAGATCAAGAGCGGCCTGTCCACCAAGGAAATCGAGATCGCGAAAATGTCGGGCGGCGACTGGCGAAAGATCGCCCGTCAAATCGCTCGCGAACGCGCGCTCGACGAGAAGTACGGCAACCCGTCGATCTACGACCAGGCCGACCCGAACCTGATGAATTCGCTGTCAGCGACGCCGAGCGACGGAGGCAAGAAACAATGAACCCGATCATCGCTCAGTTTCAGGACCAGCCGGCGCTCATCGACGAGGGGCAGGGCGCATGGCTGCAGTCATCGCTCCTGGCGCTCGGCGCCCGCATTGATGAAATCGAGAAGATGACCGCCGAGTCGGCCGCAGCCGATTTCTGGTTTCCCGAGGACGATTACCGTTCGCGCTATCGTCCCTACGTCGTGAAGAACGGCATCCTGCACGTCCCGGTTAAGGGCGTGCTGCTGAACGATTTCCCGTGGGCCTTCGGTGTCTACGCAACCGGCTACGAGTACATCTACCAGGCCGTCAAGCGCGGCGTGGACGACTCCAACGTCAAAGGCATCGCCTACATTGTCAATTCGGGCGGTGGCCTGGTCGCGGGCAACTTCGACCTAGTGGATAGGCTGTATGCCCTGCGTGGCAAGAAGCCCATTCGCGGCTTTGCGGAGCACGCTTACTCGGCAGCCTACAACGTCATTTCGGCCGCCGATCCTAACGGCATCACCGTCTCCCGCAGCGGTGGCGTCGGTTCGATCGGCGTCGTCGTGGTCGCCATCGAGTATTCCAAGATGCTCGATGCAGCGGGCATCACGGCCAACATCATCCGCTCCAAGCCCGACAAGATGGAGGGCAACCCCTACGAGAAATTGTCCGAGGGGGCGCGCGAGCGGATTCAGGAGCGCGTGGATGCATTCCACGAGCAATTCGTCGCTTCGGTGGCGAGAAACCGGGACATGAAGGCGGAAGCGGTCGACGCAACCGACGCACATACTTTCATGGCTCAACAGGCGATCGACAACGGCTTGGCTGACGCAATCGGAGCCCTGGACGACGCTATCACGGCCTTTGAGGCCACATTCTCAGAAGGAGATGAACAAATGGCCGAACTCACCCAGGCCGATCTCGACACCGCTAAGGCAGCCGGCAAAACCGAAGGCCTGGCAGAAGGCATCAAGCAGGGCGCCACCGAGGCCCTTGCTCGCATCACCGCGATCCTCGGCTCCGAAGCCGGCAAGAAGCGGCCGAAGGCGGCACTCAATGCCGCTCTCAAGACCAGCATGTCGGCCGAGGAAGCTGCGGCCTTCATCGGCGAACTGGCCGAGGAATCTGCGCCCGAGGCTGGTGCCGGCGCGCCGAAGGGAATGCTCAAGGACGCCATGCGCGGCTCGGGCAATCCCGGCATCGAGGCCTCTGCCGATGAGGAAGCCGACAAAACGGAAGTGAGCCGCGCCGCAAAGACGCTCGCAATGGTCAAGGGCTAACGGCCCGAGGCTCAACCGTAGACTAAGGAGAGAGTCGAATGGACATCAATCTTCCGAACCTCGGTCCTTCCGCTGGCACGCCGTCGCAGTGGACCGATACCATCAACCCCGTCTTGGAAGGCCTGATCGTCGGCGAAACGCCGGCTGTCGTCGTACAGGACTTGAAGGCTGCGGCCAACCAGACGCTGGAACCCTACACCCCTGTCGGCTTCGACGACTCGGGCAATCTGGTTCCGGCTCTCGTCGGGAGCGTCGATCCGGCCGACGACATCAAGGCCATCGGCATCACGCTTTTCAAGATCGTGATCCCGGTCGGACAGAACCCCGGTCTCCCGATCCTGCGCAGCGGCTGCCTTGCCAAGCACATGATCGCCTGGCCGGCGAGCTTCGACACCGACGCCGAGAAGTTCGCGGCGTTCGCTGGCGCACCCACCCCGACCAACATCGTCGTTCGCGAAGTTTACTTCGGCTCGACCGTGGCGGCCCCGTAACCCCGAAGGCTCGTTAGCCCCGAACTCTCGAAGGAAAAGCATCCATGGGTATCGAACTCTGGACTCCCAAAGACCTCTACGCTCTGCGTCAGGACGATCGCTACAAGGCGATTCCGTCCTACTTCCTGGACACGTTCTTCACGCAGATGCACTTCTCGGAAGACGGCGCGATCCGCTTCGCGGACCTGCCGGCCTCCACTCGCTTCCTGGCGCCCTTCGTCCTGCCTTACGAACAGGGCCGGCCGATGCAGAACGCCAAGAGCGAGTCGATCTCGGAGATCACCGCGCCGTATATCAAGCTCAAGAATGCGGTGCGCGCGACCGACCTGAAGAACATCCGTCCTTCGGAAGTCTTCATCAACGCCGGCCGTCAGCCCACGCTCGCCGAGAGGTACGACATGCGCGTGGCTGAGATCACCGAAATGCACACTCGCGCGATCGACGTGCGCGAGGCGTGGATGGCGGCGCGAGCCTTCATCGACGCCAAGGTGCAGATCGATTATGACCGCGACCAGGGCGCCAAGAATCCGTCCGTCCTGCTCGACTTTGGCCGCGCGGCCGGTCACACCGTCGTCAAGTCCTCGGGCTTCTGGAGCGATCCGGCCGCCGACATCCTTGGCGATCTGCAGACGTGGATGAACACCATGTACCTGGCCAACGGCGGCGGCTCGGCCGCGCAGTTGATCGTAGGTGCGCAGGTGGCTCCCGTGTTCCGCAAGAATGCCGGCATCAAGGACGCGCTCGACACTCGCTACCGTGGCAACGACACGGTGTCGATCTCGCTCGGCATCATGCGGCAGGAGCAGCCGCTGACCTATATCGGCCAGCTTGCCGATGGTCTCAGCGTTTGGGCCTACAAGGATACCGTCGATGTGCCGGATGGCTCTGGCGGCACCACGAAGGTGGACCTGTTCAACGAGAAGGACATCCTGCTCGTCGCTCCGGGTGCCACGGGCGTCAAGTGCTACGGTGCGATCTTCGACAACGAGGCGATCAAGAGCGGTCTGCAAAACGCCCGCATCTTCGCCAAGCAGTTCAAGACCGACGATCCGGGCGACGACTTCCTGATGCATCAGGCCTCGCCCCTGCCGGTTCCGCTCTACCCGAACCGCACTTTCAAGGCTCGCGTGCTGGCGTAAGCCAGGACACGAGAGAACCCCACGGCCCGGCAAACCCTGTCGGGCCGTTTTCTCAACGGAGACGATCTCATGTACATCAAAGCAATCCACACCATTCAGCGCGACCCGAAGACGAAACCCCCGGTCGTGTATCCCGGCCAGGTCGCGGACCTGGAAGGCGACGAACTCGACTACGTTCTGCGGCCCGATGTCCTCGCGGCTGTTGAGGCCAGCGAGGAAGACCTGGTGAAGGCCGGCATCAAGAAGCCTGTCGATCACGAGGCCGAGGAAGCTGAGCGCGCTGCTGCTGAGGCCGCCGCGAAGGCCGCCAAGGAGCAGGCCGAGAAGGACGCTGCCGACAAGGCTGCTGCTGACGCGGCTGAGAAGCTTGCTCAGGAGCAGGCCGAGAAGGACGCTGCCGACAAGGCTGCTGCTGACGCGGCTGAGAAGCTTGCTCAGGAACAAGCTGAAGCGGCCGAGAAGGCTGCCAAGGAGCAGGCCGAGAAGGACGCTGCCGACAAGGCTGCTGCTGACGCGGCTGAGAAGGAAGCGGCTGACAAAGCTGCCGCCGATGCTGCCAAGAAGAAGGGCGGCAAGAAGGCTGCCGACGACGAGTCGCTCGTCTAATGGCCGGCTGGCGCGAACAGAAGCGAAAGTCGCTTGGACACGTCCACGCGACTTTCGAGATTCCTGCGGTGTACCTCACGCACGCCGCAGGGACGCCTGTTCGCGTCACCGTCCGTTTGCATAAGGCGCAGGTGGCCTCGCAGAACCAGGCCGACGACTTCCGCAACGGCGCCACGGTGCTCGATCTAACGAATCGTATCGTCTTTCAGCAGACCCAACTGCCGAAGGTTCTCATCAACAGTTACGTCATCTTTGGAAACTCCGAAGCCTATCGCACCGGCCCTGGAAAGCCGTGGCGGGAAGGCTACCTCTATTCCGAGGTATCCGAGGTTTCCCAAGCTGATCTGACCGAATTCCTGACTGGCGTGGATGCCACCGGCGACGTTTGGGAAGGTATCCTCAGTTGAGCGCGGCGCTGGTCATCGTCGAGTTCGCGCAACTGCCAGCCATCGGCGAAGTGACAGCCGAGATTGAGACGGCGCTGGTGCGCGCGCTGAACAAGGCCGCCGACAAGGGTCGCACGCGCGCAGCGAGACTGGTGCGCGATCAGGTTGCTTTCCCCGCGTCTTACGTGTCGCCGTCGAGCAAGAAACTGTGGGTCAAGACCCGCGCCCGCCGTGGCGCACTCATTGCCATGATCGAGGGTCGTGGTCAGGCTACATCGCTCGCCCGCTTCAGCCGGCAGACTGTTCTGACTGGTGGTGCCCGCCATCGCGGCGGCAAGATCAATGTGACGGTGAAGCCCGGCCAGACGAAATCGATCTCGCGCGCCTTCATCATGCGCCTGAAGAACGACAACATCGGCCTGGCGGTGCGCACCAATGGCGAGGCGCCGGCTGGCGCATATAAGCCGAAGCCGATCGGCAAGAACCTGTGGCTGCTCTATGGCCCGTCCGTCGATCAGGCGTTGAGCGCCGCGTCACGCGATGGCGGTGTCTTCGAAGACATGAGCCAGGAAACGCTGGACGACGTGGAGGAAGAATTCAACCGCCAGATGGAGCTTCTGAGAAATGGCTGATCCTTTCCGCCTGCGCGTCGCCAAGGCGATCTGCAACAACGTGCTCAAATCGATCACTCCCACCAACGGCTACCAACACGACTTCTCCGATTTCACCGACGAAGCCGGCCGCTCGGCCGCGCGAGTGTTCCGTGGCCGCACAGTGTTCGGTGAGGGCGATCCGCTGCCGATGCTTTCGGTTCTGGAAGACCCTCGCTCGCGTGAGCCCGGCGCCTCGAACATCACGTCGGGAAACGCGGTGAACGAATTCCGACTTCTGATCCAAGGCTTCGTTCAGGACGACAAGGATAATCCGCTCGATCCCGCCTACTATGCCTCGGCCGACGTGATCACGGCACTAGTGAAGGCGAAGAAGGTTCGGGACTACAATTTCCTCGATCTCGGCAACGTCGCGCCCTGCGTGATCGGCCTATCGATCGGAGAACCCGTTCATCGGCCGCCCGACGATGACGTTTCCGCCGTCGCATATTTTCTGGTTCCGGTGACGCTAACCCTAGCAGAAAACCTTGAGACACCTTTCGCTTAATCTAAAATCACGTTATACGTGATAGTCACGTAAGAAGGAGAAATCGCAATGTTCGACACTCAGTCCAAGAACCTCGTCGTGCCGAAGGGCAAGGCCTACTTTGCCAAGTATCTCGCCGGCACGCAAAACCCTGGTCCGCTCCGCGAACTTGGCAACTGCCCCGAGTTCACGCTGACCCGCAGCGCTGAGACCTTGCCGCACTACGGCGCGATGGGTGGCCTCAAAACCCTGGACGAGGAAATTCCGATCGACGCGACCATGAACGGCGCTCTGTCGACCGACGACATGCGGCCGGAAAACATCTCCTACTGGTGGATGGGTGATGTGGCGACCATTTCAGCCACGGCTGTCACCGACCTGTCGGAAACCTTCCTGCTCGTCAAGGCCGGCGACGTGTTCCAGCTTGGCCGCACGACCGCCAATCCGTCTGGCGCGCGCAAGCTGACGAACGTCTCCTGCGATGATGGCGCTGCCGGTACGCCGGCCACCTTCGTGCTCGACACGGACTACACCGTCGATCTCGAACTCGGCCTCCTGTTCATCCTGACCGACAAGCCGAAGCTGGTGGCCAACTACGACACGCAGGTCTCGACCCGCACGCAGATCGCGACCGGCATCTCGGCAGTTGAGGGCGAGATGAAGTTCTTCTCGATCAACCCGTTCGGCGCTCAGTCCGATATCACGATCCCGCGCTGCCGGCTCATCCCGAACGGCGACATGGCGCTCGTGACCGATGCTTCTTCGCCGGCCTGGCAGACGATGGGTCTGAACATCTCCGCGCTCAAGAAGGGCACGCTGCCTCTCGCTCTGCGCGACGGCCGCCCGGCAGCGTAAGGCGCGACAATGAGCCAGTTGGAGACACTGATCATTCCGTCCGAGACCGTGACCTTCGGCGCCAACACGCTGAAGGTCTACGGGCTCAGCCTAACGCACATCACCTTCATCGTTCGCCATCATCGCGAGGTGGTGGCGAACCTCTACACGCAGGCCATCAGCGGCACCTTGCCGGCGAGCGCCGAGGAAATCGCGGTGTCGATCATCGACGACTTCGCGCCGCTCGTTTCGCTGGTCATCGCGTGCGGATTGGGTGAGCCCGAGAGCGCCGAGCGGTTGGCAAAGATCAACCTGCCGCTTGCGGTTCAGGCCGATGCCCTGGCCAAGATTTTCCGGCTGACGGTGGAGGCAGAAGGCGGCTTGGGAAAACTGATGGAGATCGTCACGAAGGTGGCCATGTCGGCAGCGAAGCTGACATCCCCGGAACACTCGACGATTGGATAGAGGGCGTCCGTCGCCAGGTCAGCCTATTGCTCGACCACGGACATCCCAACGCATTTAGCTATCCAATCTGGAAGGTGTTCGCAGAAGCAAGCCTGGTGGTCCGACGCATCAACGCTCAGTTGGCCGCCGAAATCTCGCTTCTGCAGTTGGCGCTCTCCAGCATCCCGAACAAGAGCGTAAAGCCCGCCGCCACCAGGAACGCTGCCAACGTCTTGAAGCAGCAATTGAAGGAACTGACGGATGGCGAGTAACGAGAGAGTCGTAGAATTTGCCGTAAAGGCTCGCGACGAATACTCGAAGGTTCTCAAGAACATCGAGCAGACGCAGAACAAGCTCTCTGCGTCTGCTCAGGCATCTAATCGGCGCGCTGTGCTCGGCGCGGCTAAGGGCGACATCGACACCGCCGTTGCCGACTACAAGCGTCTCACCGACCAAGTTGCACGCTATCAGGCCGCACTCGACAACGGGCGAAAGTCGGGCTCGCTGAGCGCTGATGAACAGCGCGAGCTTGGCGAGACGATCGCCTTGACGCGCAAGCGGTCGCTGGAAGCGATCGACACGCTCAACCGTCATCGCACTGCGCTCAATCAGCTTAACGGCGAGGCCAGCAAGAACGGCTACGCTGCATTCAATCGCCTCGCGACGGCGATGGAGAAAGGCGCTGTCGCCGCGACCGAGGAAAGCGCCGCGATCGTCGCGCAGACGACGCAGTTGAACAAGCTCACCGCAGCCTCGAACACCGCTGCGAAGGCGCAGGACACGCTGGCGAAGAAGCAGACCGCGCTTCGCAACAGCACGTCGCTGAGTTCCACGAAGGGCGAGGCGCAGAGCATCGCTGCCTTCGGCCTCAAGCCATACCAGTTGACCAATCTCGGCTACCAGGTCAACGACGTGATCTCTGGCCTGGCTGCGGGCCAGCGACCGATGCAGATTCTCGCGCAACAGGCGGGTCAGTTCATTCAGATTTGGCCGGGCGCCATGTCGGTCCTGGCACGCTCGATCCCTATCATTGCCGGCGTCACTGCCGTGCTCGCGCCGTTCATCGCGACGGCGTTACGCCTGAAGACCGCCGCCGACTCGCTCGATCTCTTCAATAAGGAACTGGCACTCTCGGCTGACGGCAGCCGATACAGCGCGCAGGAACTGGTCAAGATCACGCAGCAGATGGGCGAGTTCGGCATTGCGACCGACAAGGCTCGTGATCTGGTCAAGCAGTTCGTCAAAGACGGCATCGACCAGAAGGACTTCGCCCCGCTCGCCCAAATGGCGCAGCGTCTGAGCGCCATCACGGGCGACGATGTTGCGGAGGCCGGCAAGAAGCTTTCGGCGGCGTTCAGCGGCACGGTTAGCGGCGTCCGCGATCTCGACAAGGAACTGAACTTCCTCACTGCCGATCAGTACGCGCAGATTGAGGCTATGTCGAAGGCTGGCAACTCGGCCGGCGCCATGTCGCTCGCGCAAGACATTCTCGCGCAGAAATTGGCGAGCGGTGCCGATACGACTTCCTCGTGGGCCGAAGCCGCGAAAGCCGCTGGTCGCGCGTGGAGTGATTTGCTCGACATCATCGAAAAGTCAGGCCTGCTTCAAAAGCTCGGACGTGAAACCGAGAACGCCGCCAACACCATGGCGAATATTGCTGGAAAGGTTGAGGCTGTCGCCGACAAGGTTCGCAGCGTCACCAGTGGCTTTGGTGGCGGGGTGGACACCAACAACCTTGAGGCAGTGAGGGCGAAGCTCGCAGAGATCAACGGCCAGATCGCCGAACAGGCGAAGCTTCTGGAAGCCGGTCAGACTGTCTACGCTGACACGAGCGCTTTGGAAGCGCAGCGTGCGCTGTTGCAGGATATCGTCGACAAGCGGCAAGCCGAGTTGCAGGCCATCAAGGACGGCGACGCTGCGCAGAAGGATGTGGCTGCGCAGACCGAGGCCGACAAGAAGGCACGGCTCGACATTCAGGCGGTGATCGACAAACAGGGCAAGGCGCTGACCGACGAGACGCGCCAGGCGAACCTGACCAACCGCGAACGGTACATCGAAGGCGAACTGCTCAAGGCGAAGAACGCCGCGCTCGAAGAAGCCAAGCGGCTCAACCAGGATATTCTCGGGCTCACCGCCGAGCAGACGAACCAAATTCGCGCGCAGGCGGGCATGGCCTACGATGCGACGCACAAGAACTACGAAGCCGAGTATACCGCGCAGCGCAACTCGGGCTCGGCGTCAGCCGCGCAGATGGCCGACATCGTTCGGTTCGCAACAATCATCGCCGATCAGTTGAAGGTCGACGTGAAGGACATCCTGACGGCGATCTCCTACGAGACCGGGGGCACCTTCAACCCGTCCATCCGTGGCGGCGCGGGCAATCAGTATGTGGGCCTGTTTCAAGCCGGCCCGGCTGCGCAGCAGCGGTATGGCATCAGCCAGGATTCATCGGTCCAGGCGCAGATGGAGGCGATGGCCAAGTACCTGGTCGACGCTGGTGTGAAGGCCGGCGACGGGCTGCTGCAAATCTACGCCGCGATTAACGCCGGCAACGCGAAGAACATCAATGCGTCCGACGAGAAGAACGGCGGCGCGCCTGGCACGGTGCTCGACAAGGTGTCGGGGCAGATGGATGATCACAAGGCCAAGGCCGAGGGCATCCTGGCAGCCTATGCCGGCATCACCGAGCAGGCAAAGAAGACGCAGGAATACGAGAAGGACTTCACGGCCCGCATGGATGCCGCGAAGGCGGAACTCGATTACAAGATCAAAGAGAACCGCGAAGCCTTCATCGCCAAGGCCATCACCGACGAGGAAATCAAGGCAAAGAAGGCCGGCGTCGAGCTTTCGCAACAGCAGCGCGACCTGGTGAAGGAAACGGCCGCTGCCGAGTTCGACCGCGCCCACGCTAACGACGAAGTGAACCGGCTCGTCGAGCAGCGCACGGCGCTGTTCCAGAGCTTGCAGATCGCCCAGGCTGCCGGCGACCAAGGGAAGGTTGCCAGCGCGATCGACCAGATTGGCCAGATCGAAGAAAAGCTGAAAAGCGCAATCCCGGCCGCCATTGCATTCTGGCAGGCGATCGGCGGCGCGGCGGCTGATCAGCAGATCGCGAAGCTGCAAGCGTTGCAGGAAGGTATTGGCCAGACGCTGCAGAAGATTGACAAGCAGTTCCTGCCGCAGGCTCAGCAACTCAACGAGGAAATCGCCGACATCGGCGGCAATGCATTCAGCGCGTTTGCGCAGTCGATCGCGCAAGGCGAGAACGCAGCGACGGCATTCTTCAATGCGCTGCGGCAGGGTATCGCTGACTTCTTGATTGAGATTGGCAAGGCAATCGTCAAGCAGGCGCTGTTCAACGCGATCTCTGGCGGCGCGGGCGCTGGTGGCAGCGGCGGCCTCGGCGGCTCGATTGCCGGCTGGATCACGTCGCTGTTCCACGAAGGCGGTATCGTCGGCCAGGCATCGGCTTCCGGCGCTCGCATGGTCAATCCGGCTATCTTCGCCAATGCGCAACGCCACCATGGCGGCGGCATCGTCGGCCTCAAGCCAGACGAAGTTCCGATCGTCGCTCTTAAGGGCGAGGAAGTTCTGACCGAGGATGATGCACGCCACAGCAAGAATGGCGGCGGCCGGGTGGCGGTCAACCTCAAGAACGTAAACGTCTTCGATCCCAACGACGTTTTGGAGAACGCGCTTGCGAGCACGGCCGGCGAGCGGATCATGATGAATTGGCTAACGCGCAACTCTCGGAAGGTGTCGGGCGCTCTCAACAATTAGCGTTGCACAAAATCACGTTAAACGGTAGATTCACGCCAATACGTGAAGGGCAACATGGCCGTTTTTCTTCCCATCGTCCCCAATTGGCAGAACGGTGTCCGCGACACCTACGAGTTCAAGACCAACGTGTTCACGAGCCGCAATGGCACGGAACAGCGTCGGGGCGAACGCGTCAACCCGCGACGCACGATCGAGGCGGCTATTCTGCTCGACGGCGACCGGCTGCGCAGCTTCAACGACGCGCTGCACCTGGCGCGCGACGGCAAGGTAACGATCGGCGACTTCTCGGCTGACAGCGCGATCTTGACACAGACCGTCGCCGATGGCGGCACGGTGCTGACCGTTGATCGCGTCCCCGCATGGCTGACTGGCAGCATGTCCTGCGTGCTGCTGACCGGCCGCAAGTCGCGCAAGATCACGATCGACTTCGTTTCCGGCAACCAGGTCGTGCTGACCAGTGGCGTTGTCGGCGCCGTGGGGCAGGGGGCAACGCTGCTGCCGCTGTTGCCCGCGTGTCTTGGCAAGGCGACCACGCTCTCGATCTACACCACCGCTGTCGCCACGTCGTCGCTAAAGCTCGAAGTCGAGCCTGGCACCGTTGTTCGCGAAGCTGATCCGCTGCCCTTCGACGACGGCCCGACCGGCGAAACGACGCAAATCTTCGGGCCGGCCGGCCTGTTCTATGGCCGCTATGTGCTGCTGCGGAAGCCCAACTACGTGCAGCAGCCGCAGATGGCCTTCAACATGGGCTTCGAGACGGTTGATTATGACCGAGGCGTCACTAAGACCTTCACGCCTGTCCCGCTGGTATCGCGCACGCTGACCGCGACCTACATGGCCATGAGCCACGCCGATGCGATGGCGATGCTCGATGTCTTCCTTCGTGCTCGCGGTCGCGCAGGCGAAATCTACGTGCCGACGTGGGGCAACGACTTCCCGGCGATCAAGAGCATGTCGGGTTCGAACATCCGGTTCGCCGGCACCGACTTCTACGACGCCTACCAAGCTGATCCCGCGCACCAGTCGATCCTGATCCGCAAAAAGGACGGCACGCTCATCCCGCACGAGATCAGCGCTTGGCAGATCGACAGCGGCGACACGCTGATTGCCACCGAGACGCCGATCGGTGCGACCGCAGATGAGATCGAGCTTATCTCGTGGATGTTTGTTGCCCGCTTCGCGAGCGACACCTTCACGATCAATTGGGTGACGAACGGCGTGGCCAACATCGCCATGTCCTTCACGACGCTCGCCAACCTGGCTGCTGAGGAAAGCTTCGGCAACAACTGGATTCTGGCGACCGGCCACTGGCGCGACACCGGCCAGTGGCAGGACGGCTCGGCGTGGGAGGACTGACCGATGCCAGTCACCATCCCACCAATCGAGAACGGCGAAGCTGGCCTGAGCGTCAGGGAGAAGTTGAACCTGCTCATCGCGGGCGCGGCTGCGGGCACCTTGGGCTCGGTGAGCCCGGAAGAAATCGCAGCGATGTTCGACCACGATCCGCCTGCGGTGCCGAGTGGCCTCTTGCTGTCCTCGAACGTGGTGGACGGTCAGACCTACCTCACGATCACATGGGACTTCAACGGCGAGGAAGATTTCCTCTACTATGACCTTCAGGTGAAGGAGGGCAGTGGCGATTGGGTTGGTTTCCAGACCGCCGCCGAGACCTACGCTACCGCCGCCAAGCCCAATGTCACCTACAGCGCCAAGCTGCGCGCCGTGGACAAGAGCGGCAATGCATCCGTCTATTCGGCTGTGGTCACGCACACCACGGCGCGCGACACGATCCCGCCTGCCATGCCGATCGGGATCACATCAAAGGCGGGACTCGAGTCCATCTGGATCAGTTGGACGGCGAACACCGAGGCCGATCTGGCGCGTTACGAGATTTACGAGAGCGCGAGCGACACAACGCCACTCGAAACGGCAACGCCGTCGCACGCGACACTCGCCAACAACTTCGTTCGCGCCGGTCTCGACATGGAAACCCACCTGTATTTTTGGGTGCGCGCCGTCGATACCTCGGGCAACGTATCGCCCTGGTCGACCGAGACTAACGCCGAGACCGGCAAAATACGTGGCGAGATCAAGGTCGCGCTGATCGGCATCACCTTCCAGCCGGGACAGGATAGCGGCAACCGCTTGACTTGGACCGCAGGGCAGATCAGCTACGGTGTTGCCGGCGACGTGCCCACGCTTCAGGCGCTGCCGGCCGGCCAGGTCGATTGGACCGCTGGCACGATCTACGTCCGCTACACGCCAGGCGACACGGAGATCACCACCACCGCGTCGCTGACAGCGCTCTACGCGGCCGACTCCGTGATCCTCGGCATCTACAAAGGCGGCAACGACTTCCAGCTTGTCGAAGGCAAGGCCTTCATGGATGGCGGCCTGATCCTCGCGCAGACGATCGGCGCCAACCAGCTTGTCACCAATGCGGCCGTCATCACAGGCGCCGCTCAGATCGCGTCGGCGGTGATCGAGGACGCGCATATCGTCGATCTCGACGCCTCGAAGCTCATCGCCGGCAGCATCATGACAGGCGACATCGTGGTTGCGGGCAGCTACGGCAATTTCAGCCTCGATAACCCGGCCGCTGCCGTCAACGCAGGCACCACCAAGATCGTGCCCGGCCAGATCAGCATCTCGGGCGGCACGACGCTGTTCAACTGGATTGCCGGCGATGGCACGTCCATCAACGGTGCCTCGATCGCCACGGGCTCGATTACTGCCGAGAAGGCTGTGTTCGGCCAGCGCGGCATCACGCTTGAGGGGCTTGAGTTCCAGGCGAACAGCCCGACCACCAACAAGGTCTCGTGGACCGCTGGCACGATCAAGTACATCGGCGACGATGGCAATATTGCCACCTTCAACATCACAGCCGGCAACGCCACCTGGTCGACCGGAACGCTCTACGTCTACTATGTGAAGGGCAGCACGACGCTCGCTGCTTCTGCCACGGTGGCTACCGCCTTCCAGTCCGATCGGGTCGTGCTGGCCACCTACAAAGGCGGCATCGATCTGGTCAACGACTACGGCCGCACGATCATCGACGGTTCGCAGATCAAGACGGGCTCGATCACCGCCACTCAGGCAGACATCACGTCCTTCCGCACGAGCATCCTGATCGCCGGTTCCATCACCGCGACCATGCTCAACGTCGCGAGCCTGTCGGCTATCAATGCCAATCTCGGCACCGTGACGGCAGGCCTGATGCAAAACGCCTCGGGCTCCATGGTCATAGACCTGACCAACGGCTTCATCTCGATCTCGGTGCCCTGATGCCAAAGCTTGGTTTCGGTCTGACGGCGGGCAACGTTCCTGCGCTGAGGGTAGCATTTAACAACGCGACCGATCTCCGTACTGAGCCGGCATCGAATCCCGGCAAGATGAAGCTCGACAGTCTGAGCGGGACCAAGCTCAGTTACGTCTATGATATCGGCGAAAAGGGAAGCTATGACAGCCGCTACGCGTCGGGCGGCGGCTGGAATACAAACTATTGGTTTTTCACAACGGAGGGGGATTGGGATCATCCGTATACGGCGTCCAATATCGGAACGACGTGTAAAGCGATGATTATTTATCTTACCGGCGGAAGCGGGACGCAAACTAAATACATCCCGGAAGGATGGTTTCCGTTTGGCTACATGCCGATTATGGAATGGCGGTTTATCGATCCTGCTCTAGCCGCAAATACATACACCGGAGCGATTGTTAATTACGACAGTTTTGCAACTTCAAACGGCTTTGTCGAAAGCTTCTCCGGATTTAGAAGCATGATGACCGCGTATATTGATTCCAACTTGTACGGTTCCAATGGTTCGCGGGAGTTTTACGTACAACCGACAAGACAATTCGGCACTACCGTTCGTTATCAAACATCGGTCCTACAATTGCCGGCGCGCGACGACGCATTGCCTGATTTTTCCACGTCTCCCGTAAGTGGACAGGAGGTATTGCTAATCGCCCCAACAACGGCGCGTCTCGCGCTGCCCGGCCGCACGGTCGCCGATAGTAATCCGGACCATTTCATTTTTCATGAAGACAAAATTCCCGCCAAGATCATGGCGGCGGGGGACATTACCGTAGCAGCATCCGGCACAGCGGACATTCACTGTCCGTTGCCGATTACACCGCTCACTTACATGGACTTTATGATCAAACGGCAGACCGATACCGAATTTTGGAACCCGCCGTATTATGACAGTATCGCCTCCGATAAGTCATTGAAATTCGTATATTTCATCGACGTTGCTAACCAGAAGGTCACAATAACGAACCAGAAAGCCACGGCGCTTACTATTCGATATGTTATCTTTGCGGATAGCGAAGACGTACATACGACGGGCGGAAAGAAAGTGTTGCTCAAGGGTAACGACGGGATACACGATTTCATTCAAATCAAGCGTCCCGGTTCGTCCGATGTTGCGCCAAATCTCAACGACATCATCGTTGATACTCGCTTGGCATATTTGCCGATTCTTGCGGAAGGATTTTTGAATTGGACAAGTGATTTCCCAACCGTCGTTGCGTCGCCTAATAAGTTCAAAGGCGAAAGAATGGCAACGGTGATGGTAAATAACCCGTCGCCATCGCTAAAGCTATTCGTAAAACAAGGCGTCGTTTACGATAGTAGGACAAGCCCGCTTTCCTGCCGCTGGAACTATCACAAGGTATTCACCGACGCTGCCGGTTGGACCGGCCGCGCGAGTGCCGACAGTACTTGGGCGATGGTTCATTCCGACGAAAGCGCGGTTGATTTCTATCTATCCGGAGCAAATCCGCAAACTGCGGATAATGCAGGGGGAACAACTTATAATCGATATTGGGATGGCTCTATGCATCAAGCAACGGCGCTCGGCCTCCGATACTACGTCTTCGGCATCCCTGACAGCCTCTAAAGGAACATCTCAATGAGCATGGATACACGCGAGTCCAGTCGCTACCGTGGGCAGCCGATCAGGCTCTACCTGATCCAAGGCGCGGACACGGATGACGATGTGCCGCTCGGCCCGTTCGCCTACAACAATGGCGAGGCGCCGATCACGCGCCCGGTGCTCGATGCGAACGGCAATCCGGTCAACATTCAGTTTGATCCGTGGCCCATCAAGAACAGCAACATCTCGCACGACGGCACGCTCGACAAGTCCGACATCACCATCACCATGGCGTTTGGCTCGGAGATGGATGATCTGTTCCTCGCCTATCCGCCTTCGCAGGTGGTCAACCTGACGATCTTCGAGGGGCATATCGGCGACGACGTGACCGAGGAAAACTTCCCGGCGATCTGGATGGGCCGCATCACGTCGAGCGCGGACAACGATTCGAACGAGCAGGAACTGTCCTGCGTCCCGGTCTCGACTTCAATCAAGCGGCCGGGCCTGCGGCGGAACTACCAGGTTGGCTGTCCCCACGTTCTGTTCGGCGACCAGTGTCGGGCGAGCAAGGCTGCCGCGACCGTGGCGCGCCAGGTGGCCTCCGTCACCCGCAACAAGATCACGCTCGACACGACACTCGGCGACACTGCGAGCCGCTACGTCGGCGGTCTGCTGCAATGGGCGAACTCGGACAACGGCCGGAAGGAGCTTCGCACGATCTCGTCCGTGCGCGCTGATGGCCTCGAAATCACCATCCGTGGCATTGCTCGCGGCCTGGCCGCAGGGACGCCGCTGTCGGTGATCCGGGGCTGCAATCACCTGATGACCGGCTGCAACCAGCACACCGACAGCGTGGCGGGCGGCCCAAACATCAAGAACTACGGTGGCCAGCCGTGGATACCGCTGGAAAATCCCCTCTCGCAGAAGAACCAGTTTTATTGATAATCACGTTTAACGTGACAAACCCTTAAAAACGTGCGATTAGTGGACCTATGCCGTTCTTCCTGCTCCCACTGCTGATCAATCTCATCATCGGCGTCGGGCTGCAGGCGCTCGGCTATCTGCTGATGCCCAAGCCCAAGAGCACGAAGTCTGAGGAAGTCACCGACATGGACAACCCAACCGCCGAGGGCGGCCGTCCCATTCCGGTGCCGTTCGGAGAGCCGATCATAAACGGCCTCAACATCCTCTGGTTCGGCGACAAGGCAACGACGACGCGGGAGGTCGACGCGTGAGCGCCGACGATCCGCATCTGACGATCGCCGATCTGCGCGTCCTCTACTGCGTGAAGGGCGTCAAGAAGCACATGGACGAGGCTGGCTTGGACTTCGCCAGGTTCATCAAGGAGGGCGCAAAGGCTTCCGAACTGCGCGGCTATGGGCTCGATGCACAGGTTGATCGCGCAGTCGCGATGATCAAGGCCAGGGACGCCGCCAATGGGTAAATCTGGCGGAAAGGTAGAAGTTCACGAATATTCGATGTCCCTGCATGTGGGCATCTGCGCGGCCGGCGATGGGCTTCAGCTAATCGCGCTCAATTACGGCGACAAGGAAATCTGGCGCGGCGAGGCTGCGGACCAGGGCGTCTTTTCGATCAACAAGCCTGATCTGTTCGGCGGCATCAAGAAGGAAGGCGGCGTCAAGGGCCTGCTCTGGTGGCTGCCGGGCAAGTCCGACCAGTCGATGCCGGAAACACTGGCAAAGCGCCTCGGGCTCACCAGCGCCACCTGCCCTGGCTTCCGTGGACTGTCGAGCTTCTTTCTCACCGGCACTAAGGAAGCTGCCGAGCCGAGCAATCCGCCGTGGTGGTCCAGCGGCATTCTCGCCGGCCTCATGGGCAATCCTGGCAACAACAAGGCTGGCTTCTACCTCGGCGCCAACAATCCGTATCTGCGCACCCTGTCGGCGCGCGTGCGGCGCCCGTCGATCGGGCTCAATCCCGCCATAGCGCTCATCCGCATTCCCGACGATTCGAACGGCAACGCGCAGTACGCCTCGAACCCCGGCCACATGACCTACGAATGCCTCACCAACACGGATTGGGGCTTGGGTGAGCCGACCAGCGCGATCGACAAGGCTTCGTTCGAAGCTTCCGCGCAGACGCTCTACGATGAAGGCTTTGGCCTGACCATGTTGTGGATGCGGCAGACCGAAGTCGGAAAGTTCATCGGCGAGATCAGCACGCACATTCAATCGGCTGTGTTCGTCAATCCGTCGACCGGCAAGCACACGATGAAGCTGCTGCGCGCCGACTATGATTTCGACGTGCTGCCCGAGATCAATCCGAGCAACGCCAAGCTGTCGTCCTTCAAGCGCAAGACGTGGGGCGAAATCTCGAACGAAGTCGTCGTCACCTACACCAATGCCGAGACCGGCAAGGAAGCGACTGTAACCTCACAAGACCTGGCCGGCATCGCGGCTCAGGGCGGCATCGTTTCTACCTCGCAGAACTACTATGGCGTGTCGCATGAGGCACTGGCCATCAAACTGGCTGACCGCGACCTGGCCATGATGGTGGCCCCGATCGCCACCTTGCAAGCGACGGTGACGCGGGAGTTCTGGAAAACCACCGCCAGCAACGTGGTCAAGCTCTCCTGGCCCGAGCGGAACATTGATCAGATCATCTTCCGCGTCTCGGAAGTGAACCTCACGGATCACACCGTCGAACTGTCGCTCTACGAGGACATCTTCGGTCTCGACCAGGCGAGCTACCTGACGCCGGGCGGCTCGCAGTGGCAGAACCCGTCGCAGCCACCCACGCCGGCAACCTATTACCAGTTGGGCACCGCGCCGGCGTTCATGACGGCCGCAGCGCTCCAACTCACCGATCCGTCCGAACTGGTCTACCCCGAAGTGCTCAGCGCCGTGACCGTAGGCGCTGACAGCGACGACGACGTGAACTACGACCTAGTGTCGAACGTCACCGATGTGAACGGCACGCCCTCGCAATCGGTCCTCGGCACAAGCGCATATCGCGGCACATGGGCCTTCCTAACGCCGCTCGTCGCCGAAGCGCAGACCACGGTCTCGACGCTGCCCGGCCTGCGCGGTTCCGAGCCAGTGTCCGGCGACTTCGTTCTAATCGGCACCGGCCCGGATGAGTACACCGAGATCGCCACGGTGCAGGCCGTGGACGAAGATGGCTTCCATCTCAATCGCGGTATGCTCGACACGATCCCGCGCGCCTGGCCGATCGGCACCCGCGCCTTCGTGATCCCGCCGTCGACCTTGGTGGTTGACCCGACCATCCGCTCGGCCTTCGAAGATACGCCCTATTGGATTTTGACGCGGACCACAGGCGGCGTGCTCCCACTGGCAAGCGCGCCGCAGGTCAACGTGACGCTGAGCGAGCGCCCTTACCTGCCCAACCGACCGGCCGACGTGAAGGTCAACGGCGTTGGCTTCGGCGACGTGGACGCGAACGAGGCAACCGAACTCACCGTCACGTGGGCGAACCGCAACCGCATACTCGAGTCCACGCAGGCGATGAAGTGGACCGATGCCGACGTGGCAGGGGAGGCGGGGCAAACCTCCAAGGTCGTTGTGTCGATGCTCGACGGCACGCCGCTGCAAACCTACGCGGGGCTCACTGGCACTTCGAAGGTCATTCCGCTGACCGACGTGGCAGGGCAGAAACGCGTCCTGATCTCGGTTGTCGCCGAGAAGGACGGCAACGAATCGCTGCAAGCCTACGAGCTTATGGCGAAGCTGATCACGCGCTTCTTCACGACGGCCAGCTTCGTGGGCGCCGGCAGCATGATGGCCGCCGCGTCGAAGCGTGAGCGCCTATCGAGCAGCGCCTTGTTCATGGGTGCTGGTGGCATGGCTGCCGGCTACACCGTCAGGCGCATCTCGTCAGTCACCTTCACCGGCTCGGGCGCCACGTCGGCCAACTACACCAAGACGATCAGGCGTTCGGCAGCGTTTGCCGGCGTCGGTTCGCTGCGCGCGATAGCCGCACGCGGCTTCGATGCCGGCTTCGATGCCGGCTTCCGCTAATCACTCCCAAGGATCGAAACGATGGCTGGATTTTCTGACTACCTCGAAAACAAAATTCTGGATGTCTTCTTCCGTGGCCAGGCATTCACGCCGCCCGCAGCGGTCTACCTGGCGCTCTACACCGCAGCGCCCACGGATGCCGGTGGCGGCACCGAGGTTGCGGGCAACGGCTACGCGCGGCAAGCCATTCCCATGGCCACGGCTGCCTCAGGTGGCGTCGTCTCGAACACGGGCGTGGTGAGCTTCACGGCAGTCGGCGGCAACTTCGGCACCATTACCCACGTCGGCATCTTCGACGCGGCAACGGGCGGCAATCTGCTGTCCTGGGACGACATCATTCCGATCGCCATCAACAATGGCGACACGCTGGACTTCCCGATCGGCGAACTCGACATCTCGCAGGACTAATCAACCATGACTGCACGCACCAGGGCTCAGCTTAACAGCGACGCCGATACCTATCTTCCCGATAATACGACCGGCGACATTTCGCCGGCCGACATCCGTCAGCGGGTCAAAGACCTTGCCGACAGCGCCAAGCTCGCGGAGGACATTGCCACTGTTGCGACGACGGGCGCCTATGCCGATCTGAGCGGTAAGCCCACGCTGTCGACGGTCGCGTCCACAGGCGCGTACAGCGATCTCACCGGCAAGCCGACGCTCGGCACGGCCGCGAGCAAGGACACCGGCACGGCCGCTGGCCAAGTTCCGGTGCTCGATGCTGGCGGCTTGCTGGATACGTCGGTCCTGCCGGCCGTGGCGATAACGGATACGTTCGTTGTCTCGACCCAGGCCGCGATGCTCGCGCTCACCGCGCAAAAGGGCGACATCTGCATTCGAACGGACCTCAACAAGTCCTTTGTCCTTCAAACCAACTCGCCATCGACTCTGGCCGACTGGAAGGAGCTTCTGACACCTACGGACGCGGTGCTGTCCGTGGCAGGTCTTACGGGCGCCATTACGGCGGCGGCTCTTAAAACTGCGCTTGCGATTGCGGCAGCCGACATCACCGATGCGTCGGCCAACGGGCGTTCGTTCATTCAGGCTGCCAACTACGCGGCGATGAAGACGTTGCTGTCACTCGTCAAGGGCGACGTAGGGCTTGGTAACGTCGACAACACGTCTGACGCGACCAAGAACTCTGCTGTTGCTACGCTGACGAACAAGCGCGTTACACCGCGCATCGGGACGGTCGCCAGTGCTGCCTCCGTAACCCCCGTGGGCGACAGCAACGATCAGTACAATGTCACCGCGCTCGCGGTTGGCGGAACGTTTGCAGCACCTTCGGGAACGCCGACCGATGGTCAGCGCCTGACGATTCGCATCAAGGACAACGGCGCATCTCAGGCGCTCGCCTGGAACGCGATCTATCGGGCCGGCACCGACGTTCAGCTTCCGACAGCAACTGTTGCCGGCAAAACGATGTACCTCGGCTTCGTCTACAACGCGGCCGACTCGAAATGGGATGTCGTCGCGAAGGTTGGCAACATATGAGCCCAATAGGAATCGGCATCGTGTTCAAGCTGGAGGGCGATGGCACGCCCGCCATCCTTCGATACGTGCATGGTGAGAGGCACACCTTTCCCGCCCATGTTGCGCCTGGTGAGAACCTTCTGATCACAGACGAAAATGTCCTCGTGACGACGGGAGATCGCAAGGTCCCTGATTCTGGAATTGCGATGCGCGTACTCGCGCACAAACTCGCTCAGCCTTTGAGGACCATCCTATGGTAGCTACTGTCGTTTTCCTGACCTCGGGGACCAGTTTCAACACCCCGGCAGATTGGAACAACAGCGACAACAGCGTTGCAGCTATCGGAGGCGGTGGCTCGGGCGGCTCGGCGTTCGTAGGCACCTCCGCTGCCAAGATCGGAACTGGCGGCGGCGGCGGCGCGTTTTCGTCCGTGTCGAACCTGGCTCTCTCGGGTGCGATCCAGTATCAAATCGGCGCAGGTGGTGCCTCGGTCACGGGCGTGTCAGCCGGCAACGCTGGTGGAGATACCTGGTTCAACGGTGCCTCCCTCGCGGCCAGCAGTGTTGGCGCAAAAGGTGGCGGCGCAGGCGCTGGAACCCTCACCAATTCTACGCAGTCGGGCGGCGCTGGCGGTGCAGCGGCAAGCGGGATTGGAAGCACAAAAAGCTCTGGCGGCGCAGGCGGCTCAGTCACTTCGGCACCTGGCAACGGGCGAACCTGCACGGGCGGCGGCGGCGCAGGCGGTGCCTCTGGAAACGGTATCAGCGCCGGGAATCTCACCACGGCCGGTACGTTCAGCGCCGGTGGGGCTGGTGACAATGGTCTCGGTGGAGCCGGGGCGACCGCTAACACGACTGCCAATGGTGGGGCAGGTGCCGAATATACGGCTACGGCCGGTGGCACGGCCGGTTCAGGCGGCGGGTCGGCCGGCTTTGACGCATCAACTGGTGGCGCGCCGGGAGCAGGTGGGCTGTACGGTGGTGGTGGCGGGGGCGTCGCGGGTAGTCAGGACAACGGCTCGGGCGCTGGCGCGCAGGGCATTATCATTGTGACATATACCCCCGGCAATACAGGTGGGATGTTCCTGACCTTCTGAATCACCAAACGCGCCAGGCGATGATGCAGAGGACAGCGAAGCAGAGCCATAATATTAGACGCACCTCATATAAGGCTGACATAATGGGATCGGCGGCAGCGATTAGCGGTTCTTCTTCGCTTTCAAATCGCTCCTGCGCGTCGGTCCATCGCTTTTCTGCTCTGTTCATTGTGCCCTTTTTTTGTCGGTTGGAATTTCGCTTCTGTATTCTGCGCGCGAGCAATTGTCGACTGCATCAATCAAAATCACGTTTAACTTGATAATCACGTTTAGACGTGCGATAGATAGGCCTTCCACCTAACCGTGGCGGGCGCCCCGTGACTTTCTATCGGCTTTCAGGACTCTTGAACCGGCTCTGCGGTGGACGCGGAGACCAGACCCTGTGCGCCCGCGTCGCCGAGAAGCGCGGCACCCAATGCCTTTTCTGCCGCATCGTATCGCGTCTGATCGAACCCAACCACTGCGCGCTGCAATTGGCCAAGTGGCACTCGATCAAGGACGGCCGCGCATGATGAACCTCATCCGCCCGTTCCTGGTGCCGAACGTCGTCAAGGTCGCCAAGCACTCGCGCAGCTTCCACTTCAACGCGCTCGCCTTCCTCTGCCTTGTCGTCCTCATGCTCGACAGCGCCTGGCCGTTCCTGGCCGGCTACGTGCCGATCCCACCCGTCCTGTTCGCCATCCTCGCCGGCCTGTTCTCGGGCCTGGCGCTGCCGGCGCGCTTCGTCATTTCGAACCAACTCTCGGGAGCACCCGATGCCGTTACCGATAAGCAAGATCAAGGCGACGCTGCGCGGTCGTAACGCCGTCGCTGCGGCGATCGTCTTCGCAGGCGCCAGCGGCTACAGCGCCTACGTCGCACAGCAGCACGCGACCGTGCCGGCGCCTGCGGTTCACCAGATGGTCGTCACCCCGGCCATGGAAATCCACCGGGCGATCGACAAGGGTTACATCCCGCCCGCCGTCAAGCTGGCCGTCGAGCAGCTTATCGGCCCGTGGGAAGGATTGCGCACGACCGCGTATCTCGATCGACTGCCGAAGGTTCCGGTCTGGACCGTCTGCTACGGCGATACGCTCGGCGTCAAGAAGGGCATGAAGTTCACGCCAGAGCAGTGTCGGGACAAGCTGATCCAGCGAGTGCTCTACGACTACTATCTGCCGCTGGTCGATGGCGTGCCCGGCTTTGCCGAGGCGCCCATCTCGCTTCAGGCCGCGATGACCTCGGGCGCATACAATTACGGGGTCGCGCGGCAGAAGAAGTCCAAGGCGGCCGAGTTCGTCGGCAAGCGACAGTACAAAGAAGCCTGCATCGCGCAGACCGCCTTCAATCGAGCCGGTGGCATCGTTCTTGAAGGCTTGGATAAGCGCCGCAAGATGGGCGACGCCCACCGCATCGGGGAGGCCGAGCTTTGTATCTCGGGGCTGAACTGATGGCTGAGTACCGCTGCACCTGGTGGGAAGACACCGGTCGAAACGCGCCGTTCGAGGATGGCGTTTCGAAGCGCATTTATCGCAATCGCGATACCGGTGCGGAAACCTCACAGTTGCCGATCGGCGCACTGTTCGTGGATGACCGTGGACCGAAAGGGCCTGACGGCTTGTCGGTAGTGTGCATCATCCCTCGGGAAGGCAATCGGGGATACACCTGGTGGCACATCGATTCGCAGGCGAGCAACTGCACCCTGCCTGACGACAAAGAGCACCGCTGTTGGGTGCGCCATGGCACCATCGGCGAGACCGTCCATGTCGATAAGAATGGCAAGACGTGCGCTGCCGGCGCCGGGTCGATAGCCGTGCCCGGTTTCCACGGCTTCCTTCATCACGGCGTGCTGAGGGATTGCTGATGGGCTGGAACGAACTCTGGACCGCCATCATCGAAGACTACGCGGCTGAGGCCTGTGTGATCTTCGCACTGATCGTCGCCGGCCTTGGCGCCATCTGGTGGAGTTATCTCCCATGACCGCCGCCATTGCCATCGCCTGGTTGCGCAAATGGGTGTGGCCAGTTCTTTCTTTCGGCATCACGCTTCCCGTGTGGGCGTTCTTGATCGCCGGCACCTGGCTCTACTTCGACAAGGCTTCCGCGATCCGCACGGCCGTGAACCAGGCCGTCACCAAGCTCGTTGCCGGCGCCGAGCTCGAGGCACTGAACGCCAAGCTCACCGAGGAACGGCGCATCCGCCAGTGGGCCGAGGCGAAGGTCGACGAGACCAACCGGCTTGCCGAGATCGACCGCCAGGCGCGCGAAGACCTGGAAAAGCAGTCCAACCTATCCCGCCTCGATAATCGAAAGAGAAAAGATGACCTGGTTCAGATCGAAGCGAGGGCGCTTCCTGACGGCTGCCGTGTTGACGAGTTTCTGTTTAACCGGATGCGCAACAAATAAGTTCCGGCTCGAACAGGCCTACTCCGACAAGGCACGTGCCGAGGCCGCTGAAACCGCGCTCGCGGTGGCCGAGAAGCGCGTCCAGGAAGCTCGCCGGATGCCGGTCTACCCCGACTACTGCAAGCAGACTCACCGCAGCGGCGTGAAGCTCAACGATCGTCTCGACGTGGCGAATGAGAAGGGCGACATCGCCCTCGGCGCAGCCAACGACCAAATCCTCTGGTGTGCCTCCTGGTACGCCAAAAACTACGACGCCAGGGAGCCGAAGCCGTGACCGACGCTGAAATCCACGAGATCGCGCGCCGCGCGGCACAGGAAGCGGTCAAGGAGACCTTCCTGACGCTCGGTCTCGATCCTGACGACCCGCTCGAAGCGCAGGCCGACATGCGGTTTGTCCGCAAGACGCGAACCGGCGCCGATGCAATCCAGCGCCAAAGCCTCATGGCGGCCGTGGGCATGATCACCCTGGCCGTTCTCGGGCTCATTTGGGCGAACATCAAGGGCCACTGATGCCAACACCACGATTGTCCGATGAATTGGCCAAGGCTGCTGCCGAAGCCATGCTTCTCCACGGATCAGCAGTTGACGCGGCAAACGCGCTCGGGCTCGATCTCAAGACCTACAAGAACCGGCTGCTGCGCGCCCGAGAGCGTGGAATGCTCGGCGCCGAGTCGGCCCGCGAGCAGACAGTCGACGACGCGGCAATTTTGGAAGCTGCACAGGCTGGCGGCATCGAAGACCCGCGCAATCTCTCCCACTTCTGGAAGATCGTGAAGGACGATACCGGCAGCGGCTATTCGCTGTTCGTGAAAAACCCCCGCACCGGCCAGAACGTATCTGTTGCCGACATGGTGCGCGAGGCGATCGAGGGCATGTCGGTTGCCAAGCCGTTGGCGCTGCCGCCCCGGCCGCGAGCGGACAATGAGCATCTACTGGTTATAGACCTGGCCGACGTTCATTTCCTCAAGCTCGCGGTGCGCACGGAGACCGGCTTTGAGTACAATCGCGAGGTCGCCCGTCACCGCGTCGTCGAAGGCACCAAGTCGCTCCTGCGCATGGCAGAGCCCATGGGTATCGGCCAGGTGCTGTTCGTCCTCGGCAACGATGCTCTCCATGTGGACGGGCCGCGTTCGACTACGACCAGCGGCACCTTCCAGGACAGTGATGGGACGATCTTCCAAGGCTTCATGGACGCAGCCGTGGCCTACAACGAGGCGATCGGCGAGGCAGCTAAGATCGCCAACGTCGATCTGCTGCACTGCATGTCGAATCATGACTGGCTAATGGGATGGGCATTGTCGCAGACGATCGCCGCGCCGTACCGGAACCAGGTCAACGCGCGCATCCGCGCGAGTGACTACAATCTCAGCGAACGTCACCGGAAGTACTATTGCTACGAGTCTAATTTGCTCGGCCTTAGCCACGGTGATGGCGCGAAGGAGGAAAAGCTTTACGGTCTGATGGTCCAGGAGGCGCGCGACTACATCTCGCGATGCAAAAACCTCTACTGGCTGCTCCATCACGTGCATCACAAAGATCGCAAGACGCGCGGTGAACTGCCCTTCCTTCGTGAGAAGGATCACAACGGCATGACGGCGCTCATCAGCGGCAAGCCCCAATTTGAGGGTGAGCACGTCAACATCGAATACGTCCGATCACCATCGGCGCCGGATAGCTGGCATGATAGAAACGGGTATGTGAATCGCCAGGCGGTCGAATGCTTCCTCTATCATCCGCAGCTAGGCCAGCGGGCGAGGTTCACAGAATTCTTCTAAGACTGGCAAAAGAAAAGGCTCACCGAGCGTTCCACTCTCGATGAGCCGCGTGTGCGTCCCCCTCGAACGGCCATGCACTAGGCCACCAGGCGTTCGGCCATAGCTTGGGTGAAGCCGATCTCGACTGCATCCCACACACCGCCCTTTACTTGCGCGCTCAAAACGCGGCATAGGAACGTCGGGTTGTTCTCTTGCCGCATCAGGTCAAGAAGCTCGGCATAGTAGGCGCGGCCAGCCGCGCAATCCTGCGAGTAGTCCCCTGAACGCTTAGGTTGCCACGGTACAACCTTAGGGTATTCACCACTGGAATCCACTCCAGTAAAAGATAGTTTAGCAAGCTTCGGCATTTCGACCTTTCCCTGAGACGCAGGCATTTACGACAACAACTCCGTCAGATCGTAGCCTGAGTACGATCTAAACGTACCGGGGACTTGAACCTCGCGCTTTTCTACAGCCGCCAGATCACCCAGGATGTCAAGTAGACACAACTCTTTATTCGCTACATTAGTTATGTCTAATTTTGATACAGTAGAATTGATTCTCGCTCCGTTAACCGTGCTGTAGGCATCTATTCCTATAGCATATTCCGGGTTGAGAACGAAGCGTGAACACAGGAAGTCGAGATATTCGGGCTCGGCTTCCATCAGAATGCAGTCGAAACCCTCGCGCCGCGCGGCTTCTGCGGTGGTGCCGCTTCCGGCAAACATATCGAGGACGACGCCGCCAGGTGGTGTGATGTGGCGGATGAGATACTGCAACAAGGCCACTGGCTTAACGGTTGGGTGCTTGCTGCCTAAACGATCCTGTTTGCTCGCTTTGGCATTGTAGATAGTCGCATCGCCGAGATCGGTTCCGATGAGCCCTGCGTCGATTGCCCACCGGTAGTCGGCCTCGGTAAGCGGGAACTGGTGGAAGAAGCGAGCGGCCGAGCCCTCATCGCCGTAGCCGGTCATAGGCGTGCCAGGAGCGCGGCTCTCGGCGCCGTAGGTTGCACCGTCGTTCGTGCCCTTCCGCATGACGCCCGGCGCGCCGCTGCGCGTGTACGGGAACAGGTCGATCACCTCGGACGATCCGTCCAGGATCAGATTGGCCGGCCTACGACCGTTCTCCCCGTCGTCGACTGTGCAGCCGCCGATGTTGAATGCGCCGACGCCGTGTTTCAGGACGTTCGCCGGCCCGGTCTTCTCGCTGAAGGGCTTCTGGCCGAGGTAGATAGGTTCGAGCGCTGGCTTCTGCGACTGCGTGCCGTAGCCCCATCCTTCCCACTCGGGCAGGCCCTTGATGTAGGTGGGCTTCGGCCAGCCCTGACCGTACACCCATCCATGCATCGGGTGCATGATGAAGCCGGCCGTCTCCATGGCACAGGCCTGCCAGTGGCCAGAGCGGGCGCCAGAGAAGGCGAAGACGTAGCCGCCTGGCAGAAGGATGTCATAGACCAGGCGCCAGAACTCAGGATCGCGCTCGATGCCTGTGGCGTCCCAAGTTTTTTGCATGAAGCCCTTCGACAGGCGCGCGAAGCTGCCGTCGTTGCCCTGCGTGCGAGCCGCAGCCGCGCCGGCCTTGCCGAAGCGCTTGGTGATACTGGTGAGCGCATAGGGCGGATCGCTCACGACCGAATGGACGCGCACGCCCTGGTCGATGAGCCGGCGCAGGCTCAGGCGATTGTCGCCGGCATGAAGTGTGACTGCGCCGCCCATGTTTCGTGATTGTCCCGTAAAAAGTGAAACGTCAGCCGAGCAAATCGCTCAGATCGTACTTGTCTCGATGGACCGCCAGCGCAACCAGCGTGGCGGCCCTGCCTGTCATCTCGTGAGCCTGGTTCAGCGCATCAACGATGAGTTCGGCGCCGTCCCGGTCCCATGCCCAAGCAATGGGAAATTCAAGGCCGCGCTTCGCATCGTAGATGGCACAGAGTTCATCGCTGAAATGTTCCTCGCCGCTGTCGGGGTCTACCCACTCGTAGGAGTAGCGTTGCATCACACGAGCAGTTCGCTCAGGTCGAGCACATCGTCTTCCTGCGCTGTCGGATAGTTAGCCAGCGCCGGCTGCGGCGCCGGTGACGGTTCGGGCTCACGCTTCCCGGTGACGAACTCGACGTGCTCCCGCAGCACCGGCTTAGCCATCAGCAGCCGCTGCTTTGGGTCATAGGGATCGGTCAGGTTTGGCGGTGCTTCGAGCACCGTCAGCAGCGCGGTAGCGGGGTCTTTGCTGCACTGGACGTTGCAGTGATGCGTAAACCAGAACTGGCCGATGACCTGCCAATCCTCGGGCGTGATGTTCAGGGCAAGGCTCATCAGCTTGCCCTTGATCGGATTGCCGTTGGGCAACCTAGAAGCCGTGGCGGCACGCAGCGCCTTGACCAGTCGCAGGCCGAGTTCCGCGTCGTCCATGGTCACACCAGAAGGTCGCTGAGATCGTCGGTAGGTTTGGCAGGCGCGGCTGCGGGCTCGTCGTCGAGCAGCAGATCGTCATCGTTCTTCGGGGCGGGGCCGTCCTCATGCGGCGGTGCCGGCGTCTTGATTGCCGGGTTGTCCTTGCTGATGCCCTGGAAGTCATGCTTCTCGGGCTTGAGTTGGCCGGTCTCCGCGTCAAAGCTCAGTTGCGTCTCAGCGCCCTTGCCGCCCGGATAGGCCTTTTCCAGTTCTTCGAGCAGTGGCGTCTTCTGCAGGTAGAAGCGGAACGTCTTGTCGGTGCCGGGGAAGGGGTAGCAGTCGAACCAAGGATTGCCCTTGGTCTTGCGGATGGCCGCGCGCAGTTCGCCGAGTTTCATGGTGTCTCCGAGATGTTGGGATGGCGGTGGGTGGCGCTCAGATCATGCCGAGCGCGGCTTTGTAGAGATCGAGAATAGACTCGAACTCCTGCCGCTCGGCCTGGTCCTTCTTGCGCTCGCGAATGATTGTGCGGATCGCCTTGGTGTCGAAGCCGGTGCCCTTGGCCTCGGCGTAGATGTCCTTGATGTCATCGGCGATCGTCTTCTTTTCTTCCTCAAGCCGCTCGATGCGCTCGATGATCGCGCGAAGCTGGCCGGCAGCGACGGTCTGGCTCGTGTCGGTCAGATCGTCATCGTCGCTGTTCTTGGGGTATGCCATGCGGTGGTGCCTCCTAAGTGAAAGTCACTATAAACGTGAAATTACGCACGTCAATACAAATTGCGAGCGACCGAGTTCGGCAGAGCGAAAAATTTGTCAACCGGCATGTAGGGGACCGGCCGCTGGTTGTCGTGCTCGACGGGGTAGCCGTGCTGCCGGCAGATGCGGGAGACGCGAGCTTCCGGTATGCCGGTGACTTGCGCGATCTCTCGATAGGTGCAGTTCCAGTTCACCGATATGCCGTAGCGGCGGATCAGGAAGCGGCGGGCAAGGTCTTTGAAGGGACGCGGGCGCATCAGCGCAGATTCCTACCAGCTTCGAGGCTGGACTTTGATGCTGCCACGATCTTCCGAGCGTCGCTCAGTGAGAGCCCATCGCCAAAGTTCTCCACGTTGTCGAACCTGTTGAGTTCGGTGAATGCGGCCTTGGGCTCGGGGTATTTGTCCAGAATCGCCTCAACTGTGACCTGCATGTCGGCGCGCACCTTGTCGAGATTCGCTTTCGGTGGCCGATCGTCGGTCAGCATGTTCTGGATCATCGCGTCGCGGAGAACGACCAGGCTGGCGATTGCCTTGGTGATGTGCGACAGGCGCTGGCCGGGCACGTCGGGATCGTAGTCCTCGCCTTCCCACCACGAGTCGATATGCCCCTTCGCCGCGTCCACGTAGACCGAGGCGCGGACGCCAGCCACGCGGTAGTTGTGCCTGCCGTATTTCGCGGCACCTTCCAGCATGGCGACTCCGACTTCGACAGCCACTGTGGCGGGGACGGTAGCGTACTGGCGCCACTTGCGGGCTCCGATAGAATCTTTTGGATTGCCGTTCTTCTCGCTCATATTTCACCTTTGATGTACTGGATCAGTTTCTGCAGGTCTTCGAGTGAGGCATCACCTTTCATCCTATTGGCCCGCTTGCTGATTACGCGGACGTTGGACGGTATGTAGCCTTTTGTGTTGTCGACTCTGTCGAGACTAGGGCTGTCGTTGCTATTGGCGCCGACACAAAGAAGTGTCCCGAACACCGGACATCGCTCGGGCACAACCACGTCTGCTTTGGTGATGGTGAACTCAAGGCCGGCCGCAGCGGCGCGGTGCCGGGCTGCGTTCAGAACCGATGTCAACCATCCGCCTGCGAGATAATGCTTCCGTTTCGCCGCTTTTAGTTCGGCGGGATCAGTCGCGGCTCTTTTGCGGCGTGAGTATTCTCGGGCATACGCACGGAGCTTTTCGACATTGTTCTTTTTGTAATCTTTCATGTATTGACGCACATGCTCACGGTTGTCGTTGCAATATTGCCTATTGTACTCTCGCCGCTCATCAGCGTGTGTCTTGCGGTATGCGCGATCCTGCTCTTTGCGTCGCGCCGATCGTGGAGTTTTAGGCAACTTTTCCTCATGGTCTTGCCAGCCGCAACGGCCGGCGCAAATATTAGGGATGCTTTGGTTCTGGCCGGCCGTATGCGTGAAGGAATTGGCGACCGGCCACACGCTTGGTGTGAAATCGGTTGAGACGGCGATCGAGCAGATGCAGACCTGGCCGCGCAAAGGACCGATGCTGAAGGCGGCCTATCCGATCTGCTATGGGGTCATGGAGGGCAAGCACACAGTAGACGAGGCGCGCCTGGCCTTTGAGGCTGCCGCGAAAGAGGCCAAGGTTTGGCGGGCTGAGTAGGCTCACGTCAGCAAGGCCCAAATGAGCCACGCGGCCAACGATATGATCGCCGATATGCCGAAGCGGATGAGCGGCATCAGATCGAAACCGTAGCCGCTGGACGGCTCCGGTGGCGTGGCGAAGGTCCAGGTGAACAGGACGATCGTCGTGACCAATGGGAGAAGCCACCATTGGAGCGTTACGGTGATGTTCATGCCGCCTCCGAGGGGAAGTCCAGCGGCCGGAATAGTGGGCGAGTCCAATCCCGCTCGGCTTGAACAGTCGTCAGGCCTCGCTCGATAAGCACCCCTTGGATGTAGCCGAGCCAGCGGTTCAACTTCATGATGGGCAAGCCGTCTCGGCACCCGAACATGAGTTCCATGTTGAACTTCCAGAGCGGATCGGTACTCGGTACGCCGGCAGCGATCTGCATGTCACGATAGCGCTCAGCGCAGCGATGAATGGCCATATGGTACTCGCTCATGCCGCTGCCCTCCGCGCCACGGCAGCGCAGGCACGCTCCCACGCCTCACCGAACGTTCGGCCGCGACCCTCGGTCAGCCAGCCGCCGTGAGGCAGACGTTGAAACTCGACGAGCCACGGGCCTTCCGAATGGGGCACCGGCTTGTGCGTGTCGCCGTTGAAGATGATGGGCGTGTGCTCGTGGGCAGCGCGCTTCAAGAACCAGCCGGAAGGCGGCTCGGGCACCCATGGCTCCAGCTTGTCGCCGAGCGCCGCGATGCTCTCGCGCAGTTCCCGATAGTCCTGGATCACGATGTCCATGGGCACGCCGTTCTTGTAGGCGTCCTTGCACCGCACGGCCGAGTTTATGTGCCAGTCGCACAAGGCCACGGCGGTGGAGAGGGTGCGATCCTGCGCGATGATCACCGCCCGTGCGTTGTTCAGATAACGCTCGCACCATTCCTTCGTGCCGTAGCTGCAGTGGGTGTAGCCATCCGATAGCCAGTCGAGCAGATGCGTGTTTCGCATTTCCCCGCTCGGCCCGTGGGCTTTGAGAACGAGGCTCGACTCGCCCATCGCCATCTCACCGCGCACCCAACTCTCGCGCTGCGCCTGCCACATGGCTTCGCGTTCTTCAGGTGACATCGCTGCGATGTGAGCCTTCGCTTCTTCGAGCAGAACGGAGATCGACTTCTTCTTGGTCATGCTGCGAACTCCCAATCATCTTCGAGAAGATCGCAGCGGGTGACGCCCCAAGGAGCCCTGCGCCCGCTGCCGTCGATGTAGACGAGTTCGGGGTAGGACATGCTGTCGGCCGTGGCCGGCTTGATCCAAACGTATTTGTTTGGCTTCCACGCGCGGCGTCTGACCCTCGCACCTTCGGTCTTCATGCGACTCAGGGCGACGGTGAAATCAAATGTCTCGCTCACGACGCCGCCTCAGAAGGAATGCGGGTTGACGTAGTTGCCCGGCAAGAAGACATCCTGGTTGACGCCTCCACCCTGGAACGACGTGTTGGTGTAGTCGCGGTTGCCGTAGGTCGTGCGATGGTTGGCGCAGCCGGCCGCGAGCAGCAGGGCGCCGATGATCCAGAGATGCTTGATGCTCATGTCGTGTCTCCCTCAGAGTTGGCGTTGATTGATGAAGCCGTAGCCGAGCGCGGCGTCGCGGCCGGCGTTGCAGAGCAGCAGCCAGACGATCGCGGCGGTGACGAAGTGGCCGGCCAGCACGAAGGTCAGCAGCGCGACCCAAAAGGCGTGCCAGGCGTAGGCCACGAGCACGGGGCGCAGGGCGATCAGGAAGTCGCGACGGCCGCGCCAGAGCCGCTTGATGTTGGCGAGGTAGCGGCGCATCAATAGCGTTTCCCGCCTTGCAGCAGCCGGTTCTCCAACTTGTGGTCGGCCCGCTCGCGGTTGAAGCGATTCTTGTCGAGAATGGCGGCGGCCAGGTCGTAGCCACGCGCTGCCGCCGTGTCGAAGATGCGAATGACGCAATCGGCCAGTTCGACTTCGACGGCATTGCGCCACGGCAGCTTGTCGTCCTGCCGCTTGCCCTTGCGATCGGCCTCAAGCGCCTCGGACAGTTCCGAGTGCATGAGCGCGACCACTTCGCCGAAGTTGCGCTCGATCGGCTGCCCGGTTTCCCGGTCGGTGTACCAGCCGGCGTTGGTGGCGGTCTCGTGCGCAAGCTGCTGCGCGGCGCGCAGGCCCTCGAAGGCCTTCAACTCGGTTTCGCTCAGGCCAGGGTGGTGGAATTCAGGTTTGGACTTCACAGTTGTTTCCTTGTAAATCACGTTAAACGTGAATGTTTGGGCGCGCTTCAAGCCGGTATTCGGCCACGTTGCCGGCACCCGCGATCGATTTGCTCACTGTCCAGCCGCCGCGCGCTTTGAGTTTGGCGATGCAGTCATTCGCGCCGGGCAGGGCGTAGAGTTCCCCGAAGGCCTGCGAAGCGTTGAACTCTTGGATGAGTTCGAAGCAGCGCGCCTCGGGCAGTCCAAGCCAACTGAACAGAGACCATGAGCGCGGCCCGCTGGCGCTCGGCTTGATCCCGTGGGCGGCGAAGACCCAATGACGGAAGCCGCGCGTCCAGTCGAGCAGCACGCCGTCGCAGTCGAAAATGAAATGCATGTTGCGGTTCTCCCGTTCGATATCGATGGTCGGCGGCTTCTTCGGCCGCGCGGGGACAGGTGGCGGCGGTGCGCAGTAGCGATCAAGAATCATGAGCGCCACACGTTCAGGCCGAAGACCAGTGCGTTGCGGGCGCCACCACAGATCATGCCGAGGCCTATGGTTATGCCGAGCCAGGTCCAGAAACCCGACACGTAGAATTCGAGAACTTGCATCATTGGTCCGTCTCCTTGGTTGATACCTGCACAACGAATGGCTCGCGCACGCTGCTGCAATGCGCCTGCGCGGCTGACAGGGCGCGCCGCAAGCGCGATGAGGGCTCTCCGCTGCCGCCATGCATATTTCCCTGAGCCCACGTCTTGCCCGTGCCAACGGCCGCATAGTTGGTGTGCTCGGACACGACATACTCGGCACCCACCTTGAACAGCCTGCCGCCGTGGGCGATGAGCATTTCATCAGGCGCAGATTTGCCGACGACCTTCTTCAGGTCGGGCATCACCACCGTGACCAGGTGCGCCATGATGTCGTGGCCAGCCGGCAGCGGCTTGAAATGGTTGCCGTGCTGCAATTGCTGGCCGACGCGGAACGAGCCGGTGAAGCCGATCAGGTACTCTCCGCTCGGGAAGACCTTCGGATTGACCCACGTCTCGATCTCGTCGCCTTCGAAGTTGGCGGAACTGTCCGCGCCCATCCAGACGCGACCCTTGTCGATGAGTCCGATGATGCAAGTCATGGGAGGAAAATTCCTTCTCGCATGATGTGATTGGCGATGGCGTTGCGCTCATCGAACCAGACCTTGCAGACCCAACCATTGGCCTGGTGATAAGCGGGCTCGGGCTTCCCATTGTCAGCCATGACGGTGGTCGCAAAATCGAGCAGTGGCTTCGGCGTGATCTTGATGCGCGCCATCAGTAGACATCCTCGACATTGATCAGGTCGTATTTCGCGGACCAGTTGGGCTCGCAGCGCTTCACAGCGCCGCGCAGATCGCGGGCCTTGACGTAAACGAAGCGGCTGGTCGGATCGCCGGCAGCGGGCGCGGGTATCTGTTTGCCGGTGAGCAAGGCCTGGACTCGAGATGGCATCTGCTCGAAGAACATCACGCGCCAATCAGTGTCAGCCTGCGTGATCGCGGAGATACCGGTGACGACGTGATCCTTGTCCCACTGGAACGGCTTGTGAAAGCCGAACAGCGCGCTTTCCGTGTAGCAGACATCAAGCGCCCAATCCTTGCGCAGGAACATGGTGCAGGCCGACAGGCACAGGCCGTCAATGATCACCTTGGATCGGCCGATCGCCTGCGCCTTTTCCTCGTAGAGTTTGGTCTTGCCGCCAGTGTCGCCGTCGACCAGGAAGGCGATCTCCTTGCCGTGGGCGGCCGTGGTGAGGCTCGAAAGGAAGGCGGTGGCGAGGATGAGCTTACGCATTTTCAACCGCCTCGGGTTTGAAATCCAAGCGCTCGCGGGCATCGCCAGTGCCGCCGCAGGGACGGCAGTCTTCCCATTCGTTGTGGCCGAAACTGCCGTCGCGATAGTAGCCGTGGCCTTCGTGCTTCAAGTAGAAGCCGGCGCCGTTGCAGTCTTTGCATTTGATCTTCTTAGCAGGACTAATCATCCCACTTCTCCGTGGCCTGGCAGATGGCGAGCGCGGCGAGCGCGTTGATGGCAATCACGCCGAAGATGATGAGGGCTGCTGCTATCTCGACGCCGTACATGGCTGTCTCCGTTGATGTCTCTAATTCACACGTTTCTTGGTGAATGTCAATTTAAACGTGAAAGTGGAGCAAGAAAAAAATTAAACCTTGGAACGCTCGATCCGCTCCCGATCTTCGCTCCACAGAATCACGCGCTGCGCATATGCGACTCGCGCTTCACTCGGCAGGAACCAGCGCGCAATCCATCCATCGGGCGGAATAAACCTGGCCAGGCGAAGCAGCAGCAACTGGTCCTCGGTCAGCCTGTCGCCGCTCATTCGACAGCCTCCTTTGAGGCGACGTCCAACAACAGCGCCTCGATCGCCTGCTTGCGCGACGTGTATTCGATGCTGCGCTTCCATTGGCTGGCCGGCTGATAGAACCAGCGCGGCGAGTGCCAGCGGCTCGTGACCCACATCTGGCCGCGCGGCTTACGCTCGAACGTCGCCATCTCATGCATCACCCTGCCGATAACCTTCCCCTCGGCGTTGAGCACGTCATAGCTCTTGAGGGTGGTCGTCTTCGGCCGGCGACGACCGTGCTTCACGGTCCTCTCGCCTTCGCGCTGCTGCAGCATGTAGGCAGTCATTGGTTCACCTTGTAGACGATGCAGTTTTTGCTGTGATCCTCATAGGTGACGATCTCGCGCTGGATGTTTTGGTGCCGATCCACTTCGACCTTGCCGCCAGCGGCTGCAACGACCATTGCGAGGACTTCTGGCGCGACACGGCGCTCAGCTACTCTTTGCAGGGCGGCGATGATGGCTTCCGCGTCATGATGCGGCTCCGGGCCGCGCAGCAAAACGGCTTCCTCGCTTTCGAGATTGGCGGCCGGGCCGAAGATTTCTTCGACCGCCTCGCGGATCATTCGGATTGCGGCAGCGTAAGGAGCCACAGCATCAGCGTAGGTCGGCGAGACCTCTGTTGTGCAGATTTCGTCACCCGTGAGTAGGCAGAAGGACACCGCCAGATGGGACAGTGTACCATCGGGATAGTAGCAATTCGAGTCGGCGCCTTTGCGCGCATGGTTGGCCAACTGCTTATCGAGAGTGACGAATCCTTCGTTCTTGTCCTCTCGCCAAACGATGTAGCGCGGCTTGCCGCTGTCCAACTCCTTGTCGACCTTCGCTTTGGCCTCGGCGAATTTCTCCTTGCTGCACCGAATCTCGACACCTCGGTAGGTGATGGTGATCTCGCTCATCAATTCCAACCTCTCAACTTGTTCGCTCGATCGAGCCAGAACTGGCCCTTGTCGTAGAGCTTTTCCGCCTTGGCCCTCTGCCCTTTTTCGGCAGCCTCGTTCGCGTCGGCCAAGTAGCGGTTTCCGCGTTCCTCCGCATCCTCGATGCGTTCGCCGAGCGGCCGTTTCGGCTTGGGCAGAAAGCTGCGAGTCATGCTTTGACTCTCTCGACATGGCAGGGGCACTTGGCGCAGTCGTCCTTCCAGACCGAACTACGGTAGGGAGGCCACTTGAATAAGTTCGAACTGGTAATGCTGACCGGCAGCGTAGGAAGCTCAGGGACAGGCCACAGGCAACGATAAGCCCGATCGCGCATTACCAGCCTGCCGCGCTTGTCAGGCTCGATCTCCAAGTGCTGACAGGGACCGCGCTTGGGCAGTACGTTCTCAGCCATTCGGCAGCTTCCCTCGCTTGCTCGACACGCGCCAGGTCTCGCCGTGGCAGGATAGCGTGACGATGATTTCGCCCGTGTGCTCGCGGCGCGGCAACGGATGGTCGACCACCTGCGTCACATACTCGATCTGGTCGAACTCGATCGGGATGCCACACTTCGGGCAGCGGATGTCCGTCACCTGAACGCTGTCGACCTTCGATGCCGGCCCGATGGGCGCGAACGGATCGCTGCCAGTGTCGTAATGCGGCAGAAAGGTCACGCCGTCGCGGACGATTGGTTGGCCCCACTGTCCCATCAGCGCATCTCCCGTCGTAGCTCGTCGAGATGTATCAGCAGCGCGTCAACAGCCTCGTCAGGCGTGCTGCCTTCGAAGTTGTAGACGGCTTCGATTTCACCGAGGCAAACATGCTGCGAGGGATTGGAAAGCTCCGCGCTCCACACTCGCCTGCGCGGAGTAACAACCCCGGTATTCTTGGCGGTCCATTCTGGAAAATCCATGAAACGCAGCACGAATTCGTTGTCCTCGCCGCGCTCATCCATGATGGCGATGCAACGGTTCATCTTCTCGGCCAGGTTGTTGGTCATTTCCTCTTTCCCATCGCCGCGACCCGTCTCCTACTGATGCTCAGGTGCATGCAACTCCGAGCCAACTTTGCGAAGGACTCAACCTGCGCGGCGATTGCGTGCGGCAGCTTTTCACCGGCCGCGATCCTGCGCTTGATCTCGCGAGCTTGGGCGAGATAGTCCCATGCCGCGCGGCTGTACTTGTTGGCGTAGTACGTGTCCGAGTTGAAGGGCATTCTAGTCGTATTCCCAATGCCCGCACGTCTTGCAGTGGATAATCGGGGCGCCAAAACCCCAACTGCGCTCCCAAGCGTGCTTGCATTCCTGTGAGGCCTCGTCGAAAGCAGCCTCGGCTTCCTGCGCGAAGCTGGACCGATCTTGGCCGGCATCGATCGCAGCCCTGGCAAGTTTCAACATCTCTTTCATTTCCGCTTAGACCCCCTCTGCTCGATTCGATTTTGAAGACCCTCGGCCCTTCCTGCGAGGGAGTCGATCTGCCGGACCATGGCCAGCGGCAGCCGTTCTTCCTCGGCCGCCTTGTAGGCTTCCATCAGAAGCCGCTTGGCAAGCATCAGTTTCTCGGCGGTTCGGCTGTATGGCATCAACGTCTCCCTGTTCTGGTTTCACTTTTAACGTGAATATCTGCACCCGGTCAAGTGAAATAACGAGCCCTGTGTGATTTTCTCCTACGCGGCTTTTTGCTTAGCCGGTCGAGCCCCATGGTTGGCGTGGAATCCGTAGGCTTTCTCGGCATCCTTGCGTATCCTCACCGCCTCGTCGAGATGGCTGTATGTGCCGAGATAAATCCACTTTCCGTTGATCTTGATCCTGGCCATCCATTTCCTCGACTGCTTGTGCCAGTAGACACCATTTACGCCACTGTCACGCTCGGGGTTTTTCGGCAATCGACGACCGAGGTTGCGGCAGTTTTCGAGATGGGAAACGAGTCGCAGGTTTTCGATCCGATTGTCTTTCCCGTCGCCGTTAATGTGATCGATTTCATAGCCATCAGCCGGCCACTCACCATAGTGGATGGCCCACACGACCCGGTGTGCAAAGAAACTCTGCCTGCGAAAGGTGCCTTGCTTATAGATGCCCTTGTTGTCTGTTTCGAAGCAGCGTTTACCGCGCGCTGACCAGATGCCGTCGCCCAAGCGTTTGTAGATGAAGCCGGTATGAGGATCGTAGATGAAATTTCGTTGCAGTTCGGCTGGAGTGACGGTCGCTTTCAAATCTATTTCTCCGTGGCTGATTTTCTCTGTATCACGTTTGACGTGATTTTACGAACGGATAACGTGTAATTTTCTCTGGGGCCGAGTCGGTCTATTTCTCTGAGACCTATTTCTCCGGGTGGTCCTGGCGCCGGCCGCCCGGTCGATCGAGCCCGGAATCGCGCGACCGATCCCGTCAATAGGACGATTTTCCTATAGTCATGTAATAACATTACGGACTCGCGCTGTCCGCGCGGTCGTGCTACGGAAAGCCCGTCAAAGCTTGTGCTATGGCTTTGATGATTGGGAGTTGCGCGCTGCAACGCGCGACCTTGTGACGGGCAAGGGATAACAGGTTGCCGCCTGCCCTTGCCCGTCATTTCAACCGGGCAGGGGAGATCACATGCGGCGATTGATCGGAATTGCGTTGATTGGCGCGGCAGCCGTCGCGGTTGCCAATGCCATGGTGAATCCGCGACCTGCCATGCAATCGGCCGCGCCGCATGATATCGATTTCGCCAGGTGTAACCGGCTTGCCGAGATCGCTAGCGCGGCAATGGCATTGCGGCAGCTAGGAACGGCCGAGTCCGTTGCCATGCGCCAGGCAAGCGGCGACGCGGAGAGCATCGTTTCCCGTGCCTATGCCGAGCCGATAGCGGCCAGCGGCGATAGGGCATTGGCTGCCCGCAATTTCGCCGACTCGATCAAGCATGAATGCATTAGGGGATAGCTGCCCGAGACCTGCCGAGCGGCAAAAGAAAAGCCCGGCTTAACCGGGCTTTGATCTAGTGCGGCGACACATAGCCTAGCAGCACGGCGCCCCATAGCGCCGCGAGACACAATAGCGGCCAGAAATACCACGGGCGCGGCCGTGGCGCTGCCGGCGCCGCTCGGCTCGGCTCGGGCATTCTCGGGCGCTGCCGTCGCGCCGTGGGCGCTGGCAATTCAACCGCGTGCAACGGCAGCCGGCCGCGCTGGATTGCGACGACGCGGCCAGGTAGCGGCTTGCCCGTGCAATCTGGCGTGCTAACGATTGCCTGCCCGGTTGCTAGCCCGAGAATGCTTGCCGCGCTGATATTGCCCGGCATGGTCTCGGCTGCCGCTTTCAAGGCCTTGTGATGCATTGGAGTGGAAGCGCGCAATGCGTGCTGAATCCGCGTCGCAAGCTGACCGGAAACAATATGCGGGAGATCGCTAGGGGATTGCGTCACGAAAATTAGCCCGACTCCCTTCGATCGAATGAGTCGTGTGATTTGCTCTATTCGCCGCACGATTGCGGCCGTGGCGCCGTCAAAGATTAGATGAGCCTCATCTATCAGCACAAGGAGTCCAGGCGCGGCAACGTCGCCGATTTCGCCGAGCCCCTGATAAAGCCGTTCCAACACATGCGCGGCAAAGGCGCCATATAGGCCGGGCAGCGCGGTTAACTCGGCTGCCGCGTAAACCGTGATTCCCGTTGTGTCGATAGGGTTATGGCTCGGCAGGTCGAAAGCCCATGGCGCGCCGCGTTCCAGGCGCAACAAAGCCCGTTGAACGGCCGCGACGCTAACAGGGGAGATGAGACCATATCGCGCGCTTAGATCATGCTGCAGCGCCGCGTTTAGCAGGTCGCGCAAGTCTGCCAACGTGACAATGGCGCGGCCGGAATCTTCCGCCCACGCCATAGCGATTTGCAAGGCGCCGGCTTGCGCTTCGCTCAGGTCTAAAGCCCGTGCGATCAAGTCGGCGCCCATTGCGTCGACTCGCATGGTAGGCCTTAGAAGCCGCTGCCCGAGCGAAGCCAAATCGCCTTTAGCGTCCAGGATAAGAGTCGGACATGGCGCCCGCTCGGCAATGGCGCCGAGAGTCGTTGTTTTGCCCGAGCCCGTGGCGCCGAAAATGCCGATATGCCGCGTGAGATAGCGCCACGGAATCGCGGCGCCGTTGCCGAGTGGAAGCTGACTCATGCGGTGCGCCTGAGCCGCTGCAATTCCGCGTCAAAGGCTTTGCGATGGTCGCGCTGAATCCGCTGGCAAACTTTCAAGCGGTAGCCATAGGGCGCCGACTCAAGCTCAGCCTTCAAACTGGCATACTCGGCAGGAGTCGCCGGCCGCGTGCGGCGATACCATTCCCAACCGCACGCGCCGTGCTGCCCGATATGAGCGTAACAGGTCATATAGCGGCCGGTTAGGTCGTGTGGCTCGGCAGGGAAAACGGCCGTCACGTCGTCGCCGTGTGTCTTAGGCGCACGATGAACGCGGAATAGAACGGGAGTTATCGGCTCGGCTGCCAGCCGCTTTGCATCTTCGGCAAGCGCGACCATGGCCGGTCCGTCAAAGTCTGCCGAGTCGAGCGGCCGGCCGTTGCGGGCTTTAGCTTCGATGTCGACCAAATCGCCATTGCTGGCGAATTCGAAGGATAGGGAATTGAGCGAGTCGGGCAGCCCGTGGCAATGCCAGGTCGCTTTGAACGCGTCAAGCTCAGCGCGGTTGAACGTGTGCCAGGTCATGACAGATAAACCTTTTCGTCGTCGCCGAAATAGGGATTGAGTTCGCGGTAGCGGCACGCGGCGCTGAGCTTGTCGCCGACTTGGCCGAGTCCTCGATCCCAAAAGCCGACTCCATGGCCGTTGCGCGTGTACCAAAAGTCACGGCCGGCCGCTGCCGCGTCATAGTCGGGTTGCAGGATGTGGGAATAAGCCGCTTCCAAATCGGCCGCGTTCTTTTCCTGAAAGGCGCGGCAATCGGCAATGATCGCTTGCAGGGTCTCGGGCGCCAGATCAGCAAAGCCGACATCGCACGGCAGGACTCCATCCGCCGCGCCTTCCCGCATTGCCTCTTGATGCTCGGCCGTTTTGAATTCTTCCGTTGCGACTTGCGGGCACTCGGAAGTGAAAAAGAGCGCCTCGATATAGCCTTGTGTGAATTCGTCCAGGTCGCTGAAGCTGAGCGACGCGGCCGGCATGTCGACGCGGCCGGAAGACTCTAGAATAAACTCGGGCATTGGTGAAACTCCCGTTAAAAGTGAAATCGTGGGTTAGCGACGGATTCGGATAATCTTCGTGTGAACTTTGGCCGTGACGAACGTGTCAGCCGGAAGCGTTTCCAACGTCTCAGCGTCGCCGCGTTCAAAGGTGATAGGAACTAGCGCGACAAGAGTCGGCGCTTCCGTGTGACCATGGCGCCCGAGCAAGCTAACGGCCGCTGCAACGTGCTTTCGCACGTCGCTAAAAGGCGGATTCATGATTATGCGCGGAAACTCGACCTTGCCCGCAACTTCCCCTGACCATTCCAGAAAGCAGCGGTTCACAACGCTACCGAATGAGTGCAGCCGCGACGCTAGGGAATTGTGCCGCTCGACCTGCACAAGCTCAAACTTGCTATGCCCGGCAGCTAGCAGCGCCCTAGAAAGCTGCCCGGTTCCCGCGCTCGGCTCTAAGGTCAAATAGTCCCCTTGCGGCCCGAGATAGTCGACCATGCGCGCGGCAACGTCGCTAGGCGTCACATGGCATTCCGTGAACTTGTCAACCGTCACGGGCTCGACAATCTGCGGCGCTGCCAGTTTGGCGAAGTCGTCGCGGCGCTTGACTTCAATGCGCATAGGCTTCGCCGGCCTGGAATATATCGCCGGCCGGTTCACGCTACCGACTCCGCGCTTTCCAGTGCCGCGACCGAGTCGGGCAGCGGATGAGCTTTCGAGTCCGTCAAGAATACCGCACACCATCCGGCCATGTAGCGCGGCCCGTCGTGACGCGGGTTCGGGCAAATCTTGAAACGGAATTCACCGCAAAGGGAAAGGCGAGTCCCGCGTTGCTCAGAATAGATTTTCCCATATTCGGCTTTGGTCATCTCGACCACGGGGAAAGTCTCGACCTGATCCCGGTGATAGCGGTGCTTGGCCTGCAGGCTTTTGCACTTGAGATTCAGGATTGGCGGCAAGCCGTCTTTCTTCGCTGGCACTTCATATCCAGCCGATTGCATCAGGTCGCGCCATTCGTCGCCGGAAAGCTCCAAAACGGTATCGTTTGCCAAGTGCAACGGCAGCACGGCCGAGCTTTCAATAACGAAGGTCTCAGCGTCGATTTTCCGGCCTTCTGGCTTGTGGGCGCCATGCTCACGGGCAAAGGCCTGCAAGATGACGGGAGTCAACTCGCCTTCGAACCTAGTAACCGGGCCGAGCAATTCGCGTTCATAGCTGAGCCGGTTTAGCGTGTGCTCGATATAGCGGCGCCGATAATCGCTCTTGATGGTCCGATTTGCTGCGTCAATACATTGCTGCCGCGCCTCTTGCGGCGACACTTCTCCTTTATCAACCTTGCCCCACAAATCCCACGGCGCAAGCGAACCCGTGCTAATGGCGCGGCCGAGCGCAACCTTGATTGCCTCATCCTGAGTAATCTTTTCCCATACCTGCAAGCACAAATGGCCGTGGTTGATGTCGCGTTGCATGTCGCGCAACTCGGCAAGCAACGTCTTAATCCGGCCGGCACGGACTCGGGGATCGTTCTTATAATTCGCGTGCCGCTCGACTCCTTCGGCACGGTAAAGCCAGTAATTGGCCAGTTTTGCAGCCTTGTTTGCATTGGTCATGGCCGAATGCATCCGGGCTTGCGTCTTACGGGCTTTGGCTTCGGAATGATGTCCGACTAGAATAGGCTGGCCGTTCGAAAAGGCTTCGGACAATTCTTGAGCCGCGCGATTATAGGCATTAGCCTGCCGGTGACGCTTGTGCGCCAGTTCGTCGAGTCGCTCAGCTTTGGCTTGCGCCCGCTCGGCCAGGGTCATTTCTTCCGGCTCGATTTCGCCCGCAAGTTCAAGCGCCAGGTCTTCCCGTTTCGGCGACCATTTGGGCGCTACGAAAAGTTCCTGACGCGGCGCCCACGCGAAGCCGGCAGCCTTGACTCGCTCATAGGTTTCGGAGTCGAGCCTTGACGATGCATAGAGCCGGATTTTGTTGTCTTCCGGGCTGTAAGTGGCGCTAATCGTGGTCATGTGAGATTCCTTAGACATGGCTCGGCCGTGGCGCTGAAAAGCGCGGCGCAAAGCCCGGTTGATTTTGAGAGATGGAAAGGCGCGGCCGTTAAGCCGCGCTAGATCACGGCAGCAATTTGAGCGCTGCTAGAACACCAATGCCCACGACGATGATTCCGCCGAGTCGCACGGTAAGCTGCAACGTTTGCCGCTCAATCAAATGCCGCAGTTCGGCAATATCGGCCTTTGTTGCGAGTTCCGGCATTAGGTATTCCCGCGCGACCTTTGCATGTGCTTCGGCCTGCTTGGCAGGCACGCCAGCGCTTTTCAGCGCCTGAGCGTAACCTAGTGTATCAAATTGCGCGGTCATAGGTCAGCCCTGGAAAAAAGAGCGCTTGGCAGCGATACGCGCCAGCCGGTTTTCGCGCCTCACGCGGCCTTCCCGCGTGTTGGCAAAATCGCCGCGACGGTAAGGGGATTCGTATTTCATAGGGATGACTCCTTTGCTGCTATGCCGTCACGTCGTTTCGTGACTTTCACATTAAACGTGAAAGTGCGAGGCGAGTCAACAGGTAAAAATAGTCTGCCCGGCGCCGTCGTTAAACGCGGCCTGCAGCCGCTTGTCACTGGAATTCCAACTCGGCAACCAATCCGAGATAAAATCACCTTCGGCCAGCTTTTCACGTTTTGCCCGAGCGTCTGCAATCCCGTGCATTATCTCGGCGACGCGTTGCCGTATGGTCGCGCAAATGGCAGGGAAAGTGACGCCGTTGCCGCGTGCTGCCCGTCGCTCGGAAAGCAGTTCAAGCGCTACCTTCCTATCTGCCGCAATTTCGTCTGCGAGTTCGCTATAGCGCTGGCCGGCCTGCCATGCGGCCTTGTATTCCCGCTCTTGCTCGGCCGCACGTTGCGCCATGCTATCGGCCGCTCGGGCAGCGTCGCGCGCGTCGTCATGCTCTTGCACGTTGCCGTAATAGTCCCCACGGCAGGAATCGCTTTCGAAGATATGGCCGAGATCGAGAGTCGGCAGCCCGTCGCAATCGTCGTCGCTGGCATAGCCTGCCACAAAGCGCGCTTTGCCGTCGCGGCCGGGCAGTTGATACACGACTCCATAAATCGTTTCCGATTGATCGAGATCGCTATACCAGCCGCACGAGTCGCGGTCGCTCCAAATCTGGCCGCGTGGCGTGTCAGCTTCCACCTTGCCGACAAACCGCAAGCCGGCGCCCGCGACATCTTCCACAAACGCAAGCCGCTCGGCGCGCCTAGAACTGTCGTCGCGCGGCTGCCAGGTGACGGCCGCATATTGGCCGCGCGGATATCGTGCTTTACCTGCCGCGACATCTTGCCGAGCGGCTGCAATCGCCCATTTGGCAGGACCGGCTTTAGCGCAATTCGCGTTGATGTAGCCTGCCGTGGCGTTGCGGAAATGAAACCGGAACGCGTTCAAAAGAGCTTCATTCATGGTCGACTCCTGAATAGCTATGGCCGCACGCTGCAGCCGTGACATCTCGATTAGTGCGATTTCTGCTATGTGATCGGGCGCCACGGCTTAGGCCGACTCGAATTCCAGATATTCGGCACGCGTCGCGGTAGACACATGAATCGCCGAATGACGATTGTCGCGGCTGCCGTATGGCGCAACGTGGGGATAGATCGAAGGATTGCGCTTGTGTGCTTCGCGCCACGCGGCAGCGGCCAGGCTGGCTACGGCCGATTTGCTGCAGCCGACAAAGCCAGAGTCGCGGCAAAGCCGTGCCTCATCTTCGATTGCGGCTTTTAGTTCGCGCCTAGTGTCGACGCGGATGACATAGGCATTGTCGGGCATGTAGCAACCGCGCAAGCCGGTCATGATGTGGAAGTATTTTGACATGGCAGGGACTCCCGTTAGGCCGCAATCTGAGCGGCGATAATTCTTGTGTGATGCTCGGCCAGCGGCCGAAGCTTGTTTCGGATTCGGAAAACTCGAGACCGCAAGCGCGGGCTTTTGAGCGCATTGGCGCACTGCAACGCGTGCCGCATGTGAACGGCCGCAGTTATCGGCAGGCCTGCCCGCATGGCAGCCCGAGCCGACTCGACATGGTAGAACATGGACTCGATATCCATAGCGTGATTCTCCCGTTAAAAGTGAAAGGCGAAGCGCGGCGCCGTGGCGTCGACACATTCGATCGATTGCCAGCCATGCGGCACGCGGGCGCCTTCCCATGCGCTCAGGCAATCGTCGCCGCTGCCCGCGATGAACAACTGCCCGTCATAGGTCGTGACGCGTATTTCGAAGCGCGGCGCCGGCTCGGGCTGAGCGGGCAGGCTGCAGGCAATGGCGAAGCTGCCGACTCCCGTGGCAACCGTGGCTGCAAGCAATTTGGCAAGCATTGGTGATTCTCCCGTTAGAAGTGAAAGTTAAGCCGAGCGCACGCGGCGCCGGAAAGCTGCCATGCGGGCAGCGCGGCGCTTGTCGCGGCGACGGTTGGAACGGTTGCGGCGCCGCTCGGCTTCCGTGAGATAGAGCAAGCCAGCAACGGCCATTGCCAGGGCGACAACGCCGCAAAGCGCAAGCATGACAAGCTGAAAAGCGGTCTCAGGATTGGCAGCGGCGAAAGCGATCAAAGCGGACATTGCGTAATCCCGTTGTTTCGTGACTTTCACATTAAACGTGAAACTAGCAGCCGAGTCAAGCGGCTTTACGCCAGCCGCTCCAATCGATAGCCGCTTGCGTGAAACTGGCTCGGGCTGGCCGTGGTGATATAGCGCTCATCCCATGGCGCGGCGCCGGCTCGGGCAAGGTCAACCGGACCATTGCACCGCTTCGCCATGCGGCCGGCCTTTGCCCTTGCCGCGCTATCACTTTGCAGCCGCTCAGTTGTGATATCAGCCCGCAAGCCGTCGTGGTATGCGTGAAACTCAAATTGCATCGTCATGGCTAAATGATCGCGTTTTGCTTCAATATGCCGTGTTCCTCGATAGCGCGGGCAATGCCGTTATCGGCGCCGCCTTCGTCGCTGCAAATCTCGCCGAGTCGCGTTGCGATCTCGATCAATTCGCGCTTGGACATCTCCCACAGCGGCGCCGCGCTATCTCTACCAGCGTAGCCACCCATGCGTGCCGCTTTATCGCGCGCCTTCCAGGTATGAATGCTCATGGTCTCAGGTCTCCCGCGTTAGTCTTTCACGTTTTAGGTGAAACTCTGACCCATTGTCAAGCGTGCCAGGTCGCGCCGTCAAGCTGCCTCGCGTGCGCGGGATTCCTTCCCGTGCTGCCGCCGCTCGGCGAAGCCCTGCCGTGCTGCCGTGCTGCAGCCGCCGCTCGGCGAAGCCCTGCAGCCGGCCTGCCCGTGGCAAGCTGCCCGGCGCCCGTGCTGCCCGCGTCATGCATCAAAGGCGATTGGATAGGCACAATTGCACGTTGCGTGCGGCAGGCCTGCCCGGTTGCGCGTATCGCATGATCGCTTAGGCCGCAGTTCCCTAGTCGTTTCAATGCGTTGCATCATGGTCGACGATGCAAGTTGAACGTATCGCATTTGCCGCTCGACATCGAAAAAGCGAATGAAGTCAAAGGCTTGGGCGCTCAGGGTCCTTCCCGCGGGGTCGCCGGATGGGCGAGAGGCGCTGAGCGCGATTCACGCAAAATTTGAAAATCCCGGCAGCGAAACGAGTGGCGAGGCAAATATTCCTATCTGATAACCGGTTGGTGATGAATTTTTCGGCGGTGAAACGGCTATACACTTGACTTTGAGACTGTATAGGAGACTGCATAGCTGTAAGGCGTTGATTTTGTTGACCGAATACACTCTATACACTCTATACACTTGGTTTGTAGAGAGACTGAAATAAGATAGGGATGCAAGGAGTGGGCTGAAGCCCGAACACGTGGGAGTCGTGGTCGACGATACGAGTATGGAACCCCGTGTAAAGTGTGTATGTCCTGTATAGAGTGTATAATGGGCCACACGAAATCGATTTGAGCCCATTTTCGTAGATGCGATACGTTCGATCTTCGCGACAAATGCTCTGTATCTCATTTGCACGAAAAAACCCGCCGAAGCGGGTCAAATCGAACAGGGATGATGATCTAAATGAGGCTATTTCTCAGGTCTCGTGTAGACGCGACAATTGCCCCATTTTTTGTTGATTTCCCGCCCGTGCAGGACGCCGGCAGAGCGCGGCCAGCCGACTTGAAGCATGGCGCGGCCGATCTTCACGTTCTCGGTCTGCGGAATCGCGCCGTCGCGGCCTAGCATGGCCTCCCAAATCTCCCGAATGCAGGTCTCCTGGCGATAGACCTTCGGGGCGTCCACGTCCAGATCGTCGAATCGCTCATCGGTGCCGATCGGCTGTTCGAGCCAAGCCGCAATCTGGCCAGCAAGGATGTCTTCCGCGCTCTCGACGCGGCGGCTTTCTTGCATGACGAGTGCCGTCTTGGCCGCCTCGTCGGTCAGGAATAGCGGCAACGGTGCGCCCTGGTAGCGCTTCTCCATGTCGCGGAAGATTTGCAGCGCCTCGGCCCACACCTGCAAAATTTCCCGGCGCAGCCGGGGATTATCGATTTGGCCTTCCAGGTTGCAGACGATCGGCCAGAAGCGTCGACCACCAGTCGCGTCGCGCAGGTACTCGCGGTCATTGGTCGAGCCGATAAAGATGCACTGGCGCGGGTATTCCTGAACGCGCTTGGCAAAGGCAAGGCGGGCCTTGTCATGGGTGCGGCTGACGAACGCCTTGAGGTCGTTGACTTCCGAGCGCTGCATTGCTGAAAGTTCGCCGATTTCCAGTATCCACGAGCCCTGCATGGCCTCGATCATCTGCTTCGGATCGCTGATCTCACCAGTGAGTTCGTTGTACCAGTGCAGGCCGAGAATTTCGATGAAAGTGGATTTGCCTTTGCCCTGCACGCCTTCGAGGATCGGCACGAAATCGAACTTGTGGCCGGGGCGATATACGCGGGCGATAGCGCCAACTAGGGTCATCAACGACGCCTGGCGGTAATAGGGGTTGTCGTCGCAGCCGAGATAGTCGATGAACAGGGTCTCGGCGCGCGGGGTGCCGTCCCATGTTACCGATTCGATCAGTTCTTTGACCGGATGGAAGCGGCGCCGCTGCGCGGCCATATCGATGCCGCCCTTGAGATCGCGGTCAGTGACCTTGATCCCGTAGCCCTTCAACTGCGTCTTGCTCTCGATAAGGGCGCGCACCGCGAAGTCGTGGCTGTCGCTCCAACTGTCTCCGTTGAGTTCATCCTGCACTTCCCACAGACGGCCGTCGAGATTGACCGGATCGTGTCCTGAGTCGCGCTTCCGTGATGCCTTGCGACCGGTGCCACGCAGCACAACCGTCTGCTTGAACTCGCTGAAGGCGACAATGCCGCGCGTGCGCGGATCGCAATCAACGATCAGGGCGACGTTCGGAAGGGTGCTCTTGATCTCGCCTTCCTCGTTGCGGTGCAGCTTGCTCAACCAGTCAGGGTCAACGGCATCCTTTTTGTCCGCTTTCGCGGCAGGTTGGGGGGAGCCGCCGAGCAGGTCGGAAAGGTCATTGGTGTCGGTGCCGAGCAAGTCGGAAAGGTCGTTGCTCGACGCGGCGGGAATGATGGCTGGCAAATCGAAACCGTCGTCATCGTCGTCGAGACCGAGGTCGAGAGCGAGCTTCTTCGTCTGCACCGCCTGGATCAGCGTCGCCATGCGGACGGGATTCTTTGAGCCCTTGAAGGACTTCCAAACGCGCGCCGAGTCCTTGGCGTCGAACTTCGGCGACTGCTTCGCCCATTCGTTCCACCGCTCGAAGCCCGCGTTGGCTCCCTCGAACTGGTGATGCAGCGCGGCGCCGACTGTCAACCACTGGTCACGATCGTCGACCCAATCGGCCGGCAGATCGCGCATGATCTCGTCGATCTTCTCGGGCGCCAGGTCCATCGGCGTTGCGCGCAAGAGCGCGAAAAGGTCGTCCTCATCGTCTTCCGGCTGCGCCGACGCGGCGCTGACGCCCCATGCTTCGACCTGTGACGAGCCGATCTCCATCATCATCGGGAAATCGAGTTCGAGCGGCCGTTCCCAACGATAGGGCAGGCGGGTATTCGGATGGATCGAAGGTGGCAGCACCGCTTGCGCGCCAGTGCCGTAAAGGTCGATCTCCCAATCGTATTTGCGAACCTCGCGCTCCTTCTGCGCGTCCCACACCATCGTGAAGTTGGTGGACTTGGCGAGCTTCTTCTTTGGGAACGGCTTGTCGGTCAGAAAATAGATATGGCGGCTTTCGCCGCCTGATCCGCTGATGCCAGTGGGGAACGACCGCGCTGCCGGCCAGAGTTCGAGCAGCTTTGCCCACGCCTCGGCGGCGAGTTCCGGTTTGCGGATGTCCAGGTCGATCAGATGCAGGTAGCCAATATCGGTCTTCGACGGCTCGCCGAGCCGGATGCCGATGTTGGCGTTGCTACGATAGGACTTGCGGAGCGCGGCTTCGTCCTGAAACGGAGCCTTCGACCATTCGTTTTCGATCGGCCGCTTCTCAAAGGGGACCAACCAATGCAGCGACGCGCCGGCCTCGATCAGAGGGCGGACGGAATCGAGCACGCCGTCGAGCGTGGGAGCACTTGCCATTTTACGCCTTCCCCTGCGGGAATCAGAGGTCGTCGCCGAGATCGAAGAAGGGGATAAGGTCCGCCTTCTTCAACTTGCCCTTCTTCTTGGCTTCATCGCTCTCGGCCGACAACTTGAGCAGCGCTCGGATGGCGTTCTTCGACAGCTTCTGCTCGTTCAGCCACCGGTAGACGGTAAAGCGAGCATTGCCGGTGCCGATTCGGATGGCATCGGTGTCGAGCCGCCCGAATTTGATGTACTTCGAGGGCAGCTTTTCGAGCAGCACCTTGTACAGATCGCCCTCATAGAGCTTGAAGTCGTCATTCTTACGCGGGCGGCCGGTGTGGTTGGGCTTGGCTGCCGCAGCTTCATGCGTGGTGGGTTCCAAATCGCATCCCCTTGGCTGGATTTGACCCGACCTTAGACGCCCGGCTTCATAAAATCAAGTTAAACGTGAAATTTTTGCACACCGGGCTTGAAACGTGCCTTCAAACGTGTTTTAACGACGATGCATTCACGTTTTGCGTGATTTTAAATCAACGTCCAGGAGACACTATGAGCCTCGAAGCTGCCATCGCGGAAAACACCGCAGTCATGAAAGACCTTCTCGCCGCCACCAAAGACCTTCTCGCCCTGCGCAACGACGCGATCGACAAGGTGAGCGCCGCCGTCAACAACAGCGGCAAGGGCGCCAAGGGCAAGGCTGACACCGCTGCCACGACCACCACCGAGACCAAAGGCGACGACGCCGGCAAGGGCCAGATTTCGACCAGCGGCGAAGATCGCAAGAACCCCTACGAGGGCATCAAGGAACTGATCGCCGGCTACCTGGTCGAGATCGACCGGCCCGAGGAACGCGAGGCGCGCAAGGCGAAGATCAAGGCGCTGCTCAACCACGAAAAGGTCAAGAAGGCCGATGTCGCCGATGCCACGGCGGTCGACCACATCAAGGAAGACGCCATCGACCTGTTCAAGGACCAGATCGCCAAGCTGAAGGCGAAGGGTGCGCTGACCGAACCGAAGAAGTCCGACGACCTGGAACTCTGATCTCGGCCCACTGACCGCAGTTCCTCCCGGCAGCGCGCCGGGAGGCGCTTCGGCGGCGAGCAGGCCCTGAGATAGAGCCTCCCAAGCTCTCAGGCACGGCTGTTTCACTGCGGCTCCTGCTCGTCTCCCAAGTGCCTCGAACACCATGGAGAGACAACGGTGAACTTCTTCGGCAAATCCCTTTTCAGCAAGACGCCTTTCGCGAAGATCATGAACCGCGATATCGGCGAACGCCTCGGCAACCCGCTCGGCGAGGGCAGCGGTGCCTTTATGGCTCGCAAGGCCGCCCTGGCTGCGATGACCGGTGGTAAGGGTTTCCGGGTGCCGGCCAAGCAGCCGCGCGTGTACTCGGACGGCTTCACTCGTGGGCAGCGCAAGCGGATGCGGCGCGACATCTGCATCGTGAAGGAGGCGCAGCGCCAGAAGGCCGCGTGCGAGAAGATGGCCGAGCGCAGCGGGCAGAGCTACGACGCGCTCAAGTTCCAGTTCGGTTGCCTGGCTGTACGCTGATGAGCGCCGATATCTTCCCGAACTACCGGCACATCGTCATCGTCGGCGAGAAGCGTTTCCCTGCGAAGATCATCCAGGAGACGCCGAACGCCTTCATGACCAAGCACGGCATGTTCAACAAGGACACCCGCAAGAAGTGGGGCGATCCGACCGTTTCGTTCGACGGCCCGTTCACGGCCGAAGGCGACATGGAGAACCGTCCGTGAATCGCCTTCGCTACTACAAGCCAACGGTCGGCTCGGATTACATCCCCGACCGCTTTGCGTGGGTCGATCGCGTAGCCGCATCGGCTATCACGTTCGCCGCTACTGCGATCCTCGGCGCCACGCTGTTGCACTGGTGGTTCCAATGATCACCTTCGACGAGATCAGGAAGCAGGGCTCGGCCATCCGCGTCCACGGCAACGGCTTCATTCAGATCGACCTGCCCGACAACAAGCGGGTCAACGTGTGGGGTCATCCGGCGATCCCGCGCCAGAACGTGGCGACGCAACTGCACGACCATCGCTTCGATTTCTACAGCTTCGTGCTGCGAGGCGCGATGTGCAATGCGACCTACCATGCGTGGCCTGTTTGCGAGATAGTACGAGCCACCCACGATGTTTACACGCCGCTGGCGCGCGCTGGCGAGGACACCATTCTCGTGCCCTTTGGTGAGCCGCTTCGCGTGGGTCCGTATCACGCTCACGTATATCCGGCCGGCGAAAGCTACCGGCTGCCGGCCGGGATGATCCACGAGACCTTCGTCAACCAGCCGACAGCGACGCTGATGCTGAAGGGCGAGGTTCGCCCGATCCCCGTCCGCGTGTTCTGCCCGATCGGCAAGAAGCCAGACAACGACTTCGTGCGCCATCGGGTTTTGGCTGATGCATCGCTTTGGGAAATCGTGAGGGACGTGTTCGCATGATCACCAAAGATCAGGCCATCCTTTGCTACGAACTCTTCCAGGGAGATCGTGACAGTGAGGTGACGATTTTTAGAAACAAAATGGTCGTGACACGGAAGGAGCATCCCTGCTGCATCTGCACAGGGCTGATCCTTCCGAAGTCGCGCGTCAGGGCGCAAACGGAACGCGAGAACGACGAGAAAATCGTCATGACGTTCTACGCCTGCGGGCCTTGCTGCGAAGCAATGGCCGTACTCGTGCTGACGGGCAACGATGAGCCCATTTATGCACGTCATGATCTAGCGGCGGTTAAATGACTGCCCACGCCCGCCTCTCGCCTTCCGGCTGCGACCGTTGGAGCACCTGCACTGCGTCAGTGGCTCTGATCGACCGTCTGCATCTGGAAGGCGAGATACGCGACCGCGAGTCGTCCGAGTGGTCTGCCGAGGGCACTGTGGCGCATGAAGTGCGCGAGATGTGCTTGAAGTACGGGCTCGATCCACACCACTTCGTCGGCGCCGTCATCAGCGCGGATGGCTTCACCTACACCGTGGACGACGAGATGGCCGGGCACCTGCAGCCAGGTATCGATTGGGTGCGCGAGCACACCGGCAGTCCGCATGTCGAAATCCGCGTCGATGTATCCTCGTGGCTGCCGGGCCAGTTCGGCACTTGCGACACGGGCTGGCTGAGCGATCTGCTGTTCACGACCACGCTGTACATCAGCGATTTGAAATACGGTGCCGGCGTTCCGGTCGATGCCGTGGGCAACAAACAGTTGCGTGTCTACGCGCTCGGCATTTGGGAATTCCTCGGCCGGCCGCAGGTCGACAAGATCGTTCTGAACATCGACCAGCCGCGCGCTGGCGGCATGAAGTTTTGGGAAGTCACGCTCGACGAACTGCTCGCCTTTGGCGAGGAAATGAAGGTGGTTTACCGCAAGATCGAGAGCGGAGATGTCGAGTTTCAGCCGAGCCATAAGGCTTGTCGCTGGTGCCCGGTCAAAGACTTGGTGGGCGGCTGCGCAGCGCGCAACAAGTGGCTGCTCGAAATGTTCGTCGAACTGCTGCTTCGGCTGCTGACCGACCAAGATGTCGACGGGATCGAGATCACGCCTGAGCGCCGCTGGCACATCGTCAAGCACGCACCCGACATCCGCGCCTGGCTCGCGAAGCTGCACGAAGACAGCCTCGCCGCCGCGATCAACGGCACGCCCGATCCGGGCTCGAAGGCCGTGGCCGGCGACCTGGGCGACCGCTACTTCACAGACGGAAAGAAGGCCGAAGCGCTGCTCGTCGATGCGCTCGGCGAGAAGGCCTTCAAACCGAGACAGATCATCGGCATCACCGACATCGAAAAACTGGTGAAGCCGGGACGCAAAAAGCAGGGCCACCCAGAGACATGGGCGAAACTGCAAAAGCTGGTGGATCGAGCACAGGGGAAGCCAAAATTGGTTCCGGCTGACCATGTGCGACCAGCGCTCACCCCGATTGAGGATGAGTTTGACGATCTCGACTGACAACCGCTGCAACCAACTACTGAAAACTGAGCAACAGGAAACCGACAATTATGGCAATTGAAGACAAATCTGACGGCCGCACCGTCCAACTGAAGCGCGTGCGTCTCTCCTTCACCGACTCTCTGCTGGAGAAGAAGAAGACGAGCGATGATCCCAATGCGAAGCCGAAGCACGGCCTGAACGTCATCAACGAAGCGTCGGGTCCGCACTTCAAGGCGAACCAGGACAAGATCATCGGCGCTATGAAGAAGGCCGGCGAAAAGGAGTGGAAGAATCCCGATGCCTACAAGGACATCGCGGAGGATAATCCGAAGCGTGTCTGCTTCAAGAAGGGCGAGAAGTTCAAGAACAAGGAGAACAAGGTTTATGCCGGCTATGAAGGCAACTTTGCATTCTCGGCGTCAGGACCGTCCGCAGGCCAGAAGCGTCCGAAACTTCTCGATCGTCACAAGCGGCCGGTTGAGGAAAAGGACATTCTCGATGTGTTCTACGGCGGCTGCTACGCCGACGTGATCGTGTCGTTCTTCGGCACCGATAAGGGCTCGCGCGGCATCTTTGCCTCGGTCGAGGCTATCCGTTCTCACCAGGAAGGCGAGCGTATGGGCGGCGGCATCTATGTCGACGCCGACGACTTCGACGACATGGAGGATGACGACAGCTTCGACAGCGGCTCGTCCGCGTCGAGCAAGCCCAAGTCCGACGACTTCGACTTCTGAATCCGGAAACTTTGGGGCGGTTTCGGCCGCCCCAACTTTCACGTTTAACGGGAAAGTCTCATGAAATTCACTCACTGCATGATCGACTTGGAGACCATGGGCACTGCTCCGAATGCGCCTGTTGTTGCTATCGGTGCAATCTATTTTGATCCCGATACGGGCGCCCTTGGTGAGACCTTTGACGCGGCGATCGACCTGGAAGACGCAGTGCGCTACGGCCGCGTTTCAGGCTCAACGCTGAAATGGTGGCTCAACCAGGGCGAGGCAGCGCGCCAGAAGGTCGTGCGCGGTCGCCACTCGGCTCAACTCGTGTTTGAGAAGTTCCACGAGTTCTGCCGGAAGCACGGCACCGGAATTAAGCCGTGGGGTAACGGCTCATCGTTCGACATCACCATTCTCGAATATGCCTTCGGCCGCATTCTCGATAAGCCTGCGCCGTGGGATTTCTGGAACGTGCGTGACTGCCGCACGATCAAAGAACTGGCTGCCAACGGCCCGCAGTACACAGGCACTCTGGAAGGCACCGCACACACGGCGCTCGACGATGCCACCCACCAGGCCAAGTGGGTCTCCTTCTACTGGCAGGCCCTGCGCGGCAAGCGAGACGTTGCACCGAAGCCGGTTGCCGCTGACTCGCTCGAAGACCTGCTTGCGTGACCGCCATGCAGAAGTTCCGCCAACGGCCGCTCGACGACTACTCCAACTCCCCCGGAATGTCCCTCCGCGACGCCCTGTTCGAGGCAGTGGGCGATACCGTTGGTATGGCGCACGTCTTTGCCACTCGGTTGATGATCGAGCGGCTTGCTGAGGCGGGCATCCTGTCGACCGAGGACGTGATCTCGATACTCAACTTCGGCCGTGGATGGGGACCGACCCGCAAAAACTACGAGTGGGAGGTTGTTGAGCCGGAGATCGATGACAGAAGTCTTCGGGTCCTGACCGGCGCAGGCGTCCTTTCGAGCGACGAGGGCTTGCTGGTTTGAGCACCATCTTCACCGACATTGAGTGCTATCACGACTTCTTCTACATCGGCTTCAAGCGCGAGGAAGACGGCAAGCGCGTCGGGGTCGAGTACAGCCGGCGCCGGCCTGACTACGACCGCGCCTATGTGCGCAGCGTGCTCATGCGCAACACGTCGGTGGGCTTCAATAGCCTGCCCTACGACTTGCCGATGATCTGGTACTCGCTCGACGAGGACGTGACGCCTGCGAAGTTGAAGGCCGCGTCCGATCGGATCATCCGGGGCAGGGTGCCGTGGTGGGAGGTTGAAGACCTTCTCGGCATCCGCATTCCGTTCGAACTTAAGCAGCGTCACATCGATCTGATTGAGCCGCAGCCGAACGCGATTGCCAGCCTCAAGACGCTCAACGGGCGGATGCACGGCAAGCAGTTGCAAGACCTGCCGTTCGACCCAGACATGCGGCTCAGCGACGAGCAGATGGATATCGTCGCCAACTACTGCCTGCATTCCGATCTCGACGCCACGCACAATCTCTGGAACGCTCTGGCCGAACCGCTCGAACTGCGCCGCGCGCTCGGGCCGCACTACGGCAAGAACTTCATGTCGAAGTCGGACGCGCAGATCGGCGAGATGATCGTCAAGACGCGCGTCGAGCAATTGAGCGGCAGCCGGCCGGAAAAAGCCTCGATCAAGGCCGGCACGACGTTCCGCTATCCGATCCCCGACTTCATGAAGTTCGAGACGCCCGAGTTGCAGGCGATCGTCGATCGGCTCCGCGAAACCGATTTCATGATCACCGACGAGGGCAAGGTCGACATGCCGAAGTGGCTGGCGGAAACGTCCATCACGATCGGCGACACGACCTACCAGATGGGTATCGGCGGGCTCCACTCGACCGAGGCCAACAGGGCTCTCAAGTCCAATGAGACCCACGTCCTAGTCGACGCTGACGTGGCATCGCAGTACCCGGCGATCATTCTGCTGCTCGGCCTCTACCCGAAGGCTCTCGGCGCCCACTTCCTGGAAGTCTATCGCGAGATAAAGGCCGAGCGCCTGAAGGCGAAAAAGCGGTCCAAGGAAATCAAGGATGAACTGAAAAAGGTCAACGATCCCGACCGGAAAAAGGCCCTCGAAGCCGAACTGGAAAGCTGCAAGGTCAAGGACAAGGGCTTCAAGATCGCCCTCAACGGCGTGTACGGGAAGCTCGGGAGCCGGCATAGCGTGCTCTACGCGCCGCACCTGCTGATCTCGGTCACGCTTACCGGGCAGTTGACGCTGCTGATGCTGATCGAGCGCGCCGAGCGCGCGGGCATCAAGGTCGTCAGCGGCAACACCGATGGCGTCATGTTCTATTGCCCGCGTGAGCACTATGCGGGGGTCGACGGCGACCGTTTGAAGTCGTCGCTGCTTGCCGATATCTGCGAACAGTGGGAGCGCGACACCACGCTCGATCTCGAATTTGGTCAGTACCAGGCGATCTACAACCAGTCGGTCAACTCCTACTTCGCGATCAAGCAGGACGGTGGCCATAAGCGCAAAGGCCCGCTCGGCAATCCATGGAGCGAGCACATCGACGACTTCGATCCGGTGCGCGGTCAGTTGATGAAGAACCCGCAGGCGACGATCTGCTCGGACGCTGCGCTGATGCAGATCAAGAATGGCACGCCTGTCGAAGTGACGATTCGAAACTGCCGCGACATCAAGCAGTTCGTCACGGTCATCAAGGCAGCGGGCGGCGCGACCTGGCGCGGGCAATATCTCGGCAAGACGGTGCGCTATTATTGGGGCATCGACGGTGAGCCGATCTTCAAGGCGAAGCCGCACGAGACTACCGGCAACTTCGCCAAGGTGCCGAAAACCGAGGGCGCCATCGAGTGCATGAGGTTGCCCGACGAGTTCCCCGCAGACATCGACTACGCCCGCTACATCGCCGAGGCGGAAAGCATTCTCACCGATCTCGGCTTCTACGGGCCGATTGTTGAACCTCGCAAACCGCTTCGCCTGACGAAGGCCAATCGGATTGCCTTCTACGCAACGTGGGCGATGGCAGCATGAAAAGGAACGCAGTTCACGCTCGGAAGGCGGGCGCCTCGTCGCTTTGCGGTGTACCCGGCCGCCGCTGGATGTCGGCAGTCATCAGCACTGGTGCCCCTGGGCAAGTGACCTGCCGCCGCTGCCTTTCAAAACTGAAGGGGTCATCATGAGCAGCAGCAGAAAATACTGGTCCACCGATCAGCTTCAAAGCGACATCACCTACTGGCGTCGGCAGGAAGCTTTCGCCGACGAGATGATCAAGAAGATTTGGGATCGATCCGGCTACCAGTCGCCGCGTTGGTCGCTCGCCAAGAACAAGGCTTTCATGAACAGGCGAGCATCCGAGGACTTCCTGGCACGCCGGCAGGTGCAAGCAACAGCGCCACATGAGCGCTGCGCGGTGCAATTGCCTCCCCCGCCACGGCCGCAGTTCATGCCATGAAAGTGCTCGACGACTTCGACTTCAGCACGCGCACCCTCGAAGCCAATGAAGAACTCGACGTGGTTGCGTGGGCCGAGAACAACGGCTGGATCGCGCGAAAGATGCAGTATCAGGGCCGCCATAGCTGCCCGGATCGCTTCTTCTTCGGCTACGGGCATATCATCCCGATCGAGATGAAGAAGCGCGGCAAGACGCGCTCGCGCGACGGCAAACTGTCGAAGGGTCAGGAGCAAGAGTTCAAGCGCTTGGCCGATGTCGGCGTGACCGTCCACGTCTTCTATACAGGCGCCGAAGCCATCGAGTTTCTGAAGACCAAGATGCTGCTCGTATGAACCATGCCTATCCGCTTTTCACCCACAACATCGAAGGGTAGTTAAATGACCGAAGATCAAATCAACAAGATGGTAGACCGTTTTCTGGCGTGGAGATTGCCGGAAGATTTCAGACCAGACGCCGGCATCAGCTTCAAGGCCGATTTTAACGAGCATACTGCTCATCCGATGAAGCATAGGCCGGTCGGCACCAATCTGTTTACTGCGGCGCAGGCAACGGAAATGGTTCAGCACATGGTTGCGGGGCAGTCGTTCGCGATGGTGGATGCGTTGAAGTTTTACGCCGATCCTGAAAATTGGATCGACACGCCATCGTGGGATGGTGATCCCTCATACATCACGCCAAAGGCTATACCCGTTACGAAGGAGCAAGACGGCAGTCGGCCCTGTGATTGTGGAGACGTAGCCCGTGCCGCCCTCGCCGCCTCCTCCGATCTGATGGATAGCGACTATGCACGAGACGTGATGGACATCGTGCCGGTGAAGGCGGCGGCACGCAGCATGGAGGTTGAACGGCATATTGCCGAACCGTTCGTCCCCAACAGTGTCATCAAAGCCTTTGAGGATCGCTATAACCGGACCTTCGATCTGGCACCCTTCGACGGAGAATGGGGAAATACTCACCGATACAAGCACGATGGCGTTCAGCAGCGATGGGAAGGGTGGCGTGACAGCTACCTGACCCTTGCAAAGTTGGAGGGCTGACCGATGCCTCATCTCGACCCGGAATGGCTTAAGCAAAAGATCATCGAGGATGGCGATGAAGGTGAGATCGGTGCCGGATTTGAGTTGTTCCCACTGCCGGACGCCACCCCTGCACAGGCGGTGGCACCGACAGAGGGGATCGCCGCATGGCTGATTGAGGGCTTGGGGTGGAAGCGCGTCTTTATCGAAAGGGAAGCAGCCGAGCGGCTGGCTAACATCGATCACGGCGAACTGGTGCCTCTAGTTCCCGCCACCGCCCTCACCAGCCTCTCTGCGGAACGGGATGAGCTTAAAGCGTCGCGCGACAGATCGCTTGAAAGGTTGCTTGACGTAGCCAGGAAACTCGACGCCTCCGAAGCCGAAGCCTCAGACCTGCGCAGGAAGCTGGAGGAAGCGAGGAATGCCGGTGGACAGCAACCACTGACGCTCAAGCCCTGCGAGAAAGACCCGTATCGCTATTGCAACTGCGAGGGCTTCTATCCGGCGTGCCGTCAAGCGCCTGCAAGCAACGCGGGCGATTTCGTGGCAATGGTGAAAAGCGGTTAGACACGGTATGGACTTCGATTTCGACCTGTCGGACCTGCTCGCCGACGAGCCGCCGCCGTCGATCGGACACTATGGTGGCCCGTCGATCCGCCCGCGCTCCGACATGCGAGCGACGCAGCGGCTAATCTCCGACATCATCAAAGGTAGCTCCGCGAAGCTCGTCATCTCGGCCATGGGCTCGGGCAAGACCGGCGCCACGCTGGACGCGCTCTATGACCTGCTAAGCCGGTTCGAGGCGCAGCACGTCCTAGTCATCGCACCTTACTTCGTCGCGGCTAATACCTGGCCTGACGAGATCGGGGCATGGCAGCACACGCGAGCGCTTTCATATGCGGTGGCCGTGGGCGAGCCCGAGGAACGTGCTGCGGCCATCAAGCGCCGTGCCGAAATCACCACCATCAACTTCGAAAACCTTAGCTGGCTCGCGCAGCACATCCGCACAGTCGAGAACTGGTACTGGGACACAGTTGTCATCGACGAGTCGAGCCGGTTCAAGAGCGGCGAGGGCCGCACGAAGGCGACCAAGGTCAAGACCGTCAACGCGGCTGGCGAGATCACGATCCGCGTTCGCAAGGGCGGCAAGCAGACGCGCTTCGGGATCATGACGACCGCGCGGCGTAAGATAGGCCGCATCGTTGAACTGACCGGCACGCCGGCACCGCAGGGGCTCATAGACCTGTGGGGCCAGGCATATCTGCTCGATCAGGGGCAGCGCCTCGGCCGCGACAAGTCGGACTTCGAGCGCCGCTGGTTCGAGAAGGACCAGCGTACGCACACAGTCACGCCACGGTCATATGCCGAGAAGGAAATCCTCGAACGGCTGCACGACCTGCTTGTCACGATCCCGCAGGAAAAGGTCGTCCCTGATCCGCGCTTCATTCCGATGAAGGTGCGGCTGCCGGATCACGCAATGCGTGATTATCGGGAGTTCGAAAAAACACTTTTCAGTGAACCGTATGACGTTCAAGCGGTGTCCAACGGCGTGCTTGCGAACAAGCTTCTGCAATTCGCTAATGGTCATCTCTATAAGGAAGATCGCTCGGTCGTGCACATTCACGACGCCAAAATGGGCGCTCTCGAAGAACTCGTTGAGAGCGCTCAGGGGGAGAACCTTCTGGTTTTCTACAGCTTTAAGTTTGACAAGGACGCGATCCGCAAGCGCTACCCTCATGCGATCGTCGCAAATGAGAACAAGGACGCTGTGACCCTATGGAATCAGCGGAAAATCAAGATGCTGCTCGCTCATCCGGCATCTATCGGGCACGGCACGAATCTGCAATACGGAGGACACATCGCCGCCTGGTACGGTCTCACATTCTCGCTTGAGTTGTGGCTGCAGGCAAACGCTCGACTTCCGAGACCGGGACAGACTGAGCAAGTTTTGATATATCCGATCATCGCAGAAGGCACGTATGACGAGCGTGCGTTAACTATCCTCAACGCTAAGGATGCAACGCAGGACCGTATTATCAGAAATTTCACGCTCCACACTTGACTTTCACTTTTAATGTGCACATTTCTCGACTCAGATGCAGTGGGCGAAAGTGATTTGGCGGTACGAGAGTTGAGAAAAGGAGATTTGCTTGAAGGATATCGCACACCCTGATTTTGCTCGCCGCCTGGAACAGGCCTGCGATGGCAATCCAGATGTACCGCCCCTGAACTACGGCCGCCTCGGCTGGTTCGTCGAAAGACTCGCTCAGCACGGCGTTGAAGTCGCCGCAGAGACTGTTCGCAAATGGTTTGCCGGTGAGACGCTTCCGCGCCGCGCGCCGCAGACGGCCCTGGCTAAGATACTGAAGGTCGATGCGGGCTGGCTTGCAGCCGGCACTTCGCCCGAGTTGAGCGAGGTTCAGCGCAAAACTCGAAACGTCGTCGCTGGCGGCGCTGTCAATGTCGTGGCCGGCTTCATTCAGATGGATGGTGGCCACCCGTCCTTCCCCGAAGACACAGACCAGGTTGCGAAAGACAACAACGTTAACCTGTACGCCATCATCCGTGGGGCTCACTACCGCTTGCACGTGACGCCGATCGTCGGTGAACGCGAGTATTTCCTCATTCCGCCCGAGACGCGGAACGGCACCGTCACGCTTGGTGTGATCCCGATGCCGGATTTCCAAGTCGTCATCTACGAACTCGACTGGCCGACGATCGAGAAGGTGGGAACGCGCAAGGCAAACGGCTACGAGGTTCGCATGGCAGACATTGAGTCGTTTAGGGTTATCCGCACGTTCGCCGAGCGGCTTTGATCATTGCGGCGACAGGGCACCGGCCGCCCAAGCTCGGCGGATACGGGGAAGACGTTCGCGTGGCGCTGCGCATACTGGCCATGAACTACCTGGCAGCCGAACTGCCCGAGCAGGCGGTCAGCGGCATGGCGCTCGGGTGGGACGAAGCCTTCGCGGAGGGTGCTGTTGAACTCGGCATTCCGCTCATCGCGGCCGTGCCTTTCAAGGGGCACGATTCGCGGTGGCCGCCCGAGAGCCGGCGACGGCTCGAAGCGCTCCTGTCCAAGGCCGCGTCCGTCTACGTCGTCAGCGATATTCCTGGCAGCCGCGCAATGCAGAAGCGCAACGAGTGGATGGTGGACCGAGCGAACAAGATGTGCGCTCTTTGGGACGGCTCATGGGGCGGCACTTTCAACTGCCTCAAATATGCCAAGAAGGTGGACCGCCCTTTCGACAATCTTTGGCCGAGATGGGAGAACGATCTGAGCAGCCTGTTAGGCTAGCAGCGCCGTCAGGTCATTCGAATTGCGCTCGGTCAGGTAATTGCTCCACCACTCCATCATCTTCACGCGATCGGCCCAATATTCTGAGCGATTGTAAGCGGATCGCACTTTGTCGCCGTGGACGTGAGCAAGCTGCCGTTCGATCGCGTCGGGGCTCCATAGACCGGACTCGTTGAGCACCGTTGAGGCCGTCGACCGGAAGCCGTGGATGGTCAGGCGACTATGGTAGCCGAGGCGGTAGAGCGCGAAGATCATCGTGTTTTGGCTGATCGGCTTCTGACCGCCAGCGCCGGGCACGATCCAGTCAGAGTCGCCAGCAATGGTTTTCAGTTCGGCCAGGATTGCCTTGCTCTGCCTGGTCAGCGGAACCTTGTGGTCGCGAGACATCTTCATGCGCTCGGCGTCGATCAACCAGTGGTCATCCTTGATCTCGCTCCACTTGCCGAAGCGAAGCTCGTTGGTGCGCAGCATCGTGTGCATGATCAGTTCGATGGCCAGGCGCGTCTGTCGCTCACCGTCATAGGCTTGCAGCTTCGTCATGAACTCGCCGATCTGATCGGCTTCGAGCGCGGCCATGTGCTTGACCTTCGGCTGCGCCTTCAACGCGTCTACCAGATCGGCAGCAGGATCGCGGTCGGCGCGCTCCGTTGCGATAGCGTAGCGGAAGACCTTGCTGATTGACTGGCGGATGCGCTTGGTCACGTCGAGCGCACCGCGCTTCTCAACCTCGCGCAGCACTTCGAGGATTTTCGCAGCCTGGATGTCGCGGCAGCGCATCTTTCCGATCGCCGGGAACACGTCGTTCTCGAAGCGACCGAGCACGCGCTGATAATGCTCGGCAACCCACGCCGGCTTCTGTGCTTCGAGCCATTCGCGGGCAACCGTTTCGAAGCCGTCTAGGCCACCCATGATCGCGGCTACCTTGTGCTCGGCGGGGTCTTTGCCGGCCTTCAAGGTCCGCTTGTTGGCATCGAGCAAAGCCCTCGCCTGCGCAAGCGAGACGCCCGGATACTCGCCCAACGAGAGCAGCTTCTGTTTTCCGTCGAAGCGATAACTCATGCGCCAGTATTTGCCACCGGCCGGCGTTACCGCGAGAAAGAGACCGCCGCCGTCTGCGAACTTGGACGGCGATCCGTCTGCTTTAGGCTTGGCGTTGCGGCACTGGATGTCGGTCAAAGGCATGATAGAACCTACGCAACTGTGGACTCGCGAGACGGCCAACATACCCACAAATGACTCCGCATCAAGGGATGCATTGGGACGTATCGGGACACTGCGCGAGGGTGCCCCATTGATTTCATTGACTTTTTTGATCGTCAAGGAGGGGGCTGGTAGCGGAGGAGGGACTTGAACCCCCGACCCCAGGATTATGATTCCCGTGCTCTAACCAACTGAGCTACTCCGCCAGGAGCGGCGAAGAGGCTCGAAGAACCACACCGGTCGTGGGCAATTCGAGGCGTTCGCCAAGGTCGCGCGGATATAAGGTTGGCAGGGCAAAGCTGTCAAGCCGCACGCATCAGCATAATCTCATCCCGGAAAAGCCGCGCCGGGCAGACGCTGAAGCGCATGCATCGGGGTTGAGTTCGACGGGGCACGTCGCTATGTCTCGGCCACGAAATTCTAGAGTTTGAACGAATGAAGCCGCGCATCGCCGTCCTCGGTTGCGGATACTGGGGCAGCAACCACATCCGCACCCTCAAGGCGCTTGGCGCGCTCCATGCCGTTTCCGACGTCAACCGTGCCCGCGCCGAAGGCTTTGCCAGCGAGCAGGACTGCCTGGCGATCGGGCCGGACCAGTTGTTCGAGCGCGCCGATGTCGACGCCATTGTCATGGCGCTGCCGCCGCAGTTCCATGCCGACATGGCGCTGCGCGCCATCGAGGGCGGCAAGGACGTGCTGGTGGAGAAGCCGATCGCGCTGACGGTCGCGGACGCCGAGCGTTCGGTGCAGGCCGCCAGGAACAATGGCTGCGTCTTCATGGTGGGTCACGTGCTGCGCTTCCACCCCGCCTTCGAAACGCTGAAGGCGCTGATCGACAATGGCGAGCTTGGTGAGGTGCGCTACATCCACTCGCACCGGCTCGGCCTTGGCAAGTTCCACACCGAGAACGACGCGCTCTGGGACCTTGCGCCGCATGACCTCTCGATGATCCTCGCCATCACCGGCACCGAGCCGATCGAGGTCAGGGGCGAGGGCGCGGCACTGCTCGACAACCTCAGCGACTTCGCGCATCTGCACATGCGCTTTCCGAACGGCGTGCGCAGCCATCTCTTCGCTTCTCGTCTCAATCCCTATCGCGAGCGCCGGCTGACCGTGGTCGGAACCAAGGCGATGGCGGTGTTCGACGATGTCGAGCCGTGGGAGCGCAAGCTTGCCGTCTACAGGCACGCTGTCTGGCAGGACAGCGGCCAGTGGGCGTTCACCGCCAACGAGCCTTCCTACGTTGCGGTCGGCGAAGGCATGCCGCTGACGCGCGAGCTCGCCCACTTCATGCAGTGCATCGAGACGCGCGCCGAACCCCGCACCGACGGCGAGGAAGCGATCCGGGTGCTGCGCATCCTGACGGCTGGGACGGTGGCGCATAGCGGGTCGCCCGCTTAAGGCGCGACCACAAAAGGAATCCTGAGGCAAAGCGCCCGATTGAAGGCGTGGGTTACTCGGCGGGGACGTGCGCGGGCTGCTGCGCAAGCCTGGACAGCATCGCCTCGGCCTCGGCGCCGCGCTCGGAGCGCTCGATAAAGCCGCCGCCATAGACTCGCGCCTCATCGCCGTCATCGGAATAGAGCACGCAGGCCTGTCCGGGCGCGATGCCGGATTCGCCGTCGACCAGCTCGACCGAGGTCACGCCGTCGCGGTGATGCAGCACGGCCGGGCGCGGCGGCCGGGTCGAACGGACTTTTGCGAAAAGCTCGATCCCGCCGGCCGGAACGTCGGAGAGCGGGCCGTCGCCGAGCCAGTTCATGGCGCGCAGGTAGATCCTGTGCGTCTCCAGCGCCTCGCGCGGGCCGACAATGACGCGGGCGCGGTCGGCGTCGAGATGGACGACATAGAGCGGCTCGCCCGAAGCGATGCCGATGCCGCGGCGCTGGCCGATCGTGTAGCGCAAGATGCCTTCGTGACGCCCGAGCACGCGACCGTCGATATGGACAATATCGCCCGGATTGGCGGCCGCCGGCTTCAGCTTGGCGATAATGTCGGAGTACTTGCCCTGCGGCACGAAGCAGATGTCCTGGCTGTCCTGCTTGGCGGCGACCGTCAGCCCCATCTCCTCGGCGATCGCCCGCACCTGCGGCTTGGGAAGTCCGCCGAGCGGGAAGCGCAGATAGTCGATCTGCGCCTGGGTCGTGGCGAACAGGAAATAGCTCTGGTCGCGGTCTGCATCGACCGGCCTGTAGAGCGCGCGATGCGCGCCATTGGCGCGCGAGCGGATGTAATGGCCCGTGGCCAAAGCATCGGCGCCGAGATCCTGGGCGGTGGCCAAAAGGTCCGCGAACTTGACCGTCTGGTTGCAGGACACGCAGGGGATGGGCGTCTCGCCGGCGACGTAGCTCTCGGCGAAGGGATCGATGACAGCCTTGCGGAAGCGCTCTTCATAGTCGAGCACGTAATGCGGGATGCCGAGCGTCTCGGAAACGCGGCGGGCATCGTCGATGTCCTGGCCGGCGCAGCAGGAACCGGCGCGGTGCGTTGCCGCGCCGTGGTCGTAAAGCTGCAGGGTGACGCCGACGACATCATAGCCTTCGCGCTTCAGGATGCCGGCAACGACCGATGAATCGACGCCGCCCGACATCGCGACGACGACGCGGGTGTCTTCTGGGCGTCCGGGAAGATCGAGGCTGTTCATGGTTCTTTCAATCTGCGTGGCGCTGGCTGCCAATGGCCGGAATATAGGTCAAGCATCCCGGCGGCGCCAGCTTGGCTCCTCAAGCGATTTTATCGGGCAAAATCAGGGCCGGACCGCGATTATCTCAAATGCCGAACGAAAACCTAACGCGACGTTCACGATCCTTACCTAGTCATTAGGCTTCGCTTAGGCAATTTTTAAAGCTGTGGCGGTATGGTGGCGGGGATTGGGTCTTTGAGTTTTTAGTAGAGAGTACGATGACCGATCTGGTTAGACCTAGAGTCAAATATGTTATCGGGCCCGACGGCAGCCCTCTCACGATAGCCGATCTACCGCCGACGAATACACGGCGCTGGGTTATCCGGCGCAAGGCGGAAGTGGTCGCGGCGGTCCGCGGCGGACTGCTCAGCCTGGAAGAGGCCTGCCAACGCTACAAGCTGACCACCGAGGAGTTTCTCTCCTGGCAGGCATCGATCGACGAATATGGCCTTGCCGGGCTGCGCACGACGCGGATCCAGCAGTACCGGCACTAGGCCAGCGCCGGAACCCAAAGAAGGGCGCGGAACTCCGCGCCCTTTTGCTTCCGGGATCTGCGCTGATCAAACCGTCAGCACAACCTTGCCGATCGGTCGGGTGGCGAGGAAGGCATGGGCGGCACCCGCCTGGTTCAGCGGAAAAGCCTTCGCCACGTGCACGGCGAGCTTCCTGGCATCGACTAGCCTGGCGAGTTCCACCAGCCCCTCGCGATCCGGCACCACCGACATGCGCTCGACGCGGATGTTGCGCTCCCCGGCCTTGACCCTTGTCGCATCGTGGACGTTGAGCAGCGACACCAGCACGCCGCCTTCGCGCAGCACTTTCAGCGACCGGTCGGCATGGTCGCCGCCCATGGCGTCCAGCACTAGATCGATATCGCGGACCTGTTCGGTGAAATCGCCTTTGGTGTAGTCGACGACCTCATCGGCGCCGATCGAGCGGACGTAATCAAGCTTGTCCGGGCTCGCAGTGGCGATGACCCAGGCGCCGCGCGCCTTGGCTATCTGCACGGCAAGATGGCCGACGCCGCCGGCGCCGGCGTGGATCAGGACGCGCTGGCCGGATTGCAAACCGCCGTGGCGGACGAGACCCTGCCAGGCGGTCAGCCCGGCCAGCGGCAGCGCCGCGGCTTGGGCATGGTCGATGGCGGCAGGCTTGGCTGCGATCTCGTCCACCGGCGTGGCGACGAACTCGGCATAGGCGGCGGCCTGCTTGGGGAAGCGCGGCATGCCGAAGACCGCATCGCCGACCTTGAAGGCGGTCACGCCGGTGCCCAGCGCCTCGACGGTGCCCGAGATATCCCAGCCAATGAAAGGTGGTTCGCCGATGAGAGGGAAGTAGCCGGCGCGCACCGCGCCATCGACCGGGTTGATGCCCGCGGCCTTGACGCGGACCAGAACTTCGCTGGCCTTGGGCGAGGGGGCCGGCTGTTCGGCGACGAAAAGGACGTCGGGTTCGCCAACGGAATTCTGGGTAACGGCACGCATTGGATGCTCTCCTGCTTGATTGCTGCCGCTATCATTTGGATAGTAACAATCGCTTGTCTAGTATGCACCTTTCGGATATATAGATACCTCATGGATAGTGAAGACAGCGGTTCCTTTGGCTACGATGCATTCCGGCGCACATGCCCGTCGCATACGGTGCTCGAAATGCTGGCCAGCAAATGGGTCTATCTGACGGTTTGCGCGTTGCGGCGCGGCCGCCTGCGCAATGGCGAGCTCGCCCGCAAGCTGGAAGGCATCACGCCGAAAATGCTGACGCAGACGCTGCGCGTGCTGGAGCGCGACGGGCTCGTCCGGCGCGAGGTCTATCCGGTCATACCGCCGAGGGTCGAGTATGAATTGACGGAGCTCGGCCAGAACCTTGCGGGACTTCTCAGCCAGATCAGGTCCTGGGCGGAAGAGCATGCCCCCGACATCAAGGAAGCCCGAGCGCGGGCATCGGTGGACCATCAGGATGATGAAACGGCGATGCTGCCCTAAGCCGGAGGCCGGGCTTTTTCGGCTCGTGGTTCGAAACGGCGATCAGGCAGCGCTCCGAGGGATCAATTGCGCTCGGCGGTCAGCCGATCATGGCGCTGCGGCCGCCCACTTCCGCGTCGCGGATCTTGCTGTCGCGCGATTCCAGCATCTCCGCCTTGGAAAGCTCCGCTTCAGCTTCGCCGAGTAATGATTCGGCCATGGTTCGCTGCTGGGCGAGATCGTTCTGCGAGTTCCTGAGGTTGTCGCGGCGCAGTCGTGCCGCCTTGGCGAAGGTCGGATAGGCAAAATGATTGATGTCGGTGATGCCGGCTTTTTTCTCTTCAGCGACGATTTGCGCCTCCAACTCGACGGCCATGCGTTCGAATTCGGCGATCATCATGTCCAGCTGCAACAGCTGGCGCCGCTTCTCATTCACCTGAAACTGCTTCAGCCGAACGAGGTTTTCACGTGACTTCATGACTCGGTACTCCGCAAAACGCACACCTGCATATCGTCCCATCGACCTCGAAAGGCCTACGCGTCGCCCGTTTCCACCGGCTTTCCCCGCTCTATGGGAAACAAAGCCCTAAAGATTTTTGCCGGCGGTAACCATTCGTTTACGGGCATTGTTAATCATACGGGCGAGGACTTAAGGCCGGGTAAAAATTCCGGACAGCGGCAGGAAGCGCGGCCTGCGAGTCTCTGGAGTCACTTAGGCTTGCTTATTAATGTGGTACATGAGCGATTTGGGTCCACGATTCGTTATTAGATTCAAGTGGGTGTAGAAAGGGGTTAAAAAATCTGATATCGTGACCGACACGAAATTAGGATTTGTTAACCAGTCGGTGGCACCTTCTGTTCAGGCAATCACTGCTCCGGGTTCGGGACGGGTCGTGACGCGACTCGGCGGCAGAAAAGGGGAATGAAATGCGTGTTCTGCTGATTGAAGACGACAGTGCAACCGCACAGAGCATCGAGTTGATGCTGAAATCGGAAAGCTTCAACGTCTATACGACCGACCTTGGCGAAGAAGGGGTCGATCTCGGCAAGCTCTACGATTACGACATCATCCTCCTCGATCTTAACCTGCCCGACATGTCGGGCTACGAGGTGCTGCGCACGCTTCGCCTCTCCAAGGTCAAGACGCCGATCCTGATCCTCTCCGGCATGGCCGGCATCGAGGATAAGGTGCGCGGCCTCGGCTTCGGCGCCGACGACTATATGACCAAGCCTTTCCACAAGGACGAGCTGGTGGCGCGCATCCACGCCATCGTGCGCCGCTCCAAGGGCCACGCCCAGTCGGTCATCACCACCGGCGACCTGGTGGTCAATCTCGACGCCAAGACGGTCGAGGTGGGCGGCCAGCGCGTGCACCTGACCGGCAAGGAATATCAGATGCTTGAGCTGCTCTCGCTGCGCAAGGGCACGACCCTTACCAAGGAAATGTTCCTCAACCACCTCTATGGCGGCATGGACGAGCCGGAACTGAAGATCATCGACGTCTTCATCTGCAAGCTGCGCAAGAAGCTCGACGCAGCGTCCGGCGGCCAGAATTACATCGAGACGGTGTGGGGCCGCGGCTATGTGCTGCGTGAGCCGGAAGACATCCGCGTCAGCGCCTGATCCTCTGCCAATTCACACAAAAACCCGGCTCAGGCCGGGTTTTTGTTTGGGGTGTCGAAAAGCTCAGGCCGCGATTTTCAGGAAGCGGAAGCTCTCGAGCAACTGCGCGCGGTTGAAGGGCTTCAGCAGGTAACCCTGGGCGCCGGCACGTTTCGCTCGCATGATCGAGCCGACATCGACTTCGACGAGCGAGACCAGGATCTGCGGCTTGACGCGGTTTTCGATGGCACGGATGCGGCGAATGAGGTCGACCGCCTGCATATCCGGCAGGCCGCCGTCGACAACAATGACATCGGGCATGTCGCCGGAGCAGATCTCGATCGCATCAAGCCCGCTGGCCGCCTCGAAGACCACGATGTCCGAGCCGCCAAGGATACGCTTCGCGACCTTCCTGATGACGCTCGAGTCGTCCACGAACAGGCAGCGTTTCATTTCCGGGTCCTCTTTGCCATCTGCCGAACCGGCAATCCGGTAACCGTGAGGCACCCTAGAACAATCTGGTAAAGAAGCCGAAAAGCGGTTAGGTAAAGTTTTTCCAAAGAACCGCTTTGCGCGGTTTTGGCCTGCGATGCATTGCAGTGCCAGGCGGCAGGCAATGCTTCGATCGCACCGCCAGCTGCAAGATCAGTGACAATGGATACTTGACCTGTTCTTGGCTGTCGCCTCAGGCCGCCGACAACACGATCTCATCGGCCGTCGCATGGATCGAGATCGTCATGTTCGCCTCGCGCGCCAGAAGCAGCGTGTAATAAGGCTGGACCGAGTGGGCGTCGATCGGCTCCTCGGGCTTGTGGCCCGAATGCAGCTCGAGGAATTTCGGCGGCACCCGCAGCATGGGGCCGCTCGCCGACAGCGAGAAACGCGGTTCGGTCTCGAGGTTCTCCAGCGTGACAACCATCCTGCCGCCACGCGGTATGGCGGCATTGGCGACAAGAATGAGATTGAGCAGAAGCTTGACCTTGTTCTTGGGCAGCAGCGCGCGGGCGCCGTTCCAGACAAGTTCCGGCTTCTCGTTCTTCAGGAAGGCAATGGCCACGGCCTCGGCGTCGCCGGTATCGATCATCATGCCGGCGGAGCCCGCGGCGCCGAAGGCGATGCGGGCAAACTGCAGCCGCGCCGAGGCGTTCCTGGCGCTCTGGCGAATCAGCTTCATGGCGTCTTCGTCGGCGCCGCCTTCATCGAGCAGTTCGAGGCCGTTGTTTATGGCGCCGACCGGCGAAATGATGTCGTGGCATACGCGGCTGCACAAAAGCGCAGCCAGATCGGGGGCGGAGAGGGTGAAGAGCTCGGCCATCGGAGAAATCCCTGCTGGTTCACATGTCATGGCCGAACGTTGTCGCGCCCGCTACGCGAATCACGCTCTTTTCCAAGGCCTTCTGAATACACAGCGTCCGTCCATGCATCAACAAATCCACAGCTGCGGACAGCGAAAATGGTCCTGATGCCGCGAAATTGAGGCTGATAGAGATCGTGTCAGGCTCTTCAGCCCTCGAACCGCCATCTTCCTGCGCCAGCTTAATGGTTGAAAAAGGATTACGGCATAGTTTGCCTGTAACAGTCATCTCGAAACGGCCGCCAAGAGCCGTAGGGATACGAGGCGTCGGCGAAAGTGCTCCCTGACGGAGATTGGAAGCATGTTTTCCCGATTCTTTGACCGGATGTTCGTCCGCGTCCTCACCATGACGATCGCCCTCTCGGGTGCTCTCATCCTCTCAACCTCGGCGTCGCGGGCCCAGGAATACACCGCGCAAGAGATTGTCGATTCCGGCCACAAGTTCTTCGGCGCGACGTCGGGAGGCCTCGCCACCGTGGTCGAAAAGGTGTTCGCGTCCTACGGCCTGCCAAACGGTTATCTGCTCGGCGAGGAGGGATCCGGCGCGCTGATCGGCGGCCTGACCTATGGCGAGGGCACGCTGTACACCAAGAACGCCGGCGACCATAAGGTGTTCTGGCAAGGCCCATCGCTCGGCTGGGATTTCGGCGGCGAAGGCTCGCGCGTGATGATGCTGGTCTACAATCTCGACGATATCAGCAGCCTCTACAACCGCTTCGGCGGCGTCGCCGGATCGGCTTATGTCGTGGCGGGCGTCGGCTTCAACGTGCTGCAAAGCAACAGAGTGCTGCTCGTTCCGATCCGCACCGGGGTCGGTGCCCGGCTCGGCGTCAATCTCGGCTATCTGAAGCTGACCGAGCGGGCGACGTGGAATCCGTTCTGACCGGACAGGATTGCCACAGCCGCTCGGATAAGACTGATCGTGCCGCGGCGTGCTCTTGCCGCGGCGCTGGATTTCCGCCATGCCAAGGTGGCACAGTCGGCATGGCGGGTTGCCGCCTCGCATACGGATAGTCCACCTTGGTCCAGTCGATCCTGTTCTTCGCACTCGGCTTCCTCTGCGCGGCCTTTCTGGTGTCGCTGATCGCGCCGGCCGTCTGGCGGCGGGCCGTCGTGTTGACACGCCGGCGCCTTGAGGCCTCGATGCCGCTGACGCCTGCCGAGATGCTGGCCGAGAAGGACCGTATCCGCGCCGAGTTCGCCATGAACACGCGCCGACTCGAGATGAACATCAAAAATCTGAAGGAAAAGATGGCCGAGCAACTGGTCGAGATCGGCCGCGCCCAGGAGGCCCTGAAGGGACTGGCGGTCGAGAAGAAGGACAAGACTCAGGCGCTTTCCGATCTGCAGGCCAAGAACGCGGAGCTCAGGCTGCGCGAGGAAGAGTTGCACAAGCTTACAGAAAAGCTGGCGCAGGCGGAGCGCTCGCTGGAGAAGCGCGCGCTGGAGCTGCAAAAGCTCGAGCAGATGTATGACGAAGCCAGCTTTTCTTCCTCAAACCGCCAGATCGAGCTCGTCGCCCGCGAATCGGAACTGGACAAGCTTGCCAATGACATTGCGGTGCTGCGCAGCCAGCGCAAGGAAGCGGACCGGCGCAATCAGGAACTGGCAGCGGAAAGCAAAGCCGCCAGGGACGCGCTCAAGGCGGAGAAGAAGCGGACGGCCGAGCTGGACAAGAAGGTCGAACGGCTGCTTGCAACGCTTGCCGACCGCGAGGAAAAGCTGGACAGGCGCGAAAAGGAGCTTGCGCGGATGCGCGAACGCCCAAGCAAAGATCATGCGGTAAATGGCGGAACGCATAAGGCCGACGAAGTCCAAGGGATCGACAATGCCATCGCCAAGCTCGAAGGCGATCGCGAGCGGCTGGAGGCGCGGCTGACGGCGCTTGCGCGGGAGAACAAGCGGCTCAAGACCGATCTTGCCGCGCTGGAAACGGCACAGCCCGAACAGGCAGCCGAGGCACCGCGCGCCGGTGCGGCGCTTCGCGAACAAATGAACGAACTGGCCGCCGAGGTCGTCAACCTGACGATGAGGCTGGAAGGGCCGGATTCGCCGATCGCCAAGGCCTTGGCGACCCCTCGCGACGAGCGGCAAGATATTGGCGAGCGCGGCATCAGCCTCGCGGACCGTGTCAGGGCCTTGCAGAAGGCCAACGCAAGCAACTGATCCGAATGCCGTGGCGAGCGGAGCGTCTTGGTCGCTGCGCCGCTATCGTTTCGAGAAGTGATGCAGGGCAATGGCCGATGCGGCTGCAACGTTCAGGCTGTCGAATCCCTCCGCCATGCCGATCCGTACGGTCCGCAGGCGACTGAGCAGGGTCTCGGGCAGGCCTTCGCCTTCCGTGCCGAGATAGAGGGCCAGCCGAGACGTTCTTTCCGCAGCACGGATGTCCGTTTCGCCGCGCGGCGAGAGCGCGAACTGGCCGAAGCCCATCCGGTCAAGCGTTGCGGTCAAGCTCATCGCATTGTCGAAGGAGCCGAAGGGCACCTTCAGCGCCGCGCCGACCGAAACGCGGATCGCCTTGCGGTAAAGCGGATCACAGCAGGTGGGATCGAGAAGCACGGCGTCCGCGCCAAAGGCTGCGGCGTTGCGGAAGATCGAGCCCATATTGTCATGATTGGATATGCCGACCAGAACCACGACCAACGCGCTTGCCGGCAAGGTTTCGAGCAGCACCTCGGCCGATTGAGGAGAGCCCCGAACGCCAATCGCCAATACGCCGCGATGCATGTGGAAGCCGGCGATCCGGTCCATGACGTCGCCGTTTACGACATAGATCGGGAGGTCGGCTGGCGCCTTGCGCAAGACACCTTCGAGGCCCGCCCGCCTGTTCTCCAGAATGAGGGCCGATTCCGCCGCGAAGCGTCCGGCCGACAGCAGAAGATCCAGCACCACCTTGCCTTCGGCGACGAAGCGCCCATGTCGTCCGACGAGATCGCGCTCGCGGATATCGAGATAGGCGGCGACACGCGGATCCTGCGGGTCGTCGACAGGGATGAGGTTCATAGAAATCTCGCCGGCGAACGGTCGTCAGCAAGGTAAGGGGCTTTGCAGAGCCCGGGTCAAGTCCCGGCGCGGCGCATCCTGTAGGCCATCTGAGACAGGTCGCCGTCGCCGAAAATGCCTTCCAGCGTGCGAAGCAGCTCGCGCACTGCGTCGGAGTTGCAGGAATAATAGATCATCTGGCGATCGCGACGGGTCTCGACGATATCAAGCGCTCTCAGCTTGGCCAAATGCTGCGACAGAGCGGACTGGCTCAACTGGACTTTCTCGGCGATGGCGCCGACGGACATTTCGCCCTCGATCAGATAGCTGACGATCAGCAGCCGCTTTTCATTGCCCATGAGCGTCAGAAACGCGGCAGCCGATTCGGCGTTGGCGACTAGCTTGCTTGAGATCATGGATCCCCCATGTTTTCTGGCTCATCCAGCTGCCATGGGGGCAATGGCGGCTGATTTCCACGATATTCAGGTCAGGGAGCGCCGCTGAATCGGCGCTGCAACAAAAGGTAGATCATTTTACCTAAATCTCAAGAGTTGCTTTCGATCCGGGACGATTAACTTTCGCTACTGTGCCCGGCCTGCGGCGCGCCCGGCCCTGGCCATCTCGACCAGCACGGACCGCAACTCGCCGGCAGTGCCGAGAGGCCGAGGGAAGAAGACCCTGCAGGTGGCATCCGGAGAAGCCAGATCCATGCCGTCCGCATCGAAACCCGTAGCGATCCAGCCATCGCCTTCGGCCCGGCCGAAATGGCGCGCATAAATGCAAAGCGCATCGCGATGGTCGGCATTCATGTGGTCCAGGGCCGACTGTTCGCTGGCCGCCAGCTCCTCGACGATCGGGCCGCCGGCGATCAGGTCGGCGCGATCCAGAAGATAGGCTTTGCCGAAGCCGCCATTGAGACTGGCGCGTTCAGGCTCGAGCCGGAATATCGAGAAGTCGCCGAGCCCGGCATAGAGTTTCGCCTTCGGATTGCGGTTGAGATAGCGCCGTTCGGCGCGGGCGTGACCCGCCGATCCGCGCTCCAACCGCAGCGCCTGGCATACAAGCGAGATGCGGGGTTGCGCGAGCGGATCGCCCTTGCCGGGTTCGCCGACGAGCAGCGAGCAGCGCGGGTCGGCGAGAAGCGCGCCGGTATGCGCCGACAGCATCGAGACCAGGATCAGCGGCGCGCCGTCGATGTCGGTCGCCACGCCGACCCGGCTTGCCAGCGGCGCCCCGGTGCCGGGCTCGATGGCCGCAAGCGCGCCGAAGCGGGCCGAGCGGACCAGAGTCTTCGCCAGCCTGACGGCCTCGGTGTCGGTCTCGCGGATGACATCCTTCCTGGTCTCGGTCACAGCGCTCACCGCGATAAGTTGATTTCTACTCTCCGGCTATCTGCCAAACAGGCCGGACCTGACAAGGGCTTCAATTTCAGTCTCGTCGATGCCGAAGCGTGCCAGCACAGCCGAAGGCCGGCGGTCGGCGACGGTCGGCGCCGCGGCAAGCGTCGAGGCGGCGTTGGAGAAGCGCGGCGCCGACGTCGGACGTTCGAGCTCGCCCGATCTTGCAAAATTTTGCCGGGCGCGGCTCTGCGGATGATCCCTGGCTTCGGTCAGCGACAGGACCGGAGCGACGCACGCGTCGGTCGGTCCAAACACCTCGGCCCACTCGTCGCGTGTCTTCGCTCTGATTCTCGCGGCAATGGCAGCGCGCATGTCGGGCCACGATGTCCTGTCATATTGACCGCCGACAAAACGCCGGTCGAGCGGCAACAATCGGGCGAACTCGGCAAAGAATTGCGGTTCGAGGCAGCCGATGGCGACATGCCGTCCGTCCGCCGCCTCGTAAACGTCGTAGAAGGGGGCCCCGGAATCGAGCAGGTTCTCACCGCGTCGCTCGCTCCAGAGGCCGGCCGCCATGAAGGCATGGATCGGAGCCGCGAGCATCGATGCACCCTCGACCATGGCGGCATCGATCACCTGACCTTTGCCGGTGCGCGAGCGCTGGAACAGGGCCGCCAGCACGCCGGCGATCAGCATCATGGCGCCGCCGCCCTGGTCGGCGACAAGGTTCAGCGGCGGCACAGGCGGCGCTCCCTGCCGGCCGACGGCATGCAGCAGGCCGGCATAGGCGAGGTAGGTGATGTCATGACCGGCGCGGCGCGATAGCGGCCCGTCCTGGCCGAAACCCGTGAGGCGGCCGTAGATCAGCGCAGGATTGCCTTCCAGCACGACATCAGGCCCGAGGCCCAGCCGCTCCATGACGCCTGGGCGAAAACCTTCGATGAGAACGTCGGCCTTTTCCGCAAGGCGCAGCAGAAGCTCCGCGCCGTCCGGCCGCTTCAGGTCGAGCCTGAGGATGGAGCGGCCGTGGCGGTCGAGGTTGTGGGCCTCGGGCAAGGACAGAAGCGGCTCTTTGGCGTCCGCCCGCTCGATGCGCAGGACGTCTGCGCCCATCTCCGACAGCATCAAGGCGGCGAGCGGCACCGGGCCGAGGCCCGCCATCTCGATCAGCCTGAGGCCAGCCAACGGCCCTGTCTTGTCGGCGGCTGTCGGCGGCGTGCTCATTCGCTTTTATTTGGGCGCCATGCGGATCGCGCCGTCGAGGCGGATGGTCTCGCCGTTCAGCATCTGGTTCTCGATGATGTGGAGCGCGAGTGCTGCATATTCCGAGGGCTCGCCGAGGCGAGGCGGGAAGGGGACCGAAGCGCCGAGCGAATCCTGCACCTCTTGCGGCATGCCGGCCATCATCGGAGTCCTGAAGATCCCTGGGGCGATGGTGCAGACGCGAATTCCTGAGCGCGCCAGGTCGCGCGCGACCGGCAATGTCATGCCGACGACGCCGCCCTTGGACGCCGAATAGGCAGCCTGGCCGATCTGGCCGTCATAGGCGGCGACCGACGCCGTGTTGACGATGACGCCGCGTTCGCCGCCGGCGAGCGGTTCGAGTTTCGCCGCCCGGTCGGCGACCAGGCGGATCATGTTGAAGGTGCCGATCAGGTTGATCTCGATCACCTTGCGGTACTGGTCCAGCGGGTGCGGGCCATCCTTGCCGACCGTCTTCACACCAATGGCAATGCCGGCGCAATTGACCAGGATGCGCGGTTCGCCGAGCTTTGCCGCCACTTCGGCGATCGCCGCGCTGCCACTGTCTGCGCTGCTGACATCGCATTGGACCGCGATGCCGCCGATATCGGCGGCAACCTTGGCCGAGCGATCGATGCCGATATCGAGTATCGCTATCTTGGCGCCCTTGGTGGCAAGGGCGCGCGCCGTCGCTTCGCCAAGGCCGGAGCCACCGCCAGTGACGATCGCGATCTGCCCGTTCGGGGTCATGCCGGCGTCCTCCCAGAATTTCGGATCATGCTACGAAGCGCGCTGCTGCGGCGCAACCTGAATGACCGGATCGATCGAGGACTGCGGATTGGCCGAGGCGCGGACCGCGACCTGGGCCAGGTCGGCAACCCTCGCCGTATCAGCATGACAGACCTCACCGACGAACCGGGCCACCGCGCCAAGCCTGATTTCGTGATGGAGCAGCCGGTCGAGATCGACCGGACGCGGCATGGTGATCTGCCCACGCGGGAAGCGCTTGAAGCCGAGCGGCCCGTAGTAGGGCTCGTCACCGACCAGCATGACGGCCGGCGCGCCGGCCTTCGCGGCGGCTTCGAGCGCGATCGCGACCAGCCTGCGGCCTATGCCGAGATTCTTGAAGGCGGGCCGGACGGCAAGCGGGCCAAGCATCATGGCGCGTCCGGCGCCTGCCGCCACGCGCGTCATGCGCACCGAGGCGATCACCGTCTCGTCCTTGACGGCGACAAAGGACATCGAGCGGTCGTGCCCGCCCGCCTCGCGGATCTTATAGGCGGCCAGCACGAAACGGCCCGGCCCGAAGGCCTCGTCGTTGATGGCTTCGATTTCAGGATCGTGCGCCGGGGTCTCCGGCAGATATTTCACGTCGGCAAGGCTCATGGTCTTTGCGTTCCGGTATGCGAGGAAAGGTTTGCTGCAAGCGGCAGCGTTCGCCAGTCAGCGCTTCATCAAGCGCGGGCGTCCTTTCGTCGTCGGTCGAACCGGATCGTGGCAAAGTCAAACATGGGCGCTTCCGCTAGCATCAATTGTTCCCGGCTGCAATCGGCCCTTTTCACCTTTCTTTTCGTCGTTTGACGAACTGTTCAGCGCCTGAGGGCTTCGACATTCCGGGTAAGCGCCTAGATGTCGTTGGAACCGCAGGGAGATTTCGCATGGGATTGCTGGTTGAAGGCAAATGGCAGGACCGCTCGACCGTTGCCGACAGCAGCGGCAGGTTCGTGCGTGCCGAAGCGCAATGGCGCGACTGGGTGGCGCGCGACGGTGCGCCGGCGCAAGGGCGCAAACGCGGTTTCAAGGGGGAGCCCGGGCGCTATCACCTTTACGTCTCGCTCGCCTGCCCCTGGGCGCACCGGACCTTGATCTTCCGCGTCTTGAAGAAGTTGGAAGACATCATCTCCGTCTCCGTGGTGCACCATTTCATGGGCGAGAACGGCTGGACCTTCACATCCGAGGACGGCGCAACCGGTGACACGCTCTACGGCCTCGACTTCCTGCACCAGATCTATGCCAAGGCCGATCGCGGCTATTCGGGCCGCGCGTCCGTACCGGTGCTGTGGGACAAAAGACAGGAAACCATCGTCAGCAACGAGTCGTCAGAAATCATCCGCATGCTCAATTCCGGCTTCGACGAATGGGGTGATGCGAGCCTGGACTTCTATCCGCGGGCGTTGCGTTCCGAGATCGACAGGATCAATGCGCTGGTCTATCCGGCGATCAACAACGGCGTCTATCGCGCCGGCTTCGCCACCTCGCAGGAATCCTATGAGGAAGCGTTCGGCGAGCTCTTCGCAGCACTCGACACGTTGGAAGAGCGGCTGTCAAAGCAGCGCTATCTTGTCGGCGAGCGGATCACCGAAGCTGACTGGCGTCTATTCACCACGCTGGTGCGCTTCGATCCGGTCTATGTCGGCCACTTCAAATGCAATCTGCGCCGGATCGCCGACTATCCGAACCTGTCGAACTATCTGCGCGACCTCTACCAGGTGCCCGGCGTGTCAGGCACGGTCAGCCTGCATCACATCAAGTCGCACTACTACGGCAGCCACAAATCGATCAATCCGACGGGGATAATCCCGGCGGGACCTAAACTCGACTATGCCGCACCACATGATCGCGGCCGGTTCAGGAAGGCGGCATGAGTTACCAGTAGGCCGAGACCTGCTCGCCGCTGAAAATTTCGGCAATCCGACGTCGCGTCGCCGGCGTCGCATCTGCCGGCAAACGGTCGAGCGGAAAGAACGCCGCCTCGGCGATCTCATGGTCCGCCGATTTCGGCGCCGTCTGGTTGAAGGCTTCGACCAGATAGAGGCCGACGTGGTCGCGTGTGCTGGCGCGACGGTTGAAGTGCATCGATCTCAGCACCGGCGGAGCCGTCAACGCGATGTTGCCCTCCTCGGCGAGCTCGCGCGCCAGCGCCTCGACAAGCGTCTCGCCGACCTCGACGCCGCCGCCAGGCAACTGCCAGCCCGGAACATAGGTGTGGCGGATGAGGAAGATGGAGTTGGATGCGCGGTCGTAGATCAAGCCGCGCACGCCAAGCGTCATCGGGCGCCGCAGCAGGAAATAGAGATGGAACAGCCTTGCCCGCAGTCCCGCCCAGCCGGTCTGGCGGAACGCCTGTTCCGGATCGGCGCCAGTCATCCACGAAACCGCGAGCGGACAGGAAACGTTGAGTAGAAAGCCCGGACCGGGTCGCTTAAGAAGGGGCTATGCTCAGGCTTGCACATATTTCCGATGTCCATCTGGGGCCGCTGCCCGATGTAACCTATCGCGATCTCGCGTCCAAGCGCGTGCTGGGTTACGTCAACTGGCAGCGCAACCGCCGCCGTCATATGCACGATGCGGTGATCGACACGATTGTCGGCGATATCAAAGCCAACGCCCCCGACCACCTCGCGGTCACCGGCGATCTCGTCAACCTGGCGCTCGATGGCGAGATCGAGATGGCGAAACATTGGCTGGAGACGCTGGGCTCTGCGAATGACGTATCCGTGGTGCCGGGCAATCACGATGCCTATGTGCCGGGCGCCTTCGACAAGGTTTGCCGGTCATGGGCGCCGTGGATGACGGGCGACGGCATCAACAGCCCGATCGACCGCAATTCCTTTCCCTATTTGCGGGTTCGCGGTGATGTCGCTCTGATCGGCGTCACGACGGCGCGGGCCACGGCGCCCTTCATGGCCAACGGCTTCTTCATGGAGGGCCAGGCGGAGCGGCTCGGCAACATCCTCGACGCGACGGCCAGACAGGGGCTGTTTCGCGCCATCATGATCCATCATCCGCCGGTGCGTGGCGCGGTCTCGCAGCATAAGCGGCTGTTCGGTATCGCGCGCTTCCACAAAGTCATTCGCCGGTATGGCGCCGAGCTTGTGCTGCACGGCCACTCGCACTTGCCTTCGCTGTTCACCATCGGTCCGCGCGGCGTCAAGGTGCCGGTGGTCGGCGTGGCCGCCGCCGGCCAGGCGCCGGGCGGCGATCATCCCGCCGCTCAGTACAATCTGTTCGAGATCGGCGGAAAAAAAGGTGGTTGGACCATCCGCCTGACACGGCGCGGCCTGACCGGTCCGGCACTGCCGCCGTCGGACATTCAGGTGATCGAGCTCGGTGCCGATATGCCGGTGGTGCGCGAGCCCGTCGTCAGAAGCTGATCTTCATCTGGGCGATGCGGTCCCAGAACAGCACCAGCGATACCGCCAGGCCGACCAGGGCGCCGGCGGCGATCAAGCCGAGGCCGGCGAAGAAGGTCGTCCAGCCGTTGCGGCGCGTTGCAGCCTGCAAGGGCGGCTCGGCTTCCCGGACCTCGGCTCGATGCAGGCCAGTCACCGCGCTCTCGACCGCGCCTTCCATCATCCGCTGCCGCTCGACGACACGCTCGGCCACGTATCGCGTAACGGCATCGGCGACGGGCTTCATGTCGGTCGATTCGGCCAGCACCACGCGGCCGATGCGCGTGTCCTTAAGGAAGCGGAAGGTGCGGCGATCCCGCCCCATGGCGACATGGCTGACGGCATCGACCCACAGCCGCGGCTGCAGGCCGGAGGAGACGGCGAAGTCGAAATTGTCGATATCCGCCGGCACGTCGGCGAAAACGGGGGCGAGCTCCGCGGCCAGCAACTCGAGCCGCATGCGGTGCGCCTCGCGCATGTCGACCACCACATCATCGCGGTCGGCGAAGGCGTTCTTGACGTCGCGGATCGCGTCCGCGAGCTTTCGCGATGGCTCGATCGGGGTGATTTTGTCGCCTGCATCCTTCATGGCGCTGCCTCGCTGTTGGTAAACAGCGAGTTAACACAGTCGCCGGCAAAATGCACTGCGAGATGGGCTCAGCTTGCGGCTGCGCTGAACACCGGTCTCTGGATTCTGCCGCGGCGACGCGTGTTGCGGCGCACGGCCTCTGCAATCAGGTCAGGCGCCTCCTCGACCAGCATGTGGCCCGCCTCCAGCACGTGGTGCAGGTGGAAATGCGGCGGCAAGTCCTCGGCCTGGGCGACGGGCAGGACGGGATCGTCCGTTCCCCAAAGCACCATCACCGGCATGCTCAGGGTTTCCAGCCGTTCGCTCGGGATGACACCTTGCCGGTCTTCCCTGGTGATCACGGCTGCAGCACCGACGAGGGTCCGCAACTGGCCCGGCCGTTTGCGCGTGCCGCACAGCGCCTCCACCACGTGTTGAGGAGGAGAACTTTGCGGCCCCGACATGGCGGCAAGACAGGCGCGGATCTCATCTCGATCGGCCGCGGCCGCATAGCGCCGCAGCAACGGACCGTTGATCTCGGGGCCGAAGCCGCCGGGCGCCAGCAAGGTCAGCGAGGCCACCCTTTCGGGATCGGCAGATGCCATCAATGTCGCGATCGCGCCGCCCATGGAATGGCCGACGACGTGAACTTTGCCCAGGCGGCGCTTGCCCAGATCGGCCAGGATAACCCCAGCGGCCTGCTTGACTCCTGCCGCCTGGCACTCCAGGGAGTTTCCGTGGCCCGGCAGGTCGTAGGCAAGTGTCCTCACATCGGGCGTCAATCCCGCAATCACGTCGCGCCAGATCGAATGGCAAGCGCCGAAGCCGTGCAGGAAGACGATCGTCTTCGAGCCAGCACCGCTTTCGGCGACGTGAAGAGAGTTAAACATCGAGATTGTTGGCTGTGAAGCAGTATGAGGGGCAATTCAAGATTGTGGCTGAATTGCTCCCTGAGCAGGTCGATAGCCAGTAAAATCTTCGCGAATTCGCCGTGCGCGCCCCAATCGAACGCGTAAGCAGGCCTAAGACTCGTTGAGTGTCGACGCCCGCTGTGCCGAGCAGATCCGGCGTGCGAATTTAATATTCCAATCAGTCCGCACGTCAGCGAATGCTCCACGTTCGCTCAGCTCGGATTGCCAATCCCCGCAGAGCGCAAGGATTGCACCAGCCGGTCGATGAGATCGGCGGGGTACTTCCTGTCAACAAAAGTGGCGCGCGGATTGGCGGCGAATTTCGGGAATTCGGCCGTGAGCTCGTTCGCCAATTCGTTTGCGAGCTTGTCGCGGCCTGAGATCTTGGCGCCGATCAGGCGCGCCGCCAGGTAATGCGATTTGGACGCGGTGGTCCGCAGCGACTCGCTGGCAATCGCTGCCCTCTGGGTGTCGCCTTGCATGAAGGCTCCGACAAACAGGCCATAGTCCCACCAGGTCGGATGACCGCTGAAGGCCTCGACGGCATGGCCCAGGATCGGCGTCCCTTCCTGGTATCTGCCAGCGAAGATCAGGCCGTAGCCATAAGCGGCGGCCATGCCGAGATCGTAGGGGTTGAGCTCATAAGCCTTGCGCATCCAGCGGATCGCTTCGTCGGTGTTGCCGAGGCGCGAGTTGAGGTAGCCGTAGGCGCGATGCGCGTGCGGGCTCATCGGTGCCATCTGAATGGCGCGGTGGGCAAACGACATGGCCTGCTCGACCGTTGCGCCGGGCGGATAGGCGTAGCGGTTGTTGACGGCTTCCAGATGCAGGGAAGCCAGTTCCGAGTAGATGAGCGATGATTTGGTGCTTTCTCTGACCAGCTTCTCCAGACAGCGATACGCAGCTTCGTGCGCCTTGGCGCTCTGGTCGAGATAGTAGAGGTCGTCGAGCACCAGACATCCTATCTGGCTGGTCCGGATATCGCTCTGGTCGATATAGCTGTAGATCGCGCCCGAAGCGGGGACGGTAGAGCTCAGGAGATTGGCGATGTTGCTCTCGACCGCACCAGGCGCGCTTTCGGCCGATGTCAGGTTGCGTGACAGGAGAACCCGTCCCGTCGCGACGCTCTGCAGCTCGATCATGACGTCGCCGGCGGCTGTCCCGGGGATAAGATCGAAAACGAAGCTGATCGGATCGGCGGAACGATTGCGCGTAGCGTCGGCGTCGCGTCCGATGAAGTCTATCGTATCGAAGCCGGCCAGACCGGCGCGCAGCGAGGAAGCAACACGGGCCGCCTCGGGTCCGTCGGCTTTGATGGCCAAGTAGATCAAAGGCAGGCCTTCGAACGTTTGGGAAGCGACGCTGCTGGTCGCGCCTGCCGTTTCGACTTCAACCGGCGCGACCGCGTCGTCACCACGAAGAAAGGCGTTACCCTGGCGGACGACAAGGATACCCAGCATGGCGATGACCAGCACCATGGCGGCCCAGAAGAACCGCAACTGGCGCGTCAGCGATGACGCGGATTGGGTCGGTGCCGGGGTCGTCGTCAGCGGCACGGCGTCGACCGGTGCGGCGGCGGCCTCGGGCTTCTCGAAATGCTTGGAAGGCCGGGCGATCGGGGCATCCGCGGGTTTGGCGTCGGCTGGGAGCCGTATGGCGTTCAACTCGTAAGAAGGCACATAGCCGCCGCGCGGAATGGCGATGCGTACCGGCTCGCCAATGCCTTCGCTGGCGAAATATTGATCCAAAAGCTCGCGCAGCCGCCCCGCCTGGACCCTGACGACCGCGTCGGTCGATCCGTCGAAATCGCCGTCCTTGCCGAAGACATCCATGGCAATGGACACACCCTTCAGCCGGTCGGCTTCGCCTGCCTGCTCGCGTTCGACCAGATAGCGTAACAGCCTGCGGGCCCGCTCGGATCGTCCGAACGTTTCGCTGGCAAGCAGTCGCTCCAATGTCTCGCGCACTGCGGGGGCGGCAGGCGTGGCAGGCTCCAAGTGTCGGACCTTTCAGAGTCGGCACAGGTTAGGGCGCGATAATATAGCGCGCGCTCCAGCGCACAAGGAACCTTCTGTTATGTGATCGCGTAAGCCACGGGAAATTTACCGGCCGGTTAACGAATTTGAACGCGGCTCGCGCCTGCCATGAAGCGTGGCACGTCCGATGAACGCGCCACGCTTTATCAATCGAACAATCAGGCGGCCTTGCGGCCCAGGATGCGGTTGGCGGCCGAGACCACGGCCTCCAGCGAGGCGGCGACGATGTTGGTGTTTATGCCTGCGCCGAACAGCTTGCCGCCGGGATATTCCATCTCGACATAGGAAATGGCCGAGGCGTTCGAGCCGCGCTGCAAGGAATGTTCGGAATAGTCGAGCACCGACATGTCGACGCCGATATGGCGCGAAAGCGCATCGACGAAGCCGTCGATCGGGCCGGTACCGGTGCCGGTGATGGTGACTTCCTTGCCTTTGTCGACGATTTCGGCCTCGACCACGCGACGGCCCTTTACCGCGGTGTCCGGATAGGTGCGATGGTCGAGGAATTTCAGCCTGGCGCCGGGCTGGTCGACATAGGCTTCGAGGAAGCGCTCGTGGATGCGCTTGGCCGGCACTTCCTTGCCTTCGGCGTCGGTGATCGCCTGGATGTCCTGGCTGAACTCGATCTGCAGGTTTCGCGGCAGATTGAGGCCATAGTCGGCCTGCAGCACGTAGGCGATGCCGCCCTTGCCCGACTGCGAGTTGATGCGGATGATCGCCTCATAGGTGCGGCCGACATCGGCGGGGTCGATCGGCAGGTAGGGCACTTCCCACACCGGCGTGTTGGCTTTGCGCAGCGCCTTCATGCCCTTGTTGATGGCATCCTGGTGCGAGCCGGAGAAAGCGGTGTAGACGAGCTCGCCGACATAGGGGTGGCGTTCCGGGATCTTCAGCTGGTTCGAATATTCGTAGACGTCCTTCATCCGGTTGATGTCGGAGCAGTCCAGCTCGGGATCGACGCCTTGCGTGTACATGTTGAGCGCCAGCGTCACGATGTCGACATTGCCGGTCCGCTCGCCATTGCCGAACAGCGTGCCCTCGACGCGGTCGGCGCCGGCCATCAGGCCGAGCTCGGTGGTGGCGATGCCGGTGCCGCGGTCGTTGTGCGGATGCAGCGAGATGATCAGCTTGTCGCGGTTGTCGAGATTGCGGCACATCCACTCGATGCGGTCGGCATAGACGTTGGGCGTCGACATCTCGACCGTCGATGGCAGGTTGACGATCAGCTTGTTGTCGGCCGTCGGCTTCACGATCTCGGTGACGGCGTTGCAGATCTCCAGCGCGACCTCGAGCTCGGTACCGGTGAAGCTCTCCGGCGAATATTCGAAACGGAAGCCGCCGCCGGCCTTGGCGGCCATTTCGGTGATCATCTTGGCGGCATCCGTGGCGATGCGCTTGATGCCGGCGACGTCCTTTTCGAAGACGACGCGGCGCTGCAGCTCGCTGGTCGAGTTGTAGAAATGCACGATCGGGCGGTGGGCGCCCTCGAGCGCCTCGAAGGTCCGCGTGATCAGCTCGGGCCGGCACTGCACCAGAACCTGCAGCGACACGTCCTTGGGCACGCCGCCCTCCTCGACGCACCAGCGGGCGAAGTCGAAGTCGGTCTGCGAGGCCGACGGGAAGCCGATCTCGATCTCCTTGAAGCCCATGTCGAGCAGCAGCGCGAACATGCGCGCCTTGCGCTCATGGCCCATCGGGTCGATCAGCGCCTGGTTGCCGTCGCGCAGGTCGACCGAGCACCAGATCGGCGCCTTGTCGATCACCTTGGACGGCCAGGTGCGATCGGCGAGGTTGACGGTCGGGTAGGGCTGATATTTGCGGGCGGCATCGGCCATGTGGCCGGGCGCTTGCGCGCCCGTTTCGGCCTCGCCGGCGCGGATTGCTTCTCTTCTATTCATCGTCGTTTCTCCCGGCGGCTCGTGGGACCGCCTTCAGGCGGATCGGTGCCGAGCGGCGCCTTTACCAAAGAATTTCGTTCGCTTGATGTGACTTGCCAATCTAGCCAAGGAGCAGGCGCCCAAAGCGGCGGTTTTCGACCGCCGGGCGCTCCTTCAGCGAACCCGGCGATCGCCGATAAGGCCGAGAAGGAGCAGGGTCGAAGCAAGCGCGCGCACGGTCTCGCGGGCAAAGCCGGGGCGAGAAGAAGCGACGGAGCGGGTGCGCGTGGTCATGCCGGCTCTCTTACAGGAGCGGCCATCCGGAGGCAAGTGCCGGCCCGGCTTTAAGTCTTTGGTTTCATGCATATCGTCTTCCCAAAACCGCTGCACAGTTTTGGTCGACATGCTTTGGCGCGGCTCTTCCCCGCATCAGCCAAATGCGCCACACTCGCCTCCGGAGGACCTGATCCGAGGGGGAGGTCGTGCATGAATTTCGTGTTCTTCTCGCCGCATTTTCCGGGCAACGGCGCCGATTTCTGCGACCGGCTGAAGAAGGCCGGCGCTACCGTGCTCGGCATCGGCGACGCGCCCTATGAGACGCTGAGCAGCAAGCTCAAGGCGGCGCTTTCGGAATATTATCGGGTCGCGGACATGGAGAACTACGATGCCGTATTCCGGGCGATGGGCCATTTCATCCACAAATGGGGCCGCATCGACCGCTTCGAGTCGTTGAACGAGCACTGGCTGGAGCTCGAGGCCAATATCCGCACCGACTTCAACATCTTCGGCACCAAGCTCGACTTCGTGAAGAATTTGAAGCGCAAGAGCCGCATGCGGGCCTTCTTCCGCAAGAGCGGCGTCGAGACAATCCCGCAACGCAAATGCTCCGATCGCGCAGGCGCCATGACCTTCATCCGCCGCGTCGGCTATCCGGTGGTAGTGAAACCGGATTCGGGCTCCGGCGCCTCGAACACGTTCAAGATCTCCAACGCGAAGGAGCTCGACCAGTTCTTCAAGGACAAGCCCGAAGGCGTGACCTTCGTCATGGAGCAGTTCATCGAGGGGCTGGTGGTGACCTTCGACGGGCTGGTCAACCGCGACGGCGAGGTGGTGCTGGCGGCGAGCCACCGCTACGACCAGAGCGTCATGGAGGTGGTCAACCGCGACCGCCATATGAGCTACACCTGCTTCCCCGAGATCACGCCCGCGATCGAGGAGGCAGGCCGCAAGATCCTCATGGCGTTCGACGTACGTGAGCGCTTCTTCCACATCGAACTGTTCGAGACCAGGGACAAGCGCATCATTGCGCTGGAGGTCAACATGCGGCCGCCAGGCGCCTGGATGACGGATGCGATCAACTACACCTTCGACATCGACGTCTATGCCGAATGGGCCAACATGGTGGTGAAGGACGTGGCCGGCGGGCCCTACAAGGGCAAGTATTTCACGGCCTATGCCAGCCGCAAGCGGCACCTCGACTATTTGCACAGCCATGAGGACGTGCTAGCCGCCCACGGCGACAAGATCGTCCATCATCAGGCCATCGAAGAGGTTTTCAGCCGCGCCATGGGGAACTACGCCTACCAGATGCGCTCGAAGGACCAGAAGGCGCTGCGTCAGGCGGTTGACTATATCCACGCGGAAAAGGCGTGAGCCGATGGACGTCTCCTATCACAAGGCCCATGCCCGCAATCTCGGCCGCGACATGGAATACAAGCGCTACGGCCATGCCGGGCGGCCGGTGGTGGTGTTTCCCACCTCGCAGGGGCGTTTTTACCAGTTCGAGGATTCGGGAGGCGTCGCAGCACTCGCCGAATTCGTCGACACCGGCCGCATCCAGCTGTTCACGCTCGACGGCATCGATTCGGAATCCTTCTTCGACAAGCATGGCGATCCCATCAGTCGCATCGCCCGCCACGAAGCCTATTTCCGCTATGTGCGCGAGGAGGCGCTGCCGGAGCTGCAGGCGGTTGCCGCCAAGGCCAATGGCGGACGCGCCCTCAAGCCGCTGTTCTGCGGCTGCTCGATGGGCGGCTACCACTCGTCGAATTTCGTGTTCCGCTTTCCGGAGCTGGCGAGCGGCGTGATCTCGCTATCCGGCGTCTATTCGACCCGCGACTTTTTCGGTCGGGCGCTCGAGGGCAGCATCTTCTACAATTCGCCGCTCGACTATCTGCCGGGCATCGTCGACCAGAAGCTGCTCGGGCGGCTGAGGGCGCTGAGGCTGATCTTCTGCTGCGGGCAGGGCGCCTGGGAAGAACGAATGCTCGTCGAAACGCGCGAACTGGAGCAGGTGCTGCGCGAGAAATCCATTGCGGCCTGGGTCGACTATTGGGGCGGCGACGTCAGCCACGACTGGCCGTGGTGGCACAAGCAACTCGTCTATTTCTTTGGCCGCTGGCTCGATAACGACCTGATGCACAGGATCGACTGATGACCGCGCCCGACCCGATCCGCCGCTTGTCGAAGCCACCAATGCCGGCGACCCGGGGCCTTTCTCGAACCCTCACCGCCGATGCCTTGCTCACCGATTGGGGCCGTTCCTTCCGCGGACGCGAGCAGATCTCGCGCTGGAACCAATCCGACAGTATCGGCGTACAATCCCTTTTGATGCGCGTCGCGGGGTTGGCCGCCACCTCGGGTCATGTGGAATGGCGGCGTGGGCGCGCTGTCGCGATCCTCGCTCAGTAGGTTGCGCGCCCGCCGGACAGATCGAAGGTGGCGCCAGTGGTGAAGGAATTCTCGTCCGACAGCATGAAGGCGACCATGGCCGCAGCCTCCTCCACCTCGACGAATCGACCGCGAGGCACCTTGCTGAGCATATAGGTCACCTGGGCCTCGGTGAGCTGTTCGAGGATACGGGTGCGGGCGGGCGAGGGGGTCAACGCGTTGACGGCGATGTCGAGACCGGCGAGTTCCTTGCCGAGCGACTTGGTCAGCGCAAGCACGCCGGCTTTGGCGGCCGAATAGGCGGCGGCGTTGGGATTGCCTTCCTTGCCGGCCACGGAAGCGACATTGACGATGCGGCCGTAGTTGCGCGCGATCATGCCGGGCACCAGACGTCGGCAGCAGTAAAAGACGCCGTTGAGGTCGATTTCGATGATCTGCCGCCAGGCGGCGGGGTCATAGTCCACCACGGTCGCGGCCGGCCCGGCAATGCCGGCATTGTTGACAAGGAGATCGACAGGCCCGAGCGCCTGCTCGGTTTCGATGGCGGCGCGGTCGACGGCCTCGATCTGCGACTGGTCGCAAAGCAAGGCATCGACCCGGCCCAAGGGAGCAAGCTCGGCCACAGCGCTCGCCATCGCGGCCTGGTCGATGTCCCAGATGGCGACGCTTGCGCCCGACGACAGCAGGCGTCGGGCGACCGCAAGGCCGATGCCTTGCGCGCCGCCCGTCACGACCCCGACGCGGCCAGAGAGATCGACAGCATTCAAACGACGGTTCATGGCCAATTCCTCTGCTTCTCCATGCACTTGGTAGCGCGGATCAGTCCCTGACGTTTCGCGCCACAAGCTTGGCGACGCTTGGCCCAACAAGCAGCACGACGAGGAAACGGGCCGATTGCAGCGCCATGACGAAGGAGATGTCGACGTTCTGCGCGGCGGCGGCGATGATGGCGACGCTGTCCATGCCGCCGGGGCTGGTCGCCAGATAGGCGGTCAGCGGATCGATGCCGAGCACGCCGCTGATGACGAAAGCCATGCCGCCGCAGAAGGCGATCAGCGCTACGATCGAGGCGATGATCTGCGGCAGGGCGCGTGCCGCGTGGCGCAGGATCGGCCGGGTGAAGTTCAGCCCGATCGACCAGCCGACCATGGCGTAGCTGACGGCCAGCAGCCAGGGCGGCAATTGCATCGGCACGCTGAAGCCGAGATGGATTACCGCGCCAAAGATGAAGGTGCCAAGGAAGAAGGGCGAGGGCAGTCTGAGCAGCTTGCCGAGCAGGCCGCCGACGACCGCGATGCCAAGGGTGGCGCCAAAGGCCAATGGATCGATCGGCGGAAACCAGATGATGGGCGGCACTTCGACGCCCGACGTGTCGACCCACATCTTGGCGACGAGCGCCGCCGTCACCGAAACGAAGATGACACGCAGATATTGCATGAAGGCGACGAGGCGCTGGTCGGCACCGAAGGCGCCGGCCATCAGCACCATGGCGGTGGCGGCGCCCGGCGAGGAACCCCAGACCGCCGTGGTGCCGGGCAGGATGCGCCAGCGACTGATCAGCCAGCCTAGCAGGCTGGAGGCGGTGAGCGTCGCCACCACCATCCCGAAGAAGAGCGCCCATTCGGCGTAGAAGACCGGAAATATGTCGACCGAGATCGAATTCGCCACCAGGCAGCCGACCACGGCCTGAGCGGAACCGAACAGCGCGCGGGGTACGCGCACCGTGGCGCCGTTGGTGCCGGCCAGGATCGCGGCAAGCATCGGGCCGATCAGCAGCGCCGCAGGCAAGGCGGCCAATTCCAGCGCGCCGGCAAAGAGCAGCGAGAGCACCACCAGCGCCAGCCACTGCTGCAGCGGGCGCAATCGCGTCATGCGTTGAACAGACGGTTGCTCCAGTGACGGTCCTTCTGATGAAGAGTCCATATCCGGCTCTTAGCCCGGGCACGGACAAATGCGAACCCATTTTCCCGCGGAAATGCCGTTGGCGACGGTCTCGCGCTCAGCTGCCCTTCTCGGGGGCCGGAAGGCCGAAGCCGCCGACAGGATGGGTCTCGACCTGGAATTCGAAGCCGGCGATGAAAGGACGCGCCTTGGCGATTGCCGCCTGGACTTCGGGCAGTTGCAGGGACGCCTTATGGCTTGCCTGATCGGTCCACACTTCGGTGACCCAGATCGCGTCGGCATCGGCCGGATCGGTGGCGATGATGTAGCTCAGGCAGCCGGGCAGGGCACCGGTCGTCTCACGCAGCACGTCAATGACTGCATCGCGCTGGCCGCGTGCCGCCCGCATCTTGCCGATCAGTCCGAACATTCCCTTCCTCTCCCTCCAGGTTGCACGCTGAGCTGAGTATGCAATCGCCAGCTCACGGCATCAACTGGCCACCATTGACCTCGATCACCTGGCCGATGATGTAGCCGCTCAAGCGGTCGGAAGACAGGAACAGGTAAGCGCCGACGCAATCTTCGGCCCTTCCGGCGCGACCCTGCGGAATGGTGGCGACCATGCCCTTCATCTGCTCGGCGGTGGAATAGCGCTCGTGGAACGGGGTCAGGATGGTGCCGGGCGCCACGGCGTTGACGCGGATGCCGAAGCCGATCAGCTCCTTGGCCATGCCGCGCGTCACGTTGGAGACGAAGGCCTTGGACGAGCCATAGAGGCCGGCGCCGCCGCCGGCGCCGTTGCGGGCGGCGATCGAGGTGGTGTTGATGATGAAGCCGCCCTGGCGCTTCAGCCATGGGATCGCTCTGCGCGAGGCCGTCAGCACCGAGCGCGCGTTGAGATCCATCACCGCATCGTAATGGGCCTCGGTCTGCTCGGCATAGGCAACGCGGCCGAGCATGCCGCCGGCATTGTTGACCAGCCCGTCGAGCCGGCCGAAATGTTCAGCGCTCCCCTCGACCACGCGCTCGACGTCGGCGGGAACCGAAAAATCGCCCTGCGTCAAGAACACCTCGCCGCCGTCGTCGCGGATGGTTTTGGCGAGCTCTTCGGCGGCTTCCCGGCTTGAGTTGTAATGCAGCGCAACGCGGCATTTCTGCCGGGCATAGGCGAGGGCGAGGGCTGCTCCGATCCCGGTCGACGCGCCGGTGACCAGCACCGCCTTGCCGGCAAGATCGGGAATGACAAGCGTGGTCGGGTCAGTTGGCACGTCGATATCTCCAGGATTGCGCTGGCAATTGGTAGACGCTTCCCGGCCAGGTGTTCAAGTCAAGGCAAGATCAGGGCGCGAATTCAGGGCCGCAGATAGACATAGCCCTGGCGCTGCAGCTCCGCGAGCTTGACCACGCCGCCTTTCTCCGCGACCTGGAAGCCGGCAAGCAGGTCGGTCAGTGCGATGTCCATGCCATGCATGGTGTTGCTGCAGGCCTGCGGAACAAGTCCCTGCTGGACGAGGCCGGCAAAGCGGCTGGAGGTCGCGCCGGAAGCGCTCTTTGCCTTGAAGGCCGCAAGCGCCCGCCCGTGCACGACCAGCACGACCTCGACATTGCCGCCGGTGCCCTCATAGTGGTTCTTGATGTTGCCGAGGACGAAGTTGACCTTGTCGGCGTCGCTGAGATGGTAGGCGACCTTCAGCCTGTCTTCGCCGGCGGCGGCGCTCGCCTGTCGCAGACCGAAAAAACCGCCCACTCCGGCAAGACCGGCGCGGAAAACGTCACGGCGCAGCATCGCATCCTCCTCGATCCGGCGGCTCTCGCAAGTTTGCGTGGCCCAGCCTTCGTGCCTAGACTAGCATGAATCGCAATCACGTCCTGTCGGTGCGAGGAGAGGATCACATGACGTCGAGGATGGTGGCAGGTGCGGTGCTGGGTGCCGCGCTGTTCATTGCCGGCGCGGCGCTCGCAGATGATGCCCCCAAGCTGACCGAACTCAGCCCGAACGGCGCCGACGTCTGCTTCGGCCGGGTCTATGATGCCGCCCATCTCAAGGCGCATCCGCACCAGAAGGTGGCGCGCATCTTCTTCTACCATGGCCACGATCCGGCCAGCCGGCCGAACGAGGAGCCGAGCTCGATGTCCGACGCTGCCTATAACGGCTTTCTCACCACCACGGTGCGCGGCGCCAAGAAGCCGGAATGGGCGGCTGGCTGGTGCAACAAGGAGGATCCGAGCGACAAGGCGAGCGGCATCCGCTGCGGCATGGAATGCGACCGCACGCTGGCCTCGCTGAAAGTCGACGACAAGGGCCGGCTGATCCTCTCCAACGTGCAGCCTGACGTCTATCTCGACGCCGGCGCGGAGGAGGATCTCGGCAAGGCGAAATACAACGAGCAGGCGCTGGGCAGCGAAGACGATAATTTCCGTCTCGATCCGATGCCGGCCGACACCTGCAAGGCGGAGTTCGCGCGCATCGATCCGATCGACCCGGCGATCGGGGCCCCGCTGCGCGAGCGGCTGAAGCCGGACCAGCCCTTCTGCTACGGCCGCGACTATGACGACGCGCATCTGAAATCCCATCCGGACCAGATGACGCAGTCGATCCGCGTCTTCCGCGGGCCGATCGAGCTCGCTTCCTTTGCCGCCGGTGGCGATGCCGCCAACTGGCCAGACGGCGCCGACATCGCCATCTCGGTGACGACCAGGCAGAAAGAGGCCAAGGTTACGCAGACCTATTCCTGCCAGGGCGAGGCCGATCAGTGGCGCTGCTCGGCCAGCTCCAAGATGAGCGACTTTGCCTGCGACATCTCGCAGAAGGAGATTTTTCTCAAGCGGGGCGCCAGCGGCACGATGCTGCTGGCCAACCCCAACAATGCGCTCGCCATCGTCGACCTCTGCTCGAAGATGGCGGGCGGCAAGACCACGTCCGACGACAAGGTGTACAGACTCAATCCGATGCCGCAGTCGGCCTGCACGCCGTGAGTGTGCCACTTCGTCACTCTAAAGTGTGGCGCTTCGTCATCCTATGCGGAGCAAGGAGGGAAGCGACGCGCGCAGCCATAGGATCCATGCCGTTATGCTAAAGCGTTGAAACGGTGCAGAACTCTGCTTCGCTGCATGCTTCGGCCAAGGCCACGGCATGGATCCCAGGGGTCTCGGCGATGGAGCTTCGCTCCTGCTTCTTCCAGGGATGACGACACCGCGGAGGCCCGGCCAATTTTCCAAGGCGTGCCTGGAAATCGCTTCAGGCGAAAGGCACCGCCGTTGTGCCTTTCGGCAGCTTCGCCTCGTCGTCCGGCTCGACATGGATGGTGACGCGCACCGAGGGGATCTCGGCCTTCAGCGCGTCCTCGATGCGGTCGCAAATGACATGGCTGGCGCCGACCGTCATGTCGGCGTCGACGACGAGGTGGAACTCGATGAAGGTCGCTCGCCCGGCGATGCGGGTTTTCAGGTCATGCACCTCCAGCGCACCCTTCGAATTGGCCGAGATGATATCGCGGATCTGCATGTGCTCCTGGGTGTCGACGGCACGATCCATCAGTCCGCTCAGCGACTCTCCGGTAAGCTTCCAGCCCTGATAGAGAATGTTCAGCGCAACAAGAAGCGCAAGCAGCGGGTCGAGGATATGCCATCCAGTCATCACCGCGGCGACAAGGCCCACGATGACGCCGACCGAGGTAAGCACGTCGGTCATGATGTGCTGGCCGTCGGCGACCAGGGCCGGCGATCGTTCGCTGCGGCCGTTGCGGATCAGCACGAATGCCCAGACGGCATTGACGAGCGCCGCGCCGGCATTGATCGCTAAGCCCTGCCAGGGCTGTTCGAGCGACGCGGGATTCTGCAGCGATTGCCACACCTTGGCGATGATCAGCAGCGCCGCAACGACGATCAGAACACCCTCGAGCACCGCAGAAAAATACTCGGCCTTGTGATGGCCGAAGGGATGGTCGCTATCGGCGGGCTTATGGCTGATGCGGATCGCCCAGAGAGCGGCTGCTGAAGTGATGACGTTGACGATGGATTCCAAAGCATCGGAATAGAGGGCCACGGAGCCGGTCATCTGCCAGGCAACGAATTTCAGCCCCATCACCAGGAAGGCGATGACGATCGACCAGAAAGCGAGGCTGGCGATCTTGCGCTTCGCGGCGGCTCTTGCGGCCGCCGTCGCCGTGTCTTCCACCGCGGCCATCGTTGCTAGGCAGCCTTTTCCTTGGCCTTGCGCGGCAGATGCGCAACGATGTTCTCGATGATGCGCATGCCGGCATTGTGGCCGAGCGTCATGATCGATTCCGGGTGGAACTGAACGGCGGCGATCGGCTCCTTGCGGTGCTCGAAGGCCATGATGACGCCGTCCTCGGTCTCGGCCGTCACCACGAAACCTTCGGGCAGGCGCACCGGATCGGCGAAGATCGAATGATAGCGGCCGACGGTCACTTCCTTGGGCAGCCCCGAGAAGATGATGCCCGGCTTCGAGACACGGATGCGCGAGGGCTTGCCGTGCATCGGAATGTGCAACTGCCGCAACTCGCCGCCATAGGCTTCGGCCAGCGCCTGCAGGCCAAGACAGACGCCGAAGACCGGCAGGTCGCGGGCGCGCGCTCGTCTGATGGTCGCGGCGCAATCGAAATCCTTCGGCGTACCCGGGCCGGGGGAGAGCACGACGAGATCGGGCTTCAGCCGCTCGAACACCTCTTCCGGCACCGGCGTGCGCACGGTGGAAACAGTGGCGCCGGTCTGGCGGAAGTAGTTGGCCAGCGTGTGGACGAACGAGTCCTCGTGGTCGACGAGCAGGATGTTGACGCCGTCGCCGACGCGCGCGGTGGTGCGTTCGGTGCCTGCGGCGTTGCCGGTCTTGGCGTCGCGTATGGCGGAGAGCATGGCGGATGCCTTCAGTTCGGTTTCGGCTTCTTCTTCCTCAGGAACGCTGTCGAAAAGCAATGTGGCGCCGGCGCGCACTTCGGCGATACCGTCCTTGATGCGGATGGTGCGCAGCGTCAGCCCGGTGTTCATGTCGCCGTTGAAATTGACCATGCCGATCGCCCCGCCATACCAGGCGCGCGGGCTCTTCTCGTTCTGCTCGATGAAACGCATGGCCCACAGCTTCGGCGCGCCGGTGACGGTGACCGCCCAGGCGTGTGACAGGAAGGCGTCGAAGGCGTCCATGCCTTCGCGCAGCCGTCCCTCGATGTGATCGACGGTGTGGATCAGGCGCGAATACATCTCGATCTGGCGGCGGCCGATGACGCGCACCGAGCCCGGCTCGCAGACGCGCGACTTGTCGTTGCGGTCGACGTCCGAGCACATGGTGAGCTCGGACTCGTCCTTCTTGGAGTTGAGCAGCTTGAGGATCTGCTCGCTGTCGGAGATGGCGTCGTCGCCGCGCTTGATGGTGCCGGAGATAGGGCAGGTCTCGACCCGACGGCCGTTGACGCGCACGAACATCTCCGGCGAGGCGCCGATCAGATACTCGTTTTCACCGAGATTGATGAAGAAGGAATAGGGAGAGGGGTTGATCGACTTCAGCTTGCGGGAAATGTCGGAGGGCTGGGTCTCGCAACGCTCGTAGAACATCTGTCCAGGCACGACCTCGAACAGGTCGCCGCGCTTGAAGCTCTCCATCGCCCGGCGCACCAAATTGGCATATTCGCCGGGTTCGTGATCGCCGCGCGGCGGGATGCGGTCGGCGGTCCTGAACGGCTCGACATGAGCATCGCGGGCCAAGCCTTCCGTGGAAAACCCTTCGCCGGAATAGTCGTAGCGGTCGGTCCAGGCCTTGGTCGAATAGTGGTCGACGACGAGGATCTCGTCGGGCAGGAACAGCACCAGGTCGCGCTGGCTCTGCTTACGCTCGAGCTTGTAGTCGACCGGGTCGAACTGGAAGGCGAGATCGTAGCCGAAGGCGCCGTAAAGGCCGAGATTGGCGTCCTCGGCAGTCTTGAACAAAGCCGTGATGGCGCGCAGCACCGTGAAGACGGACGGCACGCGGCTGCGCTCTTCCTCGGTGAAGACGCGGCCGGGCTTGGCGACATCGAGGCGGATCAGCTTTTTCGAGCTCTCGGCAATCGCCACCTCGCTCAGCTCGCCAAGCGCCTTGCCGATCACCGGCAGCAGCACTTCGCCGCGCTGGTTGAGCGCCTCGATGCGCATGGCGCGGCCGCGCGCCGAGATCACCAGCGGCGGATCGATGATGGCCGTGTCCCAGCGCGTGTAACGGCCCGGATATTCGTAGTTCGAGGAGAACACCGCGCCGCGGCGGGAATTCAGGCCGTCGACATAGGCGTCAATCGCGCCTTCATAGGGCTGGTCATGGCGTTCGCGGGTGATCGTCACCCCGCCCGCGGTGACGAAGCGCTCCGCCCCGTTGTCCAGAACTGTAGTCGTCATTGCCGTCTCCATCAGCGTTTTGGGCAACGGACCCGGGAATGGCTTGGAAAAACAAATGGCCGCCCGGACATTCCGCTGCGGCCACCCTCATTTTCACGCATGCGCGTTCGAACCGGCCGCTGTCAGCGAGCCCACCACCAAACGGTCTTGTTCGAACGCATGTTCATGGCGACTCCCATAGCGGCGAATGACGGCCCACGCAACTGGATTTCACGCGAACGGTAAAGCCGGCCCGTCAGTCCTCCAGCGTGCCGGAGCGCGCGTCGGCGCTCCTCTTGTCGCCGGCAAGCTTCAAAAGATCCTCGCCGGCGCGAATGATGCGGCGCGAACGACGGGTCAGGATGAAACCCGACTGGGGCGCGAACACCTCGGTGCGGCCGCCGGCTTCGCCGGGCGCATGGACGATCGTCGCCAGCCGGTCGCCCTTGTTGACGCGGTCGCCGGGCTTGACGTCGTAAAGGATGGCGCCGGCCTTGGGCGAAGGCATCATCTCGATGTTTTCCAGCGGTACGACGGCGCCGGAGAAGCTGCTCGCCTTCGGGACGGAAGGGTCCTGGATGACGCCGCGCGTCACCAGCAAGCGGTAGAGGCCGGCGGCATCGGAGGCGGCCAAGCCGCTGTCGACATCCAGCATGCCGCGATATTCGACCGTGGTGGCGACGCGCCGGTCGAAGCGCGCGACGCTCGCAGGCACATTTTGATAGGGCATGATCGAGGCGCCCTCGAAGGTGCCGCTACTGTCCTCGCTCCACAGCAGGACGGCATCGATGCCCATCGCAGCCGCGCAGTCGGCCATATGCGGCCACAGGCTGGTGTGGATGTAGAGATAGGCAAGGCCCTCATCGTCGCAGTGGAGATCGAGCACGATGTCGTTGCCGAGCGAGAGTTCGACGAGCCGCTTCTTCAGCCGGCGGTCGGCGCCGCCGAGGTTGACATCCGCTAACAGCCTGGCGTCCGGCGCGGCAAGCAGCGGGAAGGCACGGTTGAAGTTGGTGCGGGTGCCGAGATTGAAGCGGCCCTGGTGCTCGCCGAAATGGTATTGCGCCCGACCGATTGGATTGGCCCAGGGCACCAACGTGATGGCGCCTCTAATGCGGCCTTCCGCTTCCGCCTTGGCAAGCATCGGCATCAGCGCGTCGATGGCGACGACACCTGGCAATTCTCCGGCATGAAGCGCCGCCTGCAAATAGGCCGAGGGCGCCGACTTGTCCGTGCCCTCGAAGCGGAAAACTGGGAACTCATAAGCAACGCCTTCGCTGTCGCCTGCGATGCGCTCGATGGTCTTTTGCATGGGGTTCCTCCGGTGGGTGGCCAGACATGCATGGTTACGGCCAGGGTGTCAGTGGTCCAGTCCGCCCGCGCGATAGGCGCAAGCCGACCGTCGGACGCCTTGAGCACTGTTTGCCAAGATCGAGAAGCCCCGACGTGGAGCGGCGATCTGCCGTTACGCCAGAGGCTTCAAGTCCTGGGCGATGGTCGGCAGAAGCTCCGAGACGTTGGGGTGGATGTGCATGGCGCGCGCCAGCGTCGAGATCGGCGCCTTGGCATACATCAGGTCGAGCACTGAGTGGATCGCCTCGTCGCCGCCCGGTCCGAGCACCGAACAGCCGAGGATCTCGCCGGTGTCGGCGTCGGCCAGGATCTTCATGAAGCCTTGCGTCTCGCCCTTTTCGACGGCGCGGCCGACACGGGTCATCGGCCGCTGGCCGACAAGGGCGCGGCGGCCGGATTTCTTGACAGCGGTCTCGGTCATGCCGCAGCGGCCGAGCGGCGGATCGATATAGAGCGCATAGGCCTCGATGCGGTCGCTGACCTTGCGCGGATCGTTGTCGAGCAGATTGGCGGCGACGATCTCGTAGTCGTTGTAGGAGGTGTGGGTGAAGGCGCCCTTGCCGTTGCAGTCGCCCATGGCCCAGATGCCGGGCACATTGGTGCGCAACTGGTCGTCGACGACGATGTAGCCGCGCTTGTCGACCTCGACGCCGGCCTTGTCGAGGCCGAGGTCGTCGGTGTTGGGGACGCGGCCGAGCGCCAGCAGCACATGCGAGCCGACCGCCGGCGGCTTGCCGGCAGAGAAGGTCACGGCGATACCGTTGCCCTGCCTGGCAAAGCCGATGTCCTCGGCGCCGACATGGACGGTGACGCCTTCGTTTTCGAGGATCGACTGGATCGCGGCCGAGACGTCCTCGTCCTCGCGGCCGGTCAGCCGCGGCGCTTTCTCGATCACCGTGACCTCGGAGCCGAAACGGCGGAACATCTGGGCGAATTCGAGCGAGATATAGCTGCCGCCGACGACGACCAGATGGCTGGGCAGCACATCGAGATCCATCATCGAGGAGTTGGTGAGATAGGGGACGTCGTTGACGCCGGGCAGGTCCGGCACGGAGGCGCGGCCGCCGGTGTTGAGGAAGATTTTTGGCGCGGTCAGCAGGTCGTCGGCGACGCGCACTGTATTAGCGGATTCGAACCTGGCATGGCCGCGATAAAGCGTGCAGCCCTTTATCCGCGCGATCCAGCTTTCGAGATTGCCGCGGGCATCGTTGGTCACCTTGTCCTTGCGTGCCTTGATCCTTTGATAGTCGACCCCGACCGGACCGGAGAGCGCGACGCCATAGTCGGCGGCGCGGCGGGCAAGATGCGCGGCGTAGGCGCTCGCCACCATCGCCTTGGTCGGCATGCAGCCGGTGTTGACACAGGTTCCGCCAATAAGCTTGCGCTCGATCAGGGCAACGCTCATGCCGGCGGCGTCGAGCCGGCCGGCGAGCGAAGGGCCGGCTTGGCCGGCGCCGATGACGATGGCGTCGAAGTTTTTCGCGCTCATGCGACCGCCGCCACGATCAGCAGGCCGCCGATGATCGCCACCGCGTCCTCGATGAAGGCGGCGGGCGGATCCTTACCGAAGGCGGCAGCCATCCTTGCGCGTGCTTCCGCGCCGCCCAGCGTGCCGATCACCGCGCCGATCGCGCCGGCGATGAGGCAGCCGATGGTGGCGCCGACCGTGGCGCCGATCACCGCGCCGCAGAAAGGCGCCCGTGACGATGCGCGCGCCAAACTGCTGCGGCACCTTGCGGCTCGGCGTCGACGGCAACTGGTCGGTGACGAGTTCGACGATCGCCAGGACGGTGAAGATGCCGACCGCGATCCAGTGGCCCATGAAGCTTGCCCAGGTGCCGGCGACCGGGATCCAGCCGAGATACGAACCCCAGGCGACGGCGGCCGGCGCGGTCATGGCGCGAAGGCCGGCGACGACGCCAATCAGCAATGCCAGAATGTAGAGCATCATCATCCCCTCAAATTCGGAGCTCCGCACGGTTCCGCGGATGGCAAGCTAGCATAGGCCTGGCGTTTGGCCATGGGCTTTTCCGGTCGGGCGGATTGTGCTTTGGCAGCGGGACGGGAATGGAGGAGCAGCCATGACGACAAGCGAGCGCATGAAGATGGCGGCGGGTGAATGGTACAGCTGCATCGACCCGGAGCTGGAGGCGATGCGGGTGGCCGCCCGCGACGCAGTGTTCGAGCACAACAGCATGCCGCCCCGGCAGCGCGGCGACATCGGCGCGACACTGCGAGCGCTGCTCGGCGGCCTAGGCGAGGGCGCGCGCATCGAGGCGCCGTTCCACTGCGCTTACGGCTTCAACCTGTTTCTCGGCGAGGGCGCCTTCCTGAACGCCGGTTGCACCATTCTCGATACCGCTCCGGTGAAGATCGGCAGGAGGACGCTGCTTGGCCCCAATGTGCAGATCTATTGCGCCGAGCATCACCGCGAGGCCGCCGGGCGGCTGGCCGGATTGGAGATCGCCAAATCGGTGACGATCGGCGACAACGCGTGGATCGGCGGCAGCGCGGTGATCCTCGCCGGCGTCAGCATCGGCGAAGGCGCCATCGTCGGCGCCGGCGCGGTGGTGACGCGCGACGTTCCGGCCAATGCGACCGTGGTCGGCAACCCGGCGCGGGTGGTTACACGCCGCTGAGGGCGACCTGCGCGCTGCCCTTCGAGAATTCGCGCCGGTACTGCATCGGGGAGGTTCTGAGCCGCGCCGCGAAATGCTGGCGCAGCGACGTGGCGCTGCCGAAGCCGGCCTCGAAGGCCACCATGTCCATCGATTTGTCGGTCTGTTCCAGCAGCCTCTGCGCCAGCGCCAAGCGCTGTTCGGCCAGCCAGCTGCCGAAGCTGGTGCCGGTCGTCTTCTGGAAGCGACGCGTGAAGGTGCGGCGGGTGAGGCCAGCTGCTTCGGCGACGCTGTCCAGGGTGTGAGCTTCGCCAAGCGTTGCCCGCACCCCGTCAAGTGCCTTTGTGAACCGGTCGGCGTTTGGCGTCGGCGCGAGCGGGCGCTCGATGAACTGAGCTTGTCCGCCCTGCCGGTGCGGCGACAGCACGACGTGGCGGGCGAGCCGAAGCGCTGCCTCGGCGCCGTAGCGGGCGCGCACAATGTGCAGGCAGCAGTCCAGCCCGGCGGCGACGCCGGCCGAGGTAACGATGTCGCCTTCATCGACATAGAGCACGTCGGCATCGACGGCGATATCGGGGTGCAGCGTCTGCAACTGGTCGGTATAGGCCCAATGCGTGGTGGCCTTGCGTCCCGCCAGCAGTCCGGCGGCGGCGATGGCGAAGGTGCCGAGGCAGAGGCCGACGATCAGCACGCCGCGCTTATGTGCCCGTTCGAGCGCATGCTTGAGCGCAGCGGCCAGAGGAGCATCGAGATCTTTCCAGCTTGGGATGATGACGATGTCGGCCTGGTCGAGCGCCGAAAGATCGTGCGGGACCGAAATGCTCAAACCGGCATCGGTATGGATAGGTCCTTGCTCCGCCGCGCAAACGCGGAAGTCGAAGCGCGGCAGACCGAGCTTGGTGCGGTCCGCGCCGAAGACCAGGCAAGGCACGGAAAGGTGGAACGGGCTGATGCCGTCGAAGGCGACGACGGCGACGATCGGAGTGCGCATGGCAGACATCACCAGGTTACGGCAAAGAGTGTCCCAATTCTTTCGAATAATGTCAATTGGGCCACTTTCTGGGAATAGATGTTCGGCCTAGCTTCGCCACCTATCAACCCGCTCGAAAGGAACCGCCATGTCAGCACCAGCCACCCAGCCACGCCGCGCACTCGTCGTCGTCGATGTCCAGAACGACTACAATGGCGGCAATCTCGCCATCCAGCATCCGCCCTTCGCCGACAGCGTCGCCAACGTGGCGCGCGCCATGGACGCCGCCACTGCTGCCGGCATCAAGGTCGTTGTCGTGAAGCAGATGGCGCCGGAGACTTCGCCGATCTTCGCCAAGGGCAGCCATGGCGGCGAACTGCATCCCGAGATCGCCGGGCGCGCCCGCGACCACTATGTCGAGAAGACGCTGCCCTCCGCCTTCACAGGCACCGACTTCGAGAACTGGCTACGCGCCAACCACATCGATACGATCGCGGTCGTCGGCTACATGACGCATAATTGCGACCTGTCGACCATCATCCATGCGGTGCATATGGGCTTTGCCGTCGAGTTCCTCTCGGATGCCAGCGGCTCGGTTCCCTACGCCAACAGCGCCGGCTACGCGTCTGCCGAAGAAATCCATCGCGTGGTGAGCGTGGTGCTGCAGTCGCGCTTCGCCGCGGTGCTCAAGACCGCCGAATGGATCGATTGCCTGAAGACCGGCGCCCTGCCGGAGCGCGACACGATCTATGCGTCGAACCAGCGGGCGCTGAAGCGGAACGCTGCCTAAAGCATTCACCGTTTCACGGAAACGGCGAAATGCTCTGGCTTTTTGTTTTTGACGCAATTCCGGACGGAAAACGGCTCACACTTTTCCTGGAACTGCTCTAGCCGCACCAACTCCGAAAGAAAAAGGGCGCGGCAGCAGTGCGGCGCCCTTGGTCGTTTCAGCTCCCAACGCTGCCTAGAACAGGCCCTCGATCTGGCCCTGCTCATTGAGGAAGATCTTCTCCGAGGAGGGCGACTTGGGCAGGCCGGGCATGGTCATGATCTCGCCGCAGATGATGACGACGAAGCCGGCGCCGGCCGAGAGCCTGACCTCGCGCACCGGCACGGTATGGCCGGTCGGCGCGCCGCGCAGGTTCGGGTCGGTCGAGAAGGAGTACTGGGTCTTGGCCATGCAGACCGGCAGATTGCCGTAGCCTGCCTGTTCCCACGCATGCAACTGGTCGCGGATCGACTTGTCGGCGATCGCCTCGTCGCCGCGATAGATGCGCTTGACGATGGTGTTGACCTTCTCGAACAGCGGCATCTCGTCCGGGTAAAGCGGCGAGAACTGCGAGGCGCCGGATTCGGCGATCTCGACGACCTTCTTCGCCAGGTCCTCGATGCCGGCCGAGCCTTGAGCCCAGTGCTTGCACAGGATCGCCTCGGCGCCCTGCGCCTTGACGAAGTCCTTCATCGCCTGGATCTCGGCGTCGGTGTCGGTGGTGAAGTGGTTGATCGCCACCACCGCCGGCACGCCGAACTGCTTCACGTTCTCGATGTGACGGCCGAGGTTGAGGCAGCCCTTCTTGACCGCTTCGATGTTTTCCTTGCCGAGATCTTCCTTCTTGACCCCGCCATTCATCTTCATGGCGCGCACGGTGGCGACGATGACGGCGGCCGCCGGCTGGAGCCCGGCCTTGCGGCACTTGATGTCGAAGAATTTTTCGGCTCCCAGGTCGGCGCCGAAGCCGGCTTCGGTCACGACGTAGTCGGCAAGCTTCAGCGCCGTCGTGGTGGCGACGACCGAGTTGCAGCCATGCGCGATGTTGGCGAACGGGCCGCCATGCACGAAGGCCGGGTTGTTCTCCAGCGTCTGCACCAGGTTGGGCTGGATGGCGTCCTTCAAAAGCACGGCCATGGCGCCGTCGGCCTTGAGGTCGCGGGCATAGACCGGCGACTTGTCGCGGCGGTAGGCGACGATGATGTCGCCGAGGCGCTTCTCGAGATCCTTGAGGTCGGTGGCAAGGCACAGGATCGCCATGACTTCCGAAGCGACGGTGATGTCGAAGCCGGCCTCACGGGGGAAGCCATTGGCGACGCCGCCCAGCGAGCAGATGATCTCGCGCAGCGCCCGGTCGTTCATGTCCATGACGCGGCGCCAGGCAACGCGGCGGGTATCGATGCCGAGCTCGTTGCCCCAGTAGATGTGGTTGTCGATCAGCGCCGAAAGTAGGTTGTGGGCCGTGGTGATCGCGTGGAAGTCGCCGGTGAAGTGGAGGTTCATATCGTCCATCGGCACCACCTGGGCCAGGCCGCCGCCGGCGGCGCCACCCTTCATGCCGAAGTTCGGGCCGAGCGAGGCTTCGCGGATGCACACGATCGCCTTCTTGCCGATGCGGTTCAGGCCGTCGCCGAGGCCGACCGTGGTGGTCGTCTTGCCTTCGCCGGCAGGCGTCGGGTTGATGGCGGTGACGAGGATCAGCTTGCCGTCCTTGTTGCCCCTTACCGATTTGATGAATTCGGCCGAGACCTTCGCCTTGTCGTGGCCATAGGGCAAAAGGTGCTCGTAAGGGATGCCGATCTTGGCGCCGATCTCCTGGATCGGTTTCTTCCTGGCGGCGCGCGCGATCTCGATGTCGGACTTCACTTCGGCCATGACGGCTTTCCTCTGGATTGTGCGGTGGAGGGGACGGGTTCGATCACTAAAGCAATTCCAGGAAAAGTGTGAGCCGGTCTTCCGTCCGGAATTGCGTGAAAACGAGGAAACAGGGCGGTTCTGCGTTTCCGCCCGGACGCAAGGGCATGTTCTAACCCTGTCGCGGTCACGGCGTCAACTTCCATGCAACTATGTTTCCTGTGAAGAAATTATGCGTTGCCGGTCGACCTTCCCAAGGGTCTTTGGCGCCCGGTCGTTGCGAGCGTATAGAAGCCAGAGCAGGGATCGTTCCGCCGTCTCAAAACAGCCGCGCAATGCGCGGAATGCGACAGACGCGACGGCGCAAATCCGCCACCGTGCTGCGGTGGCGGCAGCGCTATTGGCTGAGCACGTTGCTGATCTCGACCATGTTGGAGCGCACGCGCAGGATATAGAAGCCCATGGTCGTCAGATGCGTCGGCAGCAGCCAGCCGTCCTCGCGGCCGTTGGCGATGATGAAGGGCTGGATGCGCAGTGCCGAGACGAATTGCGCGTCCATGGTGTCCCACAAATTCTGCAGGTGCTTTTCCTTGATCACGTCCTCAAAGTCGGCCTGCGCCGCTTTCATCAGGCCGTAATAGGCGTAGAGCTGGCCATAGGCGAACCAGAAGCGGTCGTCGGCGCGGAAGTCGAACCAGCCGTCATTATGGTTCTCGGCGCGCTCCTTCAAGATCGCGGAGGTCGAGCCGATGTCGCTGGCGATGCGGTCGATATATTGCTTCAGATTGTCGGCGCGGGCATCGAACGTCGCCTGACAACTGGCAAGGCGAGCGTTGAAGGAGCGCAGCTTGCGCACCGCGTCGCGGTAGTAGCTCGGCGTCGGCGTCTTGGGGCCGAACGGGTTGAGGCCGAAATACCAGGTCTCTTCGTCGAATTGCAGATTGCCGCGTGCATCCTGCAGGTCGGCGTCGATCTGCGAGGTGGTGCGCACGCGGCCGAGATTGTCGGCAAGCTCGGTGGCGGTGCGCCGGACCGCCTGGTTGATGCCGCGCTGAAAAGAGGCCTTGTTGTCCATCCACGGCGTATGGTCCCAGTCGATGCCGAACAAGCCGAGCTTGTAAAGGATCATCGAGGAGACCCAGGCATTCTGGTTGACGTTGAAGTCCGTCAGATCGGCAGCCACCTGGGCTATCCCTGAGTTGCCGCAGGTGTTGGCGGTGTCGGTGCCAGCGCCGGCGGAGACCTGCTCGCCGGCCGAGACGCTGCGCTTCTCGAAGGTGTATTTGTCAGGATAGTTCGGGTCGAAATTGTTCCACCACTGGGTGGCGTAGAAGAAGTTGGCGTAAAGGCCGATCAAAACCAGCAAGGCAAGGCCGACCACCGCCTTCAGGATCCAGCCGCGCTGGCCGTACCAGCGGCCGGCCCATATGAACGGCCAGAGAATAATGCCGACGACGAAGCCTATGCCGCGGCCGATCCACTGGAAAATCCGGGTGAAGAAACTCACGATCGGATCAAGCATGGCTCTCGTCCCCCCTCAGTCCGTCAAGCCGTAAAGGCGCGCGCGGAATGCCGCCTTGTCCTTCAAATATGTGGTTTTCAGAACGTCCACAACATGCGATCGCCACGCATCGCTGAAGCCGTCGAAGTCCTTGTAGAAGCCCGGTTTATTGAAGACGTAGCGCGAGACGAAGTCCTGTGGCACGAAGTCCGAGATCAACTGATTGGTGAGCCAGGCATCGGGATGATCGGGCTTGGCGCGCACAACCAGGAAGCGCTGGCGCGGCGGCACATCTTCAAGCTTCAGGTGGCCGAACTGGGCGATCTCGCGCTTGGCGGCGTTGAGGAAAGGGAAATTGCCCTCGCTGGCAATCAGGTCGGCATGGCTGTGGATCCAGGTCTGCAGCCAGACCTTGTCGACGTCCGTCAAGTTGCGGTTGGGCTCGGCATCGCGGATCAGTGCCCTCACCACCATCTCGGCGCGGTGCTCCAGATAGCCCGAGGTCTCGATCCAGGAAGCGCGCGGCAGGTCAAGACGGCCCCTGGCGGCGAGGAAGCGGAATACCTTGTCGGCGTCGTTGATCGACAGATAGCTCACCTGCCAGGGCCGCGAGCGGCGGAAGCCGGGCGCAGCCGGATCGCTGATCACCGTCGTCATGTCGGGGTCGACGAAGACGTAGAGCCCGCCGAAATGGCTGGTCCAGTAGGCGTTGTGGCGGAAGATCACCTGATCGGGCACCAGCGCGTTCTCGCGGATGTCGCCGCAGACCTTGGCGAGGCCGACCATGCGCTCGAGCATGGCGTTGTCGCGCCAGGCGTCGGGTTCCTGCTTCAGCCGGTCGACCAGCTTGCCGAGCTCGGCCGCCTTGCCGAGCACGTCCTCGGCCGACAATACCTTGAACTCGACCTGATTGATCGACAGCAGGTCCTCGATGTCGTCGACCTTGGGGACGGAGTCCTCGATCTCGCCGTAGATGACGTCCTTGATGGTCAGCGCGTCGATGGCACGCTGGTTCTTGGACATGAACTCGAACATCAGCTGCGAGGTGTTGGAGAAGGCGGTGTGCACGACCGGCAAATCGATCTGCGACGGCGTCAGGATGATGAAGCGGCGGTTGACCTCGTTGGGATCGAGATAGCCGTAATCGCCACATTCCTCGGCCACCTCGGGCGAGAAACCGGTGCGGTCGATCTGGAAGCTCGTCAGCTTGGTCGGCTCGAGGCCGAAGGCGACGAGAGCCTTGTTGTAGCGCTGAATGAGATGCGGCTCGTCGACGACGAGCAGCCTGCCATAGATCAGCTCGTTGTCGCGCAGAAGGTCGGGCTTTTTGGCGGGACGGGTCATTGGCAAAGGTCCGACGGATGTAGCCTCGAAAGGCGAACCGGCAACGCCGACGCCCCCCTCTCCCCGTTCTTGACGGGGAGAGGGTAAGGGTGAGGGGCGGCGCCAACGATCAAAGATTTGTCTCCCCGTAGCCGCTGGCAGCAATAAATCGAAGCTCGTGCGTCTCGATCAGACAATCGAGACGGCATTCGATCGCAGCAAGTATGGTTTCGAGCACCTCATCCCGCTTCTTCAAGACATCGACATTCCAGAAGCGGAGAACGGACCAATTGTTTGAGATCAGGAAGCGATCCCTGATCTGGTCGTAGCTGTCGCCTGCATGCTGGCTGCCATCGACCTCGACAACGAGCTGGCACTCCCTGCAGGCAAAATCAGCGAAATAATTGCCTATCGGAAACTGCCGCACAAACTTATGGCCATTCAATCGTCTGTCGCGCAGTTCCATCCAAAGAGCTGTTTCCGCGTCGTTATCCGACTGCCGGAGGCGTCTTGCCCGTTTCGTTGTAGCGACTTCTGGTCCACGCACGGCGCTGCCCCTCACTCTTACTCTCTCCCCGTGAAGGACGGGGAGAGGGACGCGCCGACGTTGGCACCACATCCTTCCGCACTTGCGGGCAGCGAAGGAAGCCTACGCATTCCAAAGCCCCTTCTTCTTCAGCTCCTCCATCTCGCGCACGGCGCGTTCGCGCAGCCGCGCGTCGCGCAAAAGCTTCTCGACCGCCGCGTCGTCGGACTTGTCGGAGTAGCGGAATTCGGAATCGGCGTAGCGGTTGATCTCCTGCATGACCATGTCCATCGAGAACGGCCCGCGCAACTCCTCGATCATCGCCTTCTTGTCGTCGTAGCTCTTGTGCATGAAGGCTTCCGGCTTCTCGAACCAGTCTTCCGGGAGCTCGATATCCATGGCGCGCATCTTGATGGCGTCGGTCACGTTCTTGATGGCGCGGCCGGTGAAGCGCGGCTCGGCATTCTTGATCATGTGCAGGTAGGTGCCGATATCGGCCATCGTCTTCGGCGCGCCGTTCTCCTTCATATAGCGCTCATAGACCTTCATCAGCCCGTCTTCCTGCGGCTTCTCGTGCTCCTCATAAGCCGCAGTCACGGCGCGCTGGATTTCCTGCGCGGCATAGAGCTCGTGCTCGCCCAGCGGGATCTTGTGGTTCTTGCCGGCGAGCAGCACGAAGATGTCGATGTAGTCGTCGCGGCTCTGCGGGCCGTCGACCAGCCAGCGGGCGCCGGCGCGCTGGCGCAGCGCATCGTCGACATTTTCGGGGTAGTTGGAAAACATGCCGAAGGAGCAGTTGCCGCGCACCACGGTGGAAGCGCCGGCAAAGGCGTCCATCAGGACGCCCGTGATCTCCTGCTGGCCGGCGGATGCGCGGTCGTCGGAGCGGCGCGCCGCCACCTGGTCGATGTCGTCGATGGTGCCGAAACCGATGGCCCGCGGATTGAGCACATTGTTGATGAACTGGCGGCAGTTCTGGCCGGACTTGCCCTGGTAGGAAGAAATCTGGTCGACCCCGAAATTCTCGTAGACGAAGGGATAGCCGGCGACCTGACAGTAGTTGTTGACGAGGCCGGCGATCATCTGGATCAGCGTCGTCTTGCCGGTGCCTGGCGCGCCGTCGCCGATGAAGGTGAACAGAAAGCCGCCGAGCTCCACGAAGGGGTTCAGCTCGCGGTCGAAATCATAGGCCATCAGCATCTTGGCAAGCTTTACCGACTGGTATTTGGCAATGTGATTGCCGACGACCTCTTCCGGCTTCTTGAAGGTCATCACCAGCGGCTTCAAGCGCTTGCCGGGCGCGACGTCGAAACCGTCGAGGGTGAAGTCGTCGGCATCAATGCGGATATGCGCGTTCTCGAACGGACCGATGCCGTCGAAGCGCCCCTTGCGCGCGAGCAGCCCGTCGATGGCGACGCGGGCGAATGCGCGCGCCCTGGTCATCAGATCGGCATCGTCCTTGGAGCCGGCAATCGCCTTGTCGAGGCCTGCCACGATCGACTTCACCGCGTCCTGCGGCGTGTCGAACAGGAAGTCGGGTTCGGGACTGTCGTTCGGCGCCTCGCCGTCGCTATCGATCAGCTGGAACAGGTAGGAGGCGAAGCTGAAAGCCGAAACGTAGGCGGAGGCCGACAGCAGCTTCTTGAATGTCGCCGCCTCGTCGCCTTCGAGCGGGGCACGCGCGTTCTTGGCCTGCAGGCTTTCGAGATCGGATCCTTCGGCAAAGACATCCGATATGGCCAGCGCGATCGCCAGGCCGCGGCGGGCGCGGTAGAGAAGCATGTGCTGGGGGATGCTCATCAGCTGGTCGTCGGGATGGATCGCGGCGACCGTTTTCGACAGTTCGACCTCGCGCGTGCGGCGCACCGAACCGGCCGAGACGGTCGAGACGAAGCGCCGGTTGGTGCCGGCGAGCGCGGTGCCGGACTCGCGCGATGGATCCTCCAGCACGACGATGCGGGTGATGAAGCTCTGCGCGGTGGCGCGATGCTTTTCGATTGTCGATTCCGAGATCGTGGTCAGCCCGGTGTCCATTACGGATACTCCGCGATTCGACGGTCACACATCGCTGATGACCTGCCCTTTGGACAGGATGTGGACCTTGTAGCCGGAAAAGATCTTCTGCGCTTCGCCCGCGGCATAGAGCGCCTGATAGGCCTCGTGCGGGATCAGCGCGTGGTTCTCGTAGCTGGAGACGCCTTGGCGCGCCGCTTCGAGGTCGTCGGTGTTGATGAAGAATTCCTGCGTAGACTTTTCGCTGGAGAACAGCCCCTTGCGGCCGGGCTTCTCGGACTTGGAAAAGACTTCCTGGATGGTCCAGGTGAGCAGCCAGGCGTTCTCCGGCTTGCGCACCTTGGCCAGAACCTCGGTCACCGTCGAATTGTTCTCGGTGATCCCGGCCGAATAGAACGGGCCGAGCACAACGCGCCGCAACTGCTTCGGATGCAGCGGCTCGAAATCCTTGTCGAGATTGACCGCGATGGTCGCCGGCGACAGCGTGTAGGCGGAATTCTTCTCGGTGAAATCGTCGAAGCGGTGGGCAAGCTCGGGGTTGAGCAGGCCATCGACAGGAAGCGGAATGTCGATCTTCTCGTTCAGCTTGCCGTTGGCGTCGACGAGCTGGCGCACCATGCTCTCGGAGGAGTCCTCGACCGTCACCATATAGATCAGCGGCAGGTTGGCGCTGCCGTCGAACGAGGCCCAGTGGACGAGGTAGTAAGGCCGCATGGTCTTCGGATTGACCGAGACTTTGGCCGTCTGCGCCAGGGTGAACGGACCGAAGGTGGTCTCGCTCTTGACACCCTCCAGATAGAGCCGCTCAGCCATCGACCTTTGCAGCGCCACAGGGAATTCCTTGTGGCGCAGGATGAAGTCGGCCATCTCCTCGCGCAACTCCCCGGCCTGCGGAATGTTTGCCAGCCGGCTGTCTGCCTGACGGCGGTCGTTCTCCAATTCGAGCAGGTTCTGGAACACCGGATAGCCGCTGTCGGCGCGCGAAATGCGGAACGTATCCATGAAGCCCAGCCGGTTGCGCCAGCAGTCGAATGAGTTTTCCAGCCGGGCGATGTATTCGGCGACGATCTTGGCGACGATGCCGTGCCGGTAGAGCGGCGAGCGGTCGTCGCGCATGAACAGTTCGAGCCCGCTCAGCGCTGCGGTGATGGCGAAGAAGTAGCGCGCCGCCGCTTCATTTTCGGGGGTCATGGCACCGCCGTGTCGAAGAATGCCGTCACACCGCCTACTGCTGCACGTAGTTCGCCGAATTGTGCTTCTTCATCACCTCGTCGAAGCGGCGGGCGAAGGCGTCGTCGGCGAGTTTCTTGCGGCGCTGGATGTCGGCGGTGGCCACCATATTCTTCTCGTGCATCTCCAAGAGATCGCCGATGTGCTTCTGCGAAGCGGCGCCGATGCCGGCCATCGTCTCCTCGGCCGTGTTGTCGACCTGGCTGCCCAGCGTGTTGATCTTGTGGGCAACGTCCTGCTGGGCGGCCGTCTTTAGCGAGTCTTCCAGAGCTTTGTAGAGCACGATGCGCTGCTCGGTGTCGATTGTCAGCTTGTTGATCAGCGTCGACTGCGCGGCGATCTGGTTGTTGAGGGAATCGACAAACGTCTGAAACATCGAGGTGTAGCGCTCCAGCGTCTGGCTTTCGGCCAGCAGCTCCTGCTCCTTGGCCTGCTTCTCGTTGTACTCGGTCGCCATCTTCGAACGCTCGCCCTCGAGCTGGGTGCGTTCCTTCTGGCTGGTCGAGGCGGCGATCTTGTTCTCGATGTCGAGCAGCATCGGGTTGAGTTCCTCGATGCGTTTCTGCACCGCCTCGAGGTTGGTCATGGTCGCCTTGCGGCGCTCGATCACCTGCGACAGGCTAGCTTCGGAGGTCTTGTAGCGCTGGTCGAGGATCTGCTTCTGGGCTTTCAGGATGCCGACGATGGTGTCCGATTTCGCCAGCAGCTCCTGCAAATTGCCGGCGAGCGACATGTTGCGCACGCGGTCGGTGCGCATGCGCTGCTTGCGCTGCTCGGAGAAGACGCCGACCAGATTTTCCCAGCCGGTGTAGCTCTTCATGCTCTCGAATTCGGCGCCGAAGACATTGGTGGCGTCCTCCAGCCCGATGATCAGGTCGGCGATATTGCCTTCCATGACCTTCTGCTGTTTCAGCACGTCCTCGATGCGGGCGTTCTCGAGGTCGAAATTGGCATCGCCGATCTTCCTGTCGGCCTGCGCCAGCGTGTCGAGCACGGTTCCGGACTGCTCGATCTTGGTGCGCATGTCCTCGACGACCTGCTTGGTCTTGGCAATTTCGGCATCGAAATTCTGCAACGTCGCCATAGGGGCCTCCCGCTTCGGCATCCGGTTTCGTGTCGCACGTCGCCGAATATATGTGGGGGCTCAAGCGATTGAAAGAAGGAAGACAGGGAGACGTGGCAAAACAAAAGAATTGGCCAGGTCCTTGAAAGATAAGGCAAGCATGCTCATGGCCAGAGTAATGCGCGCCGCATTCAGGCAGCTTTAGCTGGTATGCCTTAAGCTCTTGTATTTGCGGACAAGCTGCGGCGCTGGGAAGTGTGCAAAATCTCTTGTGGCGGGTCGTGGCAATCAAGCGGCCATCAGCCGGCGCATGGCAGCGATTGCCCAACTTAGTCGGAAGTCGCGAGGCTCCCCGTCTCAGTTGCGGGCAAAGCCGATGAAGTCGTCGGGCGCAGCCCTGCCCATTTCCTCTTCCCAGTGCCGGCGGCAGAGCGAGACATAGACGTCCTTGCTGATCGCCACCTGCTCGCCTTGCTTTGCCACCTTGCCGTCGGGACCGAGGCGAACGACCATCGTCGCCTTGCGGCCGCAGCGGCAGATGGTGCGCACTTCGCGCAGATCGTCGGCGATGGCGAGCAGCGCGCGCGAGCCGGAAAACAACTTGCCTTGGAAATCGGTGCGCAGGCCGTAGCACATGACCGGGATGTTCAGCCGGTCGGCGATGCGGGCCAACTGCCAGACCTGCTCCTCCTCGAGGAACTGCGCCTCGTCGACGAATATGCAATGCACGGTGGTGTGCTCATGATGCTCGGCGACGCGGGCGTAGAGATCGTCGCCGTCGCGGAACATCTCGGCCTCGGTCTCGAGACCGATGCGCGACGAGATCAGTCCCTTGTCGCCGTTGCGATAATGGCCGGCGACGAACAGCATCGTCGTCATGCCGCGTTCGCGATAGTTGTAGGATGCCTGCAGGAGCATCGTCGTCTTGCCGGCATTCATCGTTGCGTAGTTGAAGTAGAGCTTGGCCATATGGGTGTTTAAGCTCAATTGCTGCGGGGCGGGGAAGGGGCCGCGGGCTCCTTCCACCAAAAAAGCGGGCCCGCCGGAAAGCGCGGCATGTCGCTGAATGGCAAGCGCGCGCCGTTGATCGCGGTGTGGAACCGCTTGAAACCGCATCAAAATGGTGTTTGGCTGGCGAAACAAGGCGGGCGCAAGAACCGTGACTTCGCGCCGCTTTAAAAAACCGCAATGGGAGAAAGTTCATGTCGCGTATGAAATCCTTCGTCGCCGGCCTCGGGCTGGCGGCGCTTCTGTCCACGACCGCGGCCTATGCCGGCGATCCGGCGAGCTGCAAGGCCGTGCGACTGTCCGATGTCGGCTGGACCGATATCCAGGCAACCACCGGGGTGGCTTCGGTGCTGCTCACCGCGCTCGGCTACGAGCCGCAGGTGATCCAGCTTTCGGTGCCGGTGACTTATGCGTCGCTGAAGAACAAGGACCTCGACGTCTTTCTCGGCAACTGGATGCCGTCGATGACCAATGACATCAAGGACTATACCGCCGACGGCTCGGTCGAGACGGTAAGCACCAACCTGACCGGCGCCGGCTACGGCATCGTCGTGCCGACCTATGTCGCCGATGCGGGCGTCAAGACACTGACCGATCTCGGCAAGTTCAAGGACAAGTTCAACGGCAAGATCTACGGCATCGAGGCCGGCAATGACGGCAACCGCATCATCCTCGACATGATCAAGAACCCGAAGGACAATCTCGAAGGCTTCGAGCTGGTCGAGTCCTCGGAAGCCGGCATGCTGACGCAGGCCGAGCAGTCGATGAAGAACAATGAGTGGATCGCCTTCCTCGGCTGGACGCCGCATCCGGTGATGGGCGCCATGAAGATCACCTATCTCGACGGGATGGGCGACAGCGGTTTCGGCGCCGCCACCGTCTATACGAACACGCGCAAGGGCTACACCACCGAGTGCCCGAATGCCGGCAAGTTCATCTCCAACCTGAAATTCAATCTCGACATGGAAGGCGAGATGATGGACGCGATCCTGAAAGGCGGCGATGCCCAGACGGTCGCCACCGACTGGCTGAAGAAGCATCCGGACGCGATCGCGCCCTGGATCGCCGGCGTGACCACCTTCGACGGCGGCGATGCGGCTGCGGCCATCAAGACCGCGCTCGGGAGCTGAGCCGGCTTTGAGTCCGGCATGATCTCCGGAAAGGGGCAGCCGCTGGAAAAGGCTGCCCTTTTTCATATGCTGTGAGAAGGTGACCGCTCGGCAAGGGCGGCAAGGATCAAAGAGGGGAAAGATGGATCCGATCTCGAAATTTCTGGTCGCCTACAAGATTCCCATAGGTCCATGGGGCAAGGCCTTCTTCGGCTTCCTCACCGAGAATTTCGATACCGTCTTCAGGGCCTTTTCGAACGGCCTGAACTTCATCCTCGACGGGGCGGTGGACCTCCTGCTGATGCTGCCGCCGGTTCTGCTGGCGCTGGTCGTCGCCGTCATCGCCTGGTTCCTGCAACGCTCGCGGCCGCTCGCCATCGGCGTCTTCATCGGCCTCATCTTCATCATTAACCAGAACCTCTGGAAGCAGACGGTGCAGACCCTGGTGCTGGTGGTGGCCGCCGCCGCCATGGCAATGGCGATCGGCGTGCCGCTCGGCATCTGGGCGGCGCACAAGCCGAAGGTCTACCGCGTGATGCTGCCGGTGCTTGACCTGATGCAGACGCTGCCGACCTTCGTCTACCTGATCCCGGTGCTGACGCTGTTCGGGCTGGGCAACGCGCCCGGCCTCATCGTCACCATCATCTTCGTCATCCCGACGGCGGTGCGTCTCACCCATCTCGGCATTGTCTCGGTGCCCAAGGCGATCATCGAGGCGGGCGAGTCCTTCGGCGCCACCAAGAACCAGCTTCTGTGGAAGGTCGAATTGCCCTCGGCGCTGCCCACGATCATGGCGGGGCTGACCCAGTCGATCATGCTGTCGCTGTCGATGGTGGTGTTCGCGGCGCTGATCGGCGCCGGCGGTCTCGGCACCGAAATCAACCGCGCGCTGGGCTCCCGCAAGATCGACCTCGGGCTTGAAGCAGGCCTTGCCATCGTCGTGCTCGCCATCGTGCTCGATCGCATGACCCGCATCGGCGTTGGAGGCAAGAAATGACCGTCGCCGTCGATTTCAAGAATGTCGATATCGTCTTCGGTGCCGACCAGGCGCAATCCCTCGCGCTGATCGACCAGGGCGCAACCCGCGCCGAAATCCTCGAAAAGACCGGCAACGTGCTGGGCTGCGCCGGCGCCAACCTCACCGTGCATGAGGGCGAGATCTCGGTGCTGATGGGCCTTTCCGGCTCCGGCAAGTCGACGCTGCTGAGAGCCGTCAACCGGTTGAACGTGGTGTCGCGCGGCCAAGTGCTGGTCAATGACGGCGACCGCACGGTCGACGTGGTCACCTGCGATGAGCCGACACTGAGACGTCTGCGGCAGAAGCAGGTGGCGATGGTGTTCCAGCAGTTCGGCCTGCTACCGTGGCGAACGGTCGAGGAGAATGTCGGCTTCGGCCTGGAGCTCGCCGGCGTGCCGGAGGCCGAGCGCAAGGCACGGGTGCAGAAGCAGCTCCAGCTGGTCCATCTCGACCAGTGGTCGAAGAAATACGCGCATGAACTTTCTGGCGGCATGCAGCAGCGCGTCGGCCTCGCCCGCGCCTTCGCCACCGAGGCGCCGATCCTGTTGATGGACGAGCCGTTCTCGGCCCTCGATCCGCTGATCCGCACCAAGCTGCAGGACGAACTCCTGCAGCTCCAGGCGGCGCTGAAGAAGACCATCATCTTCGTCAGCCATGACCTCGAGGAGGCGCTGAAGATCGGCAGCCACATCACCATCATGGAAGGCGGGCGCATCGTCCAGACCGGCGCGCCGGAAGACATCGTGCTCAGGCCGGCCAACGACTATGTCCGCGACTTCATCGCCAATGTGAATCCGCTCTCGGTGCTCACCGCCTGGAACGTGATGCGCGACCGCCGCGATCTCGAGCAGGGCGAGAATGGCTGGGTCTGGCTCGACCGGCGCAAGACGACGCGCTTCAAGATCGACGAGCATGGCCTGGTGGCGGCGGCCGAACGCGACGGCAAGCCGGCGGTGTGGGTATCCTGCGCCGAGGTCGAGAGGCAGCCGGAGGAGGGTGCGCAGGTGTTCTGGGCCAATCCCGGCACGTCGCTGAAGACGGTGATGCTCGCCATGCACCGCTCGCAGACGGCACCGGTGGCGCTGTTCGACGAAGGCTCGCGCTTCGTCGGCGCGATCGGCATCCGCGACGTGCTGAGCGCGGTGCTCAGGCGGTAGGAGCTCGGCCTTAACTCAAGCATGAAGTGTTCGCTGGCGGGCACCTCATGCTTGATCTAGACTTGGTCGGCAGCCGGGGTGGGCCGCTCGCGCATGGGGCCGATAAAATGATCTTCCGTCAGCTTTTCGATTCCGTTTCGGGCACTTATTCCTATCTCCTCGCCAGCCGCCGCGGCGGCGAGGCACTGATCATCGATCCGGTGCTGGAGAAGGTCGAACGCTACCTGCAACTGGTCAACGAGCTCGACCTCAGACTGGTCAAAGCGGTCGACACACATCTTCATGCCGACCACATCACCGGGCTCGGCGCGCTGCGCGACAGGACGCATTGCGTCACCGTGATGGGTGAGCAGACCAAGGCCGACGTTGTGTCGATGCGGCTTGCCGACGGCGACAAGCTTGCCATCGAGGGGCTGGCGCTGGACGTCGTCTATACGCCCGGCCACACCGACGATTCCTACAGCTTCGTCCTGCCGGACCGCGTCTTCACCGGCGACACGCTGCTCATTCGCGGCACCGGCCGCACCGACTTCCAGAACGGCGATCCGCGCCAGCAATACGAATCGATCTTCGGCCGACTGCTCAAGCTTCCCGACGAGACGCTGATCTTTCCGGCACACGACTACAAGGGCGAAACCGTGTCGACGATCGGCGAGGAAAAGGCCTTCAATCCGCGCCTGCAGGTGAAGTCGGTGGACGAATACGTGAACATCATGAACAACCTGAAGCTGTCCAATCCGAAGATGATGGATGTGGCCGTGCCGGCCAACATGCGGGTGGGGCTGCATCAGGACGACATCGCCAGCCGCGGCTGGGCAGTAACCGCCGAACAGGCGCTGGCGCTGGTCGGTCGGCCCGACGTGGCGCTGATCGATCTGCGCGAGCAATCCGAACGGGATCGCCACGGCGTCATCCCCGGCGCGATCCATCTGCCCTATGCGCGGCTGCAGGAGAATATCGCCGCCGGCGGCATGCTGCACGAGCTGGCGAAATCGACAGCCAAGCAGATCCTGTTCTATTGCGCCTTCGGCGAGCGCTCGGCGATGGCCGTGCAGGCGGCGCAGGACCGCGGGATATCGAGCGCCCGCCACATCGAGGGCGGCATCGATGCGTGGCGGAAGGCCAGCGGTCCGCTGATGCACTGAGACCTGTCGATATTCAGGTGATGCCGGCCTGCAAACGCGCGTTTCCTGGTGCTCGTGTACTTCAACTACGCTCCGCTCAGGTTCTCGGAACCCGCCATTCTCGGCTCGGCCTGACCTCAATCGCAACACGCCCTTGGATGTGCCAGAAAATCAATTCAATCCGATCAGCTTCGCGCCTCTGCGGAACAGGGCTTCGCCGTCCCGGTCGAAGCGGAAGGTGGCGATGAAATCGTCCGCCCGATAGTCGGGCCACGTGGTGCGGATCGCGGCGGCGAAGTTTCGTGCCTCGTCCTGGCGGCCGGCCAGCGCCAGGCAATGCGCGGCGATCGCCAGGATGATGACATGCGCGTTGGGCCTAGCCGCAGCTTTCAGCGCCCATTCGGCGGCTTCATCGTATTCGCCCAAGCGTGCATGGGCCATGGCCCGCGCGCCCATCATGCCGAACAGCAATGGGTCAAAGGGGCTGAGATGGCGCGAGTGATCGGAGGAGCCGATCGCAGATTGCGGATCGCCCGACTGCGAATGGACAAAGGACAGGGCATAGTGGCCGAGCGCGAAGTTCGGGCTGAGGTCGACGGCCTTCGCCAGCTCAAGCAGCGAGCCGTCCTGCTCGCCGCGCAGCCACAAGGCGCGGCCCATCGCCCAGTGCGCGGCCGGATTGCGGTCATCGACCAGGAGGCTGTGACCGGCAGTTGCAAAAGCCAGCGACGCCTCACGGTCGCGATCGCCCCAACGCTGAAAGGCATTCTGCCAATGCGTGAAGGAGAGGCCTGCATAGGCTCGGGCGAAGGTCGGGTCGAGCTTCAGGGCGTCATTGAAGAACTGCTGCGCCAGTTCGTTTTCCTGGCGGGTGAAGCGGTACATGTGCCAGAGCCCGCGATGATAGGCTTCCCACGCATTCAGCGAATTCGGCGCCTTAAGCATTGCCCGGTTTCGCTCGACGGTCGCGATCTCGGCGGCGATCGAAGAGACGATGCTGTTGCCGATGTCGTCTATCACCGTGAAGATCTCGTCCAGCCTGTGCTCGAAGGTCTCGGCCCACACAATCCTCGCGGTGCGGACCTCGACGAGCTCGACCGAGACGATCACCCTGCCCGAAAGGCTGCGGACCGAGCCTGTCGCCACATAGTCGACATTCAGCCGGCGCCCGGCGTCCTCCGGCGCGATGTCCTTCTCGGCCAGCGCGAAAACCGATCCGCGGGCAATGACGAAGAAATCGCGAAGCTTGGCGAGCCGCGTTATGATGTCGTGGGTCAAGCCATCGGCAAGCCCGCCACGGAAATTGACGGCGCTTTCCGCGAACGGCATCACCGCCAACGAGGCCCGGCGCACCGATGCGGGTTCGGATTCGACGGCAACGATCGGTGCTTGTGGGGCCGGAAGAGCTAGTCCGGATCGCGCGCATGGCGTTGCGCTGGAATGGCGTGCCTTGATCTCGTGCCATGCTTCCCGCAACGGAGCGACATCCAGCTCCTCGGAGCGGAAGAGTTCCGCCGCGGTTGCAATATGCTCCTCACCGGCGCCGATCTGTCCCCGCCGCGCAAGGTTTTCCAGCAGCGCCACATGGGCGCGGCCATCGAAGGGCGCGAGTTCCAGCCATCTGTCCAGATAGGCGCCCGCTTCATCGGCTCCCTGGGGGAGCAGGCCGATGATGTGCTCCAGAACGGCGATGTGGCACGAGCTGAAACGGCGGCGTTGCGCGGTCAGCCAACTGGTGAAATGCGGGCTCCGATCGAGCTCCAGCCCGTCAAGGAAATCGCCGGCGAAGAGCTGCGCAAGCGTCCGAAGACGCCCGAGGCTGAGCGTCTCGATCCCTTCGGCGACCGCTGCGGCGGCTTCGACGGCATCGACGTTCGTATCGGCAAGACGAAGCGCCACGGTGTCGCCCTCGGTCTCGACCCTCTGCCGGCCCGGTTGGTTAAGCGCGCCGCGAAGCTTGCTCAGGCACCAGCGAAGCTCGCCGCGAGGATCGTTCGGCACGTCCCACAGAAGCTCGCAAAGCCGGCTGCGGCTGACGGGATGTGGCGCGAGCGCCAGATAGGCCAGCAACGCGCGCAACTTGCGCGAAGAAGGCAATTTAACCGGCTCGCCGCCACGCGCGATCGTCAGTTGCCCAAGCAGTCGCAAGGACAGGGCGGCGGCAGTGTCGTTCGGGCTCGATCGGCTGGATTCCACGTATGTTCCCACGCTTTCTCCAACGCTCACCAGTTGGTCCATGTTCTATCACCAAAGACGACAGGAAGCATCCGGCAGCCCAATTCCATGCCGGAATGCCGCCGTTGCCGCATTCGCGGCAGGTCAAGCAACCTAACGCGGCAAGGTGTCGAAACCGCGCCGCCCAAGCCGCCGGTCTGTAACCGGCGCGTGAGATCGCGAGGAGAAAAGCCCATGTTGCAGAAGTTGAAAATCAGGACCACTGCCGGTCGCGGCCGGCTGTTCGACAGCATTCTCGACACCGTCGGCGACACGCCGGTCATCCGTATCAACAATCTCGGCCCCGGCCACGCGACCATCTATGTGAAGGCCGAGTTCTTCAATCCGGCGGCCTCGGTGAAGGATCGGCTGGCGCTCAACATCATCGAGGAAGGCGAGCGTAGCGGCAAGCTGAAGCCGGGCCAGACCGTCGTCGAGGCGACCAGCGGCAACACCGGTATCGGCCTTGCCATGGTCTGCGCGCAGAAGGGCTACCCGCTGGTGGTGACGATGGCCGACAGCTTCTCGATCGAGCGCCGCAAGCTGATGCGCATGCTTGGCGCCAAGGTGGTGCTGACGCCGCGCGCCCAGAAGGGTTTCGGGATGTACAAGAAGGCGGTGGAACTCGCCAACGCCAACGGCTGGTTCCTGGCGCGCCAGTTCGAGACGGAAGCCAATGCCGCCATCCACGAGGCGACCACGGCGCGCGAGATCATCAACGATTTCGCAGGGTCGCGCCTCGACGTGCTGGTCACCGGCTACGGCACCGGCGGGACCGTGGCCGGCGTCGGCCGGGTGCTGCGCCGCGAGCGGCCGGATGTCCGCATCGTGCTTGCCGAACCGGCGAACGCGCAGCTTATCGGCAGCGGCAAGCCGCAGGAGCGTGGCCAGGGCGGTGCGCCGTCCGCCAGCCATCCGGCCTTCGAGCCGCATCCGATCCAGGGCTGGACGCCGGACTTCATCCCCAACGTGCTGCAGGAGGCGATCGACAAGCGCTACTATGACGATGTGGTGCCGATCGCCGGCCCGGAGGGCATTAAATGGGCCAAGGCCCTGGCGCAGCAGGAAGGCATCTTCACCGGCATTTCAGGCGGCGCCACCTTCGCCGTCGCGCGCCAGATCGCGGGCACCGCTCCGGCTGGCTCGGTGATCTTGTGCATGCTGCCCGACACCGGCGAGCGCTACATGTCGACCCCGCTCTTCGACGGCATCGAGGCTGAGATGGATGTCGAGGAGACGGCACTGTCGCGCTCCACACCAGGCTGCCGGTTCGACGCCTGAGGACAAATCGCGGCGCTGCTGTCCACTCGGATGGCGGCGCCGCGCGACGATCCAGGAATGATGGCGGGGGAGCAGCGAATGGACACTTTGCAGGAAGCAGCGGTGATGGATGAGACGCTCGACCCGCCAGACTGGGCTGAGATGCAGGCCCTGTCGCATCGGATCGTCGAGGATGCCGTCGCTTATCTCAAGGATGTCCGGGACCGTCCGGTGTGGCGCCAAATGCCGGTCGAGGTTCGCGCCTTCTTCTCGGCGCCGCTGCCGCGCTCGCCGGCACCGATAGCCGACGTCTATGGCGATGTCGCCCGCAACGTCATGGCCTATCCGATGGGCAACATCCATCCGCGCTTCTGGTCCTGGTATATGGGCTCGAGCAATTTCACGGGCGCGCTGGGCGATTTCCTGGCGGCGATCCAGGGCTCGAACCTCGGCGGCGGCAATCACGCCGCCGGGCTGATGGACAGCCAGGTGGTCGACTGGTGCAAGGAGATGGTGGGCTTCCCGGCTTCGGCCAGCGGCACGCTTGTCAGCGGCGGCTCGATGGCCAACCTCATCGGTTTGACCGTGGCGCGCAATGCCAAAGCAGGCGTCGACGTGCGCGAAAGGGGTGTCGGGGCGATCCCAAAACCGTTGCGCTTCTACGCCTCGGACCAGGTCCATTCCTGCCACCGCAAGGCCATGGAAGCGCTCGGCCTCGGCAACCGGGCGCTGCGGCGGGTCTCGACCGACGCCGATCTGCGCATCGATGTCGATGCGCTCAAGACCGCCATCGCGGAAGACCGCGCGGCAGGTTTCAAGCCGGCTTGCATCATCGGCACCGCAGGAACCGTCAACACGGGCGCGATCGACGACTTGCGGGCGCTGGCCGTGTTGGCGGCAGAGGAAGACCTCTGGTTTCATGTCGATGGCTGCATCGGCGCCCTGATCGCCCTCGCGCCTGAAAACAGATCGCTCGTCGCCGGCATCGAACGCGCCCATTCCGTCGCGCTCGACCCGCACAAATGGCTGCACGCGCCCTTCGAAGCGGGCTGTGCGCTGGTTCGCGACGCCGTCGCCCACCGCAACGCCTTCGCCGTCACGCCGGAATATCTGGAATCGACGCCGCGTGGCCTCGCCTCAGGGCAATGGCTGCACGACTATGGCCTGCAGACATCGCGCGGTTTTCGCGCGCTCAAGATCTGGATGTCGCTCAAGGAGCATGGCATCGAGAAATTCGGGCGGCTGATCGACCAGAACATCGCCCAGGCCGGCTATCTGACCGAGCTGATCCGGGTCGAGGCGGCGCTTGAGCTGACGGCGCCGACCACCATCAACATCGTCTGCTTCCGCCATCGCCTGGACGGCGCCTCCGAGGAACAGCTCAAGTCGTTCAACACCGAAATCATGCTCAGGCTGCAGGAAGAAGGCATTGCAGCCGTGTCAGACACCACGGTGCACGGGCAGCACTGCCTGCGGGTCGCGATCACCAACCACCGCACCCGCCGCGACGACCTCGATCTCCTGCTGCGTGAGACGCTTCGCATCGGAGCGGAAATCAAGACCGCGGCGCTACCAGACTGACGAGAGAGCGCCAAGACATGTCATTCCGGGAGGCCGGCTAGCCGTAGCGCCTCGACATATTTGGCGAAATATTCTGGCCTGATCTGCCCTACCCGATGCTTGAGGTTGGAAAGCTTCAGTTGCGGGTCGAGCTCCAGCGAGCGCGCGATGTGCCTGCTCGCGGCATCCAGCCTGCCGGCCATGGCGTTGCTGGCGGCCGCCACACGCAGGCCGGTGAGATAATAGGGCTGCGCGCGCGACGCCGCCTCGGCGAGCGGCCAGGCGGCGTCGTAGCGGCCGGCCACGAAGTGAGCGAAGGCAGTGAAGGTCTGCATAAAGAAGGTCAGCGGATCGAGCGGGCTCAGCCGCCTTGCCCGCGACATGTGCTCGATTGCGATGTCCGGGTCGTCATGGCAGGCCTTGAGGCAGCCGCTGGCGCTCCAGGCGGCTGCGCAGTTCGGGTTGAGCACGAGCGCGCGGTCGGCCAGTGCCGATCCGGCCTCGTAATCGCCGGTGACATAACCCAGCGCCAGGCCGCTGAAAGCCAGCGCCACCGCATCGTCCTTGCCGGCGATAGCCACGTCGCCGACCAGCCTGGATACCTCGGCTGTTTCCTTCTGCCGGTCGATCATCCAGCCATTCGCCATGCGCCAGAAATAGCACCAGGCGGCAGCGCCTTCCGCGGCGGCAAAATCGGGGTCGAGCTGGATGGCCCTGTAGAACTGTGGCAACGCCTCCTCCAGCCCTTCTCTCGTCCAGCGGTAAAGGCTCGCCATGCCGCGCAGATAGTGGTCATAAGCGTCGAGGCTCTCGGTGGGCTTGCGCTTGGCGCGCGCCATCTCGGCCTGTTCGAGTCTGGGTGAAATTGCGCCGATGACACTGGAGGCAACGAGGTCCTGCAGTTCGAACACTTCCGAGACATCGCCTTCGAAGCGGTCGGCCCAGAGATTTACTCCCGCCGACGCCTCGATAAGCTGACCTGCCACCCGAAGCCGGCTGCCGGCCTTGCGGACACTGCCCTCCAGCACATAGCGCACCCCGAGCTCGCGTGCCACGCGGGTGACGTCAACCGCCTGGCCCTTGTAGGCGAAGGCAGAATTCCGCGCGATCACGAACAGCCAGCTGACATGCGACAGCGCCGTCGTGATCTCCTCGACAACGCCGTCAGTGAAATATTCCTGCTCGGCGTCGCCGCTCATGTTCTGGAACGGCAGGACCGCGATCGACGGCTTTTCCGGCACCGAAACGACAGAGCGAGGCGCCTTCGCTTCCAGGCGGGAAAGTTCGGCCTCGGGTTGGCCATAGTCGGCTATCGAACCCTTCAGCTCCATTGGCGCCTCGATGCGTTCGATCAGCGCCCGCGTCGCTTCCTCAGGCTCGACACCGAGCTCGCGCTTGAGCGCTTCCTTACAGGCCAGGAACTGGCGAAAGGCGTCGTTGGTGCGGCCGTGGCGGCGGAAGACGCGGATCAGGGCGCGGTGGGCCTGCTCGGCGCATGGGTCGGACGTCACTAGCCGCTCAGCCAGTCTTTCGCAGGCCTGCTCCTCGCGTTCACCGAGTTCCGGCAGGAGGCTCAGCCGTTCGGCCAGGTCCAACGCCTTGCGGGTGTAGTTCGCCCGAAGCGGCGCAAGCCATTCGTCGATTTCGCCGGGGGATGGCAGTCCGTCGAGCAGGTCACCCCGGTACAGGTCGGCAGCTGCCGCGAGGCTCGCGCCGTCATCGGCCTGGCAGTTCCGGTCGAAAATCCAGATGTCGGCCTCGTTGTCATTCGCCACCACCCAGATGGTGTCGGCATTGCCTTCGATGCGAATGGCCTCGTTGCCGGTGGACGGAAACAGCCGCCTGATGTCGACCAGGGCCTGGCGCAGGCTGTTTCGCGCCTGCTGCTCGCCGCTGCCGGTCCACAGCATCGCCGCCACCTTCTCGCGGCGAAGCCCTTTCGGGCCGGCCAGAACCAGCGCGGCAAAGAGCAGCGACGTCTTGCGCGTCGCGAAGTGCAGAGGTTGCCCGCCTGCGGAGACAACCTCGATGCCGCCAAGCAATCGAATGTACATCCGGGGCCCCGTGAAACAGCGTTAAGCAGAATACCATGTCCCGCCGCCGACTTAACGACGATTTTGCGGGCTTTTTCCTGCGGTTTCACGCCTGGACGAACGTTGCCAAAGCGCGCCGATGAGACACTGCCCTCGTGAGTTCGAACGAGGGAGAATGACAATGACCTACATCAATATCAGAACCTGCCAGCCGAGCACCCGAGTTGCCGGCACGCTCGCCGCCAAGATCGCGTTAATCTTCGCCGGGTTCCAGCGCCGGTATCAGGACGCCATGCAGCGCAGGGCTTTGGCCGGTCTGTCCATTTCGGAGCTGAAGGATTTCGGCTATCCGGCCGATGAAGCCCCCGCGGATGCTGCGGCGCGCAGCCGCACCGCCGGGCGCCGCCCGCTGCGGTGAATCCGTCGCTACTCCCGGAATTCAGGCCAGCGGCGCGCCCGGCAGATAAAGCGCAATCGGCCGGATCTCGTAGACGGCGGTGGGATTGACGCGCCTGAGATCGCGCGCCACCGCTATCGCCTCGTCCTGGTTGGCGCAATCCAGCACATAGAGGCCCAGCAACTGCTCCTTGGTCTCGGCAAAGGGGCCGTCGATCACCATGCCGTCGCCCGGACCGCGCAGCGTGACGGCTTTCGCCGTCTCGCCCAGCCTTGCCGCCGGGCCCAGCTTGCCGGCGCGGGTCAGCCTGTCGTTGATCTCGAGCAGGTCTTTCATGACGGCTGCATCCTCGTCGGGCGTCCAGGACTGGACGGTCTCTTCGACGTGATAGGCAAGGATTGCGTAGAACATGGTTCGGTTCCTCGTGCGGGGATCCGAAAATCAGAATCGATTTTTGCGTCGCTGACCTTCGGTTCGGTAAGGGTCATGCACCAAATTGAAGTGCTACAGCATCCCGCGTCCTGGAGGACGCACGGCGCTTTAGGGCGGGCTGCACTATCACAAGGATGGCGCGACTGATCCAGTCCTCTGGAGCAGCCGGGAAAGCGCTTGCTGACTCAAGCTGCCAGCGGCAGGCGCAGCTCCGTCAGCAGGCCGCCGCCGGGATGGTTGGAAAGGCTGATCTCGCCGCCGGCGCCGCGGGCGATGTTGCGGGCGATGGTCAGGCCGAGGCCGAGCCCGCCGGTCTCGCGGTTGCGCGACTGTTCGAGGCGCACGAAGGAACCGAACACCTGATCCAGCTTTGCCTGCGGAATGCCCGGCCCTTCATCGCGGATGCTGAGCGTGATTGTATCGCCAGAGCGCTGCACGCCGATATGCGCCTTCTTGCCATAGGTGACGGCGTTCTGGACTAGATTGGTGATGCAGCGGCGCAGCGCCACCGGCCGCGCGATGCAGACCAGGCCGCGCGACGGCGTGGCGTCCTCGTCGAACGAAGCGTCCTCGAACATGTCGGCGACCGCCTCCACCAGCGACCAGAAGTCGATCCGCTCGGCCTTTTCCTCGGTGACCTCGAATTTGGCGAAGTCGATCACCGAGCTTGCGATGCTCTCGATGTCGGCAAGGTCATGCGCCAGCGCTTCACGGGCCGGCGATTTGCGCAGCAGCTCGAGACGCAATCGCATCCTGGTCAGCGGCGTGCGCAGATCATGCGCCAGTGCCGCCGCCAGGTGCTCGCGGTCCTCGACATAGTCGCGCAGGCGCATCTGCATGGCGTTGACCGCCTTTGCCGCGGCGCGGATTTCGCGGCTGCCGGTTTCGGCGATGGGCGGGCTTTTGAGGTCCTTGCCGATGCGGTTCACCGCGGTCTCCATCATGCGATAGGGTGCGGTCAGCCGGCGCAGCGACCAGATCGACATCACGATGATCAGTCCCGCTATCAGCGAATAGAGCGGTAGGCTGTCCCAACTCAGGATCGGCCCAGCCGGCGTGATCGGCTCGGTGAAGTTCAGCCACTGGCCGTCGGAAAAGCGCAGCGACGCCGTCAGCTTGTCGCTCTGGGCGAAATCCGCGGCCAGCACCAGCAGATCGCGTTCGACCTGGCCGACATCCTTGTTCATCACCTGGCCGTCCGGGACATCGGCTTCCTGCGTTGCCGGATCGCGCCGCACACGCGCGTCGGTGATGCCGAACTTGGACAGGCGGCCGACCAGGATGTCCTCCAACTCGGCTAGCTGGTCATCGCCGGCGATCGAGGAAGTGACGGCGGGGGTGTCCGAAACGGTCAATGCGTAGGTGGCATTGAACAGACCGGAAGCGGTCGTCTTGCGTTCTTCAGGCGTGGCGTCATGCATAAGCTGCACCAGCGAATAGGCGCGGTCGTTCAGCCGATAGAGATCAACCACATCGTTGGCGGCGGCGCGGTCGCGCGCCACGATATAAAGCGTCGCGACCTGGCTGATCATCAGGCCGGCAATGACGATGAGCAGAACCCAGACAGGCAGGGTTTGCGGCAGCAAGCGTCTCATTCGGAGGTCGTTTCGGGCAGAAACTGATAGCCACCGCTGCGAACAGTCAAGATCAGTTTCGGCGTCTTGGGATCGTCCTCCATCTTGCGGCGCAGGCGGCTGACCAGGATGTCGACGCTGCGATCGAAGCTGTAACCGGTGTCGCCGCCGGACAACTCGATGAGCTGCTCGCGGGTGAGAACGCGTTGCGCGCTCTTGACGAAGGTCTGCAGCAGGTTGAACTCCCCCATCGTCAGTTCCACCCGCACGTCGTCGGGCGCCGTCAGCCGGCGGCGCGAGCAATCCATGGTCCAGCCGGCAAAGCGGTAGATCTGCTTGGCTGTGGGCCGCCGCGGCTCGGCCGTGCCGTTGCGTCTCAGCACCGCTCGAATGCGGGCGAGCAATTCGCGCGGATCGAAGGGTTTCGGCACATAGTCATCAGCCCCCATCTCGAGCCCGACGACGCGATCCGTCGTCTCGGTCACCGCGGTCAGCATGATGATCGGTGTCGTGTGATTGGCGCGGATCTCGCGGCACAGTTCCAGCCCGCTTTTACCGGGAAGCATCACATCGAGCACGATCAGGTCGATCTGCGCCCGGCGCAGGATCGACTCCATCTCGGTGCCGTCGGCGGCCACTGTCGTGCGCAGCCCCCGTTTCTGGAAAAACTCCTGAAGCAGGTCGCGTATGCCCTTGTCGTCATCGACGATCAGTATGTGCGAGTCGGATTTCACGAGAACCCCGCGATTTGTGTAGCCAAGCTGCCCTTCTGTGATCACCCACACGATAGAATTCGGGCCACATCTTGGCCAGTGGCGGCGACGTGGGACGGAATGGCTTCCCCAGAAACAATTCAGAAACAAAATTCTACACTCGGGAAAAACTCGTGAAAAATTTCAAGGGCATAACTGGTGCCGTGGCGGTCAGGTCATCGGCTGCGACGCAAGTTTCCGGAGTAACGGGCAAGACCGATGCAGAGGTTCTGGATCAGCGTGATGGGTGCTTTGCTTAGCATGTCGCTCATCACAGCCGCAGTCGGGGCCTCCAACGCAAAGGTAACGCCGCTGACCCGGACCGAGCGCTGCACCAATCTCAACCGTCAAGTTGACGAAGCCCTCGAAACCCATGCCGCGGCAACGCAGGTCACCGCGGCGAAGGCACTTCAAAGAAAGGGAAACCGGTTCTGCGCTGCCAAGAAACAGGCGCAGGGCATCCGGATGCTCGCAAACGCTTTGAAGCTGCTTGGAGTGACACCGATCGACCCGGTTCAGTGACGCTCAACTCCTCGACCCGCATGAAAAAGGAAATGAAGCCATGACAAAGTCCCTCCTCTCCGCCCTCGGCCTCGCTGTTGCTCTCGCTTTCTCGATGCCGGCTGTCAGCAACGCCGCCGCCACGACGACCGCCGCTCCGGCCGCCTCGACCACGACCACGGCTCCGGCCGCTGACGCTACGGCGAAGACCGCTCCGAAGAAGGTCGCCGCCAAGAAGGCCTGCAAGGTGACCAAGACCCACAAGTGCCCGGTCAAGAAGGCCCCGAAGAAGGACGCGAAGAAGTCCTAATCCAGGCTTCGATCCTGATCTTTCAAGACCGCTCCGGCCGAAACCGGCCGGGGCGGCTTCCAGCGGCCGAATCCTGACACCGGCAGCTTGCGCCGCGCCACTTCCTTAACCCGATCGCAATGCCGGTGCGGTAGGACAATCCGCATGAAGAAGCGGCTTTCGTCCATGATGCGCTCGCTGGCTCTCGGCGGCTTGGTTGCCACCGCGGCAGCAAGAGCGCTGATCATCTTGACAGCCAGCCCAGTGCCGGATCCCGCCAGCGGCAGGACCGAGCCGGAACTTTTCGCGCCGGCCATCTCATCGAGCTTCGACTACATCACGCCGGCACAGAGCTGGGTCCTGATCGTGCTGACGGGCGCGACGCTGATCGGCATCGCCGCCTGGATGATTGGCGCGTTCATGGAGCGCGGTTCCAACATGGACGACGGTGCGTCGCACGATCGGTCGGCAGGGGCATTGAAGCGCAAACAGCGCTATCCCACATAAGCCTTCATCGTCCCTCGATTCTCCGCTCTCCAGCGGACAAATGGACAAATGCTTCCCTGCCTGAGGAAGTGCAAGCCAGACCCAGTTTCCAACTGGTGAATTCCAATGCCTGAGACCGTCCTTAAACCGCGTACCAAGACGCAGCCGAAGACCGAGCGGCCGAAGCTCTACAAGGTCATCCTGGTCAATGACGACTTCACGCCGCGGGAGTTCGTGGTGACGGTGCTTAAAGGCGAGTTCAAGCTCAGCGAGGATCAGGCGCATCGCGTGATGATCACCGCGCATACGCGCGGCGTCTGCGTGGTCGCCGTCTTCACGCGCGACGTTGCCGAGACCAAGGCCGCGCGAGCAACCGACGCCAGTAAGGCCAAGGGCTATCCGCTGCTGTTCACGACCGAGCCGGAAGAGTAGGGCGGCTCTGCCTCGCCCGTGTCCTGGAGAGGGAAAGCGAGGCCGCCGGCCGAGCAGGGTGAGGGTGGGGGCAAGCGCCGTATTTGATTGTTGCGCGCCGCCCCTCATCCGCCCTTTCGGGCACCTTTCCCGGAAGGGGAGAAGGAAAAGGCTCTACCTTCCTTCTCGATACCACATCGAGCCGATGGCCAGGAGCAGCAAGCCGAGGCCGAGGAAGCCGCCGAACAGCGGCACGCGCGAGACGGCCTTCAGCGTGCTGTCGTCGGTGGTGCGCAGCCCGATCCAATCGTTCCCCGATGCCGCCCCCGAGGAGCGGACCGGTACGATCGAAGGCAATGCCACACCGCCGGCAAGATCGCCAAGCATGGAGGATGGCGCGAGCCGGCGCACGCTGCCGCCGGTCGCCTCGGCCGGCGCCTTCAGCCTGTCCTCGGTGGAAACGACATCGGCGAATTCAGGCGCATTGATCGGGCCGACATGGGCAAGCGCGGTGAGGTCGCCGTTGCCGACCTGATAGAGGCCGATCTCGCTGGTCTGCAGGCTGCCCGTGAAAATCCCTGGTTCGGCTTTTTCCAGCTTGACCGTCATCGTCTTGCCGGAAGGCGTGATCACCTGGGCGGGGCCGGGATCGTCGCTCATCGTTTGGCGGCGGATTTCCAGCACCATGCCGCGGCCGTCGGCGGTTAGCCGCTCTTCTTCAAGTTCAGGTTCCTTCATCAGCCAATGGGCGATGCGCCGATAAAGCTGGACATGCGGTCCGCCTCCTTCGAAGCCGCGCGCCCACAGCCAGCCCTGATCGGAAAGCAGCATGCCGACCCGGCCTTCGCCCTTGCGGTCGAGCACAAGCAGGGGGCGGTCGTCGGCTCCTTTCATCACCACCGCGCCCTCGGGGTTCTTGACGCCGATGGTGCGGAACCAGCGGCTCCAGCGCGGCGGATCGGCGGCGGAGCCGTCGAGCCCGCGCGTGACCGGGTGGCGCTGGCCGAGATCGGTCAGACGCGGGTAGAAGGCCTTATCGACGACCTCGCCGCTCGGCATCGCGGGCAGGGCCGACATCAGCGGCGTTCGGGCGATGGAGCTTTCGCCGGCATATTCGGGCCCGGCTGCAATCAGCAGCGCGCCACCCTTTTCGACATATTCGGAGATGTAGTCGTAATAGAGGATCGGCAGCACGTCGCGGTGCTGATAGCGGTCGAAGATGATCAGATCGAAGTCCTTGATCTTCTCCACGAACAGTTCGCGCGTCGGGAAGGCGATCAGCGACAGCTCGTTGATCGGCGTGCCGTCCTGCTTTTCCGGCGGTCGCAGAATGGTGAAGTGGACGAGGTCGACCGAAGCGTCGGATTTCAACAGGTTGCGCCAGGTGCGCTCGCCGGCATGCGGCTCGCCGGAGACCAGAAGCACTCGCAGATGATCGCGAATGCCGTCGACCAGCGCGATGGCGCGGTTGTTGGTGTCGGTCAGCTCGCCCGGCTCGTGGTCGATCGAAAGCTGGACGATGTTGCGGCCCGCGTTGGGAATGGTGACTTCAAGCTTCATCGGCTGACCGATGGTCGCATGCTCGACAGAGACCTGCTCGCCATTGACCGAGACCCGCACGTCGACCGGGCCGCCCTGGCCTTCCGTGGAAAGCACCCGATAGCTCATGTCGAGCGGCTTGCCGACGAGGCCAAAGCGCGGCGCGTTCTCGAAGCGGATGCGGCGGTCCTTCTCGTGCTCGTTGCCGGTGATCAGCGCATGGAGCGGCGCGTTGAATTCCGGAGCGCCGGCCGGCGCGTCATGCACCTCGCCATCGGTGATCATGATGGCGCCGCCGATGCGCGAGGGCGGCACATCGCGGAAAGCGCTTTCCAGCGCGCCGAACAGCCTGGTTTCCGTACGCTCATCGGCGGCCTCGGATTTGCCGGCTTCGACGACGCGGACGTCGAATTGCTTGAAGCGGCCGAGGCGCTGCTGAAGGCCCGTCAGCGCTTCGTCGGTTTGCTTGGTGCGGTCGCCGATGTCCTGGCTCTGGCTGCGATCGACGATGACCGCGACGACGCTCTTCAATGCCTCGCGTTCCTCATCGAGGAAAACGGGATTGAGCAGTGCCGCGCCCAGCGCCAGCAGGGCGATGAAGCGCAGGACAGAGCCGCGCTGACGGAACCACAGGCCGGCCAGCGCGAGCAGCGCGAGCGGCACGATGACGACCCAGAACAGCGGCCAGGAAACGAGCGGCTCGAAGGAGATCGACCAGTTCATGAACTACTGTCCCAGCCGTTCGAGCAGGACGGGCACATGCACCTGGTCGGATTTGTAGTTGCCGGTCAGCATGTACATCATGATGTTGACGCCGGCGCGCAGCGCGTAGACGCGTTGCATCGGATCCGGCGGCACGGTCGGCAGCATCGGATCGCCGTTCTCGTCGACCGCCCAGGCGCCGGCGAAATCATTGCCGGTGATCATGATCGGGGAGACGCCGTCGCCGGTGCGCACGGGACGGTTCTCGGTATTGCTGGCATCGAGCGAGGCTTCGACCCAGAGCGGACTGCCGTTGAAGCGGCCGGGAAACTCGGGAAGGATGAAGAAGGACTTCGTCAGCACATGGTCCGAGGGCACCGGCTCCAGCGGCGGCACGTTCAGATTGCCGAGAATATCGCGCAGCCGCTCGGTGGCCGAGCTTGCCGAGCCGGCGCCGATGCCGTTGGAGAACTGGTCGCGCGTGTCGAAGAGAACCGTGCCGCCCTGCTGCATATAGGCGTCGATGCGGGCGATCGCGGCTTCGCTGGGCATCGGCGCGGTGGCGTCGATCGGCCAGTAGATCAGCGGATAGAAGGTCAGTTCGTCCTTGGAGATGTCGACGCCCGCCGGCGGGCCGGGTTCCAGCGCGGTCTTCTCGATCAGGAAGCGAGTGAGGCCTTCGAGGCCGGCGCGGCTGATTGAATCGACGCCGGGCTCGCCGGTGATGACATAGGCGATCCGAGTTTTCGAAATGTCCTCGATGGCCTGGGAATCGCCCGGCTTCGAATCATCGGCGCGGGCAAAGTCGGCGTGGCCGAAGAGCCCGCCGAACACGATCAGCAGGGCAGCGGCGGTCGCCGCGGCGCGGCGCGGCCGGCGCGAGAACAGCCCACCCATCCAGAACACGGCAAGCGTGTCGAGCACCATCAGCAAGAGGGCCAATGTGACCAGCGGGCCTTTCAGGTTCTCCGATTCGTCGAAGGCGTAAGGGATGGCCGTCACCGGCAGCGAGACCTGTGGCCGAGCAAGCGGCGTCAATGTGCTCGAGGCGTTGAGCAGGTTATGCGCGAAAACGCCGGTTTCCGAACCGTAGACGCCGGGCGGGTTTTCCAGCGTCACTGGAAGCGGGCCGGCGGCGGGCACGAGCGGCCGCGCATCGGGTGTCGGCGGCACCAGCGCGCCGTCGGCGCCGATCATGCGATAGGGCGCCAGCGATGCTGCGGCCGCCTCGGCATTGGCGACCGCGGCGCCCTGGTTGCGCGACAATTGCACTATGCGTCTCAGCATCTCGACGAAGCTGCCGGAGATCGGCAGGTTCGACCAGGTCGCCTCCGGTGTCACGTGGAAGAGCACCAGCGTTCCCTTGTCCTTCTTCATGCCCGTGACCAGCGGCGTGCCGTCGGCAAGCGTCGCCCAGGTGCGCTCGACGATGTCGGGCGTCGGCTCGGCCAGCACCTGCCGGCTGACCGTCACCTCCGTCGGCGGCGCGAGGTCGGCGAACGGGCCGTTCTTCGGGAATTCGGTGACCGGTTGCGGCGTCGTCCACGAAAGCGCGCCGCCCAGCGCGCGCTCGCCGCTGCGCAGCCGGACCGGCAAGAGATCATCGTCGTTGCCGGCGGCAGCCAGCCTTGAACCGGCAAAACGCACCAGCGTGCCGCCATTGTTCACCCAGTCGACCAGCCGTTGCCGGACCTGCGCAGGGATGGTGCCGACATCGGCCATGATGATCATCGCCGGCTTCTGGTCGAGAAGCTGCGGAATGGCATCGGCCAGATCGGCGCTCGACGGCTCCACCAGATCGGCGAAAGGCTGCAGGGCGCGGCGAATGTAATAGAGCGGCGACAGCAGCGGCTGCGCCTGGTCTGCCTCAGCCTGCGAAAGCAGACCGACGCGGCGGCGCTTGGAGCTCTCGTCCAGCACGCGAACGGCGCCGGCCTGGTGCTCGCCATCGAGTGCTATCGAGGCGAAGTCGTTGCGCAATTCGAACGGCACCTTCATCGTTCCGGTGGCGGTGGTCTGACCCGGCGCGAAGGTCAGAGTCGCGTCGGCGATGCGGCGGCCCTTGTCGTCGAAGGCGCCCGCGGTGATCTGCGCCGGCGCCGGATCGCCCGGCGCGCGGATGGCGGTCAGCGTGAAGCCGTCGACCTGATTGTCGGCGCCGGTCAGGCCGGTGAGCGAGAGCCGGTCCGAGGTAGCCCAGACCAGCCTCGCGGCATTCCTTTCCAGGAGCGTCTTGAACGCTGCTTCGTCACCGGTGGCGGCAAGGCCATCGGCAAGCACGGCGACGCTGGCGCCGGGCAGGCGCTCCAAAGTGGCTGCGACGCGGGCATAGACGGCGGGGCGGTCGGTCGGGATCGGGCGCGGCTTTGCCGCGCGCAGGCGGTCGAGCGCGGCCGATGCATCGAAGGGGCCGATCTCGGCATTCGGCTTCTCGGCGGTAAAGGCGATGACGACCGGCACGCCGTTCGAGCCTGCATCGGCAATCAGCCGCTCGGCGGTGGCGACGCGCTTGCCCCAGTCGGCGGCGCTTGCCCAGTCATTGTCGATGACCAGCGCGAGCGCCGAGCCCTCGGCCGGCAGCTTTTCGCGCGGATTGAAGATCGGCTCGGCGAGCGCGGTGACGACAAGGGCGGCCATCAGCAGGCGAAGCAGCGTCAGCCACCAGGGGCTTTGATGCGGCGTCTCCTCGCGCCTCAGGACGCGGGCGAGGATCCTCAGCGGCGGAAAGACCTCAGTCCGCGGCCTGGGTGGCGTCAGCCTCAGCAGGTACCAGATCACCGGCAGGGCCAGCAGCCCCCACAGCACCATCGGCGCGCCGAAGGAAAGCGGCAGCCAACTCATGCGACCGCCTTTCCGGCATCACCGCCCGCGGTCAGCCCTGCATGACCGCCACCGGCGGTCAGCCCGGCATGACCGCCACCGGCGGTCAGCCCGGCATGACCGCCACCGGCGGTCAGCCCGGCATGACCCGAGGTCAGACCCGGACGGCTGCTGTCGGCGGTCATCGCCATGTGGACGCGCACGAGCGCCTCGGAGGCGAGGCGGTCGGTATGATTGACGGTAAAGCTCCAGCCGAGGCGCTTGCACCAGCCGGCCAGTTCCTGGCGGCGAGCGATATAGAGCAGGCGGTATTCGTCTTTAAGCGTTTCGGCGCGGCCGGCGGTCAGCTTGTCGCCGGTCTCGGGATCGGTGAATTCGGTGCGGCCGGCATAGGGGAAGGTCTCCTCGGCCGGGTCGGCGACCTCGATCAGATGCGCGCGCACGCCGTGACGGGCGAGCACGTCGAGCCAGGCCATGGTCTCCTCGACCGGATCGAGAAAGTCGCTGACGATGACGATGTCGCAGAAGCGGCGGATGGTGGAGAGATCGGGCTTCGCCGCCAGGTTGCCGGCATGGCTGAGCTGGGCCGCAATGCGTTCGGCGCCGTTGCGGGCGGTGAACGGGTCGGTGAGGCCCGGCCAGGCGATGCGCTCGCCGCTGCGCGACAGGAGCTCGGCCAACGCAAGCGCCAGCACCAGCGCGCGCGATTCCTTGGAAACGCCGGCTCCCGAGGATTTGTAGAGCATCGACGGGGAGGGGTCCGACCAGAGCCAGACGGTATGGGCCGCCTCCCACTCGCGGTCGCGCACATAGGTGTGGTCGTCGCGGGCCGAGCGGCGCCAGTCGATGCGCGAGGCATCGCCTTCGACATAGGGGCGGAACTGCCAGAAATTCTCGCCGATGCCGCGCTTGCGGCGGCCATGCCAGCCGGCGATCACCGTGTTGACGATGCGGCGCGCCTCGACCAGCAGATCCGGCACCAGAGAGGCCCGCAACCGGCCACGGGCGAGCGCGTCGCGCGTCGCAACCGGTGCCTGGACCTCGCCTATTCGACCCATCAGATGCCTTTTGCCAGTTTCGCCACCACGTCGCGCACGGATGTGCCTTCCGCGCGGGCGGCGAAGGTCAGCGCCATGCGATGCTGCAGCACCGGTTCGGCGAGGGCACGGATGTCGTCGACCGACGGCGCCAGCCTGCCATCATATAGGGCGCGTGCTCGGGCGCACAGGGTCAGCGCCTGGCTGGCGCGCGGACCAGGACCCCAGGCGACATGCTTGTCGGTGTCGGCAATCCCCTGACCGGGACGAGCCGAGCGCACCAGCTTGAGGATCGCTTCGACGACGCTTTCAGGCACCGGCATGCGGCGGATCAGCGTCTGAATTTCCTTCAGCCTGGCTGGCTGCAGCACATTGTCGGCCTTGGCCTCCTCGACGCCGGTGGTTTCGAGCAGGATGCGGCGTTCGGCCTCGATCTCCGGATAGAGGATGTCGACCTGCATCAGGAAACGATCGAGCTGCGCTTCCGGCAGCGGATAGGTGCCTTCCTGCTCCAGCGGGTTCTGCGTCGCCAGCACGTGGAAGGGCGAGGGCAGGTCGTGGCGAACGCCGGCAATGGTGACGTGATATTCCTGCATTGCCTGCAGCAGCGCCGACTGGGTGCGCGGCGAGGCACGGTTGATCTCGTCGGCCATCAAAAGCTGCGAAAAGATAGGCCCGCGGAGGAAGCGGAAGGATCGTTTGCCAAGCTCATCCTGCTCCATGACTTCGGAGCCGAGGATGTCGGACGGCATCAGGTCGGGCGTGAACTGGATGCGGCGGGAATCGAGGCCGAGCACGATGCCCAGTGTCTCGACCAGCTTGGTCTTGGCGAGGCCCGGCACGCCGACGAGGAGCGCATGCCCGCCGGCAAGCAGCGCAACCAGCGTGCGCTCGACAACGGCTTCCTGGCCGAAGATCACGCGGCCTACGGCGTCGCGGACCTTGGAGATGTCGGACAGCGCCTTCTCGGCCTGCTCGATCATCGCCTTGTCGCTCAACGGGCTTTCCTTGATCATCACGCTCATGCCGTTCGATCCTTGTGGTTGGAAATACCGGCTTGCATTCTCGATTCGCAGAATGCCGCGATTCGGCCTCGCCCGGCGCCTGCGATTGAACTTAAATCACAGGCTTGGGCTGACAAGGCTGACAATCCGGACAACAGTGACTATTTCGTGACCATGACGCATCGCACAGAATCCAGTGAAAAGGGCCTGACCAGCGCCACCGAGGCGCGCGGGCTGGAGGCGCTGATCTCGCGAGCGGCGCGCGCCGGCAAGGGGCCCGCTCCGGTGGAGCGCTGGAATCCGGACTTCTGCGGCGACCTCGATATGGAGATCAGGGCCGACGGCACCTGGTTCTACCTCGGCACGCCGATCGGGCGCATGCCGCTGGTGCAGCTCTTTTCCAGCGTGTTGCGCAAGGACGCCGACGGCAAGACCTATCTGGTGACGCCGGTGGAGCGCGTCCGCATCCGCGTCGCCGATGCGCCCTTCATCGCCGTCGAGATGAACGTGTCCGGGACCGGCGACGGCCAGATCATCACGTTCCGCACCAATGTCGGGGACGTGGTCACCGCCGGGCCCGGCCATCCGCTGCGCTTCGTCGACGAGGACGCCACCGGCGGGCTCAAGCCCTATGTGCTGGTGCGCGGGCGGCTGGAAGCCTTGGTGGCGCGGCCGGTGATGTACGAATTGGTCGAGCATGGAGAGGTGATCGACGTCTGCGGCAGGGCAATGTTCGCCGTCCGCTCCGGCGGCGAAGTTTATCCGATCATGTCGGCCGACAAGCTCGAGCGGCTAAGCGCGTGATGGACCAGGTGGCGCCGGTGCCGTTCTCGATCGCGGATTTTCGCGCCCGCGCAGCGGCCCAGGCCGAGGTCCAATCCGGCGACGAGTTCGGCGACCACCGCTTCAATCCAGGGCATCCCAGGCTGAAGCATGTAAAACCGCTGCGCGACGCCGCGGTGCTGATCCCGGTCGTCGATCACGCCGACGGCGCCACGGTGCTGCTCACCAAGCGGGCGGAGAAGCTGCGCAGCCATTCCGGCCAGGTCGCCTTTCCCGGCGGCACCATCGATCCGACCGATCCCACCCCTGAGGCCACAGCGCTGCGGGAGACATTCGAGGAGATCGGCCTCGACCGCGATCACATCGAAATTGTCGGCCGCATGCCCGATTATGTCTCCGGCAGCGGCTACCGCATCGTGCCGGTGCTTTCGGTGGTGCGGCCGGGCTTTTCGCTGATGCTCAACGCCGACGAGGTCGACGCCGCCTTCGAGGTGCCGCTGCGCTTCCTGATGGACCCTGTCAACCACGCGCGCGACAGCCGCATGTGGAACGACCTCGAATGGTTCTTCTACGAGATGCCCTATGGCGGCCAGCGGATCTGGGGCGTCACCGCCGGCATCATCCGCACACTCTATGAAAGGCTCTATGCGTGAGCGCTGAGGTGTCTCTCTCGGGCAGGGCCGATTGGCTGGGCGAAAAGCATCTGCAGAAGCTGCTTGCCGCGCTGAAGGAGGGCGGCGAGGAGGCGCGGGTGGCCGGTGGAGCGGTCCGTAATGCGCTGATCGGCCAGCCGGTGGCCGACATTGACATTGCCACCACGACGGTGCCCGAGGACACGATCCGCCGCGCCCAGGCAGCCGGCTTCAAGACCGTGCCGACAGGGATCGAGCACGGCACGGTCACGGCAATCGCCGGCGGCAAGGCCTATGAGGTCACGACGCTCCGGGCCGACATCGAGACCGACGGTCGGCGGGCGAAAGTCATCTTCGGGCGCGACTGGAAGGCCGACGCCGCGCGGCGCGACTTCACCATCAATGCGCTTTATGCCGAAGCCGACGGCACCATCGTCGACCTTGTCGGCGGCGTCGCCGATATAGAGGTGCGGCGGCTGCGCTTCATCGGCGATCCGGAAGCGCGCATCCGCGAGGATTATCTGCGTATCCTGCGCTTCTTCCGCTTCTTCGCCTGGTATGGCGACGGCCGGCCGGACGCCGAGGGCTTGAAGGCCTGCGCCAGGCTGAAGGACGGGCTCGGCAGGCTGTCAGCCGAACGCGTGTGGTCCGAACTGAAGAAGCTGCTTTCGGCGCCCGACCCATCGCGTGCCCTGCTGTGGATGCGCCAGGCCGGTGTCCTCACCGCCGTGCTGCCGGAGAGCGAGAAATGGGGCATCGACGCCATCCACGGGCTGGTCAGGACCGAAAAGGATCTCGGCTGGGATGCCGATCCGCTGCTCAGGCTGGAGGCCGTCGTTCCGCCGGATGCCGCGCGCATGAAGACGCTTGCCGAAAGGCTGAGATTTTCGACCGACGAGGGGGAGCGCCTGCGACACTGGGCACTGACGGTTCCGACTGAACCCAAGACGACCGAGACGGAATTGTCGAAAAAGCTCTATTTCGGCGACCGCGAAGGCTTCGTCGATCGGCTGCGGCTCGCGCTCGCCGCCGCGCGGACACGGGCCATCGAGGACGATCAGGCGATGATGGAAGCCGGCGGTTTCTCGCGCCTGCTCGGCTTCGCCTTGAAATGGCAAAAGCCGAGCTTTCCGATCAAGGGGGCCGACCTGACCGAACTCGGCGCCGCGCCCGGCCCGAAGCTTGGCGCCACGCTGAAGAATCTCGAAAGGGAATGGGTGGATTCAGCATTCGCCATGGATCGCGGCGCGCTGCTCAAACGCGCCGCGCAGGCACTCGAGGCTTAGATCAGTCCTACATCGTGGCGCCGCTCAGCGTATCGCCACCGGGGCCAGGGCGCGCGAAAGGCTTGCCTCGCCCTTGCCGTAGACTGAGGGGTTGTAGTTGACCAGCGTGTCGGTGCGAGCCGTGTTGAGCAGGTCGTTGGTGATCTGAACCGGGGTCGCCTTGGTGAATTTGCTGCCGATGATTGCGGCATATCCGGAGATGATAGGCGCTGCGAACGATGTGCCGTAAAGGCCGGTCTTGTCGCCTTCGACGCCGACCACCAGGAAATGGCTCTGCACGGTCGGGTCGGAGCCGGCGTAATTGGAATACCAGGCAAGCTGAGCCTTGTTTGACGCCGTGCCGTTTGTGGACAGCGCGCCAACAAAGATCGCCGTCGGTTTGCCGATCAGAGCGAGATCGAGATAATCCTGCTGTCCGCTGGTGACGCCGCCGACCGCAACCGAATCGTTGCCAGCCGCTTTCGAGACGATGGCCGATCCCTTGCTGGCGTAGGAGATGATCGATTGCTCCTCCGGGGCCCAGCGGATCTGGTTCACGCTGTAACCCGCGTTCGCGTACATGCCGTAGCTGAGGTTGAGAACGTTGCGGCCACTTGCCAGCGGGACGGCCGAACCCGTCGAGAAGTCCTTGGAGCGGATGGTCGCCGCAGGAGCGATCATGCTTGCTTCCTCGCGCGTCCACTCTCCGTGCCGCTGATATTGCGTGCCGATGCCAAAATTGCCGGAGAAGCGCGATGAACTGCTGAAGTCGTCGACGATGGTGATGGTGACGCCCTTGCCCTTATAGCCAGCCGCCCACGCGGCGCCGACATCGGGACTCATCCAGCTCTGCACCGCTTGTGTCGTTCGCGCAACCGGTATCTTTGCGCTTACGCATATGGACCCGCCGCCGTGGCACAGCGCGGCCGACTGGTCCGCGTCGAGAGCTTCCTGCGCCGACGCCAGGCATGCCGGCAGAATGGTCAGTGCCGCGGCAATGCCGAGCTTCCAGAAATTACCAGACATGGTCTTACTCCCGGTCAAAGCAGGAACGAGGACGGACGATCGCGAAGTTCGGGAGCAGGAAGGTTTCTCATGCGCGGCATCCCGGCGATCAGAAAGTAACACGGTAGTTGAGCCACAGGCGCAGCCTTTCGGGCGTAGCGTTAACCAGATATTTCAGCGTGTCCTCAGGCGCCGTTTCCCCGGCCGCAAGCCGGCAGTTGACGCTGTAGGTGCCCAGATCCCCGTAGTCGGCCACGCATGGCTTTTCGCTCAGGTTGCCGCCGAAGGTCGAGGTAACCGAAAGGGAGAGAGTGCTGTTGAGGCTCGGATGGGTCTGGGTGAGAAAACCGAGCTTGAGGCTCGGCGCGATGCGGTACTTCTCGGCTTGTTCCCCGGTTCCCACTCCCCACAGAAAGCCGCTGTCTTCGGTAAGTTGCGTGATGAAGTCGACGTGCATGTCGACCCAATCGCTGTGGTACCAACGATTGAATGAGACCCAGCTCCCGTCCTGCAGCTCATAGCCGCCATTGCCGAGAGCTCTGGCGCGGTCGCTGAGCCATGACCCCTGGTGGATGTTCACGAGCGACGTGGTCATTTCCTGGGCCATCGACGGCGAGGCGCCAACGACTAGGCACAGCAACAGTGCGGCTGCGCCGAAACCATCTCGTTTGTTGGATCTTTCGCGCATGCGCGAAGCACCTCGCCCCACCGGATCCAGACGCGCCTTGTGGCGGACGGCTCCTCGGGCAGCCGCGGTCGCCGGATCATGCGCGACGATCGCATGGAGACCGTTACCGCGGGGTTATCCAAGCCGGTACGAATATAAGTTTTTGCTTGAATTCGGCGAAGCCAGGCCGTTGCCAGCGATCAGACGCAAACAAAGCGAGATGCGCCGGATGCTGCATCCAACTCGCCGGCTTTGCCAATGGTCGTCCGAAAACGGTGACCCGATGCCTCAGGCCGCGTCGCGGACCTTTTGGATGCGCGAGCGGATCGCCTCGATCATGGTCTCGCGGATGGTGGTTTCGCCATGGGTTTCACGCATGTGCTCGACGGCGCGGCGCATGACCTCGGCTTCCTCCTCGGCGCGCGTGTGCCAATCGCAGCCCGGGACGAGTGTCCCGCATTGGAACTCCTTCATGGTTTTTCCTTTCCTAGGTCCGGAGCCCTGATTCCGCTCCTTGTTGTCATGCAATTCCGCATGGAAAGCCGCATCGCATTTTCCTGAAATTGCCCCGGTGGAAAACCATAACACATGTCGCCGGCTTCGGTTGCATTGGAGCCGGTGGCGAATTGTTTTTTCACGGTCTCCGCGCGAAATCAAAGGCGGAGCATTGCTGCTCCGCCCGTTGCCACCTGGTTTCCGTGAAACGATGAACCGCACTGTCTTTTTGTTTTGACGCAATTCCAGCGGAAACCGCTTCAACGTTTCTGCAATTGCTGGCCGTGCAGGCCGTCACTTCATGATTTTGACAGCCTCGGCAATCTTGTTCTTGCCGCTCATATCCCAGGAAACGCGAACCTTCTCGCCCGGCTTTATGCCCGGATCCTTGAAGGCCTTGGACAGCGTGAAGGTCGATCCGTTGTCCAGAACAAGGCTCATGGCCGTTCCATCAAAGCTCTTCACTGTTCCCGTGGTGTGCTTTACCGCGGCGAACGCGGCGCCACCGGAGGCGAGAAAGGCGGCGGTTGCCGCCGTCACAATAAGCTTGCGCATAGGATGTTCTCCTGGGATGCGGGCACCATTGGGAAGGCACTCCGCTCGATCAGGGCCGTCCGGACGCGTCGGGTCGCGGCTCGTAGCAGTGACGAGCCGCCGGCGCTTCCCGACCCGGCACGTTAAATAGATCAATTTTTTCAAAAGGATATTAGACGAAAAAGAAATCGCCCCTGCCACATTGCCGGTCAAAATTCGGCGAATGGGACAGCAATGCGGCTGGCCTTCCGCTCACCGGATTTTTACGGCCACTTTACCTCGGGCGGCAGGCTGGAGAGGATCGAGGCGACATTGCCGCCGGTTTTCAGGCCGAAGATGGTGCCGCGATCGTGAAGCAAATTGAATTCGACGTAACGGCCGCGCCGGACGAGCTGTTCCTCGCGGTCGCCGTCGGTCCAGTTCTGGTTGAAATTGCCACGCACCAGATGGGAATAGACGACGAGGAAAGAGCGGCCGACATCCTGGACGAAATTGAAATCGGCGTCCCAGCCGCCCTTGCCCTCATCGGAATGCAGCCAGTCGAAAAAGATGCCGCCGACTCCGCGCGCCTCGTTGCGGTGCGGCAGGAAGAAGTACTCGTCGCACCACGCCTTGAATTTCGGATAGTCGGCCACCCCGGCGTTCTTCTCGCAGGCGAACTGCATGGCGCGGTGGAAGGCGATCGTGTCGGGATCGTCCTGGGTACGGCGGCGGTCGAGCACCGGCGTCAGGTCGGCGCCGCCGCCAAACCAGTGGCGGGTGGTCACGACCATGCGTGTGTTCATATGCACGGCCGGAACGTTGGGGTTCCAGGGGTGCGCGATCAGCGAAACGCCGCTCGCCCAGAAGCGCGGATCCTCGTCGGCGCCCGGGATCTGCTTGCGGAATTCGGGAGAGAATTCGCCGTGGACGGTCGAGGTATGCACGCCGACCTTCTCGAAGACGCGGCCGCGCATCATCGACATGGTGCCGCCGCCACCTTTGCCGTCGTCGCGCTCCCACGGCGTCTGCTCGAAATGCCCGGGCGACCATGCCGATTGCGGTCCAGTGAGTTCTTGCTCGATCTGCTCGAAGGCGGCGCAGATGCGCTCGCGCAGCGCTTCGAACCAGAGGCGGGCCTTCATCTTCTTCTGCTCGATGTCGTCAGGCAGGCCCACCGCAATGTCGGGTCGTTCCAATTCCGTCTCCAGTCCAGGCTGCTTGCCCGACAAATGACTCGTTTTTTCTGCGCGCGATCCCTAATCTCTTAAGGGCAAGGGTCAAGTCCTGTCTGACCAAGGTGCAAGGAGTTTGCTCGTGCGCACCCCGGCAAGACCGCCGCTGGATGGCTTGAGGAAGAGGCTGGAGCGCTCACGGGCCGAGCGCGAAAGAATGCCGCGCGACGGATTCTTGCGCGAGACTTTCGTGCTGCCGCGGCCAGCCGCGCGCCTCAAGGCCAAGGAATGGTTCGAGCGCTTTCCCAAGCAGGCCTATTGGACCGAGATCGAAAGCTGGTTCGAGCGCCCGGGCGACGTCATCGAATTCACCATGCGACGGCTGCCGGCGGCAGATTGAAAAATCCTCAGGGCACCAGTAGCCGTCTCGCTCCAGTTCCCTCTCTGGCCAGTCGGTCCTCCTTGTTCCGAAGCGGGCATTTGTCGATCGACATGCAACCGCAGCCGATGCAGTCGGTCAGTCCGTCGCGCAGCTTCTTCAATTGGGCGATCTTATGATCGAGGCCGTCGCGCCAAGCCGTTGAAAGCAGATTCCAATCCTCGCGCGTCGGGGTGCGGCCCTCGGGCAGGGATTGGAATGCCGCGGCGATTTCGGCGAGCGAGATGCCGACCTCCTGGGCGACGCGGATGATCGCCACCCGTCGCAGCACGTCGCGGCCGTAGCGCCGTTGGTTACCCGCGGTGCGATGGCTGCGGATCAGCCCGCGCGCTTCGTAAAAATGGAGCGCCGAGACCGCGACGCCACTGCGCATCGCCACCTGGCCGACCGTCAATTCCTTCACCGGAGCCATCTCGCACTTTCCGCTTGACCTCAAGTTAGGTTGAGCTTGTAGCGAGGAAAGCCTGACAAGGCAAATTGAGGAGAAGGCGATGTGCGCCTGGGTGAGACTGACGCCGCAAGTGGGAGGCGTTCGCGACGACGAGCAGGGCTTGAGCAGCCTATCCGAGCTGGCGGACCGCTTCGCCCGCGACCATCGCGACGGACAGCGCGACATTGATGCTGCGGGCGCCCGGCCGCATCGGAATGGTCAGTCGCGCATCCGCCGCCTGATGAACCTCTTCCGGCACGCCGGCGGATTCGCGGCCGAACAGAAGGACGTCGCCGGCGGCGAAAGCAAACCGCGTGTAGGCGGTCTCGGCCTTGGTGGTGAGCAGCACAAGGCGGCGCGCGTTCGTTCGGCGCCATTCCTCGAAGGCGTGCCAGTCGGCATGGCGGGCAAGCGCCGCCATTTCGAGATAGTCCATGCCGGCGCGTTTCAGCGCCCGATCGGAGAGCGGGAAACCGGCCGGCTCGATGATGTCGACGCCAAGATCAAGGCAGGCGGCGAAGCGCAGGATCGTCCCGGAATTGCCGGCGATATCCGGTTGGTAGAGCCCGATGCGAAGACGGTCGTTCATTTCCGCATCCTTCTAATAAGTGGCAGAACGGCCACAGGCGGCTCCGGCTTTTGGCGATTTCTAGACTGGCGGGTGGCCATTTTCTGCGAAGTCGAGTATACGCCCATCATCGTCAACCCGAACCGAAGGAGAGGGACCACATGATGACCATGCACTTCCAGCCCTTCTCCGGGCAGCTCCTCTTTGGGGCCCACGTATGCCCAACGGCGGTTTCGGTACGACGATTCTTCTGACACTTTAAGACCTCATCGCACCGATTCCCGCCGAACCCAGTTTTCGGCCTTCGAAGGAATCTTGCGATGTTTCTCAAACTGCCAAAGCGGCGCCGCGCCCCGCCTGAACGTGTCGACACCGACGCTGGCCGTCATGTCGGGACTGACGCTTGCCGTCATGTCCTGACTGCGTCGCGTCCCTCCGACCGAATGCCGGAGGTCGAGCTCGCATCACCCTTTTTAACGCATTTGCACATGGAGGACGGACCGATGTTCGATCCCTTTAAAATACCGGGTTCAAGAAGCTTGCATGAGCGCAAGGTGGCGACCTGGGCGCTGCTGATCGGCGAGACTTACTCGTCGGCGGTGCACGCCGAGACGCGCCGGCGTCCGCATCGCGGCATGCTGCCGGACGTCGACTTCTCGCGCGCGGTGCCCGATCCCGGTCGACCCTCGCTGGTGCGCCGGATCATCCGCATGGTCCGGCCGGGTAAAACCAGGGCTGTCGACAGCTTGTCGTCAGGATCCTCTGGCAAGCCTGTCGGCGAAAAGACCGCGGCACCCTATATTGCGCGAAGCAGGGCCGGCGATACGGACAATTCCGTATCGCCGGCCCGCGGCGCCGTGCGGCCGAACGGCCTTACCAATCAACCCCGCGCCGCGTGAGCGCACAAATCGTCGAGTGCCTCGAATGTTCCGCTGGTTTGAGAAGAGGCTCGATCCGTTTCCCGCCGCGGAGCCGGTCGAGCCGCCGAAGACGCTGGTCGCCTTCTGCGTGCATTACACGCGCGGGGCCTGGCCCTATATCCTCGTCGATGCCGTGCTTGTGGCAGCGATAGCCCTTGCCGAAGCGTGGATGTTCGGTTTCATGGGCCGTATCGTCGACTGGCTGTCGGCGCAGAACCGCGAAACCTTTCTTGAGACGGAGCGCTGGAAACTCGCCGGCATAGCTTTCATCGTGCTGTTCGCGCTGCCCGGCACGGTATGGCTGCATTCGCTGCTCAACCAGCAGACGCTGATGGGCAATTATCCCATGCGCATCCGCTGGCAGGTGCATCGCTACCTGCTCAAGCAGTCGATGGCCTTCTACCAGGACGAGTTTGCCGGCCGTGTCGCCACCAAGCTGATGCAGACCGCTCTTGCCGTGCGCGAATGCGTCATCAAGCTGATCGATGTCCTAAACTATGTCGTCGTCTACTTCCTCAGCATGCTGTTCATCGTCGGCTCGGCAGACTTGCGACTGGCTGTGCCCTTGGGTGTATGGCTGGTCGGCTATATCGGGCTCTTGCGCTTTTTCATCCCGAAGCTCGGCAAGGTCGGCGAGGAGCAGGCCAATGCGCGCTCGACCATGACCGGCCGCGTCGTCGACAGCTACACCAACATCCAGACGGTGAAGCTGTTTTCGCATGCCCGCCGCGAGGCAACTTTCGCCAGGGAGGGCATGGCGAGCTTCCTCGATACGGTCTACCGCTCGATGCGGCTGGTGACGCAGTTATACGGGATGCTCTACATCCTGAATTCGCTGCTTCTGTTTTCCGTGACGGCGATCTCGCTGTGGCTATGGCTGGGCGAGGCGGTGACGATCGGCGCAGTCGCCGTGGTTATCGGCCTGGTGCTCAGGATGTGGGGCATGTCGCAGTGGATCATGTGGGAGATGTCGAGCCTGTTCGAGAATATCGGCACGGTGCAAGACGGCATCCAGTCGATCTCGCTGCCGCGGCTGGTCGAGGACCGCCCGGGCGCCAGCGACATCGCCGTCAGTCAGGGCGAGATCCGTTTCGAGGAGATCCGCTTCCACTACGGCAAGCAGAAGGGCGTCATCGAGAACCTGTCGCTCACTGCGAAACCCGGCGAGAAGGTCGGCATCGTCGGCCGCTCCGGCGCCGGCAAGTCGACGCTGGTCAACCTTTTGCTGCGTTTTTACGACCTGGAAAGCGGCAGGATCCTCATCGATGGCCAGGAGATCGCCGGGGTAACGCAGGATTCGTTGCGCGCGCAGATCGGCATGGTGACGCAGGACACCTCGCTGCTGCATCGGTCGGTGCGGGAGAATATCCTCTACGGGCGCCCTGACGCCACCGACGAGATGCTGATCGAGGCGGCCCGGCGGGCGGAGGCGCTCGATTTCATCGGCGCGCTTTCGGACCATAACGGCCGCAAGGGATTCGATGCACATGTCGGCGACCGCGGCGTCAAATTGTCCGGCGGTCAGCGGCAGCGCATCGCCATTGCCCGCGTCATGCTGAAGGACGCACCGATCCTCATCCTCGACGAGGCGACGTCGGCGCTCGATTCGGAAGCCGAGGCGGCGATCCAGGAGAACCTCTACAAGCTGATGCAAGGCAAGACCGTGATCGCCATCGCGCATCGGCTGTCGACCATCGCTGCGATGGACAGGCTCGTCGTCATGGACAAGGGGCGCATCATCGAGGAAGGCTCGCACGAAGAGCTTGTCACCAAGGGCGGCCTTTATGCCCAGCTCTGGCAGCGCCAGTCGGGTGGGTTCCTCCTCGATGATGCGCCGGCTGAGTCCGATGCCAAAGGGTCTCACTCCGAGATGGCGGCGGAGTAACGCGATCGCGATTGGCATCAAGGTTACGGCAATTGCGGGGAATCGCTCCCGGGCGTAACCACGACCTGTCAGAGGCCCGCCGGCGACCAAATCGGGTGCCGGCGGGGTTCCGGCATCTACGAGAGAAAAATGTTCGACCGCATCTTCACCTGGTTCGAAAGCCATTATTCGCCGGTGGCGCTGGCCGAAGACAGGCAGCCGCCAATGGGACTTTGGCGGTTCTACTGGTATTTCATAAGGCAGTTTCGCGCCGCCTATTGGCTGCGCATGATCATCGTTGCCGTCGCGGCAATAGTGGACGCGATGCTGCCGATTTTCGTCGGCCTGATCGTGGGCCTGCTCTCCAACACCAGGCCGGGCGATTTCTTCGTCGCGCATGGGCCGCTGCTCGTCATCATGGCGATCATCGTGCTGCTGCGTCCGCTGTCCATGGTTATCGACGCGCTCATCCGGAACCACGCCATCGCACCGAACCTCATCGACCTCATCCGCTGGCAAAGCCATTGGCATGTCGTGCGTCAGGACTGGTCATTCTTCCAGAACGACTTCGCCGGCCGCATCGGAACGAAGGTCATGCAAAGCGGCGACTCGGTGGAGATGAGCGTCAATCTCACCGTCGATGCCGTCTGGTACGCGCTGGTCTTCGTCGCGGTCGCCATCGTTGTGCTGGCGCGGCTCGACCCGCTTCTTCTGGCTGTGGTGGCGGCCTGGCTGGTGTTCTATTGCATGATCTTCTGGTTTGCGATGCCGAGGATCACCCAGCGCTCGTCCCAACTGTCGGAGCGGTGGTCGCAGGTGAGCGGCCGCATGGTCGACAGCTACACGAACATCCTGACGCTCAAGACATTCTCGACCGGCGAGCACGAAGACAAATATGTCTCGCAAGCCGTCGTCGAGCACGCCGACACGTTTTATCAGCTGATGCGCGTTTTCACACTGATGTGGTCGGCCCTGTTCGTCCTCAACGCTGCGCTGCTTATCGCCATAAGCTGGCTGGCGCTGGCCGGCTGGAACGCCGGCGCCATGACCACGGCGGCCGTGGCGACGGCGATACCGTTCGCGCTGCAGATCGCCAACATTTCCGGCAGGATTCTCGATGTCGGCGCCAACGTCTTCCGGCAGATCGGCGTCGCCAGCAATTCGATGACGACGATCGCGCGCCCCATCACCATGCAGGACCAGCAGGACGCGCCGGCCCTCGTGGTCAAAGCCGGCGGCATCGAGTTCGAGCAGGTGAACTTCAACTATTGGCGCAAGGACGGCAAAGGCGGCGTCATCGACAATCTGTCGCTGAAGATCGCGCCGGGCGAGCGGGTCGGCCTGATCGGCCGTTCCGGGGCCGGCAAGTCGACACTGGTCAATCTCGTGCTGCGGCTGTTCGACGTGCAGGACGGCAAGGTGCTGATCGACGGACAGGACATCCGCAACGTCTCGCAGGAAAGCGTTCGCGCGGCGATCGGCTTCGTCAATCAGGATACGTCGCTCCTGCATCGATCCGTTCGCGAGAACCTCAAATATGGACGACAGTCCGCCAGCGATGAGGCGATGTTCAGCGCCGCCAAGGCCGCGCAGATCGACGATGTGATCGCGGGGCTGACCGATCCGCATGGGCAAAGCGGCTATGAGGCGCTCGTCGGCGAGCGCGGCGTGAAGCTGTCCGGCGGCCAGCGGCAACGCATCGCCATTGCCCGCGTTATGCTGAAGGACGCGCCGATCCTCATTCTCGACGAAGCTACGTCTGCGCTCGATTCCGAGGTGGAGGCCGCTATCCAGGAGAACCTCTACAAGCTCATGCAGGGCAAGACGGTCATCGCCATCGCCCACCGTCTGTCGACCATCGCGGCAATGGATCGGCTCGTCGTCATGGACAAGGGCCGCATCGTCGAGGACGGCTCGCATGAGGCGTTGATCGCCAAGGGCGGGCTCTATGCCCAGCTCTGGCGGCGCCAGTCGGGCGGCTTCCTGCTCGAGGAAAAGCAGGCGGCCGACGATCTGCCGACGAAAGGTGAAGCCGCGGAATGATGAAGGCCGTCTATCGCTGGTTCGAAAGCTGGGTCTACCCGTTCCGCGAGCCGGCGAATCTTCGTCCGCCTGCCAGCGTCGGCGGCTTCCTCTGGCACTATGTCGGGCAAGCGAAGCTCGCTTTCTTCGCCATGCTGATCATCGGCGGCATCGCGCCGCTGGTCGAGGCCGGGCTGTTCTATTTCGTCGGACGGCTGGTCGATATCCTCGACCAGCTTCCCGGCGAACGCAGCTGGCACGCGCTGTGGGGGGCCGCTGGGCCAGAGCTGCTGTTCATGGGCGCGGTGGTGCTGATCATCCGCACGCTGGTGGTCGGCCTTTCGGCGCTGGTCGACGAGCAGACGATCACGCCGGGCTTCTACAGCCTGGTGCGCTGGCAGGCGCATCGGCATGTCTCGCGCCAGTCCTACGCCTTCTTCCAAAACGACTTCGCCGGGCGTATCGCCACCAAGGTCTGGCAGGCGGGGCAGGCCACGGGCGACCTCATGGAAAGCTTCATCGAGGTCGTCTGGTTCATGATCGTCTACACGGTGACGACGCTGGCGCTGGTCGCCGGCCTCGACCTCAGGCTGGCGGCGCTGGTGGTGATCTGGATCGTCGCCTTCGGCTGGCTGGCCAGGCTCCATTTGCCGGCAATCCGCAAGCATGCCGAGGCGACCGCCGAGGCCGGCTCGATGATCACCGGCCGCTTCGTCGATTCCTATTCCAATGTGCAGACGCTGAAGCTGTTCGCGGCCGACGGCGACGACCGCTACATCCGCAACGGCTTCGACATCTATCTCGATGCGCTGCGGCCCTTCACGCGGCGGCTGACCGGCGTGCGCGTGGCGCTGACGACGCTTTCCGGCATCATGATCACGGCGATCGCCGCCTTTGCAGTCTATCTGTGGGTGGAAGGCTCGATCACCGTCGGCGCCGTCGCCTTCACGCTCTCGCTTGTGCTGAGGCTCAACATGCTGCTGGGACGGCTGATGATGCAGCTCAACAGTATCCTCAGGAATCTCGGCGTGCTGGAGAATTCCAAGGCGCTGATCTCGCAGCCGCTCGGCCTGACCGACGCCCCGGATGCCAAGGAGCTGGTGGTTGCGGGTGGCCGCATCGACCTCAAGAACGTCACCTTCCACTACGGGAAAGGGGCAGGGGTCCTCGAAGGCATCGACCTCGTCGTGCGTCCAGGCGAGAAGGTCGGGCTGGTCGGTCCGTCCGGCGCCGGCAAGACGACGCTGGCCAATCTCATCCTGCGCCTTTACGACCTCGAGGGCGGCAGGATCCTGATCGACGGCCAGGATATCGCCGGCGTGACGCAGAATTCGCTGCGCGCCAATATCGGCGTGGTCAGCCAGGACACGGCGCTGTTCCACCGCTCGCTGCGCGACAACATCAAGCTCGGCATGCCGGACGCTACCGACGCTGAGGTGATCGCCGCGGCGCGCAAAGCCGAGGCGCATGACTTCATCATGGGGCTGCGCGACAATCGCGAGCGCCTTGGCTACGAAGCCTATGTCGGCGAGCGCGGCGTCAAGCTCTCCGGCGGCCAGCGTCAGCGCGTGGCGATCGCCCGCCTCTTCCTCAAGGATGCGCCGATCCTCATCCTTGACGAGGCGACCTCGGCACTCGATTCCGACATCGAGGCGGCGATCCAGGAAAACCTGGCAAGGCTGATGGAGAACAAGACCGTCATCGCCATCGCCCACCGGCTTTCCACCATCGCAGCGCTCGACCGGCTGGTCGTGCTCGACGGCGGCCGCATCGTCGAAGAAGGCACGCATGATGAGCTGGTGGCGCTGGACGGTCTTTATGCGCGGCTCTGGAAACGGCAGTCCGGCGGCTTCCTCTTCAATGAGGAAAGCGCGCTGGAAGAGACGCGCCCGGCGGAGTAGAAACGCAGCCATGTCGATCAGAATGCCCAGCAATTTCGGACGGTCAGGCGCGCAGGAGAGCGCTCTCGATCTGCTCGGCCACGAAATACTCGCCGAGAAGGCCGCCGCCCTCGGCCGCGCCGGCCAGCGCGTCGAAGAGGCCTTGGCGAAGCTGCGCGAAAATGGGGAAGGCGGGGATCGCAACCGGCTGCTGAAAGAAGCGGCAGAAGCCGTCCACGCCTATTTCATCCAGCGCGAACTCTGCGGGCTGCGCAAGCACGACGCCGTGATCCGCGAATACGACATCCCGCGGGCGGTGCTGGTCAGGCTCGGCGCCAGCTAAGCGCTGACTTCCTTCCGAAAGCGCGCGAGGCGCAAGGCGAGCGCTCCGGGATTCTCATCGGCGACGAAGTGCCCGCTATCGGGGATGATGTCGCCCTCGACATTGGAGAGGCCGGCGGCCTTCAAGCCATTGAGGTAATCGCTGATCTCGCCGGTCTCGGCAGCGCCCCTGAGGCAGAGCACCGGCGTATCGATCGGGCTTGCCGGCGGAACGGCATTGGCCTTGGCGTCCTCGGAAAAGGCGCGGTACCAGTCGAAGCCGGCCTTGAGGCTTTCCGGCCGCGAATAGGCCTTGGCGTAGATGTCTCTTGCTTCGGCCGGGATGGCGGATTTCTCCTTCGAAAGGGTGTCGAAGAAGAAGTCGAAATAGGCGCGCTCGTGACCCCCAACCAGCAGTTCCGGGAGAGCAGGAACCGCGTGGAACGCGAAATGCCAGAGGTTTGGATTGCGGATGACCTTGTCCCACGGCGCCACGCCCGGAACGACAACATCCATGATCGCGGCGGCGGAGAGGATTTCCGGATGGTTGCGCAAAAGCGCGAAGACGATCTGGCCGCCGACGTCATGGCCGGCCACTATGACCTGTCGCAGGCCGCAGGCGTCAATCAAGGCCGCTATCACCCTGGCCAGATGGGCTTTCTCACCGGTTTTGCGCGTGCCTTGCGAGCCGCCTATACCCGGCAGGTCCGGCGCGATCACGCGCTGATCGGTGGCCAGCCGACCGATCACGTTCTCGAAGGCATGGGAACTTTGAGGCCAGCCGTGGAGCAGCACGAGGCCGGGCGCATCCCGTGGTCCGGCTTCGCGGATCGCAATGGTCAGTCCTTCAACCTCGATGCTGGAAGTTTCCGCCCGGCCTTCACCTGTCCGATCGCTCCGACCGACAGAACTAGGCGGGAATCGGTCCGCGGACAGGGCCTGTCTCTCGAATAAGCCGCATCACTCCAGCCATTCGGTGATGAAGCTGCCGTTCTCGTGGATGTCGGTGGTCTCGAGCGGACCGGGGCCGAGATTGGTGAATTTGTGCGGCGTGTCGGCCGGCACGATCAGAATTTGGCCTGCGGTGGCCGTTATCTGCCGATCGCCGACCGTGAACAGGCCGGTGCCGGAACGGATGACGAAGATCTCCGCGTAAGGATGCTTATGCAGACGCGGGCCGCCGCCGATCTCGGGTTGATAATTGAAGATCAGGCAGGAGTTGGAGCCAAATGCGCCGCATTGCAGCTCGCCTTGCCAACGGTCGGGCGTGCTCGCCCATTTGTCGCGGTCGATGACATGCGCCATGGCTCGACAATAGACCGGGCCGGCGGTCGCTGTCGAGGCAAGCGGAGTTCCGATTTACCGCTGAAGTTAGCGCTATTTAGCGCTGTTCGGCGGCCCGATCATCAAGCCGTTGCGCGGGCCGCGGCATGTGCCCGCGACAATGTGCCCTTGTGCCTCCACGCGTCTGGACAAAAACGGGCTTCACGCATAAACCGAACCTCCAAATGCCGGAGGAATTCGCTAGCCTGTTCGCCATGCGCTGTCGGGCCGGCGCGATTGAGCGGGGACAAGGCTCGGCCGCCGGCACGGAAAGAGGCGAAAGGATCAGGCACCCGTGAGCGCAACCGACATCCACGATCCCAACCGTCGCGATTTTCTCTACATAGCCACCGGCATGGCCGGCGTGGTCGGCGCTGGGGCCGTCGCCTGGCCGTTCATCGACCAGATGCAGCCGGATGCCTCGACGCTGGCGCTGGCTTCTGTCGAGGTCGATGTCTCCTCGCTGCAGCCCGGCAGCTCGCTGGTCGTCAAGTGGCGCGGCAAGCCGGTCGTGGTGCGCAACCGCACCGACGAGGAAATGAAGGACGGCGCGGCGGTTAGCCTCAACGATCTCAAGGATCCGATCGCCCGCAATGCCAACTTGCCGGCCGATGCGCCGGCGACCGACGCCAACCGCACCACGCCCGGCAAGGAAGCCTGGATGGTCATGGTGCAGGTCTGCACCCATCTCGGCTGCATCCCGCTCGGCCAGGAAGGCGATTTCGGCGGCTGGTTCTGCCCATGCCACGGCTCGGTGTACGATACCGCCGGCCGCATCCGCAAAGGCCCGGCGCCGGAGAACATGGCGATCCCGGTGTTTAAATTCATTTCCGATACCAAGATCCTTATCGGTTGAGGCAGGGGGATATTTCGATGAGCGAGGGACACTCCACCTACACACCGAAGACGGGTCTCGGACGCTGGTTCGACGCCCGTATGCCGCTTCCCCGGCTTGTCTATGACAGCTTCATTGCCTATCCGGTGCCGCGCAACCTCAACTACATGTGGACGTTCGGCGGCATCCTGTCGATCATGCTGGTATCGCAGATCCTCACCGGCATCGTGCTGGCCATGCACTACACGTCCGACACCACACTCGCCTTCGATTCGGTCGAGAAGATCATGCGCGACGTGAATTCGGGATGGCTGTTGCGCTATCTCCATTCCAACGGCGCCTCGTTCTTCTTCGTGGCCGTCTACATCCACATCTTCCGCGGGCTGTTCTACGGCTCCTACAAGGCGCCGCGCGAGCTGCTCTGGATCCTCGGCTGCATCATCTACCTCCTGATGATGGCGACCGGCTTTATGGGCTATGTGCTGCCATGGGGACAAATGAGCTTCTGGGGCGCCACCGTCATCACCGGCTTCTTCAGCGCAATCCCGCTGGTCGGCAACTGGATCCAGGAACTGCTGCTCGGCGGCTTCGCCGTCGACAATCCGACGCTGAACCGCTTCTTCGCCCTGCATTACCTGTTGCCGTTCATGATCGCCGGCGTCGTCGTGCTGCACGTCTGGGCGCTGCATGTCGTCGGCCAGTCGAACCCGACCGGCATCGAGGTCAAGTCGAAGACCGACACCGTCGCCTTCACGCCCTATGCGACCATCAAGGACGCGTTCGGCATGATCGTGTTCCTGTTCTTCTTCGCCTATTTCGTCTTCTACCTGCCGAACTACCTCGGCCATCCGGACAACTACACGGTCGCCAATCCGCTGAAGACCCCGGCCCACATCGTTCCGGAATGGTACTTCCTGCCGTTCTACGCGATCCTGCGCGCCATCACCTTCAACATCGGGCCGATCAACTCCAAGCTCGGCGGCGTGCTGTGCATGTTCGGCGCCATAGCCATGCTGTTCCTGGTGCCGTGGCTCGACACCTCCAAGGTCCGCTCGGCGGTCTACCGGCCCTGGTACAAACTGTTCTTCTGGCTGTTCGTGGCCGACGCCATCCTGCTCGGGTGGCTGGGCTCGCAGCCGGCGGAAGGCTCTTACGTATTCATGGCGCAGATGGCGACGCTGTTCTACTTCGCCTTCTTCCTGGTCGTCATGCCGGTGCTCGGCCTGATCGAGACACCGCGTCGGCTGCCGAACTCGATCACCGAGGCGGTGCTGGAAAAGAAGAACAAGGGAGCCGGCGGGCATCCGGCAGGCGCGGTCAGCGCGCCGGAAACCAAGGGCTGAGAATCTGAGGGGATTTGGCATGAAGAAGATTCTCACCTCGCTGGCGCTGCTTGGCCTGGTGGTCGCGGGCACCGCTGCCATCGCAGCCGAAGAGGAACACAACGCGGCGGCCCCGACGCATTTCCCGATCAACGAACCGAAGGAAATGAGCTGGAGCTTCGCCGGGCCGTTCGGCACCTACGACAAGGCCCAGCTGCAGCGCGGCCTGAAGGTCTACAAGGAAGTCTGCTCGGCCTGCCACTCGATGAACCTGGTGGCGTTCCGCACGCTGGAGGGCCTCGGCTATTCGGAAGCGCAGGTCAAGACGCTTGCCGCTGAGTACACCATCCATGACGGCCCGAACGATGCCGGCGACATGTTCGACCGCCCGGGCAAGCCGTCGGATCACTTCCCGTCGCCGTTCCCGAACGAACAGGCCGCCGCCTCCGCCAATGGCGGCGCCGCTCCGCCCGACATGTCGCTGCTCGCCAAGGCGCGCGGCGTCGAGCGCGGCTTTCCGCGTTTCATCTTCGACATTTTCACCCAGTATGCTCAGGGCGGCCCGGACTACATCCACTCGCTGCTCACCGGCTACGACCAGACGCCGCCGGCCGGCATGGTGATCCCCGAAGGCACGCACTACAATCCATACTTCCTGTCCGGCGTGTCGCTGAAGATGCCGAAGCCGCTTTCGGACGGCCAGGTGACCTATGACGACGGCTCGCCGCAGACGGTCGACCAGTATTCGCGCGACGTGTCGGCGTTCCTGATGTGGGCCGCCGAGCCGCATCTCGAAGAGCGCAAGAAGACCGGCTTCCGCGTGCTGGTGTTCCTGCTGCTGTTCGGCGCGCTGGTCTACCTGACCAAGCGCAAGGTGTGGGCCGAAGTAGCGCACTGAGCCGCGATCGGTCAGACACTTTCGAGGGGCGCCGCAAAGGCGCCCTTTTCATATTTCGGGACCGCTTTGATCCGGCCGTGTCACATGGCTGTCATTGCGCATCGCGATCCTGCGTTGCCCCACCGCCAAGGATCGTGCCCATGAAAAGACTTGCGCCGCTTGCAGCCGTGGTGCTGCTTCTTGTCGCCCCCTCGGCAGTCCGCGCCGAGGACGCCCAGCCCTTCGTCACCAACAAGGACATCGACCTGACGATGATCCTGCCGCCGCCGCCGGCCAATGATTCGGCCGAGACCAAGGCAGAACTCGGCGAGGTGCTGACCCTGCAAGTGACGCGCACGCCCGAAATGGAAAAGCGCGCTATCGCCGATGCCGAAGAGGATGTCTGGCGCTTCGCCGATGTCATGGGACCGAAATTCAGCAAGGAGACGCTGCCGAAGTTCAGCGCCTTCTTCGACCGCGTGGTGGCGACCGAAGGGGCGCGGTCGTCGATCCGGCCAAGGACGGCTGGAAGCGGCCGCGTCCGCATCAGCTCAGTGATCTGGTCAAACCCGCGGTGAAGCTGTCGAATTCCGGTTCCTGGCCGTCGGGCCATGCGACGGTCGGCACCATGATGGGCATCATCCTGTCCGACATGGTGCCGGAGAAGCGGGCCGAGATCATGGCCCGCGCGGCCGAATATGCCCATAACCGCGTGGTCGGCGGCATCCATTATCCGTCGGATGTCGAGATGGGCAAGATTTCCGGCAGCGCGATCGCCGCGGTCCTGCTCAGCCGGCCCGATTTCAAGACCGAGTTCAAGGTGGCGCGATCCGAGCTGCGGTCCGACCTCGGCATGTGAGCCGTCCGTCGCCGACGTTTCTGCAAGGGCGCCAGCGGGCGCCCTTTTCGCTTGCGGCGCCGACACGGGAGCAAGGCAGGCGATGCCGATCCTTTGCCGGATGCGCTTGTCTCCCGGGCTCCATCGCGGTAGCCGTTGTTGGTTGCGTTGCGCCGGGCGCGTCGACGCCGTTGTACCCGACAGCCGGACACGCGGAGCTCGTCTCATGAAACCCTCGCTCGAAGACACGCTGCTTGCGGCCATCCGCACCATTCCGGATTACCCCAAACCCGGCATCCTGTTTCGCGATATCACCACGCTGCTCGGCGACGCTCGCGCCTTTCGCCGGGCAATCGACGAGCTTGTGCATCCTTACGCCGGGCTGAAGATCGACAAGATCGCCGGCATCGAGGCACGCGGCTTCATCCTGGGCGGCGCAGTGGCGCATCAGCTTTCGGCGGGTTTCGTCCCGATCCGCAAGAAGGGCAAGCTGCCTTACGAGACCGTGCGCGTCGCCTACAGCCTCGAATACGGTCTGGACGAGATGGAGATGCACAAGGACGGCGTCTCGCAAGGCGAGAAGGTGATCCTGGTCGACGATCTGATCGCCACCGGCGGCACGGCGGAGGCGGCCGTCAAGCTGCTCAGGCAGATCGGCGCCGACATCGTTGCCGCCTGCTTCGTCATCGACCTGCCGGATCTCGGCGGGCGCCAGAAACTGGAAGCTCTCGGCGTGCCGGTAAGGACGCTGATCGGCTTCGAGGGGCATTGATCAGTGTTGAATGGTGAATAGTGAGTCGTGAATAGGGAATGGTTCACTAGTCACCATTCACTATTCACCATTCGCTACTCCACCTTCACCAGCACCGCGCTGTCGAACTCGATAACCTTATCGCCGCTGGAGTCGAAACCTTCGGAACGCAGCGTGAGCAGGCTCCAGCCGGGGCGGCCGGCAAGGGGTCGATGGGCAAGCGCTTTGCGGGTGAAGGTCACGGTTTCGCCGGCATAGACCGGCTTCAGCCATTTGAGGTTGCGAAACCCGGGCGAGGGGCCGAATTCGGGCTGCGGGCCGGGACCGGTCCAACGCACGCCCTCGGTCTCCATGCGCTTTTCGAGGTTGTATTTCATCCAGGTGGCGGCGGTGTGCCAGCCGGAGGCGCAGAGACCGCCAAGCATGCTCTCCTTCGCCGCCTCCTCGTCGACATGGAAGATTTGCGGATCGTATTTCCTGGCGAACGCCTTGATCTCGTCGGCCTCGAATTTGTGCGCGCCGAGGGTGACGGTTTGGCCGATGAGGAAATACTCGTCCAGGGTCACGCGACGGCCCCGCGGGTCAGAAACATGCCGGTGTTCTCAAGCTCGAAGACGCATTCGCCGCGCTGGTTGAACAGTTCGCTGCGCATGCTGACGAGGCCGATCTGCGGCCGCGACTTGGACTGGCGCTTGGAAAGCACGGTGACCTTGCCGGTGAGACGGTCACCGGCCAGAACCGGCTTCTTCCATTTGACGTGCTCGATGCCGGGTGAGCCTTGCGAGGTCGAATCGAGCAGGAAGGCATCGCACAGCATGCGCATGAACATCGCGCAAGTGTGCCAGCCCGAAGCCGAAAGGCCGCCCAGGATGCTGGCCTTGCCGGCCGCCTCGTCGAGATGCATCGGCTGGGCATCGAATTCGCTGGCAAACTCGATGATCTCGGCGGCGCTCACATTCTTGCTGCCGAGGTCGAGCGAGGCGCCCTCGACGAAATCCTCATAGGCCCAGGTCTTTCCGGTCATGTCGGCAATCCGGTTGACGAACGCGTGATCCCGAAGGTCGGGCATCCCGGATGGAGGCCCGAGCCAATTTGGTCAAGTCCTTTCTGGTGAGCCAGCCAGGCACTCAGGTGTTGAACTTGAACAGCATGATGTCGCCGTCCTGGACGACATACTCCTTGCCTTCGTCGCGCGCCTTGCCGGCTTCCTTGGCCGCCACTTCGCCGCCGAGCGTGACGAAGTCGTTGTAGGAGATCGTCTGGGCGCGGATGAAACCACGTTCGAAGTCGGTGTGAATGACGCCGGCAGCTTGCGGTGCCTTATCGCCCTTGTGGATCGTCCACGCGCGCGTCTCCTTCGGCCCGACGGTGAAATAGGTGATCAGATGCAAGAGTTCGTAGCCGGCGCGGATCACCTTGTTGAGGCCCGGCTCGTCAAGGCCGAGCGAGGCGAGGAACTCCATTTCCTCCTCGTCGGAAAGCTGGGCAACTTCCGCCTCGATCGCCGCCGAGATCACCACCGTGCCGGCGCCCTGCGCGGCGGCCATCTTCTCCACCGCCTTTGTATGCTCGTTTCCCGTGGCAGCGTCCGCCTCAGCGACGTTGCAGACATAGAGCACGGGATGCGATGTGAGCAGGTTCAGGCCCTGCAGGATGCGCAGATCCTCCGCCGCGATGCCATTGAGCAGGACGCGGGTCGGGCGACCTGCCTGCAGCAGTTCGAGCGCCGCCTCCATCATCGGCAGAACGGTCATTGCTTCCTTGTCCTTGCCGGCGGCGCGCTTGCGGACCTGCACGATGCGGCGCTCCAGGCTTTCGAGATCGGCGAGCATCAGCTCGGTCTCGACGGTCTCGGCGTCGGCGACCGGATCGATGCGGCCCTCGACATGGGTGATGTCGTCATCCTCGAAGCAGCGCAGCACATGCACGATGGCGTCGACCTCGCGGATGTTGGCGAGGAACTGGTTGCCCAGACCCTCGCCCTTGGAGGCGCCGCGCACCAGTCCGGCAATGTCGACGAAGGAGATGCGGGTTGGGATGATCTCCTTCGACTTGCCGATCGCGGCGATCTTCTGCAGCCGCGGGTCCGGAACCGCCACCTCGCCGGTGTTCGGCTCGATGGTGCAGAAAGGATAGTTGGCGGCCTGCGCGGCAGCCGTCCTGGTCAACGCGTTGAACAGCGTCGACTTGCCGACGTTGGGCAAGCCAACGATGCCACATTTGAAACCCATGTTCGTCCGGTCCTATCGGGAATTCGAGATTTGGTGAGGGCTATGGGCGAAAGCGCGGACGATCGTCAAGCCCTTGGCATGATCGTTTCGACGCTCAGTCTTTTCCGAACAGCTTCTTCAGCATCGCGGCCATCGGCCCGCTCTCGGGAACCTTCGCCGGCGGCTGCTGCGGGCGGGCCTGGCGGATATGGCTCTGCTGTTTTGGCGCCTTGGGCGGAGGCCGATCGTCATCGCCGGTCGGCACGAGCTTCTCGCGCAGCGCCAGGGTGATGCGGTTCATGAAGGAGTTGTCGTCGCCCTTGGCCAGCAGTGCGGCGTCGTCGGCGATCGCGTCGAGCAACACGTCGAGCCATTCACGGTCGGCCTTGGCGAAATCGCCGAGCACATGGCCGTGCACCATCTCTTTGACGCCGGGATGGCCGACGCCGATGCGCACCCGGCGATAGGCATTGCCGACATGCTGGTCGAGCGATCGGATGCCGTTGTGGCCGCCGGAACCGCCGCCGACCTTGACCCTGAGCTTGCCGGAGGCAAGGTCGATCTCGTCGTAGAAGACGGTGAGGGCGGCGGCATCGAGTTTGTAGAAGCGCAACGCCTCGCCGACCGACTGGCCGGATAAATTCATGAAGGTCTGCGGCTTGATCAAAAGGATCTTCTCGCCGCCCAGGGCGCCCTCGGCGATCAGGCCCTGGAACTTCTTCGACCAGGGCGAAAAGGAATGGCGGCGGGCTATCGCGTCCGCCGCCATGAAGCCGACATTGTGCCGGTTGTTCTGATATTTCGCGCCCGGATTGCCGAGGCCTGCAAAGACAAGCATCGTCGTCTCCTGGCGCCGAGAGAATTACTTCTCTTCGGCCTCAGCGGCCTCAGCTTCCGGCGCCGCCGCTTCGGCAGTCTCCTCCGTCTCCGGCTTCATTGCCGCGGAGCCGGCGATGGTCGCGATGGTGAAGTCGCGATCGGAGATCACCGGCTTGACGCCGGCCGGCAGGGCAACCGCCGAAATGTGAATCGAGTCGCCGATTTCGGTGCCGGCGAGATCGACGGTGATGAATTCCGGGATCGCGTTGGCAGGGCAGTGGAACTCGACTTCGTGACGAACGATGTTGAGCACGCCGCCGCGCTTGATGCCGGGCGACTTGTCCTCATTGATGAAGTGGACGGGCACGTCGACATTGACCTCGGTGTCCTTGCCGATGCGCAGGAAGTCGACATGGACCGGGAAGTCCTTGACCGGATCGAGCTGAAAATCCTTCGGCAGGACCTGGATCTTCTTGCCGTCGACGTCGATCGTAGCGATCGTGGTCAGAAACCCGCCGCCGTGGATCTTGTAGAAGATGTCCTTGTAGTTGAGGGCGATCGCCAGGGGGGGCTGCTTGTCGCCGTAAATAACTGCAGGCACTTTGCCGTTGCGGCGAACTGCACGGGCGGACCCCTTACCGACCTGTTCGCGCGCTTCGGCCTTGAGCTCGTAAGCCTCGTGGCTCATGGCATTTCCTTTCGCGTGTTATGGAGCGTTCGCGGCGGGCAAGCCCATCCGTAAACGTCGAAAGCCGTCGCGGCCTTGCATGGTCGATCCAACGCTTTTGGCTGTCCAAACGCTTCGGGGATCATGCAGGCCTGGCCGGCCTTCCTCCGCGTTGCCTCCAAGGGTGTCTACGCGGGTGGCGGCTCTATAGCGGAAGGCGGGCAGGGGCGCAAGCCGTTGAACGGGAAGGCTCGGCCAGGCTGCGCGATGATATCCAGTCGGGGAGGCATAGCCGACGCGTTGCTTCGCTGCAAAGTCGGATCTGGCGAGTTGCGCCGGGTCCCGCCCGCATGCGTCATGTAGCATCGGGCTGGTTTCAAACGTCCTTGGCAGGCAATCGAAGGACTGGAGATTGACATGAAACTACTGTTTAGCCGCAATCCCAATCCTCGCCTCGCGGTCGCGGCGGCGCGCTATCTGAAGGCCGATGTCGCCTTCGAATTCGCCTCGCCCATGGCGCCGGGGCAGGCCGAGCGCTACCGCGCGCTTAACCCCAATTTGACTTTGCCTATCCTGGTCGGCCCAGGATGGAGCCTCTGGGAAGCCGATGCGATCGCCTGCCGGCTCTCGCGTGACATGCATTCGGATTTCTGGCGCACCGGCGACGACGAGCCGCAGATGATCCGCTGGCTGAGCTGGGGCAAGGAGAATTTCGTCAGGGCCTGCGACATGGTGCATTTCGAGCGCGGCACGAAACAGCGCTGGGGACTGGGGCCGATCGACAAGGCATTGGTCGAGGAGGGGCTGAGGCAGTTCCACATGACAGCCGCCATCCTTGAAGCAGAGCTTTGCGGGCGCCAATGGCTGGTCGGCAATTCGGTTTGCTATGCCGACTTTCGTATGGCGACCTTTCTCGCGTTCAATGATGCTGCCCGGTTGCCGCTCGATGACTATCCATCGCTCAGCCGCTGGTATCGGCGGATCGAGCATATCGATGCCTGGCGCGACCCGTTCCAGGGGCTGGATGCGCCGCAACTGCCGCCGGTCAGCAGCGAGGAGCAAGCAAGTATTTTGAACGTTCCGTCTTGAAAGGACCATTGTCGAGGATGCCTGCCAAGCCGCGGCGGAAATGGCTCGCCCCTGCGATGGGACGCGGGCCGTGGCCTGCACTAAGCAGACTTTGTCCGGCGTTTGGAGGTCAGGCAGCATCAGCCGATTGGTCGCCGCTCAACGCATCGCGCAACGCCCGGACTTTTCGCGTGAGAGCATCGATCTCGGCCGAGGTCATGCCTGAACGCTCGACCAGCGTTTCGCCCAGACAGCTGCATTGCGTGAGCAGCGCCCGGCCGGCCGCGGTGAGATCGACCTGCACCTGCCGCTCATCGTCATAGCTGCGCTGGCGGGTCACCAGACCCGCCTGCTCCATGCGCTTGACCAGCGGCGTGACGGTGCTCGATTCCAGCGCCAGCCGGCGCGCTATGGTGCCGACCGACATGCCATCGGCCTCTCCAAGCGCATTGAGCACGAGATACTGAGGATACGTGATCCCCATCTCGTCGAGCATGGGCTTATAGGTACGGTTGATCGCCATGCTCGTGGCGTAGAGCGCGAAACAGAGCTGATTGTCCAGGGGCAGAGGCATCGCGCCATGTTCCTTTTTTGTCGACGTCGTGAGGCTCTTTAGCACAAAAAATCGTATCGCGATACATATTATCGTGGACAAGAAGTCATCGTTGCGCTAGACATATCATTATCGCGATATCATTTATCGCGACATCTAACACGGAGATTGAGATGACTGAAGCTTCACATGCGAAGGCCGGCTCAGGCAGCGGCACGATCACCACCAGGGACGGTACGCAGATCTACTATAAGGATTGGGGCACCGGTCAGCCGGTCGTCTTCCACCATGGCTGGCCGCTGAGCAGCGACGATTGGGATGCCCAGATGCTTTTCTTCCTCTCCAAGGGCTATCGGGTCATCGCTCATGACCGCCGCGGCCACGGCCGTTCCAGCCAGACGGACACCGGCAATGAGATGGACACCTACGCCGCCGATGTGGCGGCGCTGGTTGCGCATCTCGACCTCAAGAACGCCATCCATGTCGGGCATTCGACCGGCGGTGGCGAAGTGGCGCGCTATGTCGCGCAGTACGGTACCGGAGGCCGCGTCGCCAAGGCTGTGCTGATCGGCGCGGTGCCGCCGATCATGCTCCAGACCGCTGCCAATCCCGGCGGCCTGCCGATCGAAGTGTTTGACGGCTTTCGCTCAGCGCTGACAGCGAACCGCGCACAGTTCTTCCGCGACGTTCCGGCCGGCCCTTTCTACGGCTTCAACCGTCCGGGCGCGACGGTGTCGGAAGGTGTGGTCGACAATTGGTGGCGCCAAGGCATGATGGGCGGCGCCAAGGCGCATTACGACTGCATCAAGGCGTTCTCGGAAACTGACTTCACCGAGGACCTGAAGAAGATCGACGTGCCGGTGCTGGTCATGCATGGCGACGACGATCAGATCGTGCCGATCGCGGATTCGGCGCTGCTCGCGATCAAGCTGCTCAAGAAGGGCGAGCTCAAAGTCTACAAGGGCCTTCCGCATGGGATGGCGACTACCCGTGCGGACGTCATCAATGCCGACCTCCTGGCCTTCTTCCAGGCCTGAGTCCCAGCGCCAGAAAAGCACCCGCCGTCGGGCGGGTGCTTTGCTCTGTGGAGCTCGTTCCGAGTAGCCGGCTCAGGCTTTCCTGGCCTCCTTCATGTTCGGCAGGAACACGGTCAGCAGGCCGAGGAAGGGCAGGTACGAGCAAACGTGGTAGACGAAGTCGATGCCTTTCATGTCGGCGATGACGCCGAGCACGGCCGCGGCGATGCCGCCCATGCCGAAGGCGAAGCCGAAGAAGATGCCGGCGATCATGCCGACGCGGCCGGGAACCAGTTCCTGCGCGAAAACGACGATGTTGGAGAAGGCCGACGACAGGATCAGGCCGATCACAACGGTAAGCACCATCGTCCATTCCAGATTGGCGTAAGGCAGCGCCAGCGTGAAGGGCAGAACGCCGACGATCGAGAACCAGATCATCGCCTTCTGTCCGTAGCGGTCGCCGAACGGGCCGCCGAGCAGGATGCCAAGCGCCGAGGCGCCGAGGAACAGGAAGAGCATCACCTGCGACATCTGCACCGAGACGCCGAACTTATGGATGGCGTAGAAGGTGTAGTAGCTGGACAGCGAGGCGATATAGGCGTTCTTGCTCAACACCAGCAGCGTCAGCACCGCCAGTGCCCCCATGACCTTTTTGCGTGGGAAGGGCGAGACGTGAGCCGCCGGCTTGCGGCTGGCCATTGAGGCGCGCAGCCGGCTGTACCAGCCGCCAACCTGCCACAGCACGACGATGCCGATCAGCGAGCCGACGGCGAACCAGGAAATGCTCGTCTGGCCGAAAGGCACGACGATGAAGGCGGCGAGCAGCGGGCCCATCGCCTGGCCGAAATTGCCTCCGACCTGGAACAGCGATTGCGCGAGACCGAAGCGGCCGCCCGAGGCGAAGCGGGCGATGCGCGAGGATTCCGGATGGAAGATCGCCGAGCCGATACCGATCAGCGAGGCGCCGATCAGGAGCAGCCAGTAATGGCCGGCATGCGCGAGCACCACCAGCCCGACCAGTGACGAGGCCATGCCCCAAGGCAAGGAATAGGGCATCGGCCGCTTGTCGGTGATCATGCCGATCACAGGCTGCAGCAGCGAGGCCGTCACCTGGAAAGTGAACGTAAGAAGGCCGATCTGCCAGAAATCGAGACCGTAATTCTCTTTGAGCAGCGGATAGATCGCCGAAAGCAGCGACTGCATGATGTCGTTGACGCAGTGGCAGAAGCTCACCGCAAGAATGACGGTGAAGGCCGTCGCTTGCGCCGAGGTGTGGCTTGCCGGCGCTGGGGTGGCGACGGCGGTGGCGGTCGTATCGGTCAAGGCAATGCTCCGGGTCTTTTTGGCGGCGAACCGCAGCCAGCCAGCTTTTTGGCCGCTTGTCTTATAATCGGCTTGAATGGCGACTTCTTTCGTGGTTTGGTCCAATAGTTTCGCAAATGGGCCACATCGAATGCCGCATGGCCGGGAAATCTTCAGGGGCGATGCCGCCGAGCTCGGCCGGCTGCATGAAAGCCGCTGGCAATGGCTGGAGCAGGCGGTCGGGCCGGCGGTCGCGCTGCCGACCGAATATCCCGACGGCTACCACGTGCCGCGGCACCGCCACAGCCGCAGCCAGTTGCTGCATGCGCTTGTCGGCGTCGTGCTGGTGACGACCAGGCACGGTCGCTGGATGGTGCCGCCCGACCATGCGATGTGGATACCGGCCGGCATCGAGCATTCGGTCGAGATGCTGGGCGACGTCTCGATGCGCTCGGTTTATGTGGTGCCGGATGCAATTCCCGGCCTGCCGGAGGGCTTACGTGTCGTCGGCATTACCGAGCTGATGCACAGTCTGATCGTGGAATCGGAGAAGCTGCCTCAGGGCGGCGAGCTCGAAGGACGCGCCGGGCTGATCATGGGGCTCTTGCTGCATGAGATACCGAACCTGCCGGAGCGGCCGCTCGGCCTGCCTCTTCCGTCGGATCCGAAGCTCGCGGCGCTCTGCCGGCGCTTTGTCGCGGCGCCCTCGCCACATGCGACGATCGACGAATGGGCGGATGCCGCTGGCATGAGCCGGCGCTCCTTCACACGCGCCTTCCACCGCCAGACCGGGCTGTCGCTTTCCACTTGGCGCCAGCAGGCCTGCCTGTTCGCGGCGCTGCCGAGGCTCGCCGACGGCGAACCCATCACCAGGGTGGCGCTCGATCTTGGCTATGACAGCGTGCCGGCGTTCATCACCATGTTCAAGCGCATGCTCGGCAGCTCGCCGCGCGGCTATATGCGCGGCGCGCGCGAGTCAGGCGAGGGGCCAAAGCGATCAAGCGGCCCGGTTCAAGCCAGCAGCGCCGCGGCTTAGTCGAACAGGCTTGAGACCGATTCTTCTGTCGCCGTGCGCGAGATCGCCTCGCCCATCAGGTCGGCGATCGAGATGACGCGGATGTTGGGCGCGTCGAGCACGGCCTGGCTCGGCTGGATGGAATCGGTGATCACCAGTTCCTGCAGTTTCGAGCCACTGATGCGGGCAACCGCGCCGCCCGAGAGCACGCCATGGGTGATGTAGGCAGTGACGCTGGTCGCGCCGTTGGCGAGCAAGGCATCGGCCGCGTTGCAGAGCGTGCCGCCGGAATCGACGATGTCGTCAATCAAGAGGCAATCCTTGCCGGCGACGGCGCCGATGATGTTCATCACCTCGGATTCGCCGGGCCGCTCGCGGCGCTTGTCGACGATGGCGAGCTGCGCATCGAAGCGTTTTGCAAGCGCGCGCGCCCGCACTACGCCGCCGATGTCGGGCGATACGACGACGACATTGCCGAGCTGCTTGTATTTCGCCTTCACGTCGCGGGCCATCACCGGCACCGAGAACAGATTGTCGGTCGGAATGTCGAAGAAGCCCTGGATCTGGCCGGCGTGGAGGTCGAGCGTCAGCACGCGATCGGCGCCGGCGCGGGTGATCATGTTGGCGACGAGCTTGGCCGAAATCGGCGTGCGGCCTGAGGCGCGGCGGTCCTGCCTGGCGTAGCCGAAATAGGGAATGACCGCCGTGATGCGCCTTGCCGAGGAGCGCATGAAGGCGTCCATCATGATGAGCAGCTCCATCAGATGGTCGTTGGTCGGATAGGAGGTCGACTGCAGGATGAAGACATCCTCGCCGCGCACGTTCTCCTGGATCTCGACGAAGATCTCCTGATCGGCGAAGCGCCTGACGCTGGCCTTCCCCAGCGGGATGTTGAGATAGCGAGCGACCGCTTCGGCCAGCACCCTGTTGGAATTGCCCGCAAAAAGCTTCATGCACCGTTCCTGGTGAAGGATGGAGAGACCGGACAGACTCTCATGAGCCTTTATGCCGGGCTTTTAGCGGCCCGCGCCGGTATTGCAAGCCTCGTGATCGGGAATCGTTCGACAAGGCGCAACAAAGGCCGGCTGGATCGCAAGCCGGCAACAGGTTGGTCGATCAACCGGCGCCGTCGCCGCCGAGCCACGCGGTGAACTGGTCGATCGTCTGGTCGGCGATGGCCTGCATGGTCGCCGGCGCTACTGCCGGCCAGCCTTCGCCACTGCCGACCGAGGCCGCTTTCTGCTGCCCATTGATGCGATGCAGGCGGTTGCCCGAAGGATCGTAGATGTCCCAGACATAGATGACTGTGGTCTCCTTGCCTTCGGACATCGTCGAAAAATATCCCTTCAGCACATGCGTCGCCGTCTGGTCGGTGCTGCCGACAAGGGTCACGCCGCGCTGCCTGGCGCGCGTCTGCAATTCCGCCGTCAAGGGTGCTGCGGCCTCCACCGAGGCGCCGACGATCGGCGCTACCTGCAGCCGGGTCTTGGCGATGGCGGCGGCCTGAGCCGGCGTGGCAGGCGTTGAAGCCGCCGCGGTCGCTGTGGGCGCGGGCGCGGTGGTCGTTGTTGGCGATGCGGTGGCCGACGTGCCCTGGGTGGCCGGCAGAGCCTGGGCCGAACCCGCCGGCGGCTTGACGGCAGAAGGATCGAGGACGTCCTTGGCGTTGGTGCAGGCGGCCAGCGCCAGCGCCGCAAGCAATGACACGGTCGTCACCTGCGATCGTCTCATTTGCCCGACAACTCCTTGGTGGCGAACGCCCCCGCGTGAACCAACCATTATGGATTCACTGCACGATCAAGTCGAGATCATGGCGCGAGAGCGGCTTCGGCGCCGATTCCGTGGTAAGATAGGTGCGGCCGAGCGTCATCGCCGTATCGGTTTCCGAATCCATGATGATCATATGCGCGAACAGCGTCATGCTGGGCGCGATCGGCTCCGGATTGCCCTGGTAGAACATCGGCATGTCCATCCAGGACGGCGTGAAGCGGGCGCCGAGCGAATAGCCGCAGGCGTTCAGCCGGTGCTTGGTCAGATTATGCGCCTCGAGCGTGCGGGCATGCGCGTCGAAGACGTCGCCGAAGGAATTGCCCGGCGTCATCGCCTTCTCGACGGCAAGCAGAGCCGCGCGGGCGGCATCGAACAGTTCCTGGTGGCGCTTCGAGATCTTCCCAGTCAAAACGGTGCGCATCATCGCCGCGTGATAGTGATGGAAGACGCCCGCCCATTCGAGCGTCAGCTGGTCGTTCTTGGTGAGCTTGCGGCGGCCGGCCTTGTAGCGGCAGAGCAGGGCATCCGCGCCGGAGCCGATGATGAATTCGTTGGCGGGATAGTCGCCGCCGCCGGCAAAAACTGCTCCTTGCATGGCGGCCAGGATCAGCGCCTCGTCGCCGCCCTGCTTGATCAGCGGCAGCGCGGCATCGAGCGCATCGTCAGCGAGGCTTGCGGCTTTTTCGGCCTTGGCGATCTCGGCCGGACTCTTGAAGAGACGCAGCCGGCCGACGATTCCGGAAGCATCGGCGATCTGGCCGAAGGTCTGCAACTGCTCGTCCACGCGACGGCCATTGTAGGCCGTGAGGCCGTGCGTGTCGTATTCCACGCCGATGCGGGCGCCAAGCAGATCGAGATCGTTGAGTAGGTTGCGCAGGTCGATCGCGGGATTGGCGCCATCACGATCGGTCCACAATACGATATTCTCGATGGTCGAGGTGTTTCGCGCCTGCCTCAAATCGGCCGAGCGGGTGAGCAGCACCATCGAGCCGTCGCCCTTCACCACCAGGCACTGGAAGAAGCAGAAGCCGAAAGTGTCGTAGCCGGTCAGCCAGTACATGCTCTCCTGCGCGAACAAAAGCACGGCGTCGAGCTTCTTCTCGGCCATCTCGATCAGCAGCCGGTCGCGCCGCGCGTCGAATTCCGAACGTTCGAAATGCAGCGCCATTTACTCTTTCTCCAGAACGATTGCCGAAACCTGCCGCCCGTAATCCGCTTCCTTGCGGTGGGTGGTGCGGCGGTAGGAATAGAAAAGGTGTTCTTCGGCGTAAGTGCAGCGGCCGAGCCCGTCGGCGGTCACGCCGGCCTTGCCCAACCGATCGACCGTATATTGGTTGAGGTCGAACATCGAGTGGCCAGGGTTCTGCGACGATCTGAAGTAGAGTTGATTGCCGGGGTCGGCCTCGACGAAGCGAGCGACGAATTCCGGTCCCACCTCGTAATTGTCGGGTCCGATGGAAGGGCCGAGCACGGCGACGATGCGATCGCGGCGGGCGCCGAGCCCTTCCATCGCGGCTACGGTGTTTTCGAGCACGCCGGTGAGGGCGCCTTTCCAGCCGGCATGGGCAGCGCCGATGACGCGCGCCTCCGCGTCGGCGAACAGCACCGGTCCGCAATCGGCCGTCGAGGCGCCGACAGCGATGCCCGGCCGGTCGGTGACGATGGCGTCTGCCTTGGGGCGAGCGCCGGCAAAAGGCTCCCTGGCAATGACGACATCGGGAGAATGGACCTGGTGCGCGGTGAGGAGATGATCCGCCGGCACGCCCATCCAGTAGGCAACGCGGCGACGGTTCTCGGCAACCAGCGTCTGATCATCGCCGGAGCCCGTGCCGATGTTGAGGCCTTGATAGATGCCGCCGGAGACGCCGCCGATGCGGGTGAAATAGCCGTGGCGTATGCCTGGCGCCTTCGCAAGCAGCGGCGAGCGTACTGGATCGGGTCTGGTCTGATTCAGCATGGAAGGGTTTGTTGTCCGCGTGGGCGATTTCGTCAAGGTGGAGTTCGGGTGGGGTACGTGGTTCGGGCAAGTGGCAGGGCCAGCTTGCACGGGTTGCCCGCCGATGTCAGCCAGTTTTCGCGGCCGGCAGGATCTTCATCACCTTGAACAGCTCGCCCATCGCATCGGAGCCGGCAAGGCGCTTGACCGCCTCGGAAATCGCCTGACGCGCGACATCATCGGCCAGGGCGCCCAGCGCGCCGGCGCGCTCGAGCAAGCCCATGCCGAGCAGGAATTCGCTCTGCGTGGTCAGTTCCGCCTGGAGGCCGTGCTCCCGGACGGCTGCAGCCAACGCGGCGAAATCGACATGAGCGGTAAGATCGGCCCCGCCGGGATTGGCCAGCACGTCTTCGTGATCGTGCCTGCGCACAGCCTGGAATGTGTCGCCGAAGCCCGGCTCAAGATGGCCGTAGTCGATGAACAGCCCGGCGCCGCCATGGCCGGCGATACGCTCGGCAATCGCTGCCATCAGCGCGGCGCGGGCCGGCGCCACCTCGACGATCGCGCCTTGCAGAGCATCGGCCGCGCCGGCCGGCAGCAGCGCCGGGTCGACGGAACCCGCGCCGGCGAAGAAATGAAGATTGTCTTTCTCGTCGAGCCCGACCATGCGCTCGCGCCAGCCGGCGCCGACATAGACGAACTGGCGGATCGGCACGGCGTCGAAGAGTTCATTGCCGACGATGAAGAGCGGCTGCTGCGGCAGCGTGTCGATGGTTTGGTGCCAGCTCAGGGCGGGGCTCTGGCCGGCGAGCGTCTCTTTCTGGATTTCGGCCAGGCGCGGACTGGTCTCGATCATGGCGAAGGAAGCCTCGGCGGCAAGCGCCGGATCGAGGCGCGACCAGGTGCGCAGCATGTCCTTCATCAGCGTGCCGCGACCGGGCCCGATTTCGGCGAAGGTGGCTGGCAGCGGACGCGCGGCGCCTTGCCAGGCCTGGTAGAGCCAGACGGCGACAAGCTCGCCGAACATCTGGCTGATCTCCGGCGCGGTGACGAAGTCGCCGGCGGCGCCGAAGGGCTCGCGCGTCGTATAATAGCCGTCCTCAGGGTCGAACAGGCAGAGCGCCATGTATTCGCTGATTGGGATCGGCCCCACCGCGCCGATCAGGCCGACGATGCGCTCCTTCAGCCTGGTCATGCCGGCTGCGTCTGCGTCGTCGGCTTTGCGGTGGCCATTGCCCAGATGCCGGCAAGCACCATCGGCGAGGACAGGACCATGCCCATGGTCAGCCAGTTGGTGCCGAGCAGATAACCGAGCTGCTGGTCAGGCTCGCGGAAGAACTCGACGAAGATGCGAGACAGGCCGTAGCCGCAGATGAAGGCGCCGCCGACGAAGCGCGGTGTCTTCAGCTTCAGCCGCGAGTGGGTAAGAAAGCACAGCACCAGGAAGAGCACAAGACCTTCCAGCAGCGCCTCGTAGAGCTGGCTGGGATGCCGGGTGAATGGGCCGCCATTGGGGAATTCGATCGCCCAGGGCACGTCCGACGGACGGCCCCAGAGCTCCGAATTGATGAAATTGGCCACACGCACCAGCCCAAGGCCGACCGGCACGCCGGCCGAGACGACGTCAAACAGCGTCCAGGTATGAATGCCGCGCTTGAGCGAAAAGAGGGTCATGGCGAGGATCACGCCGAGCAGTCCGCCATGGAACGACATGCCGCCCTGCCAGACCGCCAAGGTGTCGAGCGGATGCGCGATATAGCGTGGAAGGTCGTAGAAGAGGACATAGCCGGTGCGCCCGCCGAGCACCACGCCGATCGCCGCCCAGACGATGAAATCGTCAAGATCCTCGGGCTTCATCGGCAGCTTGCCGTCCGGCCAAAGGCTGGCATTGCTGACCAGGCGCTTGGCGTACCACCAGGCGAACAGAATGCCGACGATGTAGCCGACGCCATACCAATGCACCGCCAGCGGCCCGATATGGACGATAACCGGGTCGATATTGGGGAAGGGCAGGGAGGCCAGCGGCAGCAGGAAATATTCGCTCAAACTGGGTCGCTCCGGTTGCGGTCGTCTATCGGGCGCGGACCATGCGGCAGGGTTTTGGCGGGGTCAAGGCACGCTTCGCTTGCAATCCGTGCCGCGCGCCACTACGTCAAAATAATCAAGCGAGGATTTGCCATGTCGACCGGAACGAACCGCATTCTCGACGAATTCGCCAAGCTGATGACCGATGCCGCGGGGGCAGCCCAAGGCGTCAGGCGCGAGATGGAGACGGCTTTCCGCAGCCAGGCCGAGCGCCTGCTCAACTCCATGGATGTGGTGAAACGCGAGGAGTTCGAGGCCGCGCGCGAGATGGCCGTCAAGGCAAGAGAAGACAACATCCAGCTTGCGGTGCGCGTCGAAGCGCTCGAGGCCAAGCTCGCCGAATTGACCGGGCAAGCCGCACCTGCGGCTGCGGCGAAGCCCAGATCAAAAAAATAATCGTAAACTTTTCCACAAAGCACGATCCGAAAAATCGCTTTGCCGTGAATCGCTTACCGGCATTGCATGAATCTTTTTGACAGCGCCTTTCCACATGCGGATGACGCAGTGCGAAAAATTGGGCTGTTCACGCGACTCCCGATCAATAGACTGAATTTGTTGCATGATTCGAAGCAGGGTCATGCGCCGGGCGGTGGGGTCCGGTTGGGGTCTTTGCGTTTGGAAAGTCCTGGCCGTCCGAGTTCTAGACAAGATTGTTCGTTGTGCGTGCCCTCTCTCGCGGAGCGTGTGGCGGCGCTCTCAGAACGACAGGAAGCATTCATGGAACTCCTCGAACTCGAATTCTCCCGCGAAATCCACCCGGTGGACGTCATCGAGCAGGTGGCCCACAACAATGACTGGTCCTTCGAACGCGCCGGCGACGACGAGATCTCGATTTCGGTGACAGGCAGCTGGACCGACTATCATGTCTCCTTCTCCTGGATGGAAGATTTCGAGGCGCTGCACCTGGCCTGCGCGTTCGACATCAAGGTGCCGGAAACGCGCGCGCTCGAAGTGATGCGGCTCCTGTCGCTGATCAACGAACAGATGCTGTTTGGCCATTTCGACCTGTGGGAGCAGGAGGGCGCGATCATGTTCCGGCAATCGCTGCTGCTTGCCGGCGGGGTCGAGCCGTCGAGCCAGCAGGTCGAGGTGCTTCTGTCATCGGCGTTAGAGGCCTGCGAATGCTATTTCCAGGCCTTCCAATTCGTCGTCTGGTCGGGTACGTCGGCCAAGGACGCGCTGTCCAGCGTGCTCTTTGAAACCCATGGAAGCGCCTGAGCGAAGCCAATACCGCCGATGAGTTCCAGCAGCGAGCGCAAGCCCGAGATCAGCTTTGCCGATTTCGATCGTGTCGACATCCGTGCCGGCACGATCGTCGAGGCTGAGCCCTTTCCGGAGGCGCGCAAGCCGGCATTCAAGCTGAAGATCGATTTCGGCCCGGCGATCGGCGTGAAGAAGTCGTCGGCGCAGATCACCAAATATTATGCGCCGGAGACGCTGATCGGCCGACAGGTCTTCGCGGTGGTCAATTTCCCGCCGCGCCAGATCGGCCCGTTCATGTCGGAAGTGCTGACGCTTGGCTTTCCGGACGAGGAGGGCGCCGTCGTGCTCGGCGCCATCGAGCGCAAAGTGCCGGACGGCGGGCGTCTATTCTAGAACCAGCCTGGGCCGGCCTGACGTCACCGCGTTCTGATCGGCGCGCTTGCGCGGCATTCCCAGCGCTTCTTCGACAACGTCGAGGAACATCTCGGCGCATGACTTCCAGCTGTAGCGCAGTGCGCGCTGGCGCGCCTCCGCGTGGTCAATGTGAAGCGCCTTGAGCGCCGCCTCGCGCAAATCCTCGGATACGGCCCCACCGACGCCGTCGCCGACGATGTCGATCGGTCCGGTCACCGGATAGGCGGCCACCGGCGTGCCGCTGGCCAGAGCCTCGATGATGACGTTGCCGAAGGTGTCGGTGCGGCTCGGAAAGACGAAGACGTCAGCCGAAGCGTAGATTTCCGCCAGTTCGTCGTTCGGGCGATGGCCGAGGAAATGCGCGTTCGGATAGCGGGCGCTGAGCTTTGCCAGTTCCGGCCCTTCGCCGACCACCACCTTGCTGCCGGGGAGATCGAGATCGAGGAAGGCGGTCAGGTTCTTTTCGATCGCGACACGGCCGACGCAGAGGAAGATGGGGCGGGGAAAGCTGGTGTCCTTGCGTTTGTCCGGCCGGAAATGATCGGTGTCGACGCCGCGAGTCCAGGGCCTCAGCTTATCGAAGCCGCGCGAGGCAAGGTCGTCCGCCAACGATTGCGTGGCGACCAGCGTGCCCTGTCCGGAATTGTGGAAGTCGCGCAGCCAGTTATAGGCCCACCTCTCCGGCACCGGCAGGCGGGCGCTGAGATATTCGGGAAAACGCGTGTGGTAGCTGGTGGTAAAGGGACGGCCGGCCTTGCGGCAGTAGCGGCGCGCCATGATGCCGAGCGGCCCTTCGGTGACAATGTGGATGTGGTCGGCCTTTCCCGCTTCGATCAGCCGCGCGACATGACTGGGGGTTGTCAACGCGAGCCGAATGTCCGGGTAGGTCGGCAGCGGCAAGGTGCGGAAGATGTTCGGCGTCAGAAAATCGACCTGGACTTCGAAGGATTTCAGCGTTTCGGTAAGCCGCTCCAGCGTGTGAACCACGCCGTTGACCTGCGGTCGCCATGCATCGGTGACCATCAGGATTCGCATGGCGACCCTTCGCACAGATTCTTGGGCGCGCCGGCACGATGGCGGAACGGCAGCCAGGCTGCAGCTCGCGCTTCGCTCCAGCGCACCCGGGCGGGTGCGGGATCGAAGCGGGGCGGCATGGCCGAATCGATAAAGGTCGCGCGCTTCATGCGCGCTCTTGACCATGATTTCATGACGGGGGGATGAAGGCCGTCTTTGTCCGACTAAGCCGGCACCTTGATCACGGCTCGCAAACCGCCCAGCGGGCTGTCTTCAAGCATGATGTCGCCGCCATGGGTTCGGGCGATGTCGCGGGCGATCGACAGACCAAGGCCGGTGCCGCTGGCATCGAGATTACGCGCTTCGTCGAGCCGCAGGAATGGCTTGAACACTTCTTCGCGCTTGTCCGGCGCGATGCCGGGACCATCATCGTCGATGGTGACGGTCAGCGAGCCGCGGCCGTGATTGGCATGGACCTCGACCGTCTTGGCATATCGGAAGGCATTGCCGATCACGTTGGACATCAACCTGGCAAAGGCGTTCGGCCGCACATGCACGGTCGGATCGCCGGTCAGTGTCGTCGACAGCTTGCATTTGCGCAGTTGCGCTTCCTCGCCAAGCTTCTGGAAATAGGCACCGAGATCGAAGCGGCCGGTGTCTTCCGCCGCCTCGCCGCGGGCAAAGGAGAGATAGCCCTCCAGCATCGACTGCATGTCGTCGATATCCTGGTTCAGCGCGGCCTTGGTCTCGGCCTTGCCGCCGGCCAGGGCCAGCTGCAACTTGAAGCGGGTCAGAATGGTCCTGAGATCATGGCTGACGCCGGTCAGCATGGCGGTGCGCTGCTCGATCTGGCGCTCGATGCGCTCGCGCATCTGGATGAAGGCGAAGCCGGCGCGGCGCACTTCCTCCGCGCCGCGCGGACGGAAATCGCGCGGCATCGGCCGGCCCTTGCCGAAGCTCTCGGCGGCTTCGGCCAAGGTCAGGATCGGCCTTATTTGATTGCGCAGGAAGGGGATGGCGATCATCAAGAGCACCAGCGAGGTGCCGACCATCCAGATCAGGAAGATATGGGTGTTTGAGGCATAAGCCTGGCTGCGACGCACGAAGACGCGCAGCACCTTGCCTTCGAGCTGGACGCGGACCTCGACGACATTGGAGTTGCCGACCGTGTCGATCCAAAAGGGACGGTTGATCTGCCGGGTAATCTCCGACGACAGGGCCGTGTCGAGGATTGAGAAGAACGGCTTCGGCCCGGGGGCCGGCAGGGGATCGGGCGGCAGCAGATCCACTTTCAGCTGCATGCGGTCTTGGGCGATGCGGATGATGTTGGCGTAATCGGCGTCGTGGGGATAGGTCTCCATCATGTCGATGATGGCAGCGATGTCTGCGATCGTCGCCTGCGACAGGCGTTGGGTAACTGTCTGCCAGTGGCGCTCCATGAAGACGAAGGCAACGACCGACTGCAAAAGGATCATCGGCGCGATGACGATGATCAGGGAGCGGGCATAAAGCCGCTTCGGCATGTAGAGCGCGACCAGGCGCCAGAACCGGTTCCAGGCGCGCGGCATCGCCCTCAGCGTGCGCAAAGCGAGATCGCCGAGGCTCCCGGTCTTGGGCTTTTCCAGTTGCGTGGTCGCCATTCGCCCTTCCGCTCGTAGACGGCCATTCAGCCAAGGCCGTCTGCGAGCATGTTATTCCACGCTGAGCCGATACCCAATACCGCGCACGGTCTGCAGCCACACCGGATTTGACGGATCGCGCTCGATCTTGCGGCGCAGCCGGTTGATCTGGACATCGATGGTCCGCTCGCCGACATCCGATTCGTCGCCGACGAGCTCGTGCCGCGGTATGGTTTCGCCCGCCCGGGCGGCGAAGATCGCCAGGATTTCCTGCTCGCGGTCGGTCAGCTTCAGCGCCTCGCCGCCACGCTTCAGTTCGCGCTTGGCGATCTGGAACGTGTAGGGGCCGAAGACGAGCTGCTCGACTTTCGGCGTCGCCGCCGGGCCGCCGCGGCGCAGGATGTTGTTGATGCGCAGGATGAGCTCGCGCGGATCGAAGGGCTTCGGCAGATAGTCGTCGGCGCCGGCCTCGAGCCCGGTGATACGGCTGTCGGTTTCCGACAGCGCCGTAAGCATCAGGATCGGCACGTTCTTCTCGGCCCGCAGCGCCTTGGTGAGGTCGACGCCGGTTTCGCCGGGCATCATGACGTCAAGCACGAGCAGGTCGAAGTCCAGCCCCGCGAGCTTGCGCCGGGCCTCGCCGGAGTTGCCGGCGACGGTGACCCGAAAACCGTTCTCGGACAAATATTGCTTGAGCAGATTGCGAATGCGGGTGTCGTCGTCGACCACCAGCAGATGCGGCGCATCATCGCCGGGCGCTGCCGGATGATCAACCTTCTCAGTGGTCTCCATTTTTCTTCCCCGATGTTTGCGCAGGCACAATGTCGATCTGCGCTCTAAGTTCCGGATTGACCATCGCCTCGAGGAATCTCTCGATCGAGGCGCGCTCGGCGGTCCCGGAATCCTCCAATGCAGCACGGATGCGGCGCGACTGTGGCCGTGCCAGCGCCAGTGCCAGCGCGCGGCCTTTGGCAGTCGGATAGAGCTCGCGCTGCCGGCGGTCGCGCAACCCTTGCACCTGGACAATATGGTCCGTGTCGATCAGCTGCTTCAACACCCGCGCCAGGCTCTGCTTGGTGATCTTCAGCACATCGAGCAGCTCGGCGACCGTCAGTCCGGGCCTGCGGTTGACGAAATGCAGGACGCGGTGATGGGCACGGCCGAAGCCGTAATCGGCAAGGATCTGGTCGGGATCGGAGGTGAAGTCGCGATAGGCGAAGAAAAACAGCTCGATGATGGCAAAGTCGATGCCGTCCTCGTCGGTGATCGCCGTCCTGATCGGTTTTCCGGCTGCGGGGCTTCGTTCCGTCATCGTTTCTCCATGCCAAGCGGGAATTACGTCAGTACTGTTGACGTAATTTCCCGCAAATGATAATTTTTGACAAGCTTTTCGGCGGATTGCGAACGAAAAGGCAAGCGGAAGCCGTTTTTCCGGAACTTCCTAAGTTTGCCAGGGATTGAATATCCGCCTACGCTTCCAGACACAGGCCGGCCAGTGGCGGGGCCGATACGAAAGGCTATATGACACAACGATTGGCGGGCGCCCGCCCGCGGGAGGTTTCCATGGCATCCGTTCCCTTCGATCAACTGGACGGTTTCATCTGGATAAACGGGGAGTTCGTCAAATGGGGCGAGGCCAAGATCCACGTGCTGACCCATGGCCTGCACTATGCCAGCGCGGTCTTCGAGGGCGAGCGCGCCTATGGCGGCCAGATATTCAAGCTCACCGAGCACAATGAGCGCCTGCATGAATCGGCGCGCCTGCTCGGCTTCAAGATTCCCTACTCGGTCGGCGAGATCGACGAGGCTTGCCGCAAGCTTCTGAAAAAGCAGGGTTTCAAGGACGCCTATGTGCGTCCGATCGCCTGGCGCGGCAGCGAGCAGATGGGTGTTTCGGCGCAGAACAACCGCATCAACTGCGCCATCGCCATCTGGCAGTGGCCGAGCTATTTCGACCCGGCGCAGAAGCTGAAGGGCATCCGTCTCGACCTCGCCGAATGGCGCCGGCCCGACCCGCGCACCGCGCCATCCAAGTCCAAGGCCGCCGGCCTCTACATGATCTGCACGCTTTCCAAGCACGCCGCCGAGGCCAAGGGCTACGCCGACGCCATGATGCTCGACTGGCGCGGCCAGGTGGCGGAAGCCACCGGCGCCAACATCTTCTTCGTCAAGGACGGCAAAATCCACACCCCGACGCCCGACTGCTTCCTCGACGGCATCACCCGCCGCACCGTCATCGGCCTGGCCAAGGACCGCGGCTTCGAGGTGATCGAGCGCGCCATCATGCCCGAAGAGCTCGATGGCTTTGAGCAGTGCTTCCTTACCGGCACGGCCGCGGAAGTCACGCCGGTCTCGGAAATCGGCCCGTACCGATTCGAGGTCGGCGAGATCGCCAAGACGTTGATGAACGACTATTCTGCCGCGGTGCAGCCAAAGCACGCCATCGCCGCAGAATAGCGATAGTCACAGCCTTTTTGTGCAACGGGGCGGTTTCGGGCCGCCCCTTTTATTTAGGCGCCTGCGCAGCAATTCGGCGTCTCACGGGTGCGGGCGATCCGGCGACGGCAGCGGAGCAGCCGGTGGGACTGGCAGGGCGATGGGCATACAAAGCATCATCGTCGGCGCCGGCGGCATCCTCACCGACATCATGCGCGCGGTCATGACCGTGATGAAGAATAGGCTTGGCAGAATTTCAGGCTTCCCATGGACGGCTATGGCCGCCCATTTCTTTTAGAGGGATCACCGGTGGACGCAGTCGGCTGTGCCCTCTACATCAGGGCAACACCTCGAAAGGAAAGCCATGGGTCAGCTCAATGCCGGCATCGTGCCGGTCACGCCCTTCCAGCAGAATTGCACCATTCTCTTCGACATGGACGACAAACAAGGTGTCGTCGTCGATCCCGGCGGCGACGTCGACAAGATTCTGGCGGTACTTAAGGACAACGCGATCACGGCGAAGGCGATCTGGATCACTCACGGCCATATCGATCATGCCGGCGGCGCGATGGATTTGAAGGATGCACTCGGCATCGACATCATCGGCCCGCACGAGGCCGATCGGCCGCTGCTTGCCAATCTCGAGACCCAGGCCAAGCGCTTCGGCCTTACCGATCCGGTGCGCAATTGCATTCCGGACCGTTTTCTCAGCGAAGGCGACACGGTCTCGTTCGGAGAGCATGTGTTCGAGGTGCTGCATTGTCCGGGGCACGCGCCGGGCCACGTCGTCTACTACAACCGCGCGGCCAAATTCGCCCATGTCGGCGACGTGCTGTTTCGCGGCTCTATCGGCCGCACCGATCTGCCGGGCGGCGATCACGCCGCGCTGATCGCCGCAATCAAAGACAAGCTGCTGCCGCTCGGCGACGATATCGGCTTCATCTGCGGTCACGGTCCGGGCGGCCGCTTCGGCGAGGAGCGCCGGACGAATCCCTTCCTGACCTGATCCTCTGCGCAAAGAAAAAGTGCCGCTCGAGGGCGGCGCTTTTGCCTGGACTGGAAACCGTAAGTCTTAGTTGGCAACACAGAAATGCTGTTCGCCATCGTTGCCGGTGAATGTGCCGGTACGCGAGTTGAAGGTGCGGTACCGGTCGGAGCAATACTCGTACCATTCGCGGGTCCACGGCTCGGCATAGCGGTCGGCATAGACGACGCGCGGCTGTACATAGTAGCGGCGAACGGGGCGGTCGACATAATAGCCGTCATCATAGGCGGGATCGTAGTATCTCGGCCCAGGGTTGCTGAGCGCACTACCGATCAGGGCGCCCGCCGCCAGGCCGACAACGCCCGCGGCAAGGGCGTCGCCGCCATTGTGATGATGACGACGCCAGCGCCAATCATCAGCATTTGCCGCCGAGAAGGTGGCCAAAGTGGTCGCGGCGACGCCGGCGGTCACAATGGCGGTCTTGAGAATTCGGTTCATTTTCGGTCTCCTTCGCGCCGGCCCGCGTATTTCAGGGGATGCGGGTCGGCTTTAGCAGGGGTTAATAGAAGACCGTGGCTGAACGGAGGCTGAACGGCACTGCGCGAACGATTTCGCGGCTCGACAAAATTCCGAGCTCTGCGGGAGCGCCCCGCCTGCTCAGTCTCCGTCGGATCTGTCTGAGCCGGCTTAGCCGATAGACAGGTTGACGGCCTTCGGACCCTTGCCTCGCTTGTCGGGCTCGGTGTCGAATGTCACTTTCTGCCCATCCTCAAGACCGGGAAGGCCCGACGCCTGCACGGCCGAAATATGGACGAAGACGTCCTTCGCGCCATCGTCGGGCGTGATGAAGCCGAAGCCCTTGGCATGGTTGAAGAATTTGACGGTGCCGGTCTGCGGCATGGGAAGCTCCTTTGATCCCATCAAGTCAGTCTCGGGCCGGCAAATTGCCCGAGAGGAAATTTGTCCTTTATTTTAGCGCTATCGGCAAGAGAAAGTTTTCGCCTGCCAATACAACTATTTGCCGGACAAAAAAGGGCGCGACGGAACCGTCGCGCCCTCGAAAACTCAAGCTTCCTGCGAAGCCGATTCATGATCCTGCCGCGCCGTTCATCAGCGGAAGGACAGGCAGCGTCGCCCGCTCAGGCGGCGCGGAGGTTGACCGCCTTCGGACCCTTGCCCATGCGGTCAGGCTCGACGTCGAAGGTGACCTTCTGGCCGTCGACGAGCGTACGCAGGCCGGAGGCCTCGATCGCGGAGATGTGGACGAACACGTCCTTGGCGCCGCCGTCAGGCGTGATGAAGCCGAAGCCTTTGGTGGCGTTGAAGAACTTTACGGTGCCGGTCTGGGCCATGGGGGAAACTCCTTCACCCGTATCAGTCTCGTGGGCTCGCCCGCTTCCTTGGGCTGATCCCGGTGTTGCTTCGGCAGTCATGCATTCGCGCATGGTCAAAGCCCCCGCCGAAAAACGGGGCCGTCAGAGATTCACACTATCGGGGAAAGGTCGTCCAAAACGTGCCGCTCTCCGGGTCGCAAATGCCCGAACACCAAATTTATTACACGGAAATGTGATGGTTGCAAGACAGCACCGCAGGCGGCCCTCGGCGCGCCCAACGCGAGGCCATCGATAGACCCGGCGCCATGACCGGTCATCGGCCAGTGAAAAGCCGGGCATGGGCCAGTGCGAGAAGCCGACCGGCGACAAATTTCGCCCCGGGCAAAGCACAAGCCGGGGTTGCGTTCGATCCCAAAATGGCGAGGAATTGCGCGAGCTGGCGCGATCGCGCCTGAGCCAGATAGGAGAGGGACCTATGCGATTTCTTGCGGCAATCGTTTCGCGGCAGGGCCTTGTCGCCCTGCTACTGTCGGCATTGCTGGCGGCCTGTACCGTGGTCGTCGACGAAGGACCGCGTCCGCGTCCGCCGAGACCGCATCCGCAGCTCTGCACGATGCAATACGAACCGGTGTGCGCAAGACGCGGCGGCGACCGCCAGACCTTCGCCAATGCCTGCCTGGCGGAGAGGGCAGGGTATCGTATCGTGCGTGACGGGCCTTGCCGGGATGGCGGCGGTGGCGGCGAGCAAACCTTCTGCACCCGCGAATACGCGCCGGTCTGCGCCAGACGCTACGGCGAGGTGCGCACTTTCCCGAATGCGTGCGAGGCCCGCGCGGCGGACTATCGCATCATCGGCGACGGGCCTTGCTAGCGGCATTGCGGGCAAGTCGTCAGAGCGCTGCCCACACACTTGCATCTGCCGCCCGCTTGGCTTAGGTCCGGCGGGCGGACAAACACGGCAGGTTTCCCATTAACAGAGATCAGAGAAGAGCGGCAAACGCGGGCGGCAAGCCAGGATCGGCGAGCCCCCTCGATCCCTATGTGCAACGGGCGCTGCAGCTGCACCAGGCAGGACGCCGGCAGGAGGCGGAGTCGCTTTACCGGCAGGTGCTGGGGCAGCAGCCTAATCATGCCGCCGCGCTGCATTTCCTCGGGCTCCTCCTGCACCAGACCGGTCGCAGCGAGGAAGGGCTGGACTTCATCGAGCAGTCGGTCACGCTGCAGCCCCAAAATGCCGATTTCCTCAACAACATGGGCACGGTGATGCGCGACCTCGGCCGCGTTGCCGCCGCCGTCGATTTCTTCCGCGGCGCGGTGGACATCCGCCCGGACCAACTCGCGGCGCGCGACAATCTCGGCTCGTCGCTGAAGCAGCTCGGCCAGTTCGAGGGCGCTGAGGAGATCTATCGCGGCACGATCGGCCGCAACCCGTTCCATGTCCGCGCCCGCATCGGCCTTGCCGAAACGCTGCAGGAAGCCGGGCGGCTCGACGAAGCGATTGCGCTCTTCCGCGAGTCGCTGTCGATCCGGCCCAAGGATGCCGAGCTGCTCTACGGGCTGGGCGTCGCCCTGATGGAGAAGGGCAAGCTCGCCGAGGCCGCCGATCTTGCCCGCCAGGCGGTGGCGATCGCTCCGGCGATGGCGAAAGCTTGGCTTCTGCTGACCCAGGTCAAGCGCCAGACCGAGCGCGACGCCGAGCTTGCCGGCATGGAGGCCGAGCACGCCAAGGCGCCGCAGGACAGCCTTGCGCGCATGCAGCTTTCCTTCGGCCTCGGCAAGGCCAATGACGATCTGAAGGATTATGGCCGCGCCTTCGACTATTTCGCCGAGGGCAATGCGATCCGCCGCAAGGGCATCGACTACGACCCGGTGAGAACGCGCGACGAGTTCGAAGCGATGAAGTCGGCCTTCGACAAGGCCTTCTTCGAAAAGCACAGGCCGAGCGACATTTCCGACGACACGCCGATCTTCGTCGTCGGCATGCCGCGTTCCGGCACGACGCTGGTCGAGCAGATCATAGCCAGCCATCCGCAGGTCTTTGGCGCGGGCGAGCTCAGCATCCTGAAGTCGGTCGTCGGCAAGCAGTTTCCGATGAGCATGCCGGGCGGTTTTCCCTCAGGGATAGCCGACATGCCGGACAAGGCCTTTGCCGAGGCCGGGCAGGCCTATATCGACATGCTGCATGCCCGGTATCCGGGCTTCCGCCATGTCACCGACAAGATGCCGGGCAACTTCCTGCTGGTCGGCTTCCTGCACATGATGCTGCCGAAGGCGAAGATCGTGCATTGCGCGCGCGACGCCGCGGCCACGTGCCTGTCGATCTTCAAAGTGCATTTCCGCGGCGACAGCCATCGTTACGGCTACGATCTCGGCGAGCTCGCCGATTTCCATAACCTCTACACCGATATCATGGCGCATTGGCACAAAGTTCTGCCCGGCGTCGTCCACGACGTCCGCTACGAGGATTTCGTCGCCGATCAGGAAGGCCAGACGCGGGCGCTGATGGCGCATCTCGGCCTGCCTTGGGACGACAAGGTGCTGGCGTTCCACGAGACCGACCGGCCGGTGCGCACGGCGTCGGCCGCGCAGGTGCGCCAGCCGATGTATCAGGGCTCGGTCGACCTGTGGAAGCGTTATGGGGAGCGGCTGAAGCCGCTGCTCGTCAAGCTCCAGAACGGATAGGGCCGGGTTGGATGGTAGGCCGCTTGCTCTCAGCCATCGCAGGCCTGTGAGATTAGCCGCTGCCTCGCAACCTCGTCATTCCAGGGGGAAGCAGGAGCTCCGTTCCTGCTCCGCCCTGGATGAGGACCGAATCGGCTGTGCTCAAACCTCGATAAATGGCTGGAAGCCGCCGAAGATCATGCGCTTCCCGTCGAAGGGCATTGTCGACCAGTCCATCTTGAGACGTTCGTCGGCCATCACTTTCGCCATGACCGCGTCGCGGCTCTGCCTGGATTCGTAAACGACCCAAGCAAAGATGACGACTTCGTCGTCCTTCGCCTGCACGGCGCGCGGGAACGAGGTCAGTTCGCCATAGGGCACGTCGTCGCCGATGCATTCGACATAGGCGAGCGCGCCGTGCTCCTTCCAGACGGCGCCGGCATTCGCAGCCATTTTCTTGTAGTCATCGAGATTTGCCTTCGGCACGGCAAGCACGAAACCATCGACATAGGACATGGGTAAACTCCTTCGCTGAAAACGAGCGCCGGGCCGGCGGGGATACGACCCGGCGCGGGTGAGCGCGTCAGCCCTGGGATTGGGGGCCGACGCTTGCTCGCTGGGAAACCTATTTTACCGGCGCGTTCATCGCCCAGGCGATGCCGAAGGGATCCTTCACCTGGCCCCAGCGGTCGCCCCAGAACATTACCTGGAGGGGCGTGACGACTTCGCAGCCGGCGTCTACCGCGCGCTTCCACCAGGCATCGACGTCGTCACTACCGAGATGGAGCTGGAGCGTATAACCCTGCGCCGCCTGATGCGGATGGCCGTGCTCGGGATAGGCGTCGCCCAGCATGAGCGTCGAGCCGTTGACATAGAGATGGATATGCATGGTGCGGCCCTTGTCGTCCGGCGGATAGGCAAAGACTTCCTCGGCCCCGAAAGCCTTCTTGTAGAACTCGGCCGCCTTGATGGCGCCGTCGACCTGCAGATAGGGGGTCAATCCGCCAAGAACTTTGGCGCGGGGCGGGTTCTGGTCTGTCATTTCACGTGTTCCTCTTCACGGGTTGATTTGGGCCTTGCGATCAAAAGACGGGCGAGGCGACAGCAATCCTACACGGGCAGCGGAATTTTTTTAGCGGGGCCGGCCCGGACCGGCCGGGCAACCGGCGAAGCCGATGACCGTCGCATGAACCCGTTGGTCACTTTCAAATGACGTCGGTCGAGAAGGTGGCCGTTCGGCGGCTGTTCCGCGTGTCGAGAATTTCCGGAAACCCGATGTCCTTGCGCAGGTCGGCCGGCAGTGAAAGCAGAATGCGCTCGCTGCGGTAGCGGGCGCGCGCCGCCGCATATTGGCTGGCGATGCGGCTGATGGATGACAAGATAGACATGATAAACTCTCCCTGGTTGGTGCCGTCAGCATCGTGTCGGCATCCCAAGGACGAGGAATGCTGCGGCAATCCGACAGGTCGCCCGAATTTTTCATGCGCGCCCGGTAAGCCGGCCCGTATAGGCCGGCCCCCCGTATAGGCTGGCCTTGTCGTGGCTATCACCGCTCCGTCGCAGCCACCGAGCGGAAGAACCCTTCCGGACTGTCGACTTCAGTCAGCCGCCGCTTCTCGATCAGCCAGAACCGGTTGCCGATCGCGCGGATGAAGGAGCGGTCGTGCGAGGCGAGCAGGCAGCTTGCCTGATGCTTCAGCAACTCGTCCTCCAGCGCTTCCTGGCCGTCAATGTCGAGGTGATTGGTCGGCTCGTCGAGGAGATAGAAATTGGGGTTGAGGAGCCGCAGCACCAGCAACATCAGCCTCGACCGCTGTCCGCCCGACAACGCGGCGATCCTTTTCTCCTGCATCTCGATGGCGACGCCGGCGCCGGCGAGAAGCGAGCGCGCCCGCTGCTCGCCGATTTCGAAGCGGTGCGAGACCATCGCCAGCGGGGTGTCGCCGCCGCCGATGCCGGACAGAGCCTGGTCGCTGTAGCCGAGCGCGGTCGACGGTGTCACCTTGATGCTGTCTTCCGACCCCGGTTCGGCGATGGCGGCGCGGATCATTGCAATGAAGCGCGATTTGCCGACACCGTTCCGGCCGAGCAGCACGATGCGGTCGCCTTGGCAAATATGGCGCTTGCCGGTCCTGAACAGCAGCGTGCCGTCGGGCGTTTCGACCGCCGCGTCGTCGAGCGTGATCAGCACCTTGGCGTGAGTGCCGCGGTTCGCCAATCGGATCGCGCCGGCCGAACGCTCGCGATGCGCTGCCACGGCTGCATCTTCCAGCCTTTCGGCCCGCTCCCTGAGCTGCTTGGTTTTGACCGTCAGCAGGTCGCTGCCGGAATTGATGCCGATGTTGTTGAGCTTGGCTGCCTGCCGGCGCAACTGCTGTGCGACCTTCATGTCGCGCTCGAACCGCCGCGCCGTCGAGGCGTCGACCTCGTCGAGCGCCTGCCGGGCGCGCGAATAGGGCAGCGAAAACACCGGCGATTCTTCCGGGCGCAGGAACAGCGTGCGGTTGGTGGTGGCGTCGAGAAAGGCGCGGTCGTGGCTGGCGATGATCACCGGGACCTCGCGTGGCAGCGCGTTGAGCCAGGTTTCGAGCTGGCCGATCCTGGCGAGGTCGAGATGGTTGGTCGGCTCGTCGAGCAGAAGCACGTCCGGGTCGGTGACCCAGACGCGGGCGATCAGCGCCAGCCTTTGCCAGCCGCCGCTCAAGGCCCGCATCGGCCTGTCGCGCATGTCCTCGGGCACATCGAGCGAATCCAGCACCACGTCGACGCGCCAAAGCTCGCTGCCAAGCTGCTCCGGCGGCAAGGCATCGGCAACCACCTGATGGAAGCTACGGTCGAGCAGCGCGTCGGGGACGGATTGCTCGACATGGCCGACGCGCAAGCCGCGCGTCCGGGTGATCTCGCCGCTCGTGGCGTCCAGCTCGCCGGCCAGGCATCTGAGCAGGGTGGATTTGCCACGGCCGTTGGCCGCGACGATGCCCAGCCGGTCGCCGGGGCCGATGGTGAGCTCGAGGTTGGAGAAGAGCGGCGCACTCATGGTGACGCCGAGGGATTTGAGGCTGATCAGGGCCATGTCGATTTCTCTGGTCTTGCCGGAGCCCGGCTCAATGCACATTGACGGTGCGCCGGTAGGCCATCAGGCCGAGATCAGCGGCACCACGAAGGGCAGACCAAAAATCGAAGCGGGGGAAAATTCCCGGACCGTCCCGGTCAGCCCTGCAAGCAAGCTCGCAGGGCACAGACAGGGCCGCGCTGACGGTGGTGATCGATAGACACGCAGCCCTCCTTTCCAGATGTTCGAGTTGGGAAACTGGGTTACACCTGGGGAGGGGGACATGGCAAGGGGCGGCAGGACAGAGCGGGGCGCTGAAACCACCGATCTCCCCTCTTGTGGGCAAATTGTGGGGGAGATGTCCGGCAGGACAGAGCGCTGTCCCGCCGGCATGTCAACATATCAATCTCTTCAGAAATCAGTGCCCCGGCCGCCCAGTCTTGCTCGGCCGGCGCTTTTGACGGCGCTCATCGGCTGGGTCTTCGTAAGAGCCGATGCCAGAGCGCTGGCGGACGATGGGTTTATCGTCGCGTTCCTTCGCGCCCCCCTCTGTCCTGCCGGACATCTCCCCCACAAGGGGGGAGATTGGCCGTGGCTTCGTAGGCACCGTTCCTTCGACGGGTTTTTCGGTCCGGCGCACCGTCATCTCGTCGAGCGAGTTCTTGCGGAACAGCGACCCGGTGCGATCGCCCGGGGTGCCGAAGTCGGAGCCATGCGCTTCCTGCGCCGACTGCTTCTTAAACAGCGAGCGCGAGACCGCGCCAGCGGGTGTTGCCATATCGGTGCCCGGTCCCATGTCGTCGATCGAGGGCTTGGCGAAAAGAGGCTTCTTCACCGGCACCGCGCCGTCCGCGCCCATCTCATCGAGATCCGGCTTGCGGAACAGGCCCTTGCCGTCGTCATCGACGGTACGGTGCACCGCACGTCCCTTGTTGTGCTTGCCTTTCTCGCGGCCGGAAACCGGGCTTTCCATGTCGGCGTAGCGGGCGAGCGGATCGTCCGAGATGGACAGCTCCATTTCCCGCAGTCGCTTGATCTCGTCGCGGATGCGGGCGGCCTTCTCGAAGTCGAGATTGGCGGCGGCATCGCGCATCTGCTTGTCCAGCGCCTCGAGATGGGTTTTTAGATTGTTGCCGATCATGGCGCCGGCATCGTCGGTGAACTGCGATATGTCGGCGCGCACGTGGTCCTTCTCGTAGACGGAATCGAGGATGTCGGCGATGCGCGACTTGACCGATTCCGGCGTGATGCCGTTGGCCGCGTTCCACTCCATCTGCTTCTCGCGGCGGCGGTTGGTCTCCGCCATCGCCCGTTCCATCGAGCCGGTGATCTGGTCGGCGTAGAGGATAACCTTGCCGTCGACGTTGCGCGCGGCGCGGCCGATCGTCTGGATCAGCGAGGTCTCGGAGCGCAAAAAACCTTCCTTGTCAGCGTCGAGGATGGCGACGAAACCGCATTCGGGAATGTCGAGGCCTTCGCGGAGCAGGTTGATGCCGACCAGCACGTCGAAGGCGCCGAGGCGCAGGTCGCGCAGGATCTCGATGCGCTCCAGCGTGTCGATATCGGAGTGCATGTAGCGGACTCGAATGCCGTTCTCATGCAGATATTCGGTGAGGTCTTCGGCCATGCGCTTGGTGAGAACCGTGACCAGCGTACGGTAGCCCAGCCTGGTCGTCTCACGGATTTCGCCGACGACATCGTCGACCTGGCTCTTGGCGGGGCGCACCTCGACCGGCGGGTCGATCAGGCCGGTCGGGCGGATGACCTGCTCGGCGAAGACGCCGCCGGACTGGTCGAGCTCCCAGCCGCCCGGCGTCGCCGAGACGGCGATCGACAGCGGGCGCATGGCGTCCCATTCCTCGAAGCGCAGCGGCCGGTTGTCCATGCAGGAGGGCAGGCGGAAGCCATACTCGGCCAGCGTCGCCTTGCGGCGGAAGTCGCCGCGATACATGCCGCCGATCTGCGGCACTGTGACGTGGCTCTCGTCGATGAAGATCAGCGCATTGTCCGGCACATATTCGAACAGGGTCGGCGGCGGCTCGCCCGGCTGGCGACCGGTGAGATAGCGCGAATAATTCTCGATGCCGGCGCAGGAACCGGTCGCCTCGAGCATCTCGAGGTCGAAGCGCGTGCGCTGCTCGAGACGTTGCGCTTCAAGCAGACGGCCAGCCTTTTCAAGCTCTTGCAGGCGGTATTGCAGCTCTTCCTTGATCGACTTGATAGCCTGATTCAAGGTCGGCCGCGGCGTCACATAGTGCGAATTGGCGTAGATCTTGACGCTCTTCAGCTCGCCGGTCTTCTGGCCGGTCAGCGGATCGAACTCGGTGATCGCCTCGATCTCGTCGCCGAACATCGAGATGCGCCAGGCGCGGTCTTCGAGGTGGGCCGGAAAGATCTCGATCGTGTCGCCGCGCACGCGGAACGAGCCGCGCACGAAGTTGATGTCCTGGCGCTTGTATTGCTGGGCGACGAGGTCGGCAAGCAAGGCGCGCTGGTCGAGCCGGTCACCGACCTGCATCTGGAAGGTCATCGCCGTGTAGGTCTCGACCGAGCCGATACCGTAGATGCAGGAGACGGAGGCGACGATGATGACGTCATCACGCTCCAGCAGCGAGCGCGTCGCCGAGTGGCGCATGCGGTCGATCTGCTCGTTGATCGAGGATTCCTTCTCGATATAGGTGTCGGTACGCGGGACGTAGGCTTCCGGCTGGTAGTAGTCGTAATAGGAGACGAAATACTCGACCGCGTTTTCGGGGAAGAATTTCTTGAACTCGGCATAGAGCTGCGCGGCCAGCGTCTTGTTCGGCGCCAGGATCAGGGCAGGGCGCTGCGTTTCCTCGATCACCTTGGCCATGGTGAAGGTCTTGCCGGAGCCGGTCACGCCGAGCAGCACCTGGGTGCGGTCGCTTTGCTCGACACCCTCGACAAGGTCCTTGATGGCGGTCGGCTGGTCGCCGGCGGGCTCGAAATCCGACACCATCTTGATGGCGATGCCGCCTTCCGATTTTTCCGGCCGGGCAGGCCGGTGCGGCGTCCAAAGCTGGCCATCCTTGTGCAGCGGATTGCCGGATTCGATGAGTTTCGACAGCGCGGCGACGGTCGCAGTCACACCGCTCGAGGAAACCTCCTCGGCGTCCTCCAGGCTGATGTCGAGGCCGGCCACCGGGTTGAGGCCGGCGGCGGCGCGTTCCTTCGCCGACGCCGCGCCGCCCATCGAGGTGCCGCGCGCCGTGCGCCCGGGCGCAGCAGAGCGCTCGGGGATTTTCTTCGGCGCTTTGGCCTTCGGCTGCTTTTGCGCCTCGCGCTCGATCTGTCCGGCCCAATCGGAGATCGAACCGGTGAGAGGCGCGCCGGAGAACTCGCTTTGCGGCGCTTCGGCGAAGCCGCCGCGCTCCAGGGGCTCGGCGGCGTCGAGGAATTCGGTCAGCGGACTGCGCCGTTTCGGCGCGCCCTCTTGCGCCGGCGAGGGCGTTTTCTTGTCGGTGCGTTTGGCCATGGCCCGAATATGGGAGGACTCGGCCGAAATGGAAAGAGCGGAGTGAAATGGCGGGTGCGCGCTGCCGAGCCTGCTGACAGAAGGCTGTCAGGAGGCATGTCGCACGCGCCGTTTCGTTTCAGTTGAACCACAGCGCGAATATCAGGAAGCCGGCGCCGCCGAACTCGCGCTGAATCTGATTGAAATCGTCGCTGGTGAGGATTTTTCCACTTTCGAGATAGGGCGCGATGGCCGGGCCGGTGATCGACAGGACGAGGTCGAAAGGTTTCGGCTCGTCGAAGAAGCGCTTCATGTTGATGCCTTTGCCGATGATGCGGAAATGCGGCAGCAGCACGCGGCCTTCAAGAAGGTCCTCTGCCATGGTCAGGGCGGCAAGCCATGCCTGCACTTGCGCCTCGCCGACCTCGAGGCCGGTGAGCGGGTTGACGCCCTTCTGCTGCGGTCCGGGCAGCCATTCGCGGTCATTGTCGGTTTCGGCGCGTATCGCTTTCCAGTCATCGCGCGAAAGCCGGATCATCTCCAGCAGGTGACTGCGCGCCGCCTTCCGGCGCTCCGGCTCGATCACCGGCCAGTTGACGAGATGCACCAGCGAGATGAAGTCGGCAAAGCGCCATTCCGAGGCGAAGATGCTGCCGCTCATGCCGCCATCCGGCGGGACCAGCGCGTCCTGCAACGGCAGTTTCGCGTGCGGAAACAGCATGTGGAAAGAGCCGTCGAACATGGCTTTGAAATCATGCGCCAGCCAGAAATCGGCCTGCGCCATCAGGAACTCGGCGTAACCTTGCAGCCAGAAGCCGTCGGCGCGGTCGAAGCGGAAGGCAAGCGAAGGGGCGGCATCGCTTGTGTCGACGCCGCCGCGTGACAGCGAGGCCATGATCGCGGCGATGCTTTCGTCCGGCGCGATGTTGCCGTCCTCGTTGAGATCGATGGCGGCATGGGCGAGGTCGACCACCATGCCGATATCGGCGTCGGCGGGCACCGAGCCCAGCGTGGCGGCGGATTTCTCCAGACGGTCGCGGAAAGCGATCAGGATGGCGCGGAACTTTTCATAGGTCAGCGGCTCGGGACTGGGATTGTCCGGCACGGGCAGCCGCATCAGCGGCAGCATGAAGGATTGCGGGCTCTCGAAACCGTGCCGATGCAGACGGCTGGCCAGGATTTCCAGCGCGGTAAAGAATTCGCCGGCGCCGGCGGCATAGGCCGATGCCGGATCGCCCGGTGCCGCCGCCTCCAGTGCCGCCAAGGCAGTATTCCGATCCGCTACGGTCTTCGCCTCGAACAGGGCGGCCGGGTCGGGGCTAGCCGCTTTGGCGTAAGCAAACGGCAGGAGCAGCAAGAGTGTGAGTGCCAAAAGGCCCGACAGTCGCTTCACGATGGATCCTCCCGTCCCAATCCCGCCAGCCACAATATACGGATTTGCGGCGCTTCGCCTGCAGCTTTCTCCTGTCGCGTAGACGGTCTACACACGATGGCAAACGGTTGGGCATCGCGTGTCGAATTATCCGCTCTCCTACAAATTGTCGTGGCTGCCGCGTTTTCTGAAGCCGTCGCTTGGCGGCGACAGAAACGGTTTCGCGGCGCCGGCAGCGACGCTGATGGTGCCGGGGCCAACGCAAACTGTGCGGCTTGCCTTCATCGGCGACCTGTCGGCGGTCGCCAATCGCAGGGTGCCGGAATGCGACCCTGCGATCGCGGCGCTGCTCGCTTCGGCCGATCTCGTGGTCGGCAATTGCGAAAGCCCGATCGTCGAGCGGCCGAGCGCGGTGGCGGGCACGCGGCTTGGCACGCATCACGCGATGAGCGAACGCTTCCTGGCGGATTCGCTGGCAGCCGTCGGCATTGCCCGTGACAGTCTCGTGCTGTCGCTCGCCAACAATCATGTCCTCGACCAGGGCGTTGCCGGCTTCGACGAGACGGTCGCGGCGCTGAAGCGGCTCGGCATCCGCACCATCGGCACCGCGGCCGGCGGCCCGGTCCAACACCAGGCCGCCGGGTCGCTGACGATCGGCTTCGCCGCGTTCACGCTTTGGCGCAACGCTGACGAGGCCGAATTTCGGGCGCGGATTTCCATGGCGGGCGATCCGGCCGAATGGCCGCTCGGGATCCTCGCGGACGTCGACTTGCTCTGTGCGGTGCCGCATTGGGACTGGGAGTTCCGACATTTTCCGAGACCTGCGACGCGGGCACTGGCGCGACGGCTGGCGGGTCGCGGCGTCCGGCTGATTGCCGGCCACCACGCCCATGTCGTACAGCCGCTCGAGCGCATCGGCGATGCGCTCGTCGCCTACGGTCTTGGCGACTTCCTCGGCACGGCTTTTGCCAGGCAGCCATGGCCCGGCCGCATCGGTTCGATCCTGGTCGTCGACGTCCGCACGGACGCAGCCGCGCGAGGCAAGATTGCCGCTTACAAACTGCATTTCTTCATGCGCCTCGCCAAAGGCAGCCATGAGCGGCTGGTGCCGGTGGAGGCGCTGGAGGAGGGATTGTTGAAGCGGAAGGTTACCGAACGCCTAAGCGCGATCTTTTCCGGCTGACAGCCGACTTCTGACCCGGACCGACTGGCCGCGGCGAGCTTGCCGCAAAGGCAGCTGTAATGCCTTGGATGCAGTTCAGCAGTCGAAGCCGTATTGGGTGCGCATGTAATCCGCTTCTTCCTTGGACATTTTCTTGAACATCACGCAGACGGTGAAGCTGCCGACCTGATGGCCGTCCCTGGTGTATCCCCAGTCGGAGATATCGTCCTTGGAGAATTCGATGTTCTGGCCGAATACCACGTTGCGGACGAGTTTAGGCTCGTTCGCCAATATGCCGACAAAGGCGGTGGCGGTCCGCTTGAAGGGGAGCCAGAAATGCTCCGTCGCATGTCCGTCGACCACCATGACCTTCAGCTTGAACCTGCCGGTTCCCGGCGGCGGCGCGTCGGACAAAGCCAGGAAGTCGTCCAGGCTGGATCGTGCCTTTGCAATCGCCGCCGCCATTTCGGCATCGTCCGGGGCTACCATCACCGTTTTGTCGTCACCCTGATCGGTGTCCTGCGCTCGAACAGGCAAGGGCGCGAGTGCCAGTAACAAGCTTAGTGTGGCGCGAACGGCAAAGGTCATGAAGCCCCCAACTCCAGGTAGGCGCTCATCTTCCCGCATCGTGCCGGCATTATCAATCAGGCACTGCATTGTTCCGACGCGCCAGCGGCGGCCTTCGTCTGCAGCGTTCCGGTACCCCTATGGTTTTTGCCGGGTGTGGTCAGTCTATCCGTCACGAGCGGATGGTAACGGGAACGGAAGCGCTCTCGGTCGTCAAAGAGTCGAAAGCGCCGACCGCCGGAGAGGACAGGACATGCGAATGAAACTTGGTGCCACGGCGATGATCCCGGCAAGGATGCAGACGTGACCTTGCCCGGCGGTAAGAGGGCCAGGGTGCGGCTCGGCCGCAACGACTTCGACACTTTGTCCGGCGGCAGGTTTTCCTTTGTTCATCCGAGCAGCATTTCCGTCACCAAGACGGATCTCGGCGAGAGCATCACCCAATACCTCGCTGCCTCGGCCCTCGGCACCGTCGTCGTGGTGCAGGAATACGGCAAGATGAATCCGGTGTCGCTCAATCAGCTGATGCTGCAAGAGATGACCAAGGAGTCGGTTCAGGCGGGCGGCACGCTGATACAGGAGCCGACGACCCGCAAGCTCGCCGACGGCAAGCAGTTGACCGGCATCAAAGCCACGGTGAAGACGCGTACCGACAAGGCCGATTTCGAGATCGTCGGCTTCGGTCTTGCCGATCAGGGGCTGCTGTTCATCACGCGCATCGGCGATCAGGACACCGCAACCGAGCAACCGATGATCGACAAATTCTGGCAGACGCTGAAGGTCAAACTGTAAGGCGCGCTGATATTCAAGTGCCTGGAATACCGGTTTCGTGCGCTTCCGGTGCTGGATTACAGCCCGCTCGGCACGAGTCCCGCCAGCCAGTTCGCCGATCGCTTTGCCATGTCCACCGTCGCGTTGGCCGCGCGGCCGAGATCGGTCTTGACCACGGCATAACTAGCCTTGGTGCGATAGAGCACGGCGCTGCCGCCGTCGACCGCGGCCTCGAAGGCAACAGGCCGCGCGGCTTCCGTCTCGCTCGCCGTCACCGTCGTGCCGACCGGGACGCTCGGCCGACGGCTGAGCTCGGGCGGCAATGGGGCAATGGGTTCGACGACGCGGTTCGGCGGCCTCAGCTCCGGCCTTGACGCTTTGGCTGCGAGCTCCGAAGTCGATGCCGACCCTTTGGTGCGGCAGATGCCGGAAACCAGCGGATAATTGAAATTGCGCTGATGCAGCATCTGGCTCTTCATCGCCGCTTCGCAGTCGGCAATCGTCGCCCATTTGGCGGGAGTCTCGCCGATATACTCGCAGAGCTTGGCGTCGCAGTCGCAGCCGACAATGGTCATGGCGACAAGGGCGGTCTTGATCACGGTCTTGTCCCTTTGAACTTCGTTCCCAGGCGATCAATCGCCGGGGAACAAGGCGGGATTTGGCCGCGATTGTGAATTGAGCGTGTCTGCGCGTTGCTTGGCTTGCGACTGTGGCGGGGAAGCATCAGTGGCAGATGCTGGGGAGGTGCAGGACGCTGGGAAAAGGGCCGGTGAAAGGGGCAGCCCAAAAAAACAGTCGGCGCTGGGATTGCTCCCAGCGCCTCCCTGTCAGATCAGGAACCGGTTACGGCAGCAACTTCCGTAAAGTCGTCGCGCCAGGCCGGCCTTGATTTTGACGGTCCTGCCAGTCGCCACCCGAAGGCAGCGTCCGTTCCAGACCACGCCGATCTCCACCCTTGCGGGCTTTGCCGGCGCACCATCGAAGGTTTCACCCGCCTTCATGGCAGCATCGGTCCGCCGTCGGCGTTCGCACGCTTTCCGCGGCACCCGTAGGTCTCGGCATCCGTCCCTCCAGCAGGCGAACCTGCTCTCGTTCTGGGCCGTACGGGCCTCAGGAAATCCGCCTTGCGCTTCTGCCTTTCGGCCGGGGCGTTCGGTAGCCGCCTGAGATGGGTTCAATGTATGCCGGGTAAGGAATTTGCGGAATAGACGCGGACCTGTGGATAGCGGGATTATCGGGGACCGATGCGACAAGTCTCGGAATTTGCGGGCCGAACGCCTTAGACAGCCTGTCCCCATTTTCCGCGGTCCTTTCGACGATGAGCCTTGCCCCGCCAGTCGGCCCGCGTTTGAATGCCGGCAAAGTGCTGTGGCGCTGCATCAGCCGAGTCGCCTTGCGCTTCCACGCAATATGCCTCGGGGGAGATCAGGTTGAAGGTCGGGGTGGTTCTCAATCCGATAGCGGGAGGGGGCAAGCTCAAGCGGCATTGGTCCGAAGCCGCCGCATCGCTCAAGAGGCATTTCGGAGATTTCGAGCTGCGCGAGACGCAGACCAGCGGCGACGCCGAGCGATTGGCAATCGACCTCGCGGCCAGCGGGTGCGATCTGGTGATCGCGGCCGGCGGCGACGGCACCGCCAGCGAGGTGGCGGACGGGCTGCTGCAGGCAGAGCATGAGACCGGCCGGACCAGCGCGCTCGGCCTTTTGCCCTGCGGCACCGGTATCGATTTCGCCAGAGGGCTCGGCCTGCCCGACGAAATCGAGGAAGCACTGGCGCGTATCGCCGGCGCCGGCGCGCGCAAGGTCGATGCCGGCCGCGTCTGCTACATCGACGACCACGGCGCGCTCGCCAGCCGTCACTTCATCAACATCGCCAGCCTCGGCCTCTCCGGCGCCACCGATCGCGCGGTCAATGCGGACAAGCGCAAGGGCAGGGTCTCGGCCAAAGCGCTTTTCTTCTGGCGCACAGTGCTGGAATTCATCCGCTATCGCTTCCAGGAGGTCAGGATCACCATAGACGACGGCGAGCCGGTCGAGGCGCGCATGGCGCTGGTGGCGGTAGCCAACGGGAAATTCTTCGGTGGCGGCATGATGATTGCGCCGGACGCCGATCTGTCCGACGGCCAGTTCGATGTCGTCATCCTGCGCGCCGCCGGCAAGCTTGGGCTGATCCGCGACATCCGTCTCCTCTATGGCGGGCGCCACCGCAACCATCCGGCGATCACCATCCTGCGCGGTCGCAAGGTGCTGGTCGAACCGCTAGGCGACGTTGAGAAGAACGGAGCGCTAGTCGACATAGACGGCGAGTCGCCAGGTCGGATTCCGGCAACTTTCGAGATATTGCCCGGCGCATTGACGCTCAGGTGTTGAATCGCCTGCCTGAAGGTTTGATTCCGCCGGTGTGATTAGGCGATTGAAATAGCTGGCTAAAGTTTTGGCGGATTACAGTTCGAGCTTGGCCGGGAAGCCTGGCGCGCGAAGCTCCGTGCCGACCGCATCCTCCAGAAGCTTGACGATCTGGGTCGACCAGGCGCCACCGCCATACTTCTGCCTGCCGACCTCGAAAATCTGGTTGACGAGTGGTGCCAGTTGCAGCGGCACGCGAAAATCCCTGGCCATGCACAACGCGAAACCGAGATCCTTCAAAGCCAGGTCCATGGTGAAGCCGATGTCGTAGGAGCCGTTCAGGATGAGCTGGCTTTCGGTCTCGTGGACGAAGCTGTTGCCGGAAGAGGCGACGATGGCGTGATAGGCCTGGGCGAGGTCGAGCCCGCCCTGGTTGGCGAGCATCAATGCCTCGCCGGCGGCGACCAGATGGATGAAGGCCAGCATGTTGGTGATGACCTTGATCACCGCCCCCGAGCCGACCGGTCCCATCAGGAACGATTTGGCGCACATTGCCTGGATCGCCGGCCGGTGGCGCTCGTAGAGCGCGGCGTCCCCTCCTACCAGCGCGGTGATCTTTCCTGCCGCCGCCAAGTGCACGCCGCCGGTGACCGGACATTCCAGCGTCTCGACACCTTTCGCCGAAGCAAGTGCGGCCAGCCGCAGGATCTCGTCGCGGCCATTGGTCGACATTTCGATCCAGGTGCCGCCGGCGGCCAGGCCGTCCAGCAATCCGTCAGAACCGGCGAGCACAGCTTCGCTCACTTTCGGCGAGGGCAGGCAGGTGATCGCATTGCCGGCGCGGGTCGCGGCATCCGCCGGGCTCGCCGCCGCCGTAGCGCCGAGCGCGACCAAACGCGCAACCGCCGCTGGGTCACGATCGAAAACGGCAACAGCGAAGCCGTGGCGCAGCAGGCTGGCGGCAAGGTTGCCGCCGAGATGACCAAGGCCGATGAAGGCGTAGGCGAGGCGCGCGGTCACGGCATCAGCGGCGTCTGCATCATCTGCAGATGCAGGTCCTTGCCGCTATAGGGGTGCGCCTCGCAGATTTCCTCGTTGAGCTCGACACCGAGGCCTGGCTCCTTCGATGGGATGACGTGGCCATCCTGCCATTCGATCTTCTTCTTGAGCAGCGTGGCGTGAAAACCGTCCCACTGCTTCAACGATTCCAGGATGAGGAAGTTGGGCAGAGTCACCGCAAGCTGGATGTTGGCGGCGCCGACGATCGGCCCGCAATAGCAATGCGGCGCGACCTGGATGTGGTAGGCCTCGGCCATGGCGGCGATCTTCTTGGTTTCGAGAATGCCGCCGGAGCGGCCGAGATCCGGCTGCAGGATGGTCGCGGCGCGGTTCTCGATGACGCGCGCGAATTCGAATTTTGTCGTCAGCCGCTCGCCGGTGGCGATAGGAATCGAGGTGCCGCGAGCGACCTGCGCCATCACCTCGGGCATGTCCGGCGGCACCGGCTCCTCGAACCACAGCGGATCGTAGGGCTCGATTGCACGGGCCATACGAAGCGCACCGGAGGCGGTGAACTGGCCATGGGTTCCGAACAGGATGTCCGCCCTGGTGCCTACCGCCTCGCGGATCGCCTTGATCATGCGCGCCGAGAGGTCGATGTCGATCAGGCGCGGCTGATGGCCGTCATAGGCCGTGTAAGGCCCGGCCGGGTCGAGCTTGACGGCGTTAAATCCCTGCTCGACATATTCCAGAGCGCAGGCCGCGGCCATGTCGGGATCGTTGTAGACGTTCTGGCCGCGGGCGTCTTCCGAATGGACGCTGCCGGTGTGCGGATAGAGATAGGTGTAGGAGCGCAGCGTCTCGTGCACCTGGCCGCCGAGCAGCTTGTAGGCCGGCTTGCCGGCCTCCTTGCCGATGATGTCCCAGCAGGCCATTTCGAGTGCCGAAAAGCAGCCCATCCCGGAAACGTCGGGACGCTGGGTGAAGCCGGAGGAATAGACGCGGCGGAAGATGTTCTCGATATCGTGCGGATCGCGGCCGATGAGGTAGCGCTCGGCCATATCCTCGATCATCTTGGCAGTGACATGCGCCGAGAAGGTGGCGTTGTAGGCCTCGCCATAGCCGACCACGCCGCCATCGGTGGTGAGCTTGACGAAGATGAAATACTTGCCGCCGATGCCGGGCGGCGGGTTGCCGACAACCCAGGTCTTGACGTCGGTGACTTTCATTTCTGATCCTCCAGAACCCGCTCGGCGCCTTTCCATCCGGTGAGGATTGCGGCGGCGTTGGTGTTGCCCGTGATGTTGTCGGGAAAGATCGATGCGTCGATCACACGCAAGCCCTCGAGCCCATGCACCCGAAGCCGGGGATCGACGACGGCGCGCGAAGCGTCCGGACCCATGCGACAGGTCGAGACGGGATGGTAGACGGTGCCCGAGCGCTTCCTGAAATCCTGAATCAGATCGGCATCGGAAGTAATTGACGGACCAGGCAAAACTTCTTCCTCGATGATCTCGGCCATCGCCGGCATCGAGGCGATCTTGCGCACGAACTTCACCGCCGCCAGCATCTCGTCGACATCGGCGTTGGTGGAATAGGCGTTCGCCGTGATCTTCGGATAGTCGCGCGGATCCTTCGAGCGGATCATGATCTCGCCGCGACTCGACGGCCGGCAATTGGAAAGTCCGATGGAGAAGCCCGGCCACGGATCGGGCGTAAGGATCGGGCGCTCGCCGCTCTTGGGGATGACGGTGGAGAAGGCCTGGAAATAGAGCTGCATGTTCGGCCGCGCCATCGACGGGTCGGTGCGGAAGAAGCCGCCGGCATTGTTCATCGACAACGACAGCGGACCGGAACGCAGCAGGATGTACTGCATGCCCACCAGCAGCTTGCCCCACCATGGCCGCAGGATCTGGTTCAGCGTCGGCAGCTTGCCCTTGAAGGTGTAGTTGATGCCGACATGGTCTTGCAGGTTGGCCCCGACATTGTCGTTGGCGTGGACGACCGGGATGCCGAGATCGCCGAGCAGCGCCGACGGGCCCACACCGGAGAGCTGCAGCAGTTGCGGCGAGTTGACCGAGCCGCCGGAGAGGATCACCTCGCGGCCCGCGCGAACCCTCTTGGTTTCGCCGTTTTGCTGGTACTCGACGCCGACGGCGCGCTTGCCCTCGAACAGGATTTTCGTCGCCAGCGCGTTGGTCTCGACGCGCACATTGTTACGTTTCATCGCCGGGCGCAGGAACGCGCGGGCGGCGGACATGCGGCGGCCGTTCCTGGTGGTGATCTGGTAGACGCCGACGCCCTCCTGGGAGGCGCCGTTAAAATCCGGATTTAACGGCAGTCCGGCCTGCTGGGCGGCCGCCAGATAGCGCTTGGTCAGCGGATGCACCGCATTCGAGCAATCGGTGATGTGCAAGGGGCCGCCGACCCCGCGCCATTGGTCGGCGCCGGCCTCGTTGTCCTCCAACGCTTTGAAAGCGGGGAGCAGGTCGTCAAAGCTCCAGCCCGCATTGCCGGCGGCGGCCCAGGCATCGAAGTCCTCGCGCGCGCCGCGAATGAAGACCATGGCGTTGATCGAGCTCGAGCCGCCGAGCAGCTTGCCGCGCGGCCAGTGGTCGGCATTGTTGCCGAGGCCGGGATCGGGATCGGCCTTGTAGTTCCAGTTGACGGCCGGATCGAAGAAGGTCTTCCCGTAGCCGAGCGGCATTTGGACATAGAAACGGCGGTCGGTTCCGCCTGCCTCCAGCACCAGTACCGAAAAGCGACCGGAAGCCGAGAGCCTTTCCGCGACCACCGAACCGGACGAGCCGGAGCCGACGATGATGAAATCATAAGTCTGCATGATGCACGGGCGGGCTCCGAAATTCGGGCTTACCCTAGACATTGCCGGCTCACGTCGTCGCCGGGGCTTCCGGCATGGCTTGTGAAAAAAGCGACCGGGCGGCGGCGCCGCTTTCGCCTTCAGCAAAGCTTGCGACATCGTGATGGCGTTGGTACGGCTTCAGGAAGCAGCGGCTGGAGGACCCCTCATGGTGCACTACGCAGACGGAAAGCCGCTCGGCGACCTGACATTGAGGACGCTCGCCATGCCGTCGGATGCCAATGCCGCCGGCGACATTTTTGGCGGCTGGGTGATGGCGCAGATGGACCTAGCCTGCGGCATCCGCGCGGCCGAGCGCGCCAAGGGTCGCGTGGTGACGGCGGCAGTGAAGGAGATGTCCTTCGCCAAGCCGATGAAGATCGGCGACACGCTCTGCATCTACACCCATGTTGAACGCGTCGGCCGCACCTCGATGACGCTCAAGGTCGAGGCCTGGGCGCAGCGCCATCTCACCGACCTGATGGAGAAGGTCACCCATGCCGATTTCGTCATGGTGGCGCTCGACGGCGACGGCAAGCCGAAACAGATCCCAGCCGAAAGCTGACGGCGAACGCTTTTCCGGATAGGCAAATTTGTAACAACTCTTGCGCGGGACGTGCGTCCGGCGACATCCGATGGTTGCTTCCGCGCCCGACGGTGCGTGCCGCTGGAGGAAAGACAATGCGTCAACATATGCTGAACGGCTGGCTCGTGGCAGCCCTTCTCGCACTTACCTGCTTGCTCGGCATAACTGCCTATGCAGAAGTGAAAAAAGAGCTCCCGCGCACCGCGTGGGTGCATGGTTTCGGGGCGGACCAGAGTCAGGGAGCGATGTGCGCAGTCTGCTCCTTGGCGCCCCGTGGCAGTACCACGTCAAAAGCCTGAGCGCTCCTCTCAGGCGCGACCAAAGCCGTCAGGGTCGGGCGGGCATCAAGGTTGATGTGCCCTCGAATACGACAAGTCAAAAAGACACAACTGCAGACTCCTTGCTCAGTCAGCAACGCTGCGGAGCGATGCTCGCAACACGTTGCGCTTCAAGGCCTTCAGGGATGGTCGCCATCGAATTTCGCGCGCGCCGCGCGTACTCGATTGGTATTCTTTCGTGCCCATTCGCCGAGCGCGCCAACCGGCACCAGCAACTCGTGGCCGAGCTCGGTCAGCTCGTAATCGACGCGCGGCGGAATGGTCGGGAAAACCTTGCGCGTGACAAAGCCGTCGCGCTCCAGACCGCGCAAGGTGATGGTCAGCATCTTTTGTGAGATGCCGCCGACGGCCGTGCGCAATTCATTGAAGCGCATCGGTCCGCCGCCCAGCTTGCCGACCACCAGAACGGTCCATTTGTCGCCGACCCGTTGCAGGATTTCCGATACGGCCCGGCAGTCCTCAGTGTTGTACGGGTGCCTCGGTAACAAAAATGTGCCTCCTTGCGCGCCACTTTGTCAGTATCACATATAGCGCCGGTATCCAAACGATACCGAAATTCCCCCGCAAGGAGAGCCCCCTTATGTCCAAACCCAAAATCGCCATTGTCGTCGGTTCGACGCGCGCCGCCCGCTTCGCCGACGTCCCGACGCAGTGGATCGCCAAGATTGCCAAGACGCATGCCGATATCGACGTCGAAGTCGTTGATTTGCGCGACTGGCCGCTGCCGTTCTTCGATGAGGTCGCATCCTCGGCCTGGGCGCCGTCGCAGAACGAGGTGGCGCAGCGCTGGCAGAAGAAGGTCGCCGAGTTCGACGGCTTCATCTTCACCGCGGCCGAATACAATCACGCGCCGACCGCCGTCTTGAAGAACGCCATCGATTACGCCGCCAATGAATGGAACAAGAAGCCGGCTGGTTTCGTCGGCTATGGCAGCGTCGGCGGCGCGCGCGCCGTCGAGCAGCTTCGCCTGATCGCCGTCGAGCTACAAATGGCGCCGGTCAAGTCGGCAGTGCACATCGCCTGGGGCGATTTCCTTGCGGTCCGCCAGGGCGACAAGAAGCTGGAAGAGATCGAACATCTGAACCAGGCGGCGGCGGCGCTCATCAATGACGTTGCCTGGTGGGCGAAGGTGCTGAAGGCGGCGCGCGCCGCCGACGCGATCGCCAGTGAAGCCCAGGCGGCTTAAGCCGCTTCATCCTCCCAAAATATCATCTACGGGCGGCGCTTGCGCCGCCCCTTTTATTTGCGGAAGCCTCGGTCGTTCGACAGAGGATCGCTCAAGGATTTCGCTCTGCTGCCGCTTTTATGTCAGGCATACTGGAGAAAGTCGGATTTCAATTGGGCATCCTTCGGGCGCAACCTTAGGCGTTCGCGTGAAGTTTGAAACGCCGATCGTCGTAGAAATCCAGATATCCCGAATGGACGGGATCCGCGAGACGGCGGGATTTCATGTAAGCCTGCGCCAGGACATGCGGACCGCCTTCAATGGGCTCAACCTCGATCGGGACGCGCAGGTTGCCGGGCTTGCCAACGGATTCGATCCGGTCAAGCCCGGCCAGGGCGCGGTCGTCGACCGCGTAGAGCTCGCCCCTGACGTGGAAGCCGAGACCCGGTTCATTGAACATCATCGGAGCGAAGCGAGGTCCGGCAATCAGCATCGGGAAACGCTCACGGGTCCTGCAGGCACCGATGCACGCGGCCCCGGACAAACCCGCCTTGTGAAGAGGAAACCCTCTCTTCAAGGTTCCGAACACGAAGAGGTTGACGAGCATTCTCCGGAACGCCGGCCGAAGCTGGAAGTTCATCCGTTTTCGCCATGTTCAGGGCAGGTGCAAATCCGCATGACTCAAGAATTCTCAATTATCCTGTCTGCGGACGAAGCCGCGAAAGCCGAGGCCGCCGCGGCGCTCTACCGCTATAACGTCGCCATCACAGGGACGGACGACCGCATTCCCATAGGCGCCGTATTGTGTGCTGGCTCGGGCAAAGCTTTGGGCGGCCTATGGGGAAGGACCGAACTCGGCCTTCTGTTCTTGGACATGTTTTTCGTGCCCGCGCATTTGCGCGGTCTGTCTTACGGGGGCCAGCTGCTCGCCGCCGTCGAAGAAGAGGCAAAGGCGCGGGGCTGCAGACGCGCCGTCGTGGAGACAAGCAGCTTTCAGGCGCCTGGATTCTACATCCGCCACGGTTATGTGGAGTTCGGCCGCGTTCCGTTCGGCTTCGATCGGCAGGCCCGCGTCTTTCTTCGCAAGGAACTGGCCTGAATGGACGTTGGGAAAACCCGGCAGATCCAGGCTCGCTATCGGCGCGCCATCGGACGGTGGCCGTCGGGCAGGCGGGTGGCGATCAGCTTGTCGATACGCCGGCCGTCGAGGTCGACCACCTCGAAGCGCCAGCCTTGCGCGTCCACGCATTCGCCGGTAGCGGGAAGGTGGTGCAGATGCGACAGCACATAGCCGGCCACCGTCTCGTAGTCGCGGTTCTCCGGCAAGTCGATGCCCAGCACCTCGGCCATCTCGTCAGCCTGCATGTAGCCGGCAAGCAGCCATGAGCCGTCCTCGCGTTTGACCGCGTTCTCTTCCTCGCCGGCGTCGAGGTCCGAGCGGAAGACGCCGGTGATCGCTTCCAGGATGTCGGCCGGCGTGACGATGCCTTCGAAATGGCCGTATTCGTCATGGACGAGCGCCATGGGCACGTCCGATTCCCGCAGCCTTTGCAGCACGTCGAGCGCGTCGGCCTGATCATGGACGATTGGCGCGGTGCGGACATGCTGGCGCGGATCCAACACTCTGCCGGCAAGAAGGGCGGCCAGCACGTCGCGCGTCTGGATGACCCCTATCATGGCATCGACATTGCCGTCGCCCGCAGGCAGGCGCGAATGCTGGCTCTCCATCAGAAGCCGCTTGATGGCCGCCTCGTCGGATTGCAGGTTGATCCAGTCGACCTCGGTGCGCGGCGTCATCACGGCGCGCACGGCGCGGTCGCCAAGGCGCATGACGCCGGCGATCATGCGGCGCTCGTCGGATTCGATGGTGCCGTGATGCTCGGCCTCGGCGACCAGCATCTTGATCTCCTCGTCCGTGACCTTCTCTTCCGCCTCGCCGGCCTGGCCGAGCAACCACAAAACCGCGCGGCCGGAAATGTCGAGCAGAAAGACGAGCGGCGCCGATACCTTGGCGAGAATGGTCATCGCCGGTGCGGCGCGGACTGCGACGCGCTCAGGATCCCTGAGCGCGATCTGCTTCGGCACGAGCTCGCCGACGATCAGCGAGGCGTAGGTGATGACCGCGACGACAATGCCGACGCCGATGGGGTCGGCGATGTTCTCGCGGATGCCGGTCGAGGCCAAGTATTGAGCCAGTCGCTCGCCGAGCGTGGCGCCGGAAAAGGCGCCGGAAAGGACGCCGACCAGAGTGATGCCGATCTGCACCGAGGACAGAAACTTGCCGGGATTGGAGCCGAGCGCCAGCGCGAGGCCGGCACCCCTGACATTGCGGTCGATCATCGCCTTGAGGCGGGCCGGCCGCGACGAGACGATAGCCAGCTCCGACATGGCCAAAAGGCCGTTCACCAGGATGAGGGCGGCCACAACGGCGATTTCGAGGTATAGCATGCGGCGTCAATAGCATTGCTGCGGTGCATTCGAAAATAGCGGGTTGGGCGTTTTTCGAATTGCGCGGTTTGCTGCTTCGAGAATACCGGATGCGCTAGGGCAATTGCTTCAACACGCCAACCACCGCCATACCGTCGGTGAAATAGGGATCGCCGCCGCCGTTCCTGCCGTTTTTCGTCGCGCCGATCCCCGGGATCTCGCTGGTCGATGTCAGCATGCCTGCGGTGCTGAGGTCGCCGATCAGGAAGTTGCGCTCGGCGTCGATGTCCGGGCCGATATGATGGGTGATGGCACCGGTGTCGTGGCTCAGGCCGACGCCGCGGTCGAAGCTGGCGGCACCCAGCCAGAGCGGGCGGCCGTCGTCGCCGACGGTATTTGTCTGCCAGAAGCGGACGTGGTGGCGCCGGTCGGCGCTGTCGCCGACGGGCTTTTCGAAAACGAGGTCCTGGGCGCGGCCTTCAAACAGCAGGCGGCTGATCGGCGCATCGGGATAGGGTCGGGAGAACAAGACGCTCTCGCCGATGTCGATCACTGTCCTGAGCGTGACGGCGTCGGCCGTGTCCCAGCCGGCCACGGCAAAGGCGCGGACCATCTCCTTCTCGGTGCCGACAAGTCCGACATTGATCGGGTCGCCGGGAATGCCCTGCGGCGTGTGCGTCACCATCTCGAAGCGCTGCGTGCGGAAGCCGCGCTCCCGCCACGTCCAGAATTCCGGCGCGGCAAGGTAGGCAAAGCCAAGATAGAAAGCACAGAAAGCCACCAGCCAGATCGCCGCGCGTCGCCTAAGGCTTCGCTCACCCACGAGAGACCACTCCCAAGCCTGTGCCCGGCCCACTCTATGCGGTGTTGGGCCGGTTGGGCAGTAGGCCGAAGGTCAGCGGCAGGCGCGGTAGCCGTTCTTGCGATTCTTGACGTCGAAGTGAAAGTGGTTGCGGTGGTCGTAATTGTAGCCCGGGCCGAGGACCGTGTTGAAATATTGGCAGCCGTCGGCGCGAACATTGTTGAGGAAGCCGCGGGTGCGGAACGCAAACAGGCCAGGCTTGCGAACGTCGATGTCGTTGCCATTGTTGAGCTCGATGCTCATGACGTCGAGCGCATTGCCCTTGCCGTGCTCCGACAAGACGCCCTCGCCGGCGATCTTGCGGCACGAATAGCTCGAGCCCTGGTGGATCGCCCTGACGCCGGAGAAATAGCGCCAGCGGGCTGCCGGCACGAGCTCGTTCCTGGTCCAGGCGGCGAAGGTCGCGGCCATGTTGCAGGTCAGTGTCGCTGCCGGTTTCATCTCGACGCTGCCGATGGCTGAAACTTTCACCGGGAAGTCGATGCCGCACTGGCCTTCGTGGATAGGCTGGATGTCCTGGTAAACGACGCCAAGCCGTTTCAATTCATTGCGGCAGTCGATCTCGCCGGCCGGCATCTGCTCGGGCGCAGACAAGGGCTCATCCATGCGCGGATAGGCTGCCTGGGTCAGGTAGGGATCGGACGGAACAAGCCTCTGCATGCCGGAATATTGCGGAGCCTCGGGCATGGCGGAGGTCTGGCTGCCGACGTCGACGGCCGGCTGCAGCGAAAAGACATCGCCGGTGGTGCAGGCCGAGACCGCTGTGATTGCGAGCCCCGTTGTCATTCTGACGGCAACGGAGCGCGCACGAGTGCTTGGTCGCGCCAAGGCGAGGCTGGCGCCAAATATTGCGGCCATCGAAAGGCATCCTGTCCCCGGATGGCACAAGTCTAGTCGGCAAGAGTAAAGGAAAGATCAGCGCCGGCATTCACGCCTGGGGCCGAATTGCGGCATCTGTTCTTCGCACCCACTCATTGGCAGAACGTTCCGCCATTCCGTCTCGGTTCGAGGTCGAAGTGGAAGTGCAGCGCATGGTCCGGATCGCTGCCTGGGCCGAGCACCGTCTTGAACGGCCCGCAGGCGGCCTTGCGGATCGTGTTCAGGAAGTTTGCATCTTTTTCGGGCGGCACCGGGCCGACCTCGATCGTCCTGCCGTCGGAGAGTGTGAAGGACGCAATGTCCAGCGCATTGCCGAAGGCGTGCTCCGAAAGCTTTCCACCACCGTTGCGCTGGCGGCAAACAAAGGCGGAGGCCTGGCCGATCGATTTGAGATCGGCGCCAAATTCGGCCTTCGCGGCGGGTTGGATGACTTCGACGGCAAATCGTGCCGCAGCCTCCGCCATTTGGCAGTTGAGTTCGGCTCCGGCGCCGATACTGATCGATTTTCCTAATGTTTTCATGACGATGGGATAGGGAATGGAGCAGCCGATCTCGGCGTCGTGCTCGGCCTTGTGCTCCTCGAATTCGACGCCGAGCGTCTTGAGGCGCTCACGGCAGGCAACCTCCTCCGCCGGCATCTTGTCGGCTGGCAGCTCAGCGGAGCGCGGATCGGGCAGTATTTTGTTGTCGTGGGTATCAGCCGGCTTTTCAGGTGGCTTCGGTGCGGCAGCGGGCGGCTTCGGTTCCGCGATGTCGGGTCGTTGCGTCGGAATCGGCACCGCAGACGGCGCCTCAGGTTCGCCTTCCGTGTCGGTTGACGGCTCGGTGGCCGAAGGCTCGGGATGCTGCCGCTTTCCCTCACGAGACTTTTCCTGATTGATCGGGTCAGATGCGTCAGCGTCCTTTGGACCGGCAGCCTTCTGCTCTTCCAGCGTTGCGGTGCCGGCCTTTTGCGCTTCCGCGGGCCGTGGTTCTGGCACCAGAGCATCGGCGGGCAAGATCGGCTGGTCCTGCGTTTGCTGTTGCGCCAGCTTTGGCGCGACTTGCTGCTTGCCGCGCGGTCTCACGCGGTGCTTGCTCCTCGGCCGCAGTGGTTGATCCGCCCGCTGCGTCAACGGCTGCTCCATGCGCGGTGTCAGCGGCTGCCTGTGACGATGCTTGGCATCGGCCGGCGTGACCAGCAAAATCCCCGCCGCCAAAGGCAGCGCCAGTCTGCAAAATCCGTAAAAGCTCAGCCTCGCCATCGGCCGGAAACGGGCCCGGCATCGCAAGGTTGCCTTGGACGCTGCGGCGCTGCGATCAAAATCGGTTACCGGTTCGTTACGCGCCGATCGCCTCCAGGCCTTCCTCCAGCCAATCGGCGAGCTGCGGCAGTCCGAGCAGGTACTTTGCGGTGCGCTTGTTGGCGCGCTCGCGCGCGGCCGCCACCGCGTCGACCCATTCGGAAGCTTCGTAGTCGCCGCGGCCCACCCAGGCCAACGCTACGAGCTCGGCCGCTTCATCGACATTGAGGTCGTTGATAAGCTCGCGGAATTCCTCCTCGGTGAGGTCTTCCGATGCCTCCTCGACAAGGCCGTCGTGATGATGATTGTCGTGCCTGTCGCCATCGAACTCGACCTCGTGCTCGGCGCCGTCGTCGTAGTCCTCGTTGACGGCTGCGCTCAGCGCCTTGGCCTTCAGGATGAACAGGCGCACGGTATCCGGGTCGATGGAAAGCTCCCATTCCTTCTCGAGGCGCTGCTGCACTGGCCTTTCTCCTCGTCGTGCGCTCGACTGATGATAGCGGATTTGCGGCCCGCGTCACATCCGTTCGCAGAGGCGATGCGCTGCCTGACCTCCAAATAGTTTGGCTTTTGACAGGTTTTCGGGATGAAACCGCATCGAAGCGGCGTTAATCTGCCGTTGTCACGCTCAAGGAGGCTCCGATGCGCAGACGTTTGCTTGTTCAGGTCTTGGCTGCTGCCGTTAGCCTGCCGCTGTTCGCGGCGCCTGCATTCACCGCCGGCGAGGGCGGTGGCGGTGGCAGCCAGACTACCACTCAATGCAAGAAGGGTCAGGTCTGGGACAAGAAAAAGAAGAAATGCGTCGTGCCGCAGTACGGCATGCTGGATGACGACAGCATCTACGAGGCAGGCCACGATCTGGCGATGGCCGGGCGCTACGACGAGGCGATCTCGGTGCTGACGCTCGCCGCCAACAAGCAGGATCCGCGCATTCTCAACTATCTCGGCTATTCGCATCGCCATTCCGGCCGTGTCACGGTCGGCCTCGGCTATTACGAGGAAGCGCTGCGCATCGACCCCGACTACACGCTGGTGCGCGAATATCTCGGCGAGGCCCATCTGCAAATCGGCGATCTTGCCGGCGCGCAGGAGCAGCTCAAGGAAATCGAGAAGCGGACCGGCAAAGGCTCGCGCGAATACGGCATGTTGTCAGAACAGATCGAGCGTTTCCTGAGGAGCTGATTCTTCTCAGATGCTTTTCGAGGCCGGCTGCGAGCAATCGCAGCCGGTTTTTTGCTGCCGGCATTGCGGATTTAGCGCCGGATGGCCTTGCGAAAGCGGTGGTGATTTTACTGAACTTCATTTTTGAGCGTGAAAATCGCGCGGAGATCGCTATATTCAGGGAAATTGTGGTGAAACGGTTCCGTTAGCCCGAGGCTGCCGGACCGTTTTCTTTTTGTACCCAACGACAAGGCTATTCCCGAAAAGCGGGGGTAGTGGCAGGAAAGGTCAGGCATCATGATCAAGGTCCCGATGACAGGCGAGGGGTTCGCGTCATTGAAGGAAGAACTGCGCTGGCGCCAGCAGGAAGAGCGTCCACGCATCATCGAGGCGATCTCCGAAGCGCGCTCGCATGGCGACCTGTCCGAAAATGCCGAGTACCACGCGGCTAAAGAGTCGCAGAGCCACAATGAGGGCCGTATCAACGAGCTCGAGGACTTGATCGCGCGCGCCGAGGTGATCGATGTCTCGAAGCTCAGCGGCGACAAGGTGAAGTTCGGCGCCACGGTCGTGCTGGTCGACGAGGACACCGAGGAAAAGAAGACCTATCAAATCGTCGGCGACCAGGAAGCGGACGTGAAGTCCGGCCGTATCTCGATCTCCTCGCCGATCGCGCGCGCGTTGATCGGCAAAGAAGTCGGCGATGCCATCGAGGTCAACGCCCCGGGCGGCGCACGGGGTTACGAGATCGTCCAGGTGCAATTTATTTGAGGCCTAGACTGGCGTTTCCGATCTGAGCGCCAGCAGCCGCTCCGCTTCAGCCATCACTTCAGCCGGCGTAACTTTGCCGCCGGCGGGCGCCAGCAGTGTCGATGAATAGGGCCCGCGCGGGCCGGTCAGGCCGGGCTCCGTCGCCAGGAATATGGCGACGGTCGGCAGGCCGAAAGCGCTGGCGAGATGGGTGAGGCCGGTGTCGGCGCCGATGACGAGCGTCGACCGGCCGAGGATCGCAGCGACATCCGCTAGCGGCGATTTCGGAACCAGCACCGTTTCCGGCACGGCGCCGGCGATCGCCTCGGCAACACGCTTCTCCGCTTCGTTCGACCAGGTGACGATCGGTGTAAATTGCTGCGACACCAATCGGCGCGCAGTCTCGACCCAGTCTTCGACCGGCCATTTCTTGTCTTCGCGGCTGGTGCCGTGCAGCAGGAAAGCCGTTTTACCTTCGACGCCGGAAAGTCCGCCTGCCGGCGGCACTATGCCGGAGCTGAGCGTCGAGAGGTCCGCCTGATACCCCAGCGCCAGGCCGAACAGGCGTCTGGTGCGCTCGATGGCGTGCAACTCGCGCGGCACGGCGTATTTGCGCTCGTAAAGCAGCGTCGCCGAGGGCTCGCGGGCGCTGGAGCGGTCGAAGCCGGCGATCGGCGCGCCGGATTGCTTGGCGACCACGGCCGATTTCAACAGCCCCTGTGCATCGATAACCAGGTCATAGCGGCGCGAGCGAAGCGCACGTCGCAGGCCGGCCATCTCGCGCCATGTGCCGCCGTCGAACGGCTTCTTGCGCCAGCGCCGGAGCGCCACCTTGTGGATGGTTCCGATCGCCGGATGCAAGGCGACGACGGCGGCAAAGGCCTCTTCCACGCACCAGTCGAAGCTTATGTCCGGGCGATTGCGGAGCGCGTCCTCGACGGCCGGGAAGGTGTGGATGACATCGCCCATCGATGATGTCTTGACGATGAGAACCCTCATGCGGTCGCAGGAATTTCAAGCAACCGGTCGGCGGCGGCGGCGACCCGCGCGACATCGAGCGTCTTAAGGCAGTTGAGATGGCCGAGCGGGCAGACCTTGCTGTGGCAGGGCGAGCAGGAGAGGTGCAGCCAGATCAGTTCCGAACGATCGGTCAGCGGCGGCGTGTTTTCGGGCGAGGTCGAGCCATAGACGGCGACGATTGGCGTGTCGACGGCGGCGGCCACATGCATAAGCCCGCTGTCGTTCGAGACGGCTAGCTTCGCCGCGGCGATCAGGTCGATGGCATCCTCCAGCTTCGTCCTGCCGGCAAGGTCGACGGCGCCCGGCGCAAGCCTCGCGATCTCGCCGGTAACCTCAGCGTCGTTCTTCGAGCCGAGCAAGGCGACGCCCAGGCCTTTTGCCATCATCCCGCGGGCTAGCTCGGCATAGTATTCGCTCGGCCAGCGCTTTGCCGGGCCGAACTCGGCGCCCGGCAACAGGGTGACGAATTCTTTTGCGCTGAGCCCGAACCGCGCCAGCAGATCGGCCTGATTGGTGAGATCGACGGTGAGCTTCGGCGGGCGAAAAGTGCCGCCGCGCGCCAGGCCGAAATAGGCCCGTGCCGTGCGCCGCTTCACCGCATCGGGCAGCGGGACGATGTCGGTCAGCAGGCCGTAGCGCATTTCCCTCAGATGGCCGACGCGGCGCGGAATTCGGGCGAAGAACGGGATCAGCGCCGATTTCCAGCTCCCCGGCAGCACATAGGCCATGTCGTAGCGGCCGCGCAGCAGGCGGCCGAAGCGCCTGCGGCTGCGGAATTCGAGCGTGCCGGGCATCAGTGGAAAGTCGATCTGGGAGCGTATTTCGGACATGCGCTTGACCAGGGGCGCTGCCCAAGCCGGCGCGAGCACGTCGATCGCGGCATTCGGATGCTTTTCCTTCAGCGCCGCGAACAGGCACTGGGCCATGACCATGTCACCCACCCAGCGTGGGCCGATCACGAGGATCGTTGGGCTTTCAGCCATTGGACATAGTCTCTGACGCCGGTTTCGACGGTGCGGAATTGGCCATTGTAGCCGGCCGTGCGTAAGCGGGACATATCCGCCTCGGTAAAACTCTGGTAGCTGCCCTTCAGGTGTTCGGGGAAGGGAATGAACTCGATCTCACCCTTGCCGAGCGTGTCGATTACCGTCTCGGCGATGGCGCGGAACGGCTGGGCGCGGCCGGTGCCGCAGTTGAAGATGCCGCTTGAGCCCCGCTTCCATAGCCACAGATTGACGTCGGCGACGTCGCCGACATGGATGAAGTCGCGGCTCTGCTCGCCGGGGCCGAACCCGCCATAGGCGCCGAACAGCTTCGGGTTCTGGCCCTGCTCGACCTGGTTGAACAAATGGAAGGCGACCGAGGCCATGGCGCCCTTATGCGCCTCGCGCGGCCCGTAGACGTTGAAATAGCGCAGGCCGGCCACCTGCGAGTGATCGGTGTCGAAGACATTGCGGCGGACATAGTCGTCGAACAGCTTCTTCGAATAGGCGTAGACGTTGAGTGGCCGTTCGAATTCGGGCTCTTCGCGAAACTCGCTGCCGCCGCCATAGACCGAAGCCGAGGAGGCATAGAGGAAGGGCACCCGCAGCGCCAGGCAGGCGTGCAGCAGGCGCTTCGAATAAGCGTAGTTCACGTCCATCATGAACTTGCCGTTCCATTCGGTGGTGGTCGAGCAGGCGCCCTGATGGAAGACGGCGTCGATGCGGCCCAGCCCGCCATCCTCGAGCCGGGCCGGAAGCTCGTCCTTGTCGAGATAGTCAGCAATGCGGAGATCGGCCAGATTGGCGATCTTGTGGCCGTCGGTCAGATCGTCGACGACCAAGATATCGTCATGGCCTTCGGCATTCAGCGCGGCGACGATGTTGGAGCCGATCATGCCGGCGCCGCCCGTGACGATGATCATCCTTGTGAGCCTTGTTTCGTTGCCGATTCCGGCCCTTATAGGGGAGGCGCGAGCAGGTGTCGATAAAAGGTCCCCGGCTGTGGAGCATCGGCTACGACGAATGTAGGGATGGATCGGCAGAACGGCTCGCGAGATAAGCTCTGGCGCGCCGAACGGTACGTCTTCGATCGAAGCAAGCTATGGTGCCATTGAGGGCTGTGGCATGAGCCGTCGGTGTGCGTTCTTGCCGTTGGTATCAGCCATGACATCCGATTTAAAGCCAGGCCTTCACCACGTTCAAACCCTGCGGGTCGACGACTCCCTGACGGTTCCGGCCATGACAACGGCCTTTGCGGGTTTCGGCGACATGCCACCGGTTTTCGCCACCGCCTTCATGGTCGGCTTCATCGAATGGGCATGCGTCGAGGCATTGCGTCCGTTCCTGAGCAGCCATGAGAGAACCGTCGGCACCGATGTCGACGTCAGCCATGTCGCCGCGACGCCCGTCGGCATGACCGTCACCGCCGATGTCGAGCTTGTCGCGGTGCAGGGGCGAAAGCTGCGCTTCAAGGTATCGTGCAGCCACGAGAATGGATTGATCGGCGAAGGTTTCCACGAGCGCGCGGTCATCGACCATGACAAGTTCATGGCGCGTGTTCTTGCCAAATCAGGGCAGACCGGTTCGTCGCCACAGTGAGGCCGCAAAGCTCCCGCTTCAGTCGGCTCCTATCGTGAGGGATCAAGATGCCGTCGACCGAACTGCTTATCGCCTTTTCCGTCACCACGGCTATCTTCGCCTACATTCCCGGACCGGCCATGCTCTATGCCGCCGCGCAGACCATGGCGCGCGGGCGTTGGTCGGGGCTGACGGCGGCGCTCGGCATCCATCTCGGCGGCTATGTCCATGTCCTTGCCGCCGCAACCGGACTGTCGGTGTTGTTCCACGCCGTGCCGCCGCTTTACATGGCGGTCAAACTTGTCGGCGCGCTGTACCTGATCTGGCTCGGTGTTTCGCTGTTCCGCGCCAAGATCCAGGGAAACGGAACGCTTCCGGCCATCGAGCGAAAATCGGCGCGTCGCGCCTTTTTCGAAAGCATCACGGTCGAGGTGCTCAATCCCAAGACAGCAATCTTCTTCATGGCATTCCTGCCGCAGTTCATCGATGCCTCGGCGACCTTGCCGGTTTGGCTGCAGTTCGTAGTGCTGGGAACCGTCGTCAACCTGATGTTCTCGTCGGCCGACATCGTTTGCGTCTTTCTCGCCGGCGCCATGATTGCGCGCCTGCGGCGCTCCGGTCGCGCGCAGCGCCTTATGCAGCGCGCAGGTGGCGCCGTGCTTGTCGGTCTCGGCGTCCATGTCGCCTTGCAGAAGAGCTGATCCGTCCGGCGCCTTGGCCGTGCGCGATACGGCCGCCGTTGCGCTGGCCCCGATTGCGGTATATCGGCATCGCGAAGAATGAAGAGCGCCGGTTTTCCGGCGCTGCAACCCCGATCAAGAACCGCCGTTTTCGGCGCGTGCCAGTGAGATGATCAAGCACCATCTGCCTTCCCCGGAGCCCTTGCATCGCACCATCGCCCACTTCGGCGAGGTCACGGTGCTGGTGGTCGGCGATTTCATCCTCGATCGTTTCGTCAACGGCGTCATCGAGCGGATCTCGCCTGAAGCGCCGATCCCGGTGCTGCATGGGCGGGGCGAGGTGGTGGCCCTGGGCGGCGCCGGCAATGTCGTTTCCAACATCGTTTCACTGGGCGGCGCCGCGATCCCGGTGTCCGTCATCGGCGCCGACCAGGCCGGCGACAATCTCATGCGCATGCTCGGCGATCTTGGCGCCGATACGGACGGCCTTGCACAGCGGCAGGACCGCATGACCTCGTCGAAGAGCCGCTTCAGCGCGCTTAACCAGCAGGTGCTGCGTTTCGACGAGGAGGAAATCAAACCGTTGTCCAGTGGCGAGCGGGCGACGCTTGTCGAGCATTTCCAGGCTGCCCTTGCGCGCGCCGATATCGTCATCCTGTCCGACTACGGCAAGGGCATCCTGCTCGACGGCGTGGCGGCCGAACTGATCGCGATCTGCCGCGATGCCGGAAAACCGGTGCTGATCGACCCGAAGGGCCGCGACTATGCGCGCTATGCCGGGGCGACGGCGGTCACGCCCAACCGCAAGGAACTCGCCGAGGCGGTCGGACGCCCGGTCTTCGGCGATGACGAGATCGTCGCTGCGGCACGCGACCTGATTGCCGCGCATGACTTCGAGTTCATCGTCGCGACGCGCAGCGAAAAGGGCATGAGCGTGGTCACCGCGGAGGATGCCCGCCATATCTCCACGCAGGCGCGCGAAGTGTTCGACGTCTCCGGCGCCGGCGACACGGTCATCGCCACCTTCGCGCTGTCGCTCGCCGCGGGCGCCGACCGGGTGCAGGCTGCTACAATCGCCAATGCCGCCGGCGGCGTGGTCGTTGGCAAGCGCGGCACGGCGCGGCTGACAGTGGAGGAGCTTTCCGGCGCGCTGTTCCGCTCGCATGGACCGGTCGACCACAAGGACGCCATTCTCGACGCCAATGCGGCGGCCAGGATGGTGGCGGCCTGGAAAGAGGAGGGGCTGTCGGTTGGCTTCACCAATGGCTGCTTCGACATTCTGCATGCCGGCCATGTCAGCCTGCTGCACGCCGCGCGCAGCCGATGCGACCGGCTGGTGCTCGGCTTGAACAGCGACGCCTCGGTGCGCCGGCTGAAAGGGCCCGGACGTCCGGTCAACGACCAGCACGACCGCGCCTGCGTGCTCGCGGCGCTCGCCTCGGTCGATGCCGTTGTCGTCTTCGAGGAAGACACGCCGCTCAAGCTGATCGAGGCGCTTCTGCCCGACATCCTGGTCAAGGGCGCGGATTACACGATCGAGACCGTGGTCGGCGCCGACGTGGTGCAGAACGCGGGCGGGCGTGTGGTGCTGGTCGACCTCGTCGCCGGCAAGAGTACCACCAAAACCATCGGCAAGCTGCGCGCCGGCGGCGCGAATTGAGGGTTTCATGTCCGAGCTGAACGACTATCTGGTCCGCTCCGCGGCGGCGATCTCGGCAATGGTCGAGCGCGATCTCACCGGCGAGATGGAGCGCGCGGTGAGCGCGGTCGTGAAGGCGCTGTCACACGGCAAGGCGCTGCTGATCTGCGGCAATGGCGGCTCGGCGAGCGACGCCATCCACATCGCCGGCGAACTGGTCGGCCGGTTCCTTAAAGAGCGCAAGGCCTACAATGTCATCGCGCTGCCGGCCAATGCGGCGGTGCTGACCGCCTGGGGCAACGACTACGGCTTCGACACCGTCTTCTCACGCCAGGTCGAGGCGCATGGGTCGGAAGGCGCGGTATTGCTCGCCATCTCCACCAGCGGCAATTCGCCGAGCATCCTTGCCGCCGCCGAGCAGGCGCGGGCCATGGGCATGACGGTGATCAGCCTCACCGGCGACACCGGCGGCAAGCTCAAGCCGCTCACGGACATCTTGCTCAGCGTGCCGTCGACCTCGACGCCGATCATCCAGCAGGGGCATCTCTGCCTCTATCACCATCTGTGCGAGGCGGTCGAAGCGCGTCTCAGCAATGGCTGACCGCGACGGGGATTTTCCGCTCGTCGAGCCTGGCCAGTGGATCGAGCGGATTGGCGCCAAGGCGTTTCCGGCTGGCCTGCCGGCACTGTTTCTAGACCGTGACGGCACCATCAATATCGATACCGGCTATCCTGACGATCCGGACGCCATGGTGCTGCGCGACGGTATCGCGCCTGCCATAGAAGCCGCGAATCGGCGCGGCATCCCGGTCGTCGTCATCACCAACCAGTCCGGTATCGCGCGCGGCTATTTTGGCTGGAATGCTTTCGCCCGGGTCAATCAGCGGGTTCTCGACCTGCTTGCCGAGAAGAACGCAGCCGTCGACATGGTGCTGGCCTGCGCCTACCACGAAGCCGGTTCGGGGCCGCTGGCGATCGCCGATCATCCGATGCGCAAGCCCAATCCGGGCATGCTGCTCGAGGCAGGGCGCCGCCTCGGCCTCGATCTCAAGCGATCGCTGATCGTCGGCGACAAGCCGGCCGACATGGAAGCAGGCCAGCGCGCCGGCCTCGAGCGCGGCTGGCTTGTCGATGGCGAAGCCACACCGATGGGCGGCTTTTCCGTTTTGCCGCTGCGCGATGTGCGGGACCTGGAAGGTCTGCTCACCGCGATACGATCGCAATGATCGCGGATTGATTCAAAATTGAGCGCCAAACCGCTGTTTTTCCAGCGGCTTCACCGGAAGCCGGCGCATTAAGCCGGAAAGGCGACCAGCCCCTCATCCTTGACCCGGCGGATGGTCAGCGCGGTGCGCACCGTGTCGACATTGGGCGCCGAGGCGAGCTCCTCGATGACGAAGGTCTGGAAGGTGCCAAGGTCGCTTGCCACGCAATGCAGCAGGAAATCGGACTCGCCCGACACCATCCAGGCATCGCGAACGATCGGCCAGCCCCTCGTCCGCTCGGCAAAAGCCTTGAGCTCGGCGTCGGCCTGATGGTGCAGGCCGATCAGGCAGAAGGCGACGACATCCATGCCGAGCGCCGGCGCATTGAGGAGCGCACGGTAACCGCGGATGATGCCGGCCTCTTCCAGTCGCCTGACGCGGCGCAGGCAAGGCGGTGCCGAGATGCCGACGCGGCCGGACAACTCGACATTGGTCATACGACCGTCACTCTGCAGCTCTCGCAGGATCTTCCAATCGATGGCGTCGAGATCGGCTTTGAGCGGCATGATTGGCTTTCGCGCAAGAATCTTTCGCGATTTTGTAATTTGGTTTCGCGCACGAGGCCATCCCTTTGCGATGATTTTTCTGCAACTGGCTGCGATAAGGCCCTGTATACCGCTATGAAGCTTTCCGGGGACGAAGGCCAAGCTGCCTTGCTGGCTTGGCGGGCAGCACTTACATTACCGGCAACAAAACCACGGCCCTCGCGCCGCAGGGGACTTTTTCATGAACACCAAACACGCGCCCGTTCTCATCATCGGCTCCGGGCCGGCCGGCTACACCGCGGCGATCTATGCCGCCCGCGCCATGCTGAAGCCGATGCTTGTCGCCGGCCTGCAGCAGGGCGGTCAGTTGATGATCACCACCGACGTCGAAAACTATCCGGGCTTCGCCGATCCGATCCAGGGCCCCTGGCTGATGGAGGAGATGCTCAAGCAGGCCGAGCATGTCGGCACCGAGATCGTCAACGACATCATCACCGAGGTCGACCTCAATGTGCGGCCGTTTCGCGCCACCGGCGATTCCGGCACCGTCTACACCGCCGACGCTTTGATCATCGCCACCGGCGCGCAAGCCAAGTGGCTGGGTATCCCGTCCGAGCAGACGTTCATGGGCTTCGGCGTCTCGGCCTGCGCCACCTGCGACGGCTTCTTCTATCGCGGCAAGGATGTCGCCGTGGTCGGCGGCGGCAATTCGGCGGTGGAGGAGGCGCTCTACCTCGCCAACCTCGCCAGGAGCGTCACCGTGATTCACCGCCGCAACGATTTCCGCGCCGAGCGTATCCTGCGCGAGCGGCTGTTCAAGAAGGACAATGTCCGCATCATCTGGGATACCGTCGTCGACGAGATCACCGGGCAGCCGGGCAAGGCACCGCTGCCGCCTTCGGTCGACGGCTTGAAGCTGCGCAATGTGGTGACGGGCGAAGTGTCGCGGCTGCAGGTCGATGGCGTCTTTGTCGCGATCGGCCATGCGCCGGCGGTCGAGCTTTTCATCGGCAAGCTGAAGCAGAAGCCGAACGGCTATCTGTGGACGGCGCCCGATTCGACCCGTACCGACGTTCCCGGCGTTTTCGCCGCCGGCGACGTCACCGACGATGTCTACCGGCAAGCGGTTACAGCTGCCGGGCTCGGTTGCATGGCCGCGCTCGAGGCGGAGAAATATCTGGCGGGGATCGAGGTTCACCGCGAAGCGGCGGAATAATCGATCGGCTGAAAAAAGCCGTTTAAAAGCCTGATTTTTCATTCAGACGCCAAAGGCAACACGAGGGGAATCATGGCGCTGGACTGGGACAAGCTACGCGTGTTTCACGCTGCGGCGGAGGCTGGGTCGTTTACCCATGCCGCCGAAACGCTGCATCTGTCGCAGTCGGCGATCTCGCGGCAGGTCAGCGCACTGGAGCACGACGTCGGCGTGGCGCTGTTCCATCGCCACGCGCGTGGCCTCGTGTTGACCGAGCAGGGCGAGATGCTGTTCCGCACGGCACATGACGTGCTGATGAAGCTGGAGACGATCAAGTCGCGGCTGACCGAGACAAAGGATCGCCCGTCCGGCGTGCTGAGGGTCACGACAACGGTGGGGCTCGGGGCCGGCTGGCTGACCGAGCGCGTGCAGGAATTCATCGAGCTCTACCCCGAGATCAGCCTGCAGCTCATCCTCGCCAACGAGGAGCTCGACCTCACCATGCGCCAAGCCGATTGCGCCATCCGCCTGCGCCAGCCGCAGCAGCCGGATCTTATCCAGCGCCGGCTGTTTACGGTGCATTTCCACCTTTATGCGTCGCCTTCCTACGTGGCGAAGTTCGGCAAGCCCGCCTCGATCGCCGAGCTCAGGAACCACCGGATCGTCACCTTCGGCGTGCCGGTGCCTTCGCATCTGTCGGAGCTGAACTGGCTGGAGACGGTCGGCGATTTCGAGGGCGGGCAAAGAGTGCCGACGCTGCAGATCAACGACATCCTGTCGATCAAGCGCGCGGTCCAGGGCGGCGCCGGCATCGCCATGCTGCCCGACTACGTCATCAACAAGGACTCGAACCTCGTCCAGTTGCTGCCCGAAACCGAGGTGCCGTCCTTCGACACCTATTTCGCCTATCCCGACGCGATGAAGAACCAGGCGAAGCTGCACGTGTTCCGCGATTTCATCATCGCCAAGGCGCGCAGTTGGTCCTACTAGCAGGACCTGCCGATATTCGGGTGGTGCCGGCCTGACCTGGCCCACGACAGGGACTTAAGCGCGCCATGGCGTGGGGCAGCCAGCCGGCGACAGCGCGCCCGGGGCGGAGACAAAGAACAAGGCGCTGCCGGCAATTGCCGAAAAAGTTCGCATCGGGCTCTCCTGCCGCAGAAATAAACGCGACCAGCCCAAGTTCGCATCATTGTGAATTTAGCGTATTTCGGCACCGGAATCTGACCCGGTTTGCATATCAGCGATCGCTTTCAGTCCGGAACGGCTCTGGATTCGGCGATTTTTTCTGGTCCTATCGGTTCTCGCGACGGATTAGACCACAGCCTACCTCTTTTTGCATGCGTGTGTTGCAAAATAGATGCTTGTTTCTTGAGCATGATGAGCACATATATAGTTCATCTCCAGGGCGCGTTCTCCTCCCATTAGCGCCCTCGAGTGTTCCCCTCTGGAGGTTAGCCCTAATCGGCACTTCCAATCAAACTCAGCCGGATCTTTATTGATCCGGCTTTTTTGTTGCGCCGAAGTCACGCCGACACCAGAAATGCGTGCGCGCGGCCCGCGTAACAGTGACATGTAACATCGGGTAACATGTCGCAGACGCACTCTATCGATTAGGTAGATCATAGGACGCGGTTGGTCGGTCCGGGAGATGGGGGCATCACTCGGACAGGCCGGGCTCAGGCAGCTACCGCGTCCGATCCATTTCCTGATGCGGCGGACCTGCCGTTGCCTCCCAAGGAAGACAGTCCGCAATAAGAACGGCGCCCGGACGATCCGGGCGCCGTTTTCGCGTCTTCAACAAGATCCGATCAGGCGGCCTTGCCGTTGGCGTTCATCGCCTCGTCGGCGAGGCGCCCGGTCAGCTCGGCCATATGGTCGAAGACGGCCTTGTAGCTGGCGACGCCTGCCGTCGCCGAGCGCAGCTCGATGATCAGGTCGCCGATCTCGGCCTGGGGCATGGTCGCTTCGACCACGTCCCAGCCCGGCCAGCCGGGCCGCGCGTCATAGCCAAGGATCTGGCCGCGCCGCTGCGGGATCAAAGCGATAATCCTCGAGGTCGCATCTGAAGGCGTGACGATCTCGACCTTCATGATCGGTTCCAGCAGAACCGGCGAACAGGCCGCCATGCCTTCCTTCATCGCCAGCTTGGCCGCCATCTGGAAGGCCATGTCGGACGAGTCGACCGCATGATAGGAGCCATCCGAAAGGTTGACGGCGACATCGACCACCGGGAAGCCGAGCGGACCGGATTTCAGATAGTCGCGGATGCCGGTCTCCACCGACTGGATGTAGGTTTTTGGCACGACGCCGCCGGTGATGGTGTCGGTGAACTGGAAACCCGTGCCGCGCGGCAGCGGCTTGATCTCGATCACCACGTCGCCGAACTGGCCGTGGCCGCCCGACTGTTTCTTGTGGCGGCCGCGCTGCTGCGCGGATTTGCGGATCGTCTCGCGATAGGGAACGGCCGGCGAATGGCCATCGATCGGGATCTGGTTCTTGCCTTCAAGCCGCTCGCGCACGACGCGCAGGTGCATCTCGCCATGGCCCGACAATACGGTCTCCGCGGAGTCCTGGTTGTGGTGCAGGCTGAGCGAGGGGTCTTCCTCGGCTAGCCTCTGGATCGCTGCCGACATCTTGACTTCGTCCTTGCGCTCCTTGGGGCGCAAAGCGAATGCGAACACCGGTTGCGGGGGCTCCAGGGCGATCAGCGGCTTGATGCCGCCCTTGGCCGAACTCAGCGTTTGGCCGGTCCTGACATTGTCGAGCTTGCCGAGCGCGACGGTATCGCCAGCCTTGGCCGACGGCAGCTTCAACTGGTCTTTGCCAAGCATCTTGTAGATGCCGGAGACCTTCGTCGTGTCGCCGCTGGAGAGGAAGAGTTCGGCCGCGTCGGCCACCTGGCCGGAAAGCACACGCGAAATAGACAGTTTGCCGCCATGCGCGGTGTGGATGGTCTTCATCACCTGCACGACCGTCTGGCTGCCATCAGGCGCGCCAAGGCGCTTGCGCGTCGCCTCGACGTCAGGCGCGTCGTGGCGGATAGCTTTCAACAGGCGCAGCACACCGTTGCCCTTCTCGGCGGTACCGATCAGCACCGGCGTCACCGAGCCGGCGCGCAGGTCAGCGGCAAGGTCATCGAAGATCGCGTCCTTCGGCGGCTCGATCTCCTCCAGCAACTGCTCCATCAGCTGGTCGTCATGGTCGGCCAGCGTCTCCAGCATCGAGAACCGTGCCTCGAGCTCGCGCGCCTTGTCGTCGTCCGGAATCTCGGCGACCTGGCTTTCGGCATATTCGCGGTAGACATAGGCGCGCTCCAAGGCCAGATCGATCGAGCCGATGACGACACCATCCTTGCGCAATGGAATCTGGCGCAGCAGCAGCGGCGCCGAGCTGGCCGGCTGCAGCATCTTTAGCGTCTCGCGCACGCCGGCGACCGCCTTGTCCACCTTGTTGAGGAACAGGATGCGCGGCACGCCGAGATCGTCGAGCTTGCGCATGATGAGCTGAAGCGCGGGTATCTTCTTTTCGTCCGCTTCGGCCACGACCACGGCGACATCGCAGGCGGCAAGCACCGGCTCCGCCTCGAAGGCGAACTCGATTGAACCGGGGCAATCGACGAAGGTGAACTGCTCGCCCATGAATTCCGTCGTGGCAAAGGTCGCCTCGACGCTCATGGCGTGGGCGCGGGCTTCTGGCGAATGATCGGAAACCGTGTTGCCCGATGAGACGGGATTCTGGCGGGGAATGGCGCCCGTGCGGGCGAGGATAGCTTCGAGAAGTGTCGTCTTACCGCTTGCGAAGGGACCGACTATGGCGATGCATTTCGGTCCCGTGCGTCGTCCTCCGGCGCGATTACCCATGGCTGACCTCCACTCAGGCGTTTCCCTGGGAGCGGCGGCCGGCCTGTTCAGCCGTCGCGGGCGGGGTTGTTGCTCACCACCTGCCAAGGCCATCGTCACACGGGTTAGCGGAGAGGGCAAGGAAAATAGGAAATGCGCCGGCTTTGGTTTTGTGCTCGGTTTCGAACAGCCCGGTGGCTCAAGCGCTCAAAGGCGATTGCGTCGGTCGCCATATAGCAAGAAACTGACCTCCCGCTGCGGCGGACGGTCCCTAACGATTTGAGAGTTTCTACGATGAGGATCATTGCGTGCGGCAGCGTGCCGACGATCATCGCGCCTGAAAAGTATTTCACCGGCAAGGTGCTGCAGACGCCGATCATCGAGAAGGAGGCGCCGGCGCGGCTGAGGGCGACCCTGGTCAGTTTCGAACCGGGCGCCCGCACGCATTGGCACACGCACCCGCTCGGCCAGACGCTCTATGTCACCGCCGGCGCCGGGCTTGCGCAAACGTGGGGCGGGCCGATCGAGGTGATCAGGGCCGGCGACGTCATCTCCTTCGCGCCGGGCGAAAAGCACTGGCACGGCGCCGGGCCGAAGACCACGATGACGCATGTCGCCATGCAGGAAGCGCTGGACGGCGTCCATGCCGAGTGGCTCGAGGCGGTCTCCGACGAACAGTATGGCGGCTGATTGCCGTCCAACAAAAACCCGGCGCGAAGCCGGGTGGTTTTGTGGATGGCGGCGTTGCCGATCAGGTCAGCGACGCAGTGAAGCGCTGGATGCGGGTGCAGGCTTCCTCCAGCAGCGCCTCCGATGTTGCGTAGGAGATGCGGAAGTTCGGGCCGAGGCCGAAGGCCGATCCGAACACAACGGCAACGCCTTCGGCGTCGAGCAGCTCCGAGCAGAGGGCTTCGTCATTGTCGATGACCTTGCCGGCCTTCGTCTTCTTGCCGATCAGCTCAGCGCAGGACGGATAGACGTAGAAGGCGCCTTCCGGCGATGGGCACGAGATGCCGCGCGCCTGGTTGAGCATCGACACGACGAGGTCGCGCCGGCCCTGGAAGATCGCCTTGTTCTTGGCGATGAAGTCCTGCGGGCCGTTGAGCGCCTCGACGGACGCCCATTGCGCGATGGTGCAGGCGCCGGAAGTCTGCTGGCCCTGGATCATGTCCATTGCCTTGATCAGCGGCACCGGGCCGGCGGCGTAGCCGATACGCCAGCCGGTCATGGCATAGGCCTTCGACACGCCGTTCATGGTCAGCGTGCGCTCGTAGAGGCTCGGTTCGACCTCGGCGATGGTCTTGAAGAAGAAGTCGCCATAGGTCAGGTGCTCATACATGTCGTCGGTCAGCGTCCAGACATGCGGGTGCTTGAGCAGCACGTCGGCCAGGGCCCTGAGTTCACGCTCGGTGTAAGCGGCGCCCGATGGGTTGGACGGCGAGTTCATCAGCAGCCATTTCGTCTTCGGCGTGATCGCCCTTTCCAGCACCTCAGCCGTTAGCTTGAAGCCGTTGTCGATCGAGGTGTCGGCAAAGACGGACGTGCCGCCACAGATCGCCACCATTTCCGGGTAGCTCACCCAATAGGGGCGCGGGATGATGACCTCGTCGCCGGGGTTCAGCGTCGCCATGAAGGCGTTGAACAGGATCTGCTTGCCGCCGGTGCCGACGATGGTCTGCTCCGGTCGGTAGTCGAGATTGTTCTCCCGCTTGAATTTTTTCGCGATCGCCTCGCGCAGCGGCGCGATGCCGGAGACCGGCGGGTACTTGGTCTCGCCACGCCGGATCGCCTCGATCGCCGCGTTCTTGATGTTATCGGGCGTGTCGAAGTCCGGCTCGCCGGCGCCGAGGCCGATGACGTCACGGCCGGCATTTTTCAGCTCACGCGCTTTCTGCGTCACCGCGATGGTCGCGGAAGGCTTCACGCGGGAAAGGGCGTCGGCAAGAAAGGCCATGACAGAGCGTCTCCAAGAGAGGGGCGCGGCCAGGAGCGGCCGCGGCGCCTCTCATGTCGCATCATCGGGCCAAGCGCAAGCATTGTCGGGTGATCCAGAGGTCAAGGTGGCGTGAGCGGCAACTATAAATTCATCAACGAGCGGTAAACCCTTGGCTGGCAGGATGGCAGATCGAATTCCGCTTATTCTGCGGAGCGAGGGACCTTTGTCGCGCAGCATCGGGCTTGCCCATATCATCCGTCATGATGACGGCACCTCAAGCGGTGTCTGGGGAATCTACACGCTGCAGAGCGCCTTCCAGCCAATCTTCGCCTTCGATGGAGGCAAGCTTTCGCTCGTCGCCTTCGAGGGGCTTATCCGCCCGTTCCGCGACGGTGAGCCGCAATCGCCGATGAGCTTCTTCGGCACTTGCCCCGCAGGCGACCGGCTGCATATCGAGGCGCTGACCAGGACGCTGCATCTGCTCAACGCCGGCGGCTGTCTGCCGCAAGAGGCGTCGATTTTCGTCAATTTCGATCCGTCGGTGTTCACCGACCGCGCCATCGTCGACAAGGCGCTGCGCGACATGCGGCTGGTGCTGCACGAGGCCGGCATCGACCCGCGCCGTATCGTGTGCGAGGTCACCGAGCAGAAATCGGCTTCGCAGGAAACGCTCTACAGCTTCGTCGAGGCGCTGCGCGCCAACGGGTTCCGCATCGCCGTCGACGATTACGGCGCCGACGAATCCGACATCAACCGCATAAAGGAATTGCGGCCGGACATCGTCAAATTCGACGCCAACTGGATCACGCAGCTGATGGAGTCCGGAGCCGGATTCGCGCTGCTGACGACGATGGTGACGAGCTTCGAAAATCAGGGCATCCGCACGGTTTTCGAAGGCATCGAGGAAGGCTGGCAGCTCGAGCTCGCCGAGAAATCCGGGGCGTCAATGGTGCAAGGCTATGTGCTTGCCCGGCCGGAGCTGGCCTCGACCAGTCTTCGCGTCTTCGGCAAGAGTGTGCAGGCGCCCGCGGCCGGGCAGGGCAAGACGACAGCGGCCGCCAGTCCCGCTCCGGTGGCGTCAGCTCGCCCAACCAAGGCGTTTGGGCGCAAGGTGACGCCATGATCGGGCGGCCCGACAGGCAGCGCCCCGAAAGGCGGCGAAGTGTCGCCGAAGCGATCTTCGAAGACGAGATCGGCCTTCAATTCGGCGTCTATGGCGGGTTCCGGCTGTGGAGCGCCTACCAGCCGATCTTCGCGCCGCGTGGCAGATCGCTGCAACCCGTCGCCGTCGAGGCGCTGATCGAGCCGCGGCGCGTCGCGACGCCGGTTGCGCCGCAAGTTTTCTTCGACAGCGTTGCGGCAAAGGACCGGCTGTTCGTCGAGACGATGTGCCGGATGCTGCATCTCGGCAACTACCGCAACATCGGCGTCGATGGCCTTACCCTGTTCTTCAACTACAATCCGATGATCAACGATCATCTCGGACGGGCGCTCGCCGAGATCCGGCTGATGGCCAGGCATCTCGGCGATTTCGGCCTCGAGCCGGCCATGCTGGTCTGCGAGATCACCGAGCAGGCAGCCGACGAGCATGTGCTCGCCCGCCTCGTGCGCGAGATGAGGCGTGGCGGTGTCCGCATCGCCATCGATGACTTCGGCACCGGACATTCGACCGAAGCGCGCATCGGCCTGCTGTCGCCCGACATCGTCAAGATCGACGGCGGCTGGTTCGCCGAGTTCTGCCGCCATGCCGCCGCCGAGCGGTTCTTCCGGCCGCTGGTTTCGACGCTGCACGACCGCGGCGCCAAGGTGCTGGTCGAGGGCATCGAGCATGCCACGCATCTGCGCGTCGCGCTCGATGGCGGCGTCGACCTCCTGCAAGGATATCACCTCGCCCGCCCGGCGCTCGCCGGCACCATCTTCAACGAAGAGCCGCTGGCGATCGATGCGCTGCTCGGCATGGACAACAAGGTAGTGCCTTTGCATCAGCGCCGCTGATGCTTTCACTCAAAAACAAATCACTGGATGAACTCCGCACAGGCGAGTTAGAGGCTGCCGATCGTTCGTCGCGCGCGGAGAGGGGCCATGATCCTTTATGACATGATCGACAGCGGCAATTGCTACAAGCCGCGTCTGTTGATGGCAAAGCTCGGCATTCCCTTCACCCGCATCGAAGTGAGCTCGCACACCGGCGAGACGCGCAAGGCCGACTATGTCGCCAAGAACCCCAACGCGATGGTGCCGCTGCTCGAGCTCGACGACGGCCGACGCATCGCTGAATCCAACGCCATTCTGCTCTATCTCGCCGAAGGCACGCGCTTCCTGCCGGCCGACAGATATGAGCGGGCGCTGGCGTATCAGTGGCTGTTCTTCGAGCAGTACAGCCACGAGCCCTATATCGCGGTGCGCAAGGCGCTGCTCACATTTCCCGAGAGGGCGAAGGATGCGACGCCGGAACGGTTGGCGCTGACCTTGGAGCGCGGCAACAAGGCGCTCGGCGTGATGAACAAGCATCTGGAGCAGAACGCCTTTTTTGCCGGCGCCAGCTACAGCGTCGCCGACATTGCGCTCTATGCCTACACTCACACCGCCGAGATGGGCGGTTTCCAGCTCGACGCCTATCCGGCCGTGGTGGAGTGGCTGAAGCGGGTCGAGACGGACAAGGGGCACGTGCCGATCGAGTGGGTGGGGTAGTCTGTTTCTATGCCGCAGCATTTTGCAGCCGCCGAATGCTGGCTATTTGATGAGACGATCGTATTCGGCATGGGGTGCCGATCCAGATCCAGTCGAAGCATCAGCGCTTTCGAGGGCCAAGGCCCGATAAGTGTCGTTTATCCTCGCCGACCAAAGCTCTCCCACCTTTTGAAATGGAGGGATGGATGTCGCGGATTGGTCTCATCGAAGTGAAGTTCTTGTCGGCCGGTACGGCGAACGGCCTTTGGTCACGCAGTTTGCCGGCAGCAAAGTGGGACCACAAGCGCGGGCGGCGGCTTGCCAATTCAGGCAACAAAAAAGGCGGGACAATGCCCGCCTTCCTATGCTGGTAGCCTGATCGGAAGCGTTGGGGCCGGGCCGGCAGCTATCTGCTGTTCCAGCTTGTCGGGTCCTTTCGCTCCGGCGCGCTTATCGCACGACCGTCAGTACATCCGTGACTTGCCGCCCGCTCCAGGCTCTCGCCCGGTGCGCGTCGCTAACTAGGCGCATTGTGCAATGCCAGGCGATCACGCCCGGCTGCAAAATGCCAGCGCCAAATCAGGCTGCCTTGCTCAGAGACCCAGCAGCGGACTTGCCGGTGCGGCGGTCCTGCTCGATCTCGAAGCTGATCTTCTGGCCTTCAACGAGGGTGGTCATGCCAGCGCGCTCGACGGCGGAGATGTGGACGAAAACGTCCGCGCCGCCATTGTCGGGCTGGATGAAGCCGTAGCCCTTGGTGGCGTTGAACCACTTAACCGTACCAGTTGCCATGTAGAGTCCTTCACATTTGCTTCGTTTGACCGGACCAAAGCCCGGCCGGTGGTATCGAAATTTTGGAGATAGACGTCAGCAAACGCGAAGATCGCGGCCCGATCGATCGGCCAAATTCAATGCGCCGGATATAGTATGGTTCGCGAACGAAAACAAGATGGCGTTACCGGCATGTGCCGCGATAGCGTCCAACGGAGCCCACTGCGCTTGGAAGGTTTGCAGCCGGGGATGCGTTGTGGAGGGAAGATGCGCTTGCTGTTGCGGGAGAAGATCATGAGGACAATTCTGCTTGCCGCCTGCCTGATGTTGGTGGCCGCCGAGGCGCAGGCCGTCTCGCGCTACGACCCGACGCGCATGAGCTGCGACCGCGTGCGGGCGACGATCGCCAGGCAGGGCGCGGTCATCCTGCGCTATCAGTCGACGCGCGTGCCGGGACTGCCGCTTTATGACCGCTATGTGCGGGACGAGCGCTTCTGCAACATGGGCGAGGTGAGAGCGCGGGCCTATGTGCCGAGCGCCGATACTAAATCCTGCCCCGTCTATATCTGCAAACGGCCGGACTTCGACCGGCATTTCCGACGGCGGATCTTCCCACGCCATTAGAGTCCTTTCGGCAAGCTGTGTCAGAACGCGAATGATGCCTGAGCGGCCGGCGGCGGACCGACCCGCACGCCTTCCATGGCCAGCATCTTCTCCTTGGTGGCCGAGCCGCCAGTAGCCGAGAAGCCGCCGATCTTGCCCCCCGCGGCAAGGATGCGGTGGCAGGGAATGACCAGCGGCACCGGATTGGCGCCGAGGGCTGCACCGGTTTCGCGGGCAAGCCCGGCATGGCCGGCCCGCTTGGCCAGTTCGCCATAGGTGGTGGTCTCGCCGAAGCCGAGCTTGCGCGCAGCGTCATAGATGGCGAGGCGGAAATCGTCGACGCCGTCGAGATCGACCGGCACGCCGGAGAAATCGACATCCTCCCCGGCCGCATAGGCCTTGATCGAGGCGATCAGTTCGACCACCCATTGCGGCTGTTCGGTGGAGGTAGAGACGCCGGCATGGCGAAACAGGCGGCGCTCGACCGCTTCGCGGCTACGCTCGGGCAGGCAGAGCCGGATCAGGCCCTTTTCGCTCCAGGCGATGCCCATGAAGCCGATCACTGTTTCTAACACTGCGTGGCCGGCCGTGATCGGCAATGCGTTTTCCATGGGTGCGCTCCTTTCCGCAAACTGCGAAAAACGGGTACATCCCCAGTACAGATGGGGAACAATATCGCAGTTTGCTTCGAGTCTCGCCACCCGAAAGCTGCACACTGGCCCTGATTGCCCGGTTGGAATCGCTGGTGTAAGGACTTTTCAACAACGGACAATCGGACCTGCAGGGCTTGGCAGCGAAAATCATCCTCACCGCGATCGGCGTGCTCGTTGCCGCTGCCGGCCTCAGCGGCTGTACCTCGACCTCACAGATGAAACCCTCGCCGGCGCTTGCGGCGGCATCGACGCCGGCCGCCGAGGACGACACACCAACCATCGCGCTGCCCGAAACCGTTGCTGTGCTGCCGGAGCCTTCCGGCCTCGCTCAGGTGCAAACGGCGGCGCTGACCGGCGATGCCGTGGCCCTGACGACGGCACCTGGGGCGACGGCGCCTGGCGCGACGACGGCTGGCGCGCCGTTGCCGCCGCCCGCGCAGCCCGGCGCCGCGCTCCCGCCGCCGGCGCAACCTGCCGCGTTCGCCGGCTCGACACCCGTGGCCGGGCAGTTTCCGCCGCCGCCCGTGCTGATGGCCGGCGCATCGCCGACCGGCCCCGGTGCGCTCAAGCAGGCCGCCGTCTACCGGACTGCCGCTGTTGCCATGCCGGTCACCGGCCAATCTGCGAAGGTGGTTCCCATGCCGGGCGTGCAGCAGGTCGCCTATGTGATGCCGCAGAACCCGGCGCTGCTTGCCCAACCGGGCCCCCAACAGGATGCCACGGGTCCGCGCGCCGAGATCGAGCGGCTGATCGAGAAATATTCGGCGATCTACGAAGTGCCGGTCGATCTGGTGCGCCATGTCGTCAACCGTGAGAGCACCTTCAATCCGAAGGCCTATAATCACGGTCATTGGGGGCTGATGCAGATCAAGCACGCGACGGCACGCGGCATGGGCTATGACGGGCCGGCAGCCGGCCTGTTCGACGCCGAGACCAATCTCAAATACGCTGTCAAATATCTGCGCGGCGCCTGGCTGGTCTCGGGCGGCAACGCCAAGCGGGCCGACCAGCTCTATCAGACGGGCTATTATTACGACGCCAAGCGCAAGGGCCTGCTCGATCAAACGGGTCTCGGCGTCGACCGCCGCCGCCTGCAGCCAGGCGCCTGAGCGCCGGCAACGAGGCGCGTCCCATCGGTCTTTTGGGGCAGTTGCATGCGTGACACTGACAGTCGCCGGCCGCCGACCCCCAACGATGTCCACCTTCGCAAGCTTCTCGACGATGCGCTGACCGCGCCGCATTGGCCGGAAGGCTTCGTCATGCGCCCGTTCGAGCACAGGGATGCGCAGGCCCTGCACGCACTGCTGGAAGAGGCATTCGACGACGGCGCCGAAGGTCCGTTCGACGAATGGTGGCCGCGCATCTCAGACGATGCCGAGTTCGATCCGGACCTCTGTTTCCTCGTCATCGACGGCAAGGGGCTGCTGGCGGGCGCCGCGCTTTGCTGGGCGTCGGGCTTCGTCAAGGATCTGGCGGTTCATCCGGACTCGCGAAGGCACGGCATCGGCGAGGCGCTGATGCGGCACGTGTTCCTGACTTTCCGCGACAGGGGTGCAGCCCATGTCGACCTCAAGACCAACACGGTGAAGAACCCCGCCGCCTTCAGGCTTTACGAGCGGCTCGACATGCTCCCAGTGGCGTGGGAAGGGTAACGCTTCGCGGCATTTGCCTGCGGCGGCACAACCGAATGCGGGGCGCATTGTGAACCGCTTCACACAAGCTGACGTTAGGGCATGCTAATGCGTCGTGGTGCAGGGCGGCCGATCGGCGGATCGACGCTGGCAAGGCGTCGGAGGGGCTGTGCCGGCATGCGTCAGCCACTCCAAGGCGGGCTCCGGGGCGGCGGGTTTCGGAGCCCGCCCGCTTTGGGCGTGCGGCCAATCGCGAGATCTCCCTTAACCGAGTGACTCGGGTCAGTCCCCTCGCGGCCCGTCCCCGATGGCCATGTCGGGAACCCCGAAGCGTCGCTCCGCATTCAATGCGGGCGGAGGGTCATCATCAGCCGACGCGGCAAGGTCCGCGTGGACGGTTCCGAGGCGAGGCCCACCAGCATGAAATTTTACCGCGCATTCCTCGCACTTGCCGTCGGCGCGATGCTCGCGGTGGCGCCGGCTCGCGCGGTCGAGCTGTCGATCGTGTCGGGCGACACGGGCAACGGCATCAAGGTCTTGCGCGAGATACTCGACCGCTACCAGAAGCGGAGCGGCAACAAGGTCGACATCGTGGTGATACCGCCGTCGGGCACCGACCAGTTCGGTCAGTTCAGATTGTGGCTCGCGGCGGGAAACAGCGACATCGACGTCTACCAGACCGACGTGATCTGGGCGCCGCAGCTTGCCAGCCAACTCGTCGATCTCACCGCGGCGACCAGGGATATCGTGGCCGAGCACTTCCCGTCGATCATCCAGTCGCAGACCGTGAACGGAAAGCTGGTGGCGCTGCCGATCTTCACCGACGCGCCGGCGCTCTATTACCGCAAGGATCTGCTCGACAAATATGGCGCCAAGGTGCCGACCACCTGGCAGGAACTGGCCGACTCCGCCAAGCTCGTCATGGACAAGGAGCGCACCGCCGGCAACAAGGACCTGTGGGGTTTCGTCTTCCAGGGCAACGCCTATGAGGGGCTGACCTGCGATGCGCTCGAATGGGTGATGTCGAATGGCGGCGGCCAGATCATCGAGCCCAACGGCACGGTCTCCATCAACAATCGACAAGCCGCGGCCGCGCTCGACATGGTCAAGGGCTGGATCGGCACCATTGCGCCGCCGGGCGTGCTCGCCTACCAGGAAGAGGAATCGCGCGGCGTCTGGCAGACCGGCAATGCCGTCTTCATGCGCAACTGGCCCTATGCCTATGCGCTCGGCAACAGCGAGACCTCACCGATCAAGGGCAAGTTCGATGTGGCGCCGCTGCCGGCAGGAACCGGCGAAGACGCCCGGCCGACGGCAACGCTCGGCGGCTGGAACCTCGCGGTTTCCAAATATTCCAAGCACCAGGACGCGGCGATCGATCTGGTGAAGTTCATCGCCTCGCCCGAGATGCAGAAATATCGGACGCTGAGGACGTCCAACCTGCCCACCATCAAGGCGCTCTATGACGATCCCGATATCGCCAGGGAACAGCCGATCGTCCCGCGATGGAAGCAGATATTTCTGAACGCGGCGCCGCGCCCTTCGGCGGTCGCCAAAATCAAGTACAACGAAGCCTCGAGCCAGTTCTGGACGGCCGTCCACAACACCATGTCGGGCGACGGCAGCGCCGCCGACAATCTGGCCGATCTCGAAGCCAGGCTGACCAGGCTGAAGGGCAAGGGCTGGTGAGGGCGATGCCTGTGAGCCGCTCGCGCCTGATGCGGCAACGCGTGCGCTCGGCCTGGCTGTTTCTGGCGCCGATGCTTCTGGTCCTTGCCGCCGTCGCCGGCTGGCCGCTCCTGCGCACCTTCTACTACAGCTTCACCGACGCCTCATTGGCCGATCTCGACGCCCGCCAATGGGTCGGCTTCGACAATTATTTCTCGATGCTCAGCATGCCGAGCGGCCGCGTGCTCTATGACGGGCTGCTCGCCGATCCGGTCTGGTGGCGCGCCGTCTGGAACACGCTGCTCTTCGCCGTAGTCTCGGTGGGCTGTGAAACGGTCCTCGGCATGATCGTGGCGCTCGTTCTCAACGCCGATTTCAGAGGCCGCGGCATCGTCAGGGCGGCGATCCTCATTCCATGGGCGATCCCGACCATCGTCTCGGCCAAGATGTGGCAGTGGATGCTCAACGACCAGTTCGGCATCATCAATGCGGTGCTGCTCAACCTTGGCCTGATCGACGCGAAAATCGCCTGGACCGCGAGCACCGACACGGCGATGATCGCGGTGCTGATCGTCGACATCTGGAAGACGACACCGTTCATGGCGCTGCTTTTCCTGGCCGCGCTGCAGATGCTGCCGCGCGATGTTATCGAGGTCGCCAGGCTCGACGGCGCCAATCCGTGGCAGATCTTCTGGAAGGTGACCTTGCCGCTCATCCGCCCGGCGGTCATGGTTGCGGTGATCTTCCGCGCGCTCGACGCGCTACGCATCTTCGACCTGATCTACGTGCTGACGCCCAACAACGTGCACACCAAATCGATGTCGGTGTTCGTGCGCGAGAACCTGTTCGAGTTCGACAAGTTCGCCTATGGCTCGGCCGCCTCGACGCTGCTTTTCCTGATCGTCGCCCTGCTCACCATTTGCTACATCCGCATCGGCCGGATAGAGCTGGAAGGAGGCCGCTGAGATGGCGATGTTGAAGCGCCTGGGCTTCTTCCTGCTGGTGGGGGCAATCGTCTTCGTCGCGGTGTTTCCGCTCTATTACGCCATCGTCACCAGCCTGAAATCCGGCACAGAGTTGTTCGAGGCGAGCCTTTGGCCGCAGGCGTTAAGCCTCGCCAACTACAGGAACGTGCTGGTCGAAGGTCCCTTCCTGCGCAATCTCCTGAATTCGCTGGTCGTCTCGGGCGCCGTCGTGCTCATCTCGCTGCTGCTCGGCGTGACCTCCGCCTATGCGCTGGCACGCGTCCAGTTTCGCGGCCGTTCGGCGCTGATGCTTGCCATATTGTCGGTGTCGATGTTTCCGCAGGTCGCGGTGCTGGCCGGCCTGTTCGAGATCATCCGCGCCTTTGGCCTCTACAATTCGCTCATCGCACTGATCTTCTCCTACATGATCTTCACGCTGCCGTTCACCGTCTGGGTGCTCACCGCCTTCTTGCGCGACCTGCCGGTCGAAATCGAGGAAGCGGCGATCCTCGACGGCGCGACGCCATGGATCATCGTCACTCGCGTCTTCCTGCCGCTGATGTGGCCCGCATTGGCGACTACAGGGCTGCTCGCCTTCATCGGCGCATGGAACGAGTTCCTGTTTGCGCTGACCTTCACCTCCAACAACGCGCAGCGCACGGTGCCGGTGGCGATCGCGCTGCTTTCCGGCAACTCGCAGTTCGAGATCCCCTGGGGCAACATCATGGCCGCTTCGGTGATCGTCACGGTGCCGCTGGTGGTGCTGGTGCTCATCTTCCAACGCAAGATCGTTTCCGGCCTAACCGCCGGCGGCGTGAAGGGATAGGCCGTGCTGATGTTCAGGTGATGCCGGGCTGCAAATGGCGGTGTCCTGCGCTTCGGTGTTCACGTACTTCAAGCACGCTCCGGTATTCTCGGTACGATCATCCTCGGCTCGGCCTGACCCTGACTCAACACGGCCTCCTTCACGCCCTCAACGCAACCGGCAGCGCCATTTCGCGTTGGAAGTGCAAGGGGCTGATCGGAGATTCCAGATGAAAACGCTTCTGACCGCGGCCACCATGGCGCTCCTTGCCGGCGCGCCGGCCACCCTTGCTCAGTCGAGCGACAGCGACGATGTCGCGCCAATGGCGGCAGACAACAAGGTCGACACGCAGACTTTCGTCACCACCATACCCAATGCCAATGAGTTCGAAATCCAGGCGAGCAGGCTGGCCGAGGAGAAGTCGCAGTCGGACGAAGTCAAGGCTTTTGCCAACGAGATGGTCAGGGACCACACCAAGGCAGGGGAGGATTTCAAGGCGGCGATGAGCCAGGGCCAGACGACGGCTTCTATCAAGTCGGCCGGCCCCGCTCTGGGGCCTAAGGAACAGCAGATGCTAGGCGAGCTGAAGCAGGCGAGCGGCACGGAGTTCGACCGGAAGTATATCAAGATGCAGATGGATGCGCACAGGGACGCGGTCGCGCTGTTCAGCACCTATGCCAATTCCGGCGACGACCCGGCGCTGAAGGAATTCGCCAAGAAGACTCTGCCGGTGCTGAAAATGCACGAGAAGCATGTGAAGGAACTGGCGGTGGCGCATCACGGGTGAGGGGTGGTTTCTGCCCCCGCAGCGGGTCCTCAGCTCGCCTTGATCTGCTCGACCGCCGTTGCCAGCAACTCGTCCATGGCCTGGCGAATCTGGGCATCCGACTGGACGACGCCCGCCGCGTCGAAGTCGGCACGGACCTTGCGGAACACGTCGTTGTCGCCCGCTTCCTCGAAATCCGCGCGCACCACCTCTTTCGCATAGGCGTCGGCATCCACGCCGGATTTGCCGAGCTTTTCGGCGGCCCACAGGCCGAGCAGCTTGTTCCGGCGCGCCACGGCCTTGAACTTCGTCTCCTCGTCCATTGCGAATTTCTTTTCGAAGCCTTCCTGACGGTCCCTCATGCTGCTCATGGTTTGCCTCGCTCAGACGTGAGTTCGACCGCCTCCGATGCATGCGAAGAGCGGCCAGGAGAAGCGAAAATGGGGAGCATGAAGGCCTGTAGCAAGGCCTGATCGTGGTGTGGACGCCGCGGACCCGAAATTCGTGCCATGCCGGGCCGAAGCTCCGATGTGATTTGACCTGGCCGGGCCGTAGCCTACTTTCGACCTGGCAGGAGGAGTGGAGGAGACGGGCGATGAAGTCACCGTTGAACCATATGCAGGGCGTCGTGCTGACTGCGGCGTTGATGTTTGCTGCCGGCACTGCCGCCTATGCCCATCACGGCTGGTCGTGGACGCAGGACGACTTCTTCGAGCTCAAGGGCAAGATCGCGGCGATCTATATCGGCAATCCGCATGCGACGCTGGACGTCGATGCGAAGGGGGAGGTGTGGCGGGTGGAGATGGCGCCGCCGGCCCGCACCATCGCCGCCGGCTTCACCGAGGAGGTCGCCAAGGTCGGCGACGCGGTGACCGCGATTGGCCATCGCTCGCGCGAGGAGGCGGAAAAGCGCATGAAGGCGGTGCGCATCATCGTCGGCGGCAAGCGCTACGACGTCTATCCCGACCGACTGCCGCCGGCCTAGATGGCGGAGTTTCTGGCCGGCATCGAGCAGCTTGCCTTGGTGCGCGGGCTGAAAGCCTCCTTCGTCGCCTATCCGATCGTCAATGCGCTGCACATCATGGCGGTCGGCGCGCTGCTCACCAGCGTCGGCCTCATGGATTTCAGCGTCCTTGGCGCCTTCCGCTCGCTGCCCCACGCGCCGTTCGTCGCGCTGCTGCGCCGCGTAGCCCTTGGGGCGTTTGGCGGCGCGATCATCACCGGGGCGCTGCTGTTTTCGGTAAAGGCGGGCACCTATGCGGCGATGCCGATCTTCGTTGCCAAGATAACACTGATCCTGCTGGCGGGGGCCAATTTCCTCGCCTTCACGCGCTTGACCCGCACGAGCGGGGTGGCCGAGTCGGCCGGGGGTATCGCGGCCGTCCTGGCCGTGATTTCGCTCGGCCTGTGGACCTGCGTGCTTTTCGCCGGGCGGTTCATAGGGTTTTTGTGAAGCAGTTCCACGAAGAGCCGGCTGCTGCTCAGATGTCCGGCGCGTTGCCGACTTTCTTCTTCATCTCCAGCGCCCAGGCGCGGCCTTCGTCGCCGCCCCACAGCAGCCAGGCGATGTAGCCGGCAGAGGGATTTTCCTCGTTGCCGTAGTTCTTGCCGCGCTTGTCGACCTCATGGCGGGCGAAATAGCTGACCATGCGGCGGATGGTCGAGGGTGAAAGGTTCTTGCGGTTCTTCAACTCCGTCGCCCTCGCGACGCCGATCTCGGTGCCGCCGCGGCCAAACTGCTTGCGCAGGCGCAGCCCCTTGGCGGCGTTGTCGGCGACCACCTGCGGGCAGCACAGGTCGATTTCGTCTTCGGACATGTCATTCATCGCAGATTTTTAGTCTACGAGCAGAATGCGGGGAAGCAGAGTTCCGAAGTTGCTAATCGGTGCCGGTACCAATGCCCTGAGATGAAAGGGCACGAAGTCGCGCTCTACGGCGCAATCCTAAGCAGGCGAAACGGGCGCTCAGTCGATAGGCCAGCGGTTGCGGCAACGGTTCATTAATAGTCAGTCAATCGCTGGAATGGGCCGCCCGAATGAGCGTTGCCTTGTCGCCTGCCGCCGAAGATTGGCAAGACCGTTCATTAGACAGAGATTGCACCGTGGCTGGTGCGCTTCGTAGCGCCAATAGCCTTACCCAAAATATTCCTGCAGCGGCCGGACCTCGAGGTTCCCCGCCCTTAGCGCCGCGATCGCCTCGGCCACGGCCGCAGCACCCGACAGCGTGGTGTAATACGGCACCTTCTGCATCAGCGTCGCGCGGCGGAGCGACTTCGAGTCCGACACGGCTTTCTGGCCGTCGGTGGTGTTGAAGACGATCTGGACCTGGCGATTGCGGATGGCGTCCTCGATGTGGGGGCGGCCTTCGAGTACCTTGTTGATCTTTTCCGCCGTCACGCCGTTCTCGGCGAGGAAGCGGGCGGTGCCGGAAGTGGCAAGCACCTTGAAGCCCTGCTCGGCGAGGCGTTTTACGGCGGGCAGAATTCCCTTCTTGTCTTCGTCGCGCACCGAGACGAACAGCGTGCCCGCGCGGGGGAGATCAACACCCGCCCCTAGCTGGCTCTTGGCGAAGGCCAGCGCAAAGTCGCGGTCGAGGCCCATCACCTCGCCGGTCGAGCGCATTTCCGGCCCGAGCAATATGTCGACGCCGGGGAAGCGGGCGAAGGGGAAGACGGCTTCCTTGACCGCGATATGGCCGGGATTGCGCGCGTCAGGCATGGCGCCGTAATGCGCGAAGGCGTTTTCCAGCGTCTCGCCGGCCATGATGCGGGCGGCGATTTTCGCAATGGGACGGCCGATGGTCTTGGCGACGAAGGGCACGGTGCGCGAGGCGCGGGGATTCACCTCAAGCACATAGACCGTGCCGTCCTTGATGGCGTATTGCACGTTCATCAGGCCGCCGACATTGAGCGCCCGGGCAAGTGCGGCGGTCTGGCGTTCCAGCTCGTCGACGAGTTCCGGCTGCAGCGAATACACCGGCAGCGAGCAGGCGCTGTCGCCCGAATGGATGCCGGCCTCCTCGATGTGCTCCAGGATGCCGGAGACGAAGGTTTCCTTGCCGTCGCAGAGGCAGTCGACATCGACCTCGGTGGCGCCGGTCAGATAAGTGTCGAACAAAAGCGGGTTCTTGCCGAGCAGCGTGTTGATCTGGCCGGTCTTGTCGGCCGGGTATTTCTGCTTGATGTCCTCCGGCACCAGGCCGGGCACGGTGTCGAGCAGATAGGTCTGCAGCATGCCTTCGTTGTAGATGATCTGCATGGCGCGGCCGCCGAGCACATAGGACGGGCGCACCACCAGCGGAAAGCCGAGCTCGGCAGCGACGAGGCGCGCCTGCTCGACCGAATAGGCGATGCCGTTCTTCGGCTGGGTGAGCCCGAGCTTGTGCAACAGCTTCTGGAAACGGTCGCGGTCTTCCGCAAGGTCGATCATGTCGGGTGAAGTGCCGAGGATCGGGATGCCGGCCTTCTCCAGCGCGTCGGCCAATTTCAGCGGCGTCTGGCCGCCGAACTGGACGATGACGCCGACCAGCTCGCCGGAGGCCTGCTCGGCGCGCAGGATCTCCAGCACGTCCTCCGGCGTCAGCGGATCGAAATAGAGCCGGTCGGATGTGTCGTAGTCGGTCGACACGGTCTCCGGGTTGCAGTTGACCATGATCGCCTCGAAGCCGGCGTCGCGCAGCGCAAAGGCGGCATGGCAGCAGCAATAGTCGAACTCGATGCCCTGGCCGATGCGGTTCGGGCCGCCGCCGAGGATGACGACCTTCTTGCGCGACGAGACGCGCGCCTCGTTGGCGAGCTCGCCGGCGAAGGGCGTCTCATAGGTCGAATACATATAGGCGGTCGGCGAGGCGAACTCGGCGGCGCAGGTGTCGATGCGCTTATAGACCGGATGAACGCCGAGTTTTTGCCTGGTCTTTTGAATCACTTCCGCGTCGGTCCTGGTCAGCGACGCCAGGCGTGCGTCGGAAAAGCCCATCGCCTTCAGCATGCGCAGGTTCGCCGCGTCCTGCGGCAGGCCGTGCTCGCGGATGCGCTCTTCCATGGCGATGATGCCGGCGATCTGCTCGAGGAACCACGGGTCGATCTTGCACATGGCGTGCACGTCTTCGAGCGAGGTGCCCATGCGGATCGCCTGCGCCACCATGCGCAGCCGATCGGGGGTCGGCGTGCCGAGCGCGGCGCGGATGGCGTTGCGGTCGTCGACGTGGTCTGCCGAGCCAAGGCCGGGGATCTCGATCTCGTCGAGGCCGGTGAGGCCGGTTTCCAGTCCGCGCAGCGCCTTCTGCAGCGATTCCTGGAAGCTGCGGCCGATGGCCATCACCTCGCCCACCGACTTCATGGCGGTGGTCAGCACCGGCTCGGCGCCCGGGAATTTCTCGAAGGCGAAGCGCGGGATCTTGGTCACCACATAGTCGATCGAGGGCTCGAACGAGGCCGGCGTCGCGCCGCCGGTGATGTCGTTCTCCAGCTCGTCCAGCGTGTAGCCGACGGCAAGCTTTGCCGCGACCTTGGCAATCGGGAAGCCGGTCGCCTTCGAGGCGAGCGCGGACGAGCGCGAGACGCGCGGGTTCATCTCGATGACCACGAGGCGGCCGTCGGCCGGATTGACGGCGAACTGGACGTTGGAGCCGCCCGTCTCGACGCCGATCTCGCGCAGCACCGCGATCGAGGCGTTGCGCATCATCTGATACTCTTTGTCGGTCAGGGTCAGGGCCGGCGCGACGGTGATGGAATCGCCGGTGTGCACGCCCATCGGGTCGAGGTTCTCGATCGAGCAGATGATGATGCAGTTGTCCGCCTTGTCGCGGACCACTTCCATCTCATACTCCTTCCAGCCGAGCACGCTCTCCTCGATCAGCACCTCCGTGGTGGGCGAGGCGTCGAGGCCGGACTGAACGATGTCGTAGAATTCGGCGCGGTTGTAGGCGATGCCGCCGCCGGTGCCGCCCATGGTGAAGGAGGGGCGGATAATCGCCGGCAGGCCGACATGGTCGAGCGCTTGCGCCGCGATCGCCATGGCGTGGCTGATATAGCGCTGCTTGCGGTCGCCTTCGCCGAGATTCCAGCGCGTCTCCAAAGCATCGAGCGCGGCATCGAGGTTTTCGGGGTTCTCGGCTTTGAGCGCGGCGCGCTCGGCCTCGTGGATCTTGCGGTCGGCGTCCTTGACTTCTGTGGCGTTGGCCAGCATCGAGCGCGGCGTCTCCAGCCCGATCTTGCTCATCGCCTGGCGGAACAGCGCGCGGTCCTCGGCCTTGTCGATGGCATGCGCATCGGCGCCGATCATCTCGACATTGTAGCGGTCGAGCACGCCCATGCGGCGCAGCGACAGCGCGGTGTTGAGCGCCGTCTGGCCGCCCATGGTGGGCAGCAGCGCGTCGGGGCGCTCCTTGGCGATGATCTTCGCCACCACTTCCGGCGTGATCGGTTCGATATAGGTGGCGTCTGCCAGCTCCGGATCGGTCATGATCGTGGCCGGGTTGGAGTTGACCAGGATGACGCGGAAACCCTCTTCCTTCAGCGCCTTGCAGGCCTGGGTGCCGGAATAGTCGAACTCGCATGCCTGGCCGATGACGATGGGGCCGGCCCCGATGATCAGGATCGACTTGATGTCGGTGCGTCTTGGCATGGTCTATGGATTCCGTTCGGCGAGCGGCTTGCACGAAAAACCGGGCGGGGAGGACCCGGCCGGTTGTGCTTGCGATTCTGGTATCAGGCTAGGAGGGCCTTATAGGGAAGAGTTTTGGCGGATGTAACCCCGAAAATGAGGGTTTGCGGGTTGGCGTGACGGAACAAACCAGGCGTCTCATTCCTTCGCGCCCCCCTCTGCCCTGCCGGGCATCTCCCCCACGAGGGGGGAGATTGGACGTCACGACTGCTTTCGCCAATTTTCGACGGTGAAGAAAAAGCGAGGCGCCAAAACAGCCGATCTCCCCCCCAAGTGGGCCCAAGTGGGGAGATGTCCGGCAGGACAGAGGGGGGCGCTGTCCCGCCGGCGTCTTCAGCCTATCAATTCCCCAGGGCCAGCTGATCCGTGATCTCAAAGCGCTCCGAAACGCCGATGCGGATCATGTTCAGGCTGCCTTCGCGGGTGAAGCGGAATTCGTCGGAGGAGTCCGAGCCGGCCGGCTTGCCGTCATGGAAGTGGATGATGCGCGTGCCGCCGTCCGGCCAGGTCACGGTCACGACGCTGTCGCCGGCCTCATGTGCGACGCTGATCAGGCAGCGGGTCATCGGCTGGCCGATCCGGCGCGCGCAGGGGATGCCGTCGGCGGCGTCTGGGGCAGGGGTGTCGGACTCCGTGATCGCCGAGGCGGCGAAGGCGAGGGCGTAGGCATCCTGCATGGCGACGGCGCTGATATCGGCCGCGGATGGCGGATCGGCCGGCTCGCTGCGACCCAGGCGCGCGGCGATGTCCGGCTGCGGTTCTTCAGAGGGCTCGGGCGCGTTCGCTTCCTGTGGCGGGCCGGCGTCAGTTGCCGGCACGGCTGCATCCTCGGGCGCCGGGGCCGGGTTGTTGGGACTGAGATAGCGGGCCGGCGCCCATCCGACGATATGCGCGTCCTGCGTGTCCTCGACCTTGCACCAGGGATAGTTATTGACGGTCTTGCAGCCGTAATTCTTCACGGCTGCGCCGTTGGGCAGGCGCGCCGCGACCTTTCCATCTGGTGAAGCGGTGGCGCGGATGTTGAGGAGATCGTCCGGCGCAAGGCCGCCGATGATTGAAATGATCGTGGCTGGCGCGTCCTGGGCCAAAGCCGGCACGGCGGCCAGCAGCAAAGGAGCGGCGATCAGCAATGTCGATCGGAGCGTGACTTTACGCTTCATCCTTAATGCACTGCAATCCTGGCGTTTCCGCTCAATCAGATTATGAGCTTCGCTCAACCATGGATATGAGCTTCGCTCAATCTTTATAAATCCGGTCCGCGGCGCGTGCGCCCATTCCAGTCGTCCGCTTGTTCGGCCTGCTTTGCGGCAGCTTCATGGTCGTAGGCGATGGCGATCGCCTCGGAGCGGCCGGGAGGCATCCATCTCGACGATGCCGTAGCGCGCATGCCGGCTGTCCTGCTCAGAGACATGCGCCGGCGGGAATGCGGATGAGCTCGCTGCGATGGCTATTGCCGCACAACGCGATCCGGCAGGCTGGAGGGCCAGCACGTTGCCATGGATATCGGCCAGAACGGCAATGCGCATCAGGCGTCGATCTCCGCATCGGCGGTGCCGACCGCTGGAAGCGCCTTGTCCTCGCCGGCGGCCGCGATCACGCTGTCGAGCAGGCCGGGGAAGCGCCTGTCGAGGTCGTCGCGGCGCAGGGTGATCAGCCGGCTGGTGCCGACCGCTTCGGTGCGCGTCACGCCAGCCTCGCGCAGCTTGGCGAGGTGGTAGCTGAGATTGGTCTTGGAGGCGAGGTCGAGGAACTTGCCGCAGTTCATCGGCACGCCTTCCTTGCTGGCGAGAAAGCGCACGATTGCCAGCCGGGTCGGGTCGCCGAGCACGGCAAGCACGATCGGCAGGCTGATCTGATCGGCGGTCGGATGAGGCAAGGTCATGGTTGAGAATTAAGCGCAAACGGCACCAACTTCAACGCGTCTCCGCTTCTTGCTTGGTTACGCAGCTTCCCGGTTTCTACGCCGTCCTGACACAGAGCTGTCAGCAGGGTTCCGCTAATTTGCCCAAGTTCCGTTGACATCATGCCCCTTCATGTCCAATTGTTCAATAACTTTTGAACAAAGGACATATCCCATGGACAAGCGGATCTTCTGGCTTGCGCTCGGATCGTTTGCGATCTCGACCGAAGGCTTCGTCATCTCCAGCCTTCTTCCCGATATTGCCGCGGATGCCGGCATCTCCGTTCCGCTCGCCGGCTCGCTGATCACCGCCTTCGCGCTCGCCTATGCGATCGGCGCGCCGATCCTGGCGACGCTGACCGGCGAGTGGGACCGGCGGCGCGTCATCCTGTGGACGCTGGTGTTCTTCGTCATCGGCAATATCGTCGCGGCGCTAAGCTCGTCCTTCGAATTGCTGCTCATCGCACGCATCGTCATGGCGCTGTCGTCCGGCCTGTTCGCGGCAACTGCGCAAGGCACCGCCGTGGCGCTGGTCGACGACCATCACAGGGCCCGCGCCATCGCGGTTGTGGTCGGCGGCACCACGGTGGCGGTCGCGGTCGGCGCACCGCTCGGCGCGCTGGTGGCGGCGATTGCCGGCTGGCGCGGCACCTTCTTTGCCATTGCCGGCCTCGGCGCGCTTGCCGGCGCGATCCTGTGGTGGCGGCTGCCGCGCGGCATTGTCGGCACCAGGTTGCCGCTCAAGGCGCGGCTGGCGGCGGCGGTCCGTCCCGGCGTGTTGCCGATCCTGGTCACGACCGTGCTGGCGCTGGTCGGCGCCTTCACCGTCTTTGCCTTCATCGCGCCTCTGGCGATCGAGGGCGGCGGCCTCAGTCCGTTGGCGCTTCCCGGCATGCTGCTCGCATTCGGCGTTGGCGCCGTCATCGGCAACATCGCCGGCGGCCAGGCGGCGGACCGTTTCGGCGCGGCGCGCACGGTTTGCTGGTCGCTGGGGCTGAGCGCAGCGATGCTCGTTACCCTCTCGCTGATCCCGACCTTCCTGCCGCATTCGATCGCCGGGCCGGCGCTGATGGGCATGATGGTGCCGTGGGGCATCGTCGGCTGGGCCTTCCCGCCGGCCCAGGCGAGCCGGATCATCAAAATAGCGCCCGATGCCGCCCCGATCGTGCTCTCGCTCAACGCCTCGGCGCTCTATTTCGGCGTCGCCCTTGGCGCGGTGGTCGGGGGCGCGGTGCTGCGCTTCGGCGCGCCGGCCGATCTCGGTCTGGTCGCGGCTGTATTCCCGATCGTCGGGTTGGGTGTGGTGCTCGCGGGTCGCGCGCTCGCCCGCCCGGTCGCCATGCCGGCGGAATAGACTTCGCAAACCTGAAGGACTTGCCGGTCTCAGGCTGGCCGCCACATCTGCAGGATGGAGGCGGCCAGCAGCAGGCCAAGCACGATGTTGAGCGCGCGCCATTGCCGCTCGGTTCGGAGCAAACGTGCCAGCAGCGTGCCGGCTACGCACCAGAGCGACAGCGAGACGGCCGCGGCAAGGCCGAACACGGCGCCGAGCAGCAATGCCAACTGCAAGGGGCCGTCGGCAAGCGCCGCGAAGGAAGCGGCCGCACCCAGGCCCATTGCCCAACCCTTGGGATTCATCCACTGAATCCCGGCGCCGCCGAAGAAGCTGTTCGGCCTAGCCATGCTCACGTCGAGCTTGGGCGGGCCGCTGCGGCCGATCCTGATCGCCAGCCAGATCAGATAGAGCGAGCCGGCGATCTTCATCGCAAGCTGGAGCGAGGGGACGGCGGCGATCAGCCCGGCCAGGCCGGCAGCACCCGCCGCCGCTACTGACGCCAGTCCCGCGGCGCTGCCGGCCATCAGCGGCACCGATCGGCGAAAGCCGAACTGCGCCCCGGATGCCGTCGACAGCGTCGTGGCGATGCCGGGCGTCGAGGTCGAGATCAACGCGAACAGGACAAGGGGGATGATGGTTTCGGACACCCAAAGCCTCCACGGTGGAAGGAGCCTGCATGTTAGGCGCTGGGCGCTATCAGTAAATGCAATGTTTGATATGGTCTGCATTAGTGATTATAATGCAGCGATGTTCCGCGATCTCGACACCACACTTGTCCGCACCTTCGTGACGACGGCCGACAAAGCCAGCATGACGGCCGCGGCCAACGCCCTCAATCTGACCCAGGGCGCCGTCAGCCAGCAGATCAAGCGGCTGGAGGAGATCCTTGGCCGGACGTTGTTCGAGCGCGACCGCCGCGGCTTGAGACTGACGCGTTCGGGCGAACGGCTGCTCGACAAGGGCCGGCGTCTCTTGCGGCTCAATGACGAGATCCTGGCGGAGATAAGCGGCAAGGCGGTCGCCGGCGGGGTGCGGATCGGCGTGCCCTACGATCTTGTCGGCACATTGCTGCAACCTGTTTTGAAAACCTACGCTGAAGCCTATCCGCAGGTGGACATTTCGCTGGTCTGCGCCTCTTCGCCGGAACTCGCGGCGGCGCTGGCGGCAGGGACGATCGACCTTGCCGTCATCGAGGAGCGGGCCGGTCCGACGGCCGGCGAGTGCCTGGTGGTCGACCGGCTGGTCTGGGTCGGTGCCAGAGGCGGCTCGGCGCGCCTGAAGCGGCCTTTGCCGGTCTCCATGGTCGCGGATAGCTGCGCCTTCCGTCCCGCGGTGCTGGCGGCGCTCGGCACGCACGGGCTCGATTGGCGCACCGTGTTCGAGAACGGCAACATCGACGCAACGATGGCAACGGTACGGTCGGACCTTGCGGTGACCACCTGGCTCGCCTCGACGGTTCCGGCCGACCTCGACATCCTGTCCGACGCCGACTTACCGGCGCTGCCGAATTTTTCCGTCAACCTGCACCTGCCGAAGCATGCAGTGACGCGGACGGCAGAGGCATTCGCCACTCATATCCGCGAGGGTCTGGTGCGGCATCGCCGGGCAGCGTGAGCGACACCTTTCGTTCCCCGCCCCCGCTTTGGGGGCGAGGAACTTGGCGCTACTTCCAGTTCTTGCGCCGTTCGAGCTCGGCTTCCGAAGGCTGCTCTGTCGCAAAAGATCCGGTCTTGACGTCGCCGCCACGTTCATAGGCCGCCATGATGACACCCGTGCTGGTGGTTTGCGACTTGATGAGCTTGAAGGCGGCGGGCATCGCGTCATCGCCGAACAGGCGCTTGCCCTTGCCCAGCAACAGCGGGAAGATCATCAACCGGATCTCGTCGATCAGCCCATTGGCGAGCAGGGTCTGGATCAGATTGCCCGAACCCTGGATGAGCAGATCGGGTCCGTCTTCCTGCTTGAGCTGTCTGAGCCTGGCAACGACATCTGGTCCAAGCGGCTGCGTGCTCTGCCAGGTCAGGCTATCCGGCCGATGCGTCGCGACATATTTGGTCGCCGGGTTGAAGGCATCTGCGATCGGATCTTTCTGATACGGCCAGTACGCGGCGAAGATGTCATAGGTTCTGCGACCGAGCAGCAGGGCGAAGGGCTTGGAGAACAATTCGTCCATTGCCTCGCCCGCCACCTCGTCAAAGTAATGGAAGGTCCAGCCGCCGAATTGAAAGCCGCCGACCGGGTCTTCTTCCGGGCCGCCCGGCGCCTGCATGACCCCGTCGAGGCTGACGAATGTGGCGGCGATGATCTTGCGCATCTGTCTCCTCCCTTTTCGTGATCCGTGCCGTCGCGGCCGGATTTCGGCCTAAGGACGGGCGACGAGCCTGCGTTCCGACACAGACTCCCGCAGATTTCTATCGTTCGCTGTCGGCGCGCATGGCGCGGGACGAAAACCAGACATCGCCGAACACAGCGGTGGCGGTTCGATCGGGCGCCTTGTCTTCGGTCAGCCAGATCGAGCGCGTGCGGCTGGCGCGTTCGCGGGTTGGCACTTTTGCGTCCGGGCCGGCGAGGGAGGCGCCGACGCAAGGGATGAACCAGGAACCCATGAAGGGCCGGCAGGCGAACCCCGCCTGCATGCGGGCGACCAGCACGGCGAGGCCGATACGCTGCGCCGGCCGCCAGGGGAAGATCAGCCGGCCGCCGGGCCTGAGCGCCCTCAGCCACGCAGGGGGCGGGGCAATGACGGCAGCATTGACATAGATGATGTCGGAGGGCGGCAGCGGGCCGGCGACAGCGTCGCCGGCAACGACCTCGACATTGCCATAGGCCGCGAGGTTCACCTTGGCTTGCGCGGCGAGATCCGCTTCGATCTCGAAGGCGGTGACGCTGCCGCCGGGCTCGACCAGCCTTGCCAGCAGCGCGGTATAGTAGCCGGTGCCGGCGCCGATATGGGTGACGGCTTCGCCGGGTTTCGGTTCGACCTTGCCGATCCACATGGCGTGCAGAACCGGTTCGCCGTTGTTGATGCCCTTGTCGGCATCGAGCACCACCAGCACGTTCTGGTAGATGTAGCTTGGATCGGCAGTCGGGGTTTTGAACGCTCCGTCGCCGGCAAAGACTGTCCAAGGTCCAGGGCCGAGAAAGGCCTCGCGCGGCACGGAGGCGAACGCCTCCTCGATGCGGGGATCGGCGGAGCGCGCATGCGCGGCCATCAGTTTGGCGTAGAATTTTCGGGCGTCGTCCGAAACGGTCATGCTTTCAGAAGATAGCGCGGCCGGCCGGGATGTCGCGGCTCGAACTCAGCCGGCAAAAGTGTCGAAGAGCAGCTTGAAGTTGAGCACCAGGATGATCGCCGCGACTACCCAGGCGAGTGCGGCGACGCCGCGCGAGATGGCGAAACTGCCCATCTTCTTCTTATCCGAGACGAACTGCACCAGCGGCACAACGGCGAAGGGCAACTGCATCGACAGGATGACCTGGCTGAAGACCAGGAGCTGGGCCGTGCCCTTTTCGCCGTAGAGCGCGGTGACGATCACGACGGGGACGATGGCAAGGCCGCGCGTCAGCAGGCGGCGCGCCCATTGCGGAATGCGCAGACGCAGGAAGCCTTCCATCACGATCTGGCCGGCAAGCGTGGCGGTGACCGTCGAGTTGAGCCCGGAGGCGAGCAGCGCGACCGCGAACAGGATCGAGGCAATGCTCAAGCCCAACAGCGGCGACAGCAATTCGAAAGCCTGACCGATCTCGGCGACATCCTGGTGCCCGGTGCCGTGGAAGGCCACTGCCGCGACGATCAGGATGGACGCGTTGACAAACAGCGCCAGGATCAGCGCGATGGTCGAGTCCGTGGTCGCCCATTTGATGGCGTCGCGCTTGCCGGCATCGGTGCGCTCATAGGCGCGGGTCTGCACGATCGAGGAGTGCAGGTAGAGATTGTGCGGCATCACGGTGGCGCCGATGATGCCGATGGCGATGTAGAGCATCGTCGGGTTGGTGACGATCTGGGACGACGGCACGAACATCGAATGCAGGATTGTGCCTGCGGGCGGGGCGGCGACGAAGATCTGGATGGCGAAGCAGCCAAAGATGATGATCAGGAGCGCGACGACGAACGCCTCGAGATAACGGAAGCCCCTGTTCATGAGCAGCAGCACAAGGAAGGCGTCCAGCGCGGTGAGGACGGCGCCGCCGATCAGCGGGATGCCGAACAGGAGCTGCAGCGCAATCGCCGTGCCGATCACCTCGGCGAGGTCGCAGGCGATGATCGCCAGTTCGCAGGCGATCCAGAGCAGGAAATTTACCGGACGCGGATAATAGGCGCGACAGGCCTGCGCGAGGTCGCGGCCGGTGGCGATGCCGAGGCGGGCGGCCAGTGCCTGCAACAGGATCGCCATCAGGTTCGACAGCATGATGATGAAAAGCAGCGTGTAGCCGAACTGGGCGCCGCCGGCGAGGTCTGTCGCCCAGTTGCCCGGGTCCATATAGCCGACCGAGACCATATAGCCGGGACCCATGAAGGCGAACAGGCGGCGGAACCAGAGACCGGTGTCGGGCACCCTGATCGAGGCATTGACCTCGCGCAGACTGGGCTGCTCAGTCTCATCGGAGCGGGCAAATTGCCACGAGGGACGGGACACTGCTTCTGACATCGGGGGGTCCGCTGGAAGGGTATCGAGGATCGCCACTATGTATGCTAAGGCTGAACATTATGCAACAGGCTATACTTCATTGTTCAAGCTCTTGTGATGCACGCCGATAGGGCGCCGCGTGCAGCAGCAAACGCCGGGTTGCGCCGACCCGGGAATGCAAATAAACGGCCAGGGCACCACGGTCCGTGCTATGAGTGCGGAGCCGATTCAGCCATGAAGGAGCGCGTATTGGCGCTGAGGAACAGACCAGTTCGACGCGAAAAGCCGCTTCCTGATGCCGAAATCCATTCGGAAGGGTTCCGTCAGACCCGCGAAGCGCGTCGCAGCGCGCTTGTCGAGGACTATGTCGAGCTGATCGCCGATCTGATCGAGGACGGAAACGAGGCCCGTCAGGTCGATATCGCGGCCAGGCTTGGCGTCGCGCAACCCACCGTGGCAAAAATGCTGACAAGGCTCTGCGCCGACGGGCTGGTGTCCAGGAAACCCTATCGCGGGGTGTTTCTCACGGACGCCGGTCGCAAGGTGGCGCAGGAGAGCCGCATCCGTCACGAGACTGTCGAAGCCTTCCTGCGCTCGCTCGGTGTCAGCGCCGAGACGGCACGGATCGATGCCGAGGGCATCGAGCACCATGTCAGCGCCGAGACGCTGGATGCATTTCGCAGGGCGATGACGACACGCTGAGCCCCGCCAGCGTTAAACTTCTGGACCGACGAGTCGCTGGAACCGCCGAACGGTACGCACGTTGCTCCTGACGTTGCGCGATGATCGCGTGGAACGGAGGAAGCGACGGGCGTTGAACAGGCACCGACCACGAAGGGCAAGCCAGCGGCCAAAGGGTTGAGACACGCGGCGGCTCGTGACGAGCGCAAGACCGAGGCCGAAACCGGCTCGAAGCAAAAGCTCTGATTTCATCCCATCTGGAGCCGGACGCGCGGTCTTTTGGTCAGCAAAAATGCTGTGACTCGGCGTGACCGTTGCGATAATTGTCTGAAGGGGGCGGTCATAGGCCGGACCTTCCAGAACATCTGCATTGCGAGGAAGTTGCCATGCTTTGGAGAGGCCGCCGTCAGAGCGACAATATCGAGGACGAGCGCAGCGACAGCGGCGGGTTCGGCGGTGACAGTCCGCGGCAGTTCCGCGTTCCGATCGGGGGGCGAGCGGGCGGCGGCGGCAGCATCATCTTCGTCATTCTGGTGGTTCTCGCCGGATGGTATTTCGGCTTCGATCCATCGCAGATCCTGGGTGAAGGTGGTGGCCTCGTGCCGGGCGGCGGCGGCCAGATTACCGAAGACAGCAGTTCGCCGGACAGCGGCGCGCCCGCCTCGGACGAGATGAAACAGTTCGTGGCGACCGTGCTCGCCGAGACCGAGGACACATGGAGCGGTATCTTCAAGGCCAATGGCCTTACCTACGAGGACCCAAAGCTGGTGCTGTTCAGCAGCCAGATCCGGTCGGCTTGCGGCTTTGCCTCTTCGGCGGCGGGACCGTTCTATTGCCCGGGCGATCACAAGGTCTATCTCGACATGACCTTCTTCCAGCAGCTCGACCAGCAGTTCGGCGCCTCGGGTGAATTCGCCCGCGCCTACGTGATCGCGCATGAGGTCGGCCATCACGTGCAGAACCTCACCGGCATCATGTCGAAATTCAACCAGATGCGGCAGGGCATGGGCGAGGCCGAGGCCAATCAGATGTCGGTCCGGGTCGAGCTTCAGGCCGACTGCTTCGCCGGTGTCTGGGCGCACTATACCGCGCAGAAGGGCATTCTGGAGCAGGGCGACATGGAAAGCGCGCTGAATGCCGCCAAGCAGATCGGCGACGACACGCTGCAGAAAAAAATGCAGGGCTATGTGGTTCCGGAAAGCTTCAACCACGGCACGTCGGCGCAGCGGCAGACCTGGCTGGCGCGCGGCTACAAGAGCGGCAAGCTTTCGGACTGCGATACATTCAACAATCCGGTCTGAACAGCGACGCAGGGCTGCGGCACCGCGGCGGGCTGCCGGGAACTGATGTCAGGATGAGGCAGTTGCGGTCGTTCGCTTATTGTTCCGGCCGGCTGGCTCGCCTATAAGAGCCTCCCGTCCAAGGCGGCCGAGGAGCTTGTCACCATGATCGACCCCAAGACCGCCAAGCGGGGCCTTGCGCTCGTTTTCACGACGCTGCTGCTCGACGTCATCGGCTTCGGCATCATCATGCCGGTGCTGCCGGCCTATCTGCAGGAGCTGACCGGCGCCGGCGTAAGCGAGGCGGCTATCGAGGGCGGCTGGCTGTTCTTCGTCTATGCGGCGATGCAGTTCTTCTTCGCGCCTGTCATCGGCGGCTTAAGCGACCGTTTCGGGCGGCGGCCGATCCTGCTTGCCTCGGTGCTCACCTTCTCCATCGATAATCTGATCTGCGCCATCGCCTGGTCCTATCCGATGCTGTTCATCGGACGCGTGCTCGCCGGCATTTCGGGCGCCAGCTATTCGACGACGTCGGCCTTCATCGCCGACATCTCGAACGACGAGAACAGGGCCAAGAATTTCGGCCTGCTCGGCATTGCCTTCGGCGTCGGCTTCGTCATCGGTCCGGTGCTCGGCGGACTGCTCGGCACATTCGGGCCGCGCGTGCCGTTCTATTTCGCAGCCGGGCTCGCCTTCGTGAACTTCCTCATCGCGATGTTCTTGCTGCCGGAGACGCTGGACGAGCAGCATCGTCGCCGCTTCGAATGGAAACGTGCCAATCCGGTTGGCACGCTGATCCAGATGCGCAACTATCCCGGCATAGGCTGGATCGGGCTGGTCTTCTTCCTGATGACGCTCGGCCACATGATGTATCCGGCGGTCTGGTCCTTCGTTTCAAGCTACCGTTATGGCTGGAATGAGCAGCAGATCGGCTTCTCGCTCGGCGCCTTCGGTCTATGCGGCGCGATCGTCATGGCGACGGTGCTGCCGCGTGTCATCCCGAAGCTCGGCGAGTGGAGGACCGCGGCGATCGGCCTGACCTTCACCGCGCTCAGCGCCTTTGGCTACGCGTTTGCGACGCAGGGCTGGATGATCTACGCGGTGATCGTCGCCGGCTGCCTGGAAGCGCTCGCCGACCCGCCATTGAGGAGCCTTGCGGCCGCCAAGGTGCCGCCTTCGGCGCAAGGCGAATTGCAGGGCGCGATGACCTCGATCTTCTCGATCACCTCGATCATCACGCCGCTGCTTTATACGGCGATCTTTTCCTGGTTCACCGGCCCAAGCGCGCCGGTTGAGTTCGGCGGCGCGCCCTATGTGCTCGGCGCGGTTTTCCTGACATTGGCGGTGATCGTCTTCGTGACGAAGGTCGCCAAGCCGACACCGAAGGAGGTCGAGCGCATGCACGCGCAGGAAGCGGTGACCGACGCGGCTTAAGGCGTGTTGATATTCAGGTGGTGCTGGCCTGTAAATGACTGTTTCCTGCGCTTCCAGTGCGCACGACCAAAAAATACGATCCGCTCCGGTTCTCTGAACCCGGCCAGTTTGGTCGCTTCGCGCCCGTCTTCGACTCCGGCCCGGCCTGGCCCGAATCTCAATACGCCTTGGAGTGGGTTGCGCTTTGAGCTAGGCGCCCTCGGCCAGGGCCGGCGCGCCGCGCCGCTCGCGAATGAGATTGACGAAGCGGCGGAAGAGATAGTGCGAATCCTGCGGCCCGGGCGAGGCCTCGGGATGGTGCTGGACCGAGAACACCGGCCGGCCGGTCAGCGCGATGCCGCAATTCGAGCCGTCGAACAGCGAGACGTGGGTTTCCTCGACGCCTTCGGGCAGCGAGTCGGCGTCGACGGCGAAGCCATGGTTCATCGAGACGATCTCGACCTTGCCGGTTGTGTGGTCCTTCACCGGATGGTTGGCGCCGTGATGGCCCTGATGCATCTTCTCGGTCTTGCCGCCGAGCGCCAGCGCCAGCATCTGGTGGCCGAGGCAGATGCCGAACACCGGGAGATCGCTTTTCAGCAGGTCCTGGATGACCGGCACGGCATATTTGCCCGTCGCTTCCGGGTCGCCGGGACCGTTGGACAGGAAGATGCCGTCCGGCTGCATGGCCAGGATCTCTTCCGCGCCGGTTTTTGCCGGCACGACGGTGACCTTGGCGCCGAGGCCCGCAAGCAGGCGCAGTATGTTTCGCTTGACGCCATAATCGATGGCCACGACATGCAGCGACGACTCGTCCTGCTCGCCGAAGCCTTTGTTCCAGGCCCAGGGCGTCTCGCGCCAGACCGAGGATTGGCCCGAGGTGACCTCCTTGGCGAGGTCCAGCCCGATAAGGCCCGACCAGGCGGCGGCGCGCCGCTTCAGGTCGTCGAGGTCGAAAACGCCATCCGGTGCATGGGCGATCACGGCGTTGGGCATGCCTTTCTCGCGGATCAGCACGGTGAGAGCGCGAGTGTCGATCCCCGAGAGCGCGATGATGCCGCGCCTCTTCAACCATTGGTCGAGATGCCCGGCCGCCCGGTAGTTGGAGGGGTCGGTGACATTGGCCTTGAAGATCGCGCCGACGGCACCCGCGCGGGCAGCTGGATGCAAATCCTCGATATCCTCGCTGTTGGTGCCGACATTGCCGATATGCGGGAAGGTGAAGGTGACGATCTGGCCGGCATAGGAGGGGTCGGTAAGGATCTCTTCGTAGCCGGTCAGGGCGGTGTTGAAGCAGACTTCGGCGACCGCCGATCCGGTGGCGCCGAGGCCGCGGCCTTCGATCACCGTGCCGTCGGCGAGCACGAGAAGGGCGGTCGGCTTTTCGGTGGCCCAGGGGGCGGTCGTGGCCATGGCGGCACTCCTAGAGGCTGTTCCGGATCATCCCGTTGGAGGGACGACCCGCGCAGCAAACGACGCGCGGCGGCGAATTCGCGAGCCTGCGCGCAACCAAAGTTTCAGTTCATGCGAGGCTCAGTACATAGGGGATGGCGGCAAAGCGGTCAATGACGCTTCCTCCGAGCGGAATGGATTTATTTCGCCGAGCAAAATCAACGGTTTGCCTGGATTTGCCTTGAGCGTCCGGCGAAGCTATTGTCCGCCGCGATCGAAGGAGAAGCATCATGCGCGAGAAAATCGCCGAATCCATGAAGAGCGCGATGAAGGCACAGGACAAGCATCGGCTGCCGACGCTCAGGCTGATCCAGGCCGCCATCCACGACCGCGACATCGCCAATCGCGGCGCGGGCAAGCCGGCGGCGAGCGAGGAAGAGATCCTGCAGATCCTCTCCAAGATGGTGAAGCAGCGCGAGGAATCGGCCAAAGCCTTCGAGGACGGCAGGCGGCCGGAACTGGCGGCGCAGGAGCGCGGCGAGATGGAGATCATCCGCGAGTTCCTGCCGGCACAGCTCGACGATGTGGCGATCACGGCGGCGGCGCGCGAGGCGATCGCGGCGACGGGTGCCGCCAGCCAGAAGGACATGGGCAAGGTGATCGGCGCCCTGAAGCAGAAATATGCCGGCCAGATGGATTTCGCCAAGGCGAGCGCCATCATCAAGGGGCTGCTCCAGTAGAAGACCGGCTCAGTTCTTGCAGATCGGCACCGGCTGCGGCGGCGGCGCCGGATGGTCCTTCTTGTACTGCGCGATGATCGGCTCGAGGGTCTTCTTCGGCCAGAACTTCGGAGAGCCGATTTCCTTCAGGCAGGATGCGTTCCAATAGACGCCCGCAGCCGACAGCGCTTGGCCGGCGGCCTTTGCGCGCGCCACAGCGGCGATGTCGCGCGATTCAGGATAGATATAGAGCGTCGTCGGGTTGTTCTTCACCAACGGGATGATCTGCTCGGCATCGGCCGGCGACCAGCTGGTGCAGCCATTGCTGCGGCCGCCGGCATAATTCACCAGCTTGCCGAACGGGACGAAGCCGTCATGGTCGGCGTAGGAGCTGTTCGGCTCTTTCCGCAGGCACATGCCCCTGAGCAAGGCTGCCGGATGGCCGCCGATCACGCGCTGCCTGGCGTTCGCCGCTTCGCCTTCGCCATCGAACTGGATGAAGGTACGCATGAACACCGCGTTCTGCGCACCGACGCGATAATAGCCCTTGAAGGACGTCTTGGTCTCGGCGGTCATGTAGGCTCCGCCTGCCGTCAGCTCCGAATCCATCGCGTTGCCGAAGTTTTTCGCGCAACGCCTGCCATTGGAGAAATCGGCAACGCCTTTGAGATTGCGGCCGCCGCCATGGCCCGAAGAAACCGCTCGAAAGAGCTGCTTGGCCTCGCAGATGATATAGTAGCGTTGGCCAAGCACACTGTTGCCCAGGTCGCCGGGCCGCGTCGCATCCATGGCGAAGTAGCAGGGATTGCTGACCGAACCTTCTCTGACCTTCTTCTGGTAGAGGGCGCGCGCCCGCTCCAGCACGACCTGCGAGATCTGACCTTCGTTGTCGCCGACATGACGCTGCAGCCAGTCCGGAATGTTCGATGGGCGCAACGCCGCGAACGAGCCGACCGATGCCGTCAGAGCGGCGAGGACGAAGAGGACGGCGGCACCAAGCGGAACAGATATCAACCGCACCGGATTAATCCCCCCTCGAACTGGTATCGCTTGTGGTGAATCACCTGCGCCAATCATAAGAGCATAGCGCCGATGGGCGAAACACTTCTTGTCTAGTGCGCTCTGCCGAAGCTGGCGCATCTGCGATTTTCGACGGGCAAGAAGTTGGCTACTATCTGATTCCGGCGCGCCCACGCCTCCTCCCTCCGTTGGGAAAGCATCGTTCATGCAGGGCATTCGATCGCTAAACCGACTGTCGAGCATCGGCATAAGGAGGGATTGCGAAGACTGCTCGCAATAGGAGGTTTTTCGATGCGGCTTTCCGCACCCGTCTATCATCTGAAGCGCCAGGCGAGGTTGCTGTCGCGCAAGGAAAATGTTCCCCTTCATGAGGCGCTTGACCGCATGGCCTTCAAGGAAGGCTTTGGCAGCTGGAGCCTGCTTGCGGCGAAAGCCGCCGAGGCCGCACCCGCCGGGAGGCTGCTGGCGCAACTGATACCCGGCGACATGGTCCTCGTGGCGGCCCGGCCGGGTCAGGGCAAGACGCTGATGAGCCTCGAACTCGCCGTGGCGGCCATGAAGCAGGGCAGTCGCGCCGTATTCTTCACCCTGGAATGCATGCATGCCGACATCCTCGACCGGTTCCGCGACATCGGCGTCGACCCTGCCGTTTTTGACCATCTGTTCGAGTTCGACAATTCCGACGCCATCAGCGCCACCTACATCATCGAGGAGTTGGGGTCGGCGCCGCGCGGCACGCTGGCGGTGATCGACTATCTGCAACTGCTCGACCAGAAGCGCGAGGATCCCGAGCTCATGGTCCAGATACGCGCCTTGAGATCGTTTGCCCGGGAACGCGGGCTGGTGCTGGTCTTCATCTCCCAGGTCGACCGGTCATACGATGCGTCCAGGAAGCCGTTTCCGGACCTTGACGATGTCCGGCTGCCGAACCCACTCGATTTATCGCTCTTCGACAAGATGTGCTTCCTCAACAAGGGCGAAATCCGCTTTCAGTCAGCTTGAGGGCGATCCTGACCGGGGCTATGCCTCCGATCTCGCAAAGGACACGGCTTCATGGTCGAAATCGTCAAACCGGCGCTCGAGCATCTGCCATCCTACAAGGCGGCGCTGGAGCGCGGCTGGTCGCCGGACAATGTGCGGCTGCTGGAGGCTACGCGCGAGCAGCTTGAGGCCATTGAAGAAGATCCGGTGGCATTTCTCGCCGACCTGGACGACCCCGAGGCGAAAGGGTCGCCGATCGCGCTGCCGGACGGCACGACAGTGCCGCGCCTGCCGGGCTTCCGGCGCTGGATCTGGGACGGCGAGGCCGCCGGCTCGATCGGGCTTCGCTGGCAGAAGGGCACGTCGGCGCTGCCGCCGCACGTGCTCGGCCACATTGGCTATGCCGTGATGCCATGGAAGAAGGGGCGCGGCTATGCCACCGAAGCGCTGCGGCTGATGCTTCACGAGGCAAGGGCGGTCGGTCTCGACTATGTCGAGATCACCACCGATCTCGACAATCTTGCATCCCAGAAGGTGGTGCTCGCCAATGGCGGCATTCTCGTCGGGCGGTTCGCCAAAGTCGCCGCCTATGGTGGCGCGGAGAGCCTCAAGTACCGGATCGACCTTTAGGTCTCAAGGCAAGCGAACTTGAGAACCTTATTCGCCGGGCCTGGCCAGTCTTCCTTCTGCGGCCTTGTAGTAGAACTGGCTCGCGACAAGCCAGCCTTTCAGCGGCCTGAGCGGCGGAATGCAGGTCGCAAGGATGATCGGCACCGAAACGAAGGCGTGGAACCACATGGATGGCTCGAACGTCACCTGCGCCCAGACGGCGAACAGGACGGAGGGCACGCAGGCAAAGCAGATGACGAAGAAGGCGGGTCCGTCGGCCGGATCGGCAAAAGAATAGTCGAGCCCGCAGACTTCGCATTTCGGCGCCAGCTTCAGAAATCCGTCGAACAGCCGGCCCTCTCCGCAACGCGGGCATCGCCCGCGGATGCCGACCCGCCAGGGCTCGAGGTGGGGATAGTGCGCGTCGTGCATGGTCATCACTCCAGGACCTCGCATGCATTCGATCGGCCTTGAGGTCACGCATACATACTAATATGATTATTGTATGCATACAATGCGACAAAATGTATGGATGTCGGTGGCATGAACAGTGAAGGGGACCTCAGCTGGCTTTCTCCCTTGGCGGAAGACTCACGGCCGCTCTATCTCAAGATCGTCGAGGCGCTTGCGGCTGCCCGCTCGATCGGGCGGCTGCAACCGGGGGACAGGCTGCCGCCGCAGCGAGAGCTTGCCCGCTTCCTTGGCGTGGATCTGACCACGGTCACCCGGGCGTTCACCGAAGCCCGCCGCAGGAACCTGATCGATGCAACGGCCGGTCGCGGCACCTTCATCACGCCCGGCGAGCCGGAAGAGCCGATCCTCGATCTGAGCATGAACATTCCGCCGGCGCCTTCGGGCCTGAGCCTGCCGGCATTGATCCGGAGCGGCATCGAGGGACTGCTCAAACGTTTCAGCGCCGAAGCACTGCTTTCCTACCATCCCGGCCCGGGTTCTCCCGCGGAACGCGCCGCCGGCTCGTATTGGCTTGCCGCAGCCGGCGGCAGGTTGCCTGTCGAGCGCGTGGCTCTTGGTTCGGGGGCGCAGGCGCTGCTCGCCGCCGTCCTTCTGTCGCAAACCCGTGAGGGCGATACGATCCTCACCGATACGCTGACCTATCCCGGCCTGATCGCGCTGGCGCAGGCCACGGGGCGAAAGCTGGCTGGGGCGGGACGCGACGATGACGGCATGCGCCCCGACCATCTGGAGGAAGCGGCGCGACGATATGGCGCCCGCGTCCTCTATCTCAACCCGACACTTCACAATCCGACCACGCTCACCATGCCGGAGGGCCGGCGCCGGGATCTGGCTCGGATGGCGGGCAGGCTTGGCCTGGTGATCGTCGAGGACGATCCCTACAGTCCCCTGCAGACCGCTTCACCGCCAGCCTTCCTCAGCCTGGCGCCGGAGCGGACATTCCACCTGGCTACATTGGCGAAATGCATCTCGCCATTTCTGCGCACGGCGTTCCTGGCGGCGCCCGACGCGAAATCCGTCGAGCGGATCGCGGCGACAATCCGGGGCACCACCATGATGGCGCCGCCGCTGATGACGGGGCTCGCCTGCGAGTGGGTGCGAAGCGGCCTGGCCGGCGAGATCACTGCCGCGGTGCGTGCCGAAGCAGAGGCCAGGCAGACGATCGCGCGCAAGATCCTGCCGGCCGGTTTCGCCTCGACGGAATCAAGCCTGCATCTTTGGTATCCGCTGGATGCGCGATTGCGTTCATCGGATATCGCCGAGATCGCACGCCGTCGCGGATTGGCCCTCAGCCCGGCGGAAGAGTTCTCCGTCGTGCCCAGTGCCGCTGATGGCTTGCGGCTGGCGTTGGGTGCCGCATCCAGCCACGAAAGGCTGGAGGAGGGGCTTCACGGTTTGAAGTCGATCCTGTCGGGCGGCTCTGGCTCCTTGCGTCCTCAGGTCTGAGGCGGCAGAGCGGCACGCCAAGGCTCTATTCCGCCGCAGCCGGCAACGGCGGCGTCGCCCGGCTGCGCCATTCCCAAGCCTGCGAGGCAAGCGCGACCGCCAGGGCCACCAGCATGGCAAACGCGCCGGCGACCGGCAGGCTGCGATAGCCAAGACCGGCATTGAGCATCGCAGCGCCCAGCGAGGCGGCGAGCGCGATGCCGACATTGAAGCCCGAGGGAATCAGCGACGAGGCAAGGTTCGAGGCGTCTGCCGTCCAGGCCAGGATCCGGGTCTGGATCGGCGCGCCGATGGCGAAGTTGAGGCCGCCCCATATGACGATCGCGACGATCATCGGCACCGGGTAGGGACTGACCGCATAGATGACGCCAAGCATAACCGCCTGCAGGAAAAGCATGGCGATCAGCGACGGCATCAGCTTCCAGTCGGCAAGCTTGCCGCCCAAGAGAACGCCGATCGTCGCGCCGACGCCGTTGAGCAGCAGCACAAACGGGATCAGGCTTTCGTGGAGGCCGGTGACTTCGAGCAGCGTCGGCGTGATGTAGGTGAAGAGGCCGAACTGGCCGATCATCAACATCAGCATCAGGATGAGCGAGGTCCAGACCTGCTGGCGCCCCAAGACGCGCACCTCGCGCGCGAGGCCGGCGGGCCGGTTGGCGGCGCCTGCCGTGCGGGGCAGCAGCGCAAGCATGGCAACGATCGCGACGACGCCCAGCGCGCACATCACCGAGAAGGTCGCCCGCCAGCCCCAGAGACCGCCGATCGCGGTGCCGGCCGGAACGCCGATAACGTTGGAGACGGTCAATCCAGAGAGGATGACCGCGACCGCCCGGCCGCGCTGGTCCTCACGCACCAGGCCGACCGCGACCACCATGGCGACGCCGAAATAGCAGCCATGCGCCACTGCAGTGGCAATGCGCAGGAGAAGCATCGAGGTGAAATCGGGCGCCAGCGCGCAAGCGGCCTGGCCAAGAGTGAAGGCAATGGTCAGGGCGATGAGCAGCGACTTTCGCGAGACCGTGCTGGTTGCGAGCGCCAGGAGCGGACCACCAACGGCGATGCCGCAGGCATAGCCGGAGACGAGATAGCCGGCGGTGGGCACGGAAACACCCAGACCCTGCGCTACCTCCGGCAGCACGCCGGCGATGACGAACTCAGTCGTGCCGAAAGCGAAGGCGGCAATGAACAGGGCAATGAGGGGCAGCATGGCGCGGACAGCGATCCCGAATGAGCTGGCCTCAAACCATGGATGGGACGCTACGGGCAATGCAGAAATTGTCGATGCCGCTTTAGGTTTTCTTGACCGGGTTGGGCAGTGGTCTCGACTGGCCCTCTTCGTGCCGTACGGGCGCTCAGTCGGAGCCGTCATCAATCTCACCGTCACCTAGCCGACGGATGCGAGGATTGAACGAAGGCTAATTGTGTGCGGGCCGGTCGGTCGATGCTAGCTCGCCTTCAGCGATGCTAGCTCGCCTTCAGCCGCGAGCCGCCGAGCAGCCCGCGCTCCTCCAGCACCGGGTAGGCCATGGAGGCGAGCAGCGAATTGATCTGCTTGAGGTCGCGGATGGTGTCGAGATGGATCGAACTGGTCTCGACGCTTTTCGCGGTCCCGTCGCGCAGCCGCACGAAGTGGCTGGCGCTGGTCTCTTTCTCGCGCTCGCGCAGCAGGTCCTTCTCGAGCACCAACTGGCGGGCGGTTTCCGGGTCGCGCGAGACCAGCACGTTGAAGGCAAGCCGCGCATTGGCCAGAACCGAGGCATGGAAAGCGCAAAGCTCGCGCCAGCCCTCGGGCGTGAATTCCAGCCCGCGCTCCAGCTTCTTCCTGACATGCACAAGCATGTTGCGCACGATGATGTCGCCGACCTGCTCCAGCTTAACGCAGGCGCCGATCAGTTCCTGGCAGCGCAGCGCCTCGTCCTCGCTCAGGGGGTTCTTGGTGACCTTGGCCAGATAGAGCTTGATCGCGGCGTGCTTCTGGTCGACCCGGTCGTCGAGCGCGGCCAGCGCCTTGATCTTGCCGGCGTCGGCGCTCTCATAGAGCTCGATGATCCGCTTCAGCATGATCTCGACCGTCTCGCAGACCCGGACCACCTCGCGCGTGGCGTTGGCCAAGGCCTGGCTTGGCGTGTCGAGCGCGCTCTCGTTCAGCGCGGACAATTCGACCACGTCGAGCGCTGCCGCCGGTTCGGGCTTAGTACCGAGCGCCACGATCTTCTCCGAAGCGCGATAGACGAGGCCGGCGAGTGGCAGCCCGGCAAGCAGGATGATCACGTTGAACAGGATGTGGGCGTTGACGATCTGGCCGGAGGCCGTCGTGCCGAGGAAGGAGAAGTGCGGCCTGAAAATCATGAACAGGATCAGCATCACGAGCGAGCCAAGCCCGCGCATCAGAAGATTGCCGATCGGCACGATGCGGACTTCCGCCGCTGCCGAGCGGGTGAGCATCGGCGCGATGATCGAGGAACCGAGATTGACGCCCAGGATCAGGACGACGCCGAGCTCCGGAGTGATCAAACCCCGGCCGGCTAGCGTGGCCATGAGCAGGACCGCCGCGATGCTCGACTGGAACAGCCAGGTGATCAGTGCCGCCAGCAGGTAGGAGCTGATCGCATCGCCGGAGAAGTAGTCGATGATGACCGGCATGAGCTGGCTGTCGCGCAACGGCTCGGAAGCTTGGCCGATCATCTCCAGCGAAAGGATCAGAAGGCCGATGCCGACAAGGATGCGGCCGGTCTGACGCCAATCGCGGCGCTCGGTGGCCATGAACATGATGGTTCCTGCGACCAGGCACAACGGCACCACGAGCGACAGATCAAAGGTAAGAAGCTTCGCGACCAAGGCCGAGCCGATCTCGGCGCCGCGCACGGCAAGCTGCCCGGCGGCGCCCGACACGATGCCGGCGCCGGCGAAGGAGCCGACCAGCAGCGTGACGGCGGTTGAACTCTGCAGCGCGATCGCGAGGCCACAGCCGGCCAGCACCGCCATCAGCGGCTTGCGCATGGTGGCGCGCAGCCTGTGACGCAGCACATCGCCATAGGCGCGCTCGACACCGGTTTTTACCATGCGGGTGGCGAACAGCATCAGCGCCACTGCGCCGGCAAGGTGCAGAAGGACAACGGATCCGCTCATGCCGAGCCTCGCAACGAGGCGGCCAGGAAGCGGAAAAAGGTGCGAATCGCAAGCATTTCGAAGGTCGAGACTAAAGCAGTTTACATTAGCCGGATAATAAATTTTACCCGATTCGGCCGACATTCGGCACACGACGGCGTGTGTCGGAAATGGATAGAAGGTGCTTTGGTTGCAGATCGCGGTCGGACAGGCGGCAAATGTCGCGTCGACGCGAAGCCTGGGCTTGAACCGGTTTCTGTAAATTGGTGAACCTGCTTGCGTAACCAACGGAAATCATTACGGAATTGTAACCAAGGTGTTCAGTTTCGGTTCATGCCAGCCGGAATATCTCCTTGCCTATCGACAACCAAGGAGCACTGACCATGAAGCGTCTCATACTTTCCACCGTGACCGCCGCGATGCTGACCGCTTCGGCCTTTTCGGGCCAGGCGGCGCCGCTCGTTCAGCCGAGCGAGACGCAATCGACCTACACACAGGTCGACTGGCAGAAGCCGGGCCGGCATGTCGAGAAGCGCGTCGTGAAGAAGAAGGTCGTGGTGAAGCGCAGCCATTGGCGCAATGGGCAGAAGTATTCCAGCTGGAAGCGCCATCAGGCGGTTCGCGACTGGCACCGTTATGGGCTGCGCCGTCCCGGCCCCGGCCAGGAGTGGATTCGCGTCGGCAACGACTACCTTTTGGTCAGCATCGTCTCCGGTATCATCTTCGGCGCGATCGCCGCGCACTGAGCGGGGAATGGTCCGAAAGACGGGAAGGCGGCCGCGCGGCCGCCTTCTTTTTGTCTGTGAAAAGCGGGTACGATCGGGCTTATCGAGTCGTCGCGCCCAAGCGGCTTGATTATATGGAGGGTAAACGAGCCTTTCCCGATGCGCTTTCCACCCGCCTTCCTCGACGAGATACGCGACCGCGTGCCGATTTCTTCGGTGATCGGTCAACGCGTTTCCTGGGATAGGAAGAAGTCCAACGCATCGCGCGGCGATTATTGGGCGTGCTGCCCGTTTCACGGCGAAAAGAGCCCGTCGTTCCACTGCGAGGACAAGAAGGGGCGCTATCACTGTTTCGGCTGTTCGGTCTCGGGTGATCATTTCAAGTTCCTGACCGAGCTCGACGGCATGAGCTTTCCCGAAGCGGTCGAAAGGATCGCAGAGATGGCCGGCGTGCCGATGCCGGTGCGCGACGCCCAAGAAGAAAAGCGCGAGAAGGAACGCGCCAGCCTGACCGACGTCATGGAGATGGCGACGGTCTTCTTCCAGGAGCGCCTGCAGGGACCGGAAGGCGCCAAGGCCCGCGCCTATCTGCGCGACCGCGGTCTGACGCCGGCGACGCAGCAGTCCTTCCGGCTCGGCTATGCGCCGGACAGCCGCAACGCGCTCAAGGAATACCTCGCCGCCAAGGGGGTGCCGAAGGCCGATATCGAAGCCTGCGGACTGGTCCGGCATGGCGACGACATCCCGGTCTCCTATGACTGGTTCCGCGACCGCATCATGTTCCCGATCCCGGATTCGCGCGGCAGGATCATCGCCTTCGGCGGTCGGGCGCTGGCGCCGGACGCTTTGGCGAAATACATGAACTCGCCGGAGACCGAGCTCTTCCACAAGGGCAACGTGCTCTACAATTTCGCCCGCGCCCGCAAAGCGGTGGCCAAGGGCGGCACGGTGATCGCCGTCGAAGGCTATATGGATGTGATCGCGCTGGCACAGGCCGGCTTCGAGAATGCCGTGGCGCCTCTCGGCACGGCGCTCACCGAAAACCAGCTCGAGCTTTTGTGGCGCATGGCGCCGGAGCCGGTGCTTTGCTTCGACGGCGACCAGGCCGGGCTGAAGGCCGCCTGGCGCGCCGCCGACCTCGCGCTGCCGTCGGTGCAGCCCGGGCGCTCGGCACGCTTCGCGCTGCTGCCCGAAGGCAAGGACCCCGACGATCTGGTCAAAGCGGATGGGCCGGACGCGTTCCGCGCGGTGCTTTCGGAAGCGCGGCCGCTCGCCGATCTTCTGTGGATGCGCGAGACGGCCGGCGGCGTGTTCGATACGCCGGAGCGGCGGGCGGAGCTCGAGAAGACGCTGCGCGAGCTTACCGGCCGCATCCGCGACGAAAGCCTGCGCTACCACTATCAGCAGGAGATGCGCGAGCGCGTCCTAAGCTTCTTCGGCTCGCAGCGCGGCGCGCGGCAAGGCCTACACGGGGGACGCCAGGACGGCCGGCCAGGCGAGCGCGGCAGAGGTTCGGCGCCAGGCGGGGCGTTTGGCCGGAGCGCTGCGGGCGCGCGCACCGCCATCACCGAAAGCCTCGGCCGCTCGGCGCTGGTCAAGCGCACGGGCGAGGCCATGTCGGTACGCGAGGCGACGATCATCGTGGCGCTGGTCAACCATCCGCCGCTGATCGACGAGAATTTCGCGCATGTCGAATTCCTCGATCTTGCCAATTCGGATCTCAGGCGGCTGCATGCAGCCATCCTCGACGCGATGGCGCATGACGCGGCCGACGACCGCGACGCAGTCATCGCCACCATCGAGCGCGCCGGATGCGGCGACATCTGGGAACGCGCGGTGGCGCTGATCAAGCGGGCGCGGCAGTGGCCGGCGCTCGAAACCGCGGGACTTGACGATGCCCGGGACGCCTTCAACCAAGCGCTGCACTTGCAGCGCAGCGCGCGCACCTTACATAGGGAGCTGAAACAGGCGCAGGCGGCGCTCGATGCAGACCCGTCGGACGAAAACTTCCGGCATCTCGTCGAGATTCAAGCGCAATTCAACGATGTACAGGCAACGGAAGCGCTGATCGAAGGGTTCGGCGTTTCGTCGGGCAGGGCTGGGCGTGCTTAGGCCCAGGTCGGCCCGAAATGAAGTGGAAATGCTCAAGGCGCGTCGATTCGACGCCTCTAAGTCGGGCAATTGATTCGCTTTTTTCATGCGAATCATGCCAGAGGCGCTTGACCTTCTGGCAGATTGGCGGAATCAGGACGATTCGAAACGTTAACCGTGCCCGGCGTCGGTGGGAAATTTTGAGCGATGTAAGGTTCTGGCGACTGGACAGGCAAAAGGCCTGCCACAGATACCAGGGTTAATCTGGACTTAATGCATGTCGCCCAAAAGTGGAACCGGTTTTGGGGCAACGACAGGCAGCAAACAAAAGAGATGATGCGGTCACTGGCCCGGTAAGAAGCGTTCTGGGGCGAGCGCATCCGGTTTGACCGGTCCGGCAGTTTACGCGGCTTCGATATTCGGCCGCTTGGAGACGACAAAGAATGGCGACAAAGGAAAAGGAAGAGGTCGAGACCGAACGTGAAGGCGCCACCGATGGCCCGCTGCTCGACCTTTCCGATGATGCTGTCAAGAAGATGATCAAGGCCGCCAAGAAGCGCGGCTATGTGACCATGGACGAACTGAACTCGGTGCTGCCCTCGGAGGAAGTGACATCCGAGCAGATCGAGGACACGATGGCCATGCTGTCCGACATGGGCATCAACGTCGTCGAGGACGACGAGCAGGGCGAGGAGGCGGAAGGCGGCGACGCGGGCGCCGACTCCGAGGAAGACGCCAACGAGCTTGCCGAGCAGACCGGCACCGCCGTTGCCACCACGACCACCAAGAAAGAGCCGACCGACCGCACCGACGATCCGGTGCGCATGTATCTGCGCGAGATGGGCTCGGTCGAGCTTCTGTCGCGCGAGGGCGAAATCGCGATCGCCAAGCGCATCGAGGCCGGCCGCGAGACGATGATTGCGGGCCTGTGCGAGAGCCCGCTCACCTTCCAGGCGATCATCATCTGGCGCGACGAGCTCAACGAATCGAAGATCCTGCTCCGCGAGATCATCGACCTCGAGGCGACTTATGCCGGCCCCGAGGCCAAGCAGGCGCCGGTTGTCGAACGCGTCGAGGAAGCGCCCAAGGCCGAAGAGAAGCCGCGCGGCCGCTCGGCGGCGCGCGAGGAAGAAGACGACATCACCAATGTTGGCGGCGACACGCGCGGGCTGGAAGAAGAGGAAGACGACGAGGACGAGGCAAGCCTGTCGCTGGCCGCGATGGAAGCGGAACTGCGCCCGCAGGTGATGGAGACGCTCGACGTCATCGCCGACACTTACAAGAAGCTTCGCAAGCTGCAGGACCAGCAGGTCGAGAACCGGCTGGCGGCTGCCGGTACGCTTTCGCCCAGCCAGGATCGCCGGCTGAAGGAGCTCAAGGAGCAACTCATCAAGGCGGTGAAGTCGCTGTCGCTCAACACCGCGCGCATCGAAGCGCTGGTCGAGCAGCTCTACGACATCAACAAGCGCCTGGTGCAGAACGAGGGCAAGCTGCTTCGGCTCGCCGAAAGCTACGGCGTGCGCCGCGAGGAGTTCCTCAAGGAGTATCAGGGCTCGGAGCTCGATCCGAACTGGACCCGCTCGATCGCGAATCTCACCTCGCGCGGCTGGAAGGAGTTCACCAAGAACGAGAAGGACGCGATCAAGGAACTGCGCGCCGAGATCCAGAACCTCGCCACCGAGACGGCGATCTCGATCTTGGAATTCCGCAGGATCGTCAACCAGGTGCAGAAGGGCGAGCGCGAGGCCGCGATCGCCAAGAAGGAAATGGTGGAAGCGAACCTTCGGCTCGTCATCTCCATCGCCAAGAAGTATACCAATCGCGGCCTGCAGTTCCTGGACCTGATCCAAGAAGGCAATATCGGCCTGATGAAGGCGGTCGACAAATTCGAGTACCGCCGCGGCTACAAGTTCTCGACCTACGCGACATGGTGGATCCGGCAGGCGATCACCCGCTCGATCGCCGATCAGGCGCGCACCATCCGCATTCCGGTGCACATGATCGAGACGATCAACAAGATCGTGCGTACCTCGCGCCAGATGCTGCATGAGATCGGCCGCGAGCCGACGCCGGAAGAGCTGGCAGAGAAGCTCGCAATGCCGCTCGAAAAAGTGCGCAAGGTGCTGAAGATCGCCAAGGAGCCGATCTCGCTCGAAACGCCGGTCGGCGACGAGGAGGATTCGCATCTCGGCGACTTCATCGAGGACAAGATGGCGATCCTGCCGATCGACGCGGCGATCCAGGCCAATCTGCGCGAGACAACCACGCGCGTGCTGGCTTCGCTCACCCCGCGCGAGGAGCGTGTTCTGCGCATGCGCTTCGGCATCGGCATGAACACCGACCACACGCTGGAAGAGGTCGGCCAGCAGTTCTCGGTCACCCGCGAGCGTATCCGTCAGATCGAGGCCAAGGCGCTGCGCAAGCTCAAGCACCCGAGCCGCTCGCGGAAGCTGAGAAGCTTCCTGGACAGCTGAGCGGAAACGCAACATACGAAAACGGGCGCCTCGGCGTCCTTTTTCATTTCCACCTATTTGTTATGCCGCCTTGCCGGGCTTGCTCAACAGGAGGATAATTTCAGGGTCGGATGCATTTGTGGGCGACAAGCCGGATGCCCGCCCCGGACGCCGGCCGCAACTGCCAGGCGTTGCGCTCCGTGGCTCCCGGTGGGAGGTGTGCCATGACAACCTACATCGTGCTTATCAACTGGACCGAATTGGGCGCCAAGAACGTGCGGGAGTCGCCGAAGCGGCTCGATGCCGCCAAGAAGCTGCTCGGTGAAATGGGCGGATCGTTCAAGGCATTCTATCTGACGATGGGCGAATGCGACATGGTCGCCATTGTCGAAGCGCCGGACGATGCCGTGCTTGCCCGTTTCGCGCTGATGTTGTCGTCGGGCGGCAATGTCAGGACGCGGACGATGAAGGCGTTTCCGGAATTCGCCTACCGCGAGATCATCAGTTCGCTGGGGTAGAGCGCCGGAAACAGCCCGGCTCGATGCTGATATTGCGGTGCCGCGCTCGGTCGCCGATAGTCGCGCGATGCCTGAGCCGTTGCTGACTGTCTGGTACAACACACGCTGCCCGGTCTGCGATGCCGGCATCAACCGCCAGAAACGGCGGCTGATTGAAGCGGTCAAGTCCGGCCGCGTCGAATTCCGCGACATTGATTTCGAACCGCAAGCGCTTTCAGCCTTCGGCGCCTCGCTCGAGGATGTCCGCCCGGCGGCTGCATGCGACCGATGCCGAGGGCAAGCTGCTGGTCGGTGCCGATGTGGCGATCGCCGTCTGGCGGCTCACGCCTGGCGAGGGATGGCTCGCCACCCTGTTCGGCAATTCGGTCGTGCTGCGGCTGACGCGCTTTGTCTATGATCGGTTTGCCGATCTTCTCTACGCTTGGAACCGCCGCAAAGGCCGCTGGTAGGCTGTTTTCGCGGCGATCGCTGCGCATTCGACCGCCTCGCAGTTCGCCTTGCGTCAACCAAGATGCATCGTAAGATATATCTTGACTCCACCCGCCACCTAGCTAAGATATATCGTAAGATAGAACTCAAGGAGCGATCCATGCACAAGCATAATCCCTTCGGGCACAACCATTTCGGTCAGCGCATATTCATGCACATGGCCGGTCGTTTCGGTGGTCGCGGCGGCGGCTTTGGTCCCTTCGGCCAGGGCATGCGCGGCGGCGGCCGCGGCGGTCCGGGCGACATGTTCCGCGCCGGCCGCATGTTGGCCGACGGCGATCTCAAGCTGATCACGCTGTCGCTTCTGGTCGAGGCGCCGCGGCACGGCTATGACATCATCAAGGCGCTGGAGGAACGCACCAGCGGCATCTACAGCCCGAGCCCGGGCGTGGTCTATCCGACGCTGACTTTTCTCGAAGAGGCCGGCTATGCCGTCTCGTCAAGCGAAGGCAACAAGAAGGTGTTTTCAATCACCGAGGCGGGCAGGGCGCATCTCGAGCAAAATCGCGAGATGATCGATCACGTGCTCGACCATCTCGAGCGGTTCGGCCGCAAGATGGCCAAGGCGCGCGACTGGTTTGGCTGGAACGACGAGGGCGAGGACGTCGGCCGGCGCGGCCGTCACGAAAAGCGCGACCGGTTCCGCGCACTGCGCCACCGCCTACGCGCCGCGCTCAGCGATATCGTCGATGCGCCGGAGGACAAGCAGGCCGAGGCGATCAGCATTCTGGAAGACGCCGCCGCAGCGCTCGAGGCCCTCTCACGTCGCTGAGTCGCCCCGGCACTGAACGGGCTATTGCTGGCTCGACCGATGACCGTCAAAGCGGGATGGCTTCCAAAAAGTCATCCCCGTTTATCTTTGTGTGAGCATGATCTTCCCGAAAACCGCTGCACAGTTTTCGGGTTCATGCTGTAGTGAAAATCGTCCTGCGGCACGCTATGTGATGCAGGACGATTTGCCGTTGGAGGATGCGCTATGTCTTTTCTGAAACGTCTTTTCGGCGGCGGCGGTGGTGAAGCGACGGACACCGGAGCCGCGAAGCCGGCAAAGCAGGTCGAGCACAAGGGCTTCCTGATCAGCGCCACGCCCTACAAGGCGGACGGCCAGTACCAGACCTGCGGCGTCGTCTCCAAGGAAGTGGACGGCGTGATGAAGGAGCACCGCTTCATCCGCGCCGACCGTTTCGCCGGGCTGGACGATGCGGTCGACATCTCGATCAAGAAGGGCATCCAGCTCGTCGACGAGCAGGGCGAGCGGATGTTTGGATAGCCGTTGCCGCAGGGTTCTTTTTTTGCCGGGATCAGAACGCGACTTTGTCGCCGCCCTTCAGCTGCAGGATCTGCCGCGCCTCGTCGGGCGTGGCGATCGAGGCGCCGAGGCCCTCGATGATCTGGCGGACCTTCGTTACTTGTTCGGCGCTCGAGCGGGCAAGCTTGCCCTTGCCGATCCATAACGAGTCCTCCAGGCCAACCCGCACATTGCCGCCCAGCGCGATCGCCTGCGTGGCGATCGGCAGTTGGTGGCGGCCGGCGCCCAGCACCGACCAGTGATAGTCGTTGCCGAACAGCCGGTCGGCCGTGCGCTTCATATGGGCGACGTCCTCCGGATGCGTGCCGATGCCGCCGAGGATGCCGAACACGCTCTGGACGAAGAACGGTGCCTTCACCAGCCCGCGCTCGACGAAATGCGCCAGGGTATAGAGATGGCTGATGTCGTAGCACTCGATCTCGAAGCGAGTGCCGTTGTCGGCGCAGGTGCGCAATATGTGCTCGATATCGCCGAAAGTGTTGCGGAAGATCCGGTCGCGCGACGATTCGAGATAGGGCCGCTCCCACTCATGCTCGAACGTCTTGAAGCGCTCCAGCATCGGAAACAGCGCGAAGTTCATCGAGCCCATGTTGAGTGAAGCGATCTCGGGCGCGAAGACTTTCGCGGGCCTGACGCGTTCCTCCACGCTCATCGTCGCCGCACCACCGGTGGTGATGTTGACGACGCAGTTGGAGCGCTGCTTGATGACCTGCAGGAAAGGGGCGAACGCCTCGATCGACTGGTCGGGGCGTCCGTCGACCGGATTGCGGGCATGAAGGTGGACGATCGCGGCACCCGCCTCTGCCGCCTCGATAGCGGCGGTCGCGATCTCCTCGGCCGTGACCGGCAAGTGCGGCGACATTGACGGCGTGTGGATCGAGCCTGTGACCGCGCAGGTGATGATGATCTTGTTCTGACTTGCCACTTTTTGATGTCCTGATCTGATCTCTTCGCTGTTCGAGCGCGCCCTGTTCGAGCGCGCCCTGTCGACCGCGCCCTGTCGACCGCTTTGGGTGATGCCGGAAATGAACCGCTTCGACAGCACGACATAGAACAGGGTACTCGGCAGCGCCGCCAGTGTCAGCCCGGTGAACAGCTGGTCGGCGGTGAATCCGACGAACACCGTCAGCCCCTCGGGCAGTTTCCTCAAATTGTCGAAGGTGATCAGCACCAGCGGGAAGAAACAGTCGTTCCAGATCGGCACGGCTTGACGAACATGCAAAAAGGCAGGCGCCGATCGGCGCCCGCCTTTTCATTCTCAGGGTTTCTTCATTCTCAGCGCAATGATTACGCGGCCACGGCGATCCCGTCCGCGTTAGCAGCCGCGGCCGCGATCGCATCCACCTTGGCAGTCGCCTTGGCAAGCGCGGCGGTAACCGCGTCGGCGCCCATGCCGACGCCTTCGACGCGGATCACTTCGACGTCCGTCATGCCTAGGAAGGCAAGCACGCCGCGCAGGTAGGGGATGGCGTGATCCATCTGCACCGCGGCACCCTCGGAATAGATGCCGCCCGAAGCAAGCACGATATAGACCTTTTTGCCGGTGACCAGGCCCTTCGGGCCATTCTCACCATAAGCAAAGGTCCTGCCCGAGCGTGCGACGTGGTCGATCCACGACTTCAGCGTCGAGGAAATGTTGAAGTTGATGAAACCGGTGGCGAGGATAATTTTGTCGGCCGCGAACAGCTCGTCCAGCACTGCATCGGACACGCCGACCACCTCGGCCTGACGCGGGCTGCGCGCCTCGGCCGGGGTGTAGATGCCGGTGGCATAGTCAGGATCGATATGCGGCAGCGGATCGGCGACCAAGTCGCGCACGACAAGTGTGTTGGACGGATCGGCGGCAACCAGCTTCTGAGCAAGATCGGTGGCGACTCGGGTCGAGTGCGAGGCGGCGCCGCGCGGGCTGGAGGTAACAAGCAGTATGGACATGGCGGTGTCCCCTTTGGGTTGGATTGACTTTCCCGTCCAATATGGGGTTGCCGCTCTATCCGGAAACTGGTATTATTTGCATAGTATCCATCGAGAATGTGGATTGATCATGCAGCCAAATCCGACGCTCGACCAATTGCAGATCCTGGTGGCGGTGGCCGACACCGGCAGCTTCTCGGCCGCGGGGCGCAAGCTAAACAGGGCGCAGTCGGTGGTGAGCTACGGCATCGCCAACCTGGAAGCGCAACTGGGCCTGAAACTGTTCGAGCGCGAAGGCCTGCGCGAGCCGCAACTGACCGATGTCGGAAAGGCCATGCTGGAGGACGCGCGGCGCATGATCGGTGTGCTGCAGCGCATCCGCTCGCGCGCCGACGGCTACAGGCAAGGGCTGGAGGCGGAAGTAAACCTGTCGGTCGACGTGGCGCTGCCTTCGCCGGCGCTCGTGCGGGTGCTCAAGGCCTTCGAGGCTCAGTTCCCGGCGGTGATGCTGCGCCTCTATATCGGTTCGCTCGGCCTGATCGTCGATCAGGTCGTCAACGGCCAGTCGGACCTCGGCTTTGGCGGCCTGCAAGGCGATGCGGACGTCAATCTGCTGCGCATCGGCTTCATCTCGCTGGTGCCGGCTGCCGCACCCGACCATCCGCTGGCGAAACTGCCGAAGCCAATTGCGATCGAAGATCTGCGCGACCACATCCAGCTTGTCGTCTCCGACCAGTCGGAGCGGACGCGGGGCCGCGACTATGGCGTGTTTGCCTATCGCACCTGGCGGCTGACGGACGTGCGCACCAAGCATGCCCTGATGCGTGAGGGTCTCGGCTGGGGAGGCTTGCCGCGCTGGCTGATTGCCGACGACATCGCCAGCGGGCGGCTGGTCGAGCTCGATCTCGAGCCTTATCGCGAGGTGCGTGCGCCGATGTACGCGATGCACCGCAACGACCGAAGCCCCAAGCCGGCGGCGTCGTGGCTCATCGACGAGTTCAAGCGGCAGCTCGGCTGCTTCAACGAGCTGGAGCCGGGCGTTTGGACGGAGGAGGAGCCGGAGACAAGCCGACCATGAGCGCCATCAGCACGGCGCGATACTCCTCGGCCGATGCGCCGGCCTCGATGGCCAAAGCCGCGCGATCGAAGGCGGCGGCCAGCACCGCGGTCAGCGCCTCGGCCGGCAGCTTGACCATCGAGCGCGCGCGCATGGCTGCGATCAGGCCTTCGCGCAGCGAGCGGTTGCCGTGGCGGTTGTCGATCTCGTCCATCGCCGCGCGGCCAAGCACGGCCGGCCCATCGAGCAGCAAAAGCCGCGTGCGGCCGGGCGCGCGCATCGCGGCGAGATAGGCGCCGGAGCCGGAGATCAAGGCATCGCGGGCCGAGAGCGAGGCGGGCGAGGCGCGGTCGATCTCCGCTGCGACGGTCGCTGCCTCCTGTTCGACGACCGCGGCGAGCAACGCCTGCTTGTCGGCAAAATGATGATAGAGCGCCCCACGCGTCACGCCGGCGGCGGCCACGATCTCCGGCGTGCCCGTCTCCGCATAGGATTTTTCCGTGAACAATTTTCGCGCCGCGCGGATCAGATCGGCGCGCGTTGCCTCGGTGCGGTCGCGGTTGGAGCGGCGTCCAGACTCTGGTTGCATACATACAGCCTGTATGTTAATTGCACTTACATACAGACTGTATGTTGGATGGCAGGAGAAAGAAAGATGAAGACGACCAGCTATTATCCGGTGCTGATGACCGGCGACGTCGCCGCCACGGCGGCCTTTTATGTCGAGCATTTCCGCTTCAAGGCGGTGTTCGACAGCGACTGGTACGTCCATCTGCAGTCGGCCGAGGATCGCCGCGTCAATCTCGGCATCGTCGACGGGGACCATGAGACGATCCCTGAGGAGGGCCGGGGACGCACGTCCGGCCTGCTGATCAATTTCGAGGTCCGCGATCCCGACGCCGTCTATGAGCGCATCGTGGCCGCAGGCCTGCCGATCCTGCGCACCTTGCGCGACGAGCCCTTCGGCCAGCGCCATTTCATCACCAAGGACCCCAACGGCGTGCTGATCGACGTGATCAAGCCTATTGCGCCGAGCGAAGAATTCCTGGCGCAATACGCCAAAGGTGCGGCCGGGAGCTAGGCCGGACAGCGGGTCTCAGTTCGTCCGCGCCACCGGCGTCACGGCGACCTGGCTGACGCCGGTGCGGCGCACGACGGTGCAGAGCGTCTCGCGACCGATACGTTCGGCGTCGAGCATGCGCACGAGATCATCGACGCCGGTGACCGGTCGGCCGTCGAGAGCGGCGATGATGTCGCCTTCCTTCAGGCCAGCCCTCGCGGCGGGGCCGTTCTTCTCGACACTGCGCAGGCGCACGGCCGTGTTGGTCGTGACCTGCGAGAGAAGTGCGGCACGGCGCGGCAGGTTGGTCGTATCGGCAGAGACGCCGATGAAGGCGCGGCGCACGCGGCCGAAGCGGATGATCTCGGAAATGACGAAATTGGCGGTGTTGGAGGCGACCGCGAAGGCAATGCCTTGCGCGCCGTGGATCATGGCGGTGTTGACACCGACGACTTCGCCAGCCGACGACACCAGCGGTCCGCCGGAATTGCCGGGGTTGAGCGCGGCGTCCGTCTGAATGACGTCGTCGATCAGCCTGCCGGTCGAGGCGCGCATTGAGCGGCCGAGCGCCGAGACGACGCCGGCGGTGACGGTCCATTCGAAGCCGAGCGGATTGCCGATGGCGATCGCGATCTGGCCGCGCCTGAGGCGCTTGGAATCGCCGAGCGGGGCCGTCGGCGCGAACCAGCGCAATGTCGGTGTCGGGATCGCGGCCAAGCACGCGCCCCTCGCGCGAAGCGCCATCCGGCATCGTGACGCGAACGTCGCGGGCGTCGTTGACGGCGTGGAAATTGGTGACGACCAGCCCGTCCTGAGCGATCACGAAGCCCGAGCCATGGCCGCCGGCACCAATGCGCTCGATGCGGCACACGGCCGGCCCGATTCGGTCGACGGCGTCGGCGACAGTCGCCGAGTAGGCGTCGAGCAAGGCGTCATCGGATCGGAGTTTTTCGGCGGCGAAGGCCATGGGTGGGGCTCCCGTGTGATCTGGCGCAAACGATGCCTATATGTGCGGAGCGGCAGCAATTGCCGCGACCTGACCACATGGCCAGTCAGGCACTCGACTAGCCGTCAGGCGAGTATTCGCGGCGGGGCCATGGAGCGATATCTGGGTCACAGAACCCAGGAGACCATCGATATGAGCAACTTCAACCTTAGTGCCTTTTCCGATGCCGTTGCCGATGTCGCGGCGGCCGCCGCGCCGGCGCTGGCAAGCTTCGCTACGCATCACCACCGCACCGCGAGCGCCTTCCACTGGCGCGACGGCTTCTTTGTTACCGCGGAGGAAGCGGTCGAAGCCGGAGAGGAGATCGAACTGACGCTGGCCTCGGGCGAAACTGTGAAGGCCGAGCTTGCCGGCCGAGATCCTTCGACGGGCGTTGCCCTGCTGAAGCCGGCTTCCGCCGCCGGTCTGCCGCAACTGGCTGAGGCCGCTGCCGTGCGCCCCGGCAACGTGGCGATCGCCGTCGGCAATAGCGAAGGGGCAGCACTTGCGGTCTTTGGCACGGTCGGCGAGGTCGGGCCCGCCTGGCGCTCGATGCGCGGCGGCGCGATCGAACGGCGCATCAATCTGGCCATCAACGCCGGCGGCCGCTTCGAGGGCGGTCCGGTGCTCGATGCCAAGGGCGGCCTGATCGGCATGCTCTTGTTCGGGCCGCGCCGGCGGGCGCTGGTCATGCCTTACGAGACGATCGAGCGGGCGGTTGCGACGCTGCGCGAGAAGGGACATGTCGCGCGCGGCTATCTCGGTGCCGGGCTGCACCCGATCCGCAACAGCGACACCCACGGCGCCATGGTGATGAGCCTCGACGACAGCGGCCCGGCGAAAGCCGCCGGCCTGCATGTCGGCGACATCATCGTCACCTGGAATGGCGAGGCCGTGCATGGGCCGCGCGAGCTGATCCGCAAGCTCGGGCCGGACAGCGCCGGCACCACCGTGACGCTCGGTATCTTGAGCGGCGGCGCTGAGCGCGATGTTTCGATCACCATCGGCGAAAAGCCGTTGAGCTGAGAGGCCGATGGCAAGCAGCGCGATACAAACGATTGCTCGACCGGAGCCGGCAAGCACCCGGCTGACGGTGCTGATCGCGCTCGGCGACGCGGCCCGCGCCGAGCAACTGGTCGATGCGCTTGCGGCGAGCGAGGACCTGCTGCCGATCCTCGCCGGGAGCGGCATGGGTCAAACGGCGGATGTCGCCTTGGTCGATGAGGCTGCTTCGGAAAGCCGGGCCGTGAGCCCCGCAACGCCATGTGTGCTGCTCTCGCGTCGCGCCGGCCATGAAAGCGGCAATGTGTTTGCGATGCTGCCGGCCTCCGCCGACGGCCTGCTGATTGCCGCCGCCTTGCGCTTGGCGGCGTCCGGCTATCGCATCGGCCGGGCAGGACCGTCCGATCTTGGTGCACATGGCGAGTTCCACGCGGGGGTGTCCGAGGACGAGACGCCCGACGACAACCAGCCCCGCGCGGCGTTGTCGCCGCGCGAAGCTGAAGTGCTCGCGCTACTGGCGGAAGGCGCGCCCAACAAGGTAATCGCCCGGCGGCTCAACATCTCCGTCCACACGGCGAAATTCCACGTCGCCGCGATCCTGATCAAGCTCGGCGCCGCCAACCGCACCGATGCGATCGCCATCGCGATGCGGCAAGGGCTGGTGCTGGTCTAGACCCTTTCAGCACGACGCTGCGTAACCTCCGACCGGTGCGTTGGGCCTTGCGCCACGGCTGCCCGCCGCGCAAGTTGCCTCACTGTTGCAGAGGGAGCCGAGACATGTCGCTCAAGGGAAAGACGCTATTCATCTCGGGCGGATCGCGCGGGATTGGGTTGGCGATCGCGCTGCGCGCGGCGCGCGACGGCGCCAATGTAACGATTGCAGCCAAAACCGCCGAGCCGCATCCGAAGCTGCCGGGCACGATCTACAGCGCGGCCGAAGAAATCGAGCAGGCCGGCGGCAAGGCGCTGCCGGTGCTTTGCGACATCCGCGACGAGGCTCAGGTCGGCGAGGCGGTGGCAAAAACCGTCGAGCGGTTCGGCGGCATCGACATCTGCGTCAACAATGCCAGCGCCATCCAGCTTACCGGCACGCTGGAGACCGACATGAGGCGCTACGATCTGATGCACCAGATCAACACGCGCGGCACGTTCCTGGTGTCCAAAATGTGCATTCCACACCTGAAGTTGGCAAACAATCCTCACATCCTGAATCTGGCGCCGCCGCTCGACATGAAGGCCAAGTGGTTCAAGAACCACGTCGCCTACACGATGGCCAAGTTCGGCATGTCGATGTGCACGCTCGGCATGAGCGCCGAGTTCGCCAAAGACGGCATCGCCGTCAATTCCTTGTGGCCGATCTCGACCATCGACACGGCCGCCGTGCGCAATCTCCTGGGTGGCGCCACGGTGGCTGCGATGAGCCGCTCGCCCGACATCATGGCCGATGCCGCGTGCGCGATCTTCCTGCGGCCGGCGCGCGAGGCGACCGGCAATTTCTACATCGACGAAGAGGTGCTGCGGGCCGAGGGCGTCACGGACTTTTCGGTCTATGCGCCAGGCGCGGCGGATCAGCTTGCCGGCGATTTTTTCGTGCCGGACGAAGTGTTCGCCAACTCGCCGACGAAGGTCAGAAGGATCTACTGACAGCCCGCGGCCGCCTCATTCCGCGGCGCCCTTCCTGCCTTTCGACGGATTCGACGCGAGTTCGAGACGCTTCCTGAGATGTTCAGGGGCGGTTTCGTCCTGATCTACGCAAGTCCGAAAACCGCTGCGCATTCTCCTGGAATTGCTCTGTGGGGTTCCGCCGTATTTCGGGCAGGTGGACTTATTTTCAAGATAAAGCCCCGCCGGAGAGGGGCGCCGGCGGGGCTCATGTGTCCCGCTGGAGTCGGGACAGGGCAGGGAACGCCCTGACTGGAATCTGGGTGCCGCAATGCGGCGATTCAATGAGCACGGCGGGATGAGCGGGACAATTCTTCTTGAATTTCAAGAGAAAGGGCCCGTCCGGATCCGGACGGGCCCAATCTTGTCGCGCCGATTCCGAAAATCGGCTCAGGATCTTCAAGTCATTGCTCGTTGCTCGCCACAGGCGCCACCAGCGAGGTGATGCGGCGGATGGCGACACGACGGTTCTCGCGGTTCGGGCTAGACGTATTCACCTTGAGATATTCCTCGCCATAGCCCTGTGTCGTGAGGTTCTCGGCCGGGACGCCGAAAGCGTTGGTCAACGCTTCGGCGACCGCCTCGGCACGCCGATCCGACAGTGCGAGGTTCGCGTCAGGCGTACCGACGGCGTCGGTGTGGCCCTCGATCAGGAAGGTCTCGGCCGGGTTCTTCTTGAGAAGTTTGTCCATGGCGGTGGCCACGCCTTCGAGCTTCTGCACTTCGGTGTCGGAAAGAGTCGCCGAGCCGAAATCGAAGTTGAGCGTGTCGAGGTCGATACGACGGGCGATGTCGCGCACGCGGGCCGAGCGCTTGACCTCGTCGATCGAGTAGAGACGCTGCACCCTCTCTACCGGCGGCTGCTCGAGGAAGGTGTAATACTCGTCCGGATCCTCGACTTCTTCCGAATCCAGGATGTAGTCCCGACGCGATATGTCGAGACGCATCGGCGGCAGGTCGTCGCCTGGATCGCGCCAGTCGTCGACATCCTGGTAATAGCGCTCGTCGACATAGCTCAGCACATATTCGCGCCCGTCAGGCGTGATGCGCGAACGCTGGACGATGTCGCCATTGCGGTTGCGGATGGTGACGATCTTGACGCCATTCTCGCGCTCCACGGTCTCGCGGGTGCGGCCGCGCGGCAGATCCTCGTAATAGACATCCCTGGCGCCACGGGTGATGCGAGGAGCCTCGTTGCTTTCCACGAAAGTCTGGTTGTTGAACTGGAGGATCACGCGGTCGCCGAACTGCTTCACCACATCCGCGCCCTGGGGCCGGCGGCGCTCGCGGACCACCTGCTCGGGCGTAAGCTCGATCCGCTTGCCCTTTTCCTCGGTGACCGGAACAAGCTTCTCAGGCTTGATCGCCTGCTGGGCCGCCTTGTCGTCGGTGGGCGGCGGCCCCTGATCGACCGCGGCAGGCCGCTGCTCGGCCTGATTGCCGCCCTGCTGTCCAGCCTGGTTGCCGCCTTGCTCGACACCGGCCTGGCCATTCTCGTTCTGGCCGGCCGGCTGGCGGCCCTTGCGCTTGCGAACGACATCCTTCTGGCTGTCGAGGATGGGAGCCTCGTTCGCGTTGGCAGGGGCCTCGCCCTGTGCGGCAGCGCCGGCGTTCGTGCCGCCTTCAGCCGGCTGCTCACCGGTAGCGGGCCGGGTGGTTGCTTGGCCTTCGCTGGAGGGCTGCTTGGTCGAAGGTTGCTCTCCCGTCACCGCCTGACCGGTGCCGGGCTGCTCGCCGACCGTCTTTCTGCGCTTGGTCTTGTCCAGAGGCTGTTCGCCTTCGGCCGGTGCTGCTTGCTGATTGTTTTGCTGGGGCTCGGCCTGCTGTGCCTCGCCGGCAGGAGCTTCGGTCTTCGGCGCCTGCTCGGCCGGTGCGGTCTCGGTTTGCTGCTGATCCCGCTTCTTCCTGCGCAGCTTGTCCTGCGGCGTGTTGTCGTTGGCGGGCGCCGCCTGTTCGGCAGGCTGCTCGGCCGGTGCGGTTTCGGTTTGCTGCTGCTGGCGCTTCTTCCTGAGCGGCTGCTGTTCGTCGCTCGCCGGCGCCGCCTGTTCGGCGGGCTGCTCTGCCGGCGCCGTTTCGGTTTGCTGCTGCTGGCGCTTCTTCCTGCGCGGCTGCTGTTCGTCGCTCGCCGGCGCGGCCTGTTCGGCCGGCTGCTCGGCCGGTCCGGTTTCGGTCTGCTGCTGGCGCTTCTTCTTGCGCGGTTGCTGCTCGTCAGTCGCAGCCTGTCCGCCCTGATCGGCAGGGGCTGCCTCGATCTGCTGCTGTTGATCGCGTTTCTTGCGCGGTTTGAGCTGCTGCTCCGCCGGGGCCGCCTCTTCCGCCTGGCCGGACTGCTGCTGGTCCTGCCGCTTCCGGCGCGGCTTCTGCTCGGGCTCGGCGGACTGTTCGGTCGGCGCCGATTCCGTCTGCTGCTCGCGCTTCTTTTTCCTCGGCTGCTCGGCTTGCCCCTGCTGGCCTTGCGCACATTCCTCAGCCGATTGGCCTTCGGCGCAGTTCGACTGCGCTAGGATAAACGGCGTCCCCCGCGAAGGGCCGAGATCGGCCTGCAGCGGATACGCGCCCAACGGCGCGGATGCCATTAGCAGGCCGATTGCCGTACCTGCCAGAATCCGTGGTTGGCGTTTCATATCGATTTTCTCCTACTGGGGTCCCATCCCTGCCCAAACTTTCAACAGCATCAATTGGTTCCGCCGGGCATTGTTGTCAGCCAAGGATGCCCGGCCGGCCTTTTGAAGGCAATTTCGTGTTTTTCTAATGTTGATAATGGGTCCTGTGACAGCAGTGCTTGACCGACAGGTCCCGGAGGGCCAAATCCAGCGGCATGAATGCGCCATTTTGGAAAACCAAGACTCTCGAGGCCATGACCCCGGCCGAATGGGAATCACTATGTGACGGCTGCGGCAAATGCTGCCTGTCCAAGCTCGAGGACGAGGATACCGGCGAAATCTATTGGACGAGCGTCGGCTGCCGGCTGTTCGACGCCGAAAAATGCCTTTGCTCGGATTATGCCAACCGGCTGGCGCGCGTGCCCGATTGCGTCGGGCTGACACCGCAGAATGTGCGCACCATCACCTGGCTGCCCAAGACATGCGCCTACCGGCTCATCGCCGAGGGACACGACCTCTATTGGTGGCACAAACTGGTTTCGGGAAGCGCGGAGACTGTGCATGAGGCCGGGATTTCGATCCGCGGCCGGGTGAAGGCCAAGGAAACGGATCTCGCCGAGCCGGACGACTATTTTGATTATGTGCTTGATGACGAACCCTGACGGGTTCGCATCTTGAAACTTGAGGGAACTGGGGCCGCGGTGACGCGTTCCCCGCGTCAGATTTGGAAGTGCATTCGGGTGAGGGGTTTTGCCTTTCTTCCACATGAACCGGACATGAACGGCCGGTTCGCACAAAGTTCAGACACAAAAAGGCATTTTGTAATCATTGGTTCGCCAATCATCCGTTCAAGGGCGAGAGGCCCACAACAAGGAGAGAGACAATGTTCAACCAGATCAAGACGGCAGCCCTTTCGGCCCTTGTCGGGCTTGGCACGCTCGGCGCCATCCCGGCGGCGCATGCGGACAGCCTCTATCTCGGCTTCGGCAACAATCACGATCCGCGCTTCGGCGTCTACACCGGCGATGATGGCTATTACCGCCGCGATCGCGACTGGCGCCGCCGCGGCTGTTCGCCGGACCGCGCGCTCGACAAGGCCGAGCGTATGGGCCTGCACCGCGTCCGCATCGTCGACATCAGCCGGCGAACGGTGAAGGTGGCCGGCCGTCAGTATGGCGACCGCGTGGTGGTGGTCTTCGCCAACGAGCGTGGCTGCCCGATCATCTATCGCTGAGGCTTTTCTGGAGCCTGCGAGGACAGGTTGGGCATGATCCTCTGCAGGACCAGCTGACCTTCTGCGAGGTCGGGAGCAGGATGACTCTCGCCGATGTCACCTGTGAGTAGTGGAGCCCCTTCGGCCAGTGCTGAAGCGCGGCTCAGATAAACCCCGGAGGATCGGTCCTCCGGGGTTTTGTTTTTGTCGGATTACCAAAGCGGCGGGCAAGCTATTTCAGCTCGAACGTGACGGTCACCTGGACGGTGTAGGAATTCTCGCCGGCCTGCACCGGCACGGCGGCGCGGGCGGCATCGAAAGCCTTGGCGTTCAACGGCATCGGCGCCGGCGCGACGTTCTGGTCGGTGATCTCGATCACCTTGCCAAGGTTGACGCCGGCGGCCGCGGCGAGCGTCTTGGCCTTGGCGAGCGCGTCGGCAACCGCCTTCTTGCGCGCCTCGGTGATGGTGGCCTTCGGATCATCATTGGTGAAGGCGATGCCGCCGCCCTGGTTGACCCCGAGCGACACCGCCTTGTCGAGGATGTCGCCGGTCTTGTCGACGTCGCGCACGCGCACCGACAGTGTGTTCGTCACCTGGTAGGCAACGAGTTCGGCTTCCTGGCTGCCGTCCGCCTTGTTGGTGTAATTGTAGCGCGGATTGATCTGGATGCCGGCTGTCTGCAGGTCGCGATCGGCAATTCCGGCCGATTTCATCGCCGCGATCACGGCCGCCATGGCATCATTGTTGGCATCAAGCGCGGCGCGCGCGGTCTTTGCCTCACGCATGACGCTGAGCGTCAGGATCGCCATGTCCGGCGCGACAGTCGCTTCGCCTTCGCCCGAGACGACAATTCGCGGAGGCGGCTGGGTGTCGGCGGCGCTTGCCAGCGCCGGAAACGCGATCGCGGCAGCGAGCGCGACAGGCAAAAGATATTTGGTCATGAAAACTCCTCGAAATCTGCGATCCGGTATCACCTCTGCCCAGACTCGAAAAAGGCATCGATTCCCGGCGTTGCGGGCAGTCCGGACCAGTTCACGCGCCTGATGGCGCGCACACCGCTGTACGGAGCGAATATGAGCTGATTTTGGCATTTGCCGCCAGCGCTTTCGAAAGCCTTGTGCCGGGCGGCGAAAAACACTAAGCCAGCCCGCGTGGGGCCTGTAGCTCAATGGTTAGAGCCGGCGGCTCATAACCGCTTGGTTGGGGGTTCGAGTCCCTCCGGGCCCACCATTCAGTCCGCCAGTTTTGGCGTTCTTTCGAGCGTCTCAGAATAGTGTCGACATTTCCGCGGCTTAGCACCGCACTTGCCGCAACGCTTGGCTGAGACGCGGCTTTCTGAGCCCAGAATGCCCCGAATTCTGGGCTTCGTCTCTCGAGGCCCATTTCCTTAGCCAACTGTTTGGAAAAGCGATGCTCGGCCGATGGTCGGAATCAGAGGCCGAGCAGCGCAGACTGATCGGACCAGGCAAGGGGAAGGCCAGAGAGGCGCGACAGCCGATGGGCTGTAAGTTCGGTCGGCTGGCCGCCGGCGATGATCTTGGACACGATCTTGGGTGAGAGAAACGCCAGCGGCAGCAGCCTGCTCACTTCAGAGACCGTCGTCGCGTTCAAGGTAGCGATATCTGTCAGGCTTCGTTTTGAGCCATCTGTGAGTTGATGGAGATACCGCTGGGAGCGTTGAACTACGTCGATCAATCCGGCATCCGGCTCACCGACGTTGGATGTGCCATCGGTCAGAACAATGCGCATCTCGATACCGCGTCGCTTGATGTCGAATGGGCAATTCGTCGAAAGGGTGTCGGCACCGCCATCAGATGACAAAGCTCGATCGAGCAGATGTTCGGCGAGTGCCCGGCAATCGATGTCGATGATCAGTGCCTTATGGCTAAGCGCGATGCGCCGGATGAGTTTTTGCAGCAGCGAGCGCTTCGCGTCTGAGGTCTCGGTGGCCCAGGCACCCCGGACCTCGGCCGCGCGACGCATCGCGCTCCGGATTTCGCTAGGGGCTCCCCATCGCTGAATCAAATCAGCGATTTGGCTGTGATAGCTCAGAGTGCGAGTCAGCTGATGCTCAACGACTGATTCAACTGCATCGGCGGGAAGACGCCATCCATCGGAGTTGCCGCGTCGCTGATCAACAAACTGTTTTGAGACATAGTAGCGATAGCGAACGCCTCGCTTGTTGGCATGAACCGACCGAAGTTTCTCGCCATGTTCGTCAAAGAGTAGGCCGGTGAGAAGATGCTGCTGGGTGACGTTGGATGTGCTCCTGCGTCGCGGCGCCTGAGTGGCCAAAAGCGCCTGAGCCTTATCGAATACCGGACCTGCGATGATCGGTTCGTGCTCACCGTCGTAGACCTGATCCTTGTGCTTGGTCTTGCCGATGTAGATCAGGTTCGAGAGCAGGTGATAAAGATTGCCACGGCCGAATGGCATCGTGACGACGACGGTGCCATTCTGGCGTTCACGGGTCCGGGCCACGAAACCATCGCGCGCGGCCTCATCAGCAAGATCCCGCACTGACTTCAAAACGAGATAGCGTTCGAAAAGGTGTCGAACAACCTTCGCCTCGGCATCGTCGATCACAAGCTTACGGTGCTCCACGCGATAACCGAGCGGCACCACGCCACCCATCCACATGCCCTTTTTCTTGGATGCTGCGATCTTGTCGCGGATGCGCTCGGCTGTGACCTCTCGCTCGAACTGCGCGAAGGACAGAAGGACATTGAGTGTCAGCCGTCCCATCGAGGTGGTGGTATTGAACTGCTGGGTGACGGAGACGAATGACACCGAGCTGGCATCGAAGATCTCGACGATCTTTGAAAAGTCCATCAGCGAGCGAGTGAGGCGGTCGATCTTATAGACAACCACGACATCGACCTTCTTGTCGCGGATGTCCTGCAGCAGCCGCTGCAGGGCGGGGCGCTCCATCGTCCCACCTGAGATGCCGCCGTCGTCATAGCGACCCGGCACGAGCTTCCAACCAAGCCCAACCTGCGAGGCGATGAAGGCAACGCAGGCCTCGCGCTGGGCGTCGAGCGAGTTGAATTCCTGGTCGAGACCTTCCTCGCTCGATTTGCGAGTGTAGACGGCGCAGCGCAGGCGAGGTATCGAGTTGTTGCTCATAAGCCGAAGAACCTCGGACCGGACCAATGCGCGCCAGTGATCTTGCGTGCGATTGACGACAGTGAGGGATAGACCTTGGCCTCGAAGACGAAGCCATCCTCGACCACATCGACAATATGGGTCTTGCCGTTCCAGTCACGGACCAACCGAGCGCCTGGCAAAACTTGTTTGCGTTTTGGAGCGATCGTCACCTTGATGTCGTCGACAACGAGGTTAGCTTGGCTGTCGCGGTCGGCGATCTTCTTCTCGACCCGGTCTATGACGGACCTGAGCATGCGACGCGTCTCGGTGGAGAATCCACCGAGACGCTTTGCCTGAAGGTGCCAGGCTGCCGCCCTGATCAAAAGTTCACGCCTGACACCTTTTGGCGGGGCGCACCTGTAGATCCTCACCCATTGGGCTGTGAGCTCCTCGCGGGAGAGGTCACTTAAGGCGGCGACCTCTGCTTGGATATCGAACTTGGCACGCATGGCCATCAAGCAACGCCCTTGGCGCTGTCATCGATGCGGTAGCGGCGGACCCCATCCTTGCCGACGTCACTCGCCAGGTTGAGACCTAGCCTCTTTTTTACGGCCGCCGACAGGAAACCTCGCACCGAGTGGGCCTGCCAGCCGGTCGCTTCCATCAGCATCTCGATCGAAGCGCCCTTGGCCATGCGAAGCTTCTTCAGCACCAGGTCCGACTTGCTCTGCTTGGTCTCGTTGGCTCGAGGTGAGGCCTTTGATGATTTGGTAGCGGCGGCACTGATCTCGCGTGCCGGTGCGCCATCGCGTGCCTTCGACGCTTTCGTTGACTTTTTGCGCTTTGGCTTTGGCGCCTCGCCCGCCGTCGGCGTCGCCTCGGCCGCAGGCTGCAGATTGTCGCCGTCGTGAACTTCCTCGGTGCTCAGATTGCTGTTGAGGTGTACCATGATGGTTCTCCGTTCATGTTGCAGTGCCGGACAATCCGGCTCCTGTACTGACACGAGCCCGCAGTGCGGGCTGGAGAACGCTAAGGCCCGATATTTTCGGCCTTCAGCAATTGTAGCAATGCTTGCTTTGGCGCCGAAGTCCAGCAGAAGAACCGGTTTCGGTGGCCACTTTAGTCATTCTGAATAGCTGCGAAGGCTGTTTGCCACGCGCTGCCATCCTCTAATCGCTTGACCTCCAGGCGAACTCCCGCCAACTTCCTCATCGGGGGAGGAATCTTGACAAATTCAGCGTTATCTTCAGTGTCGAACGCGTCGCGTTCGCAACTCTTTGGCCAACTCGGCCTGGACATCTTCACAGTGTTCTCTGGTGGGAACCGACTGCTCTACGAGCGTGCAATCCTCGCCGTCTACAACGACCTCTACAAGCGGACACCGTCCGCCGCAAGGTGTTGTTGCGAATTTGAAGGGGTTTCGCTTCGCCGCGGAAGGTAAGAGAAAGCTCCATCAGCTCGCGATCACCCGTCGGACTGGGCTGCAATGAGAGCCAATTTTCCGCTCTGCCCTTGTCATTCGGAAAATCGTTCCTGTCTAATTCTATAAACTAAGTAGATTTTGAAGCCGACGCTCAGATGGAGCGGGCAATCGAGGGGTGGACCCTCCGCTCAAAGGATTGATCTCATGCGAAAACTGATTTCCGCCGCTCTGGTCGCGCTCGCAGCGGCGGCCACTTCTGGAATGGCTCATGGCGACGAGAAGAAGGTCGTCATTGCCTACCAAACCGGGGCTAATCCCTATAACCTTGGCATCGCCAACGGCGACCTTGCCAGGAAGACCGGCTGGAACATCGAATTCCGCCGTTTCAATTCAGGCGCCGACATCTTCGCGGCAATCGCATCCGGTGATGTCCAGATCGGCGATGTCGGGTCAAGCCCGTTCTCGGCTGCCGTCAGCAAGGGCATCGACGTGAAGGCGTTCTACATCTCGTCCGTCTCGCGTGACGGCGAGGCCCTGGTGGTGCGGCCAGAAATCAAGTCGCCGGCGGACCTGCGCGGCAAGAAGCTCGCTGCGGCGCCGGTCTCGACCGACCATTACCAGCTTCTCGCGGTGCTCAAGCAGGAAGGCATCTCCGAAAGGGAAACCCAGGTCATAGCCATCCCGCAGCCCGAGATCGTCGCGGCCTGGAAGCGCGGCGACATCGACGGCGGCTTCGTTTGGGATCCAGCGCTGTCCGAACTCAAGAAGAACGGCAGGGTCCTGCTCACGGCCGGCCAAGTTGCTGATCGCGGGGCGCCCACGTTCAGCGCGCTGGTCGTCACCGGCGCATTCGCCAAGGCCAATCCGGAGTTCCTCGGCCAGTATGTGAGGCTGATCGACGGCTACAACCAGGCTTATCTGAGCGACCCGGCCGCCTGGGGCCCGGACTCCGAGAGCGCCAAGCTGATCGCGAAATTACAAGGCGGAACGGCGGCTGAGAACTCGGAGCAATTGAAGACGACAGTCGTCCCGCCGCTCGACCAACAGGTCTCCGACAAATGGCTGGGTGGCGGTGAGAAGAGCGCGGTGGCGAAAATCCTCAAGGACACTGCGAGCTTCCTGAAGGACCAGCACAAGATCACGTCGGTCAAGGACAGCTATGCCGCCTTCGCCGATCCGCAATATGCGGCAGTGGCCAAGGCCTCGAACTAGCAATCCCTGAAGGAAACGCCGATCTGGCTGGCACGCCAGCCAGATCGCCTGGAGGCCACCATGCTTCGAATCCGCGATGCCAGCGTCACCTTTCCGGCTTCCGACGGCCAGCACGTGCATGCGCTCGATCACGTGTCGCTTGATATCGCTCCCGCCTCCATCGTTGTCGCGGTCGGCGCTTCCGGCTGCGGCAAGTCGACATTGCTGAATGCGATCGCCGGCTTCCTGCCGCTCACCGAAGGCTCGATCACGCTGGATGGACGCGAAATCGCGGCGCCGGGCGGCGATCGCGGCGTCGTGTTCCAGAAGGACACCCTGTTGCCGTGGGCCAATGTCCTGGACAACGTCGCGCTCGGCCTGAAGTACCGGGGCGTGCCGCGCGGCGAACGCTATGAGCGGTCGAGGCACCTTTTGGAACTGGTCGGGCTCATCGATTTCGCCGAAAAGCCACCCTACGAACTGTCGGGCGGCATGCGCCAGCGTGTCGGCATCGCCAGGGCGCTGGCCACCGATCCGAAAATCCTTCTGATGGACGAGCCGTTCGGTGCCCTCGACAGCCTGACGCGCGAGACGATGCAGCAGCTTCTGGCTTCGGTCTGGGCCAAGACCGGCAAGCAGATCCTGTTCATCTCTCATTCGATCGAGGAGGCGCTTACGCTCGGCACGACCATCGTTGTGATGTCGCCCCGGCCGGGCCGTATCGTCGCCCGTTTCGACGCCGACTTCGTGCGCGATTTCGCCGAAAGCGGCGATATCGGGCCGATCCAGTCCCGCCCGCGCTTCATCGAAATGCGACAGGAAATCCGCTCGCTCATCCACCAGCCGGAAGGCGCCCGCAGAGGAACCTTGCAATGACGCTTGCCGCCAATTCCCCAACTTCGTTCCCGGCCGGAACGGCCCAGCGAAGGCCGTCTCCCCGACCGCGCCGGTCCGCATCGGCCAGCAACGTCGGCATCAGCCTGGTGACGCTGACGGGGCTGATCGCATTGTGGTTCCTCGCCGCCCGCTTCGGCTGGGCATCGCCGCTCTTCCTGCCATCGCCGGCCGACGTATTGACCCAGTTCAACGCCGTGGCGGCGGACGGCTATGCCAATGGCACGCTGCTCGACCACACGCTGGCAAGCCTCGGCCGCATTGCCGCTGCTCTCGGCGTCGGCATTTTCGTCGGCATTCCGCTTGGCCTGCTCATGGGGCTCAATCGTTGGGTCAAGGGCATCTTCAGCGTGCCGATCGATCTCTATTGGGGCTTGCCGCCGCTGGCCTACCTGCCGCTGCTGATCATCTGGCTCGGTATCGGCGAAACCTCCAAGATCGTTCTGCTGTCGCTGTCGACGTTCGCCCCGATCTGCTTTGCGGCACAGGCGGGCGTGCGATCGGTGCCCGTCGAACGCCTCAACGCCGCGCTGTCCCTCGGCGCCAGCCGGCTGCAACTCTTCACCAGCATCATCCTGCCGTGCGCTCTGCCGGAAATCCTGACCGGCCTGAAGATCGCCATCGGCGCCGGACTGTCGACGCTGGTCGCGGCCGAGCTGATCGCAGCCCAGTCCGGGCTCGGCTACATGATCATGTCGGCGGCCAATTTCCTGGCGACCGACGTCGTGTTCGTCGGCCTCATCGTCATCGCCGTGCTCGCCTTCGCCTTCACCAGCGGCATGCGCTGGCTGGAACATCGCCTGATCCCCTGGAAAGGCAAGCTCTGAGGCTTGCCTCCCATAGATTCCACAATCATTGAAGGAAACAATCCGATGTCCGGCAACAGCACCCGCCCGCTCGATATCTACTGGTACCTGCCGGCCCATGGCGACGGCCCCTATCTCGGCACCGACGAGCGTCACCGGCCGGCAACCTTCGGCTATCTCAAGGAGATCGCGCAGGCCGCCGACCGGCTTGGCTTCAAGGGCGTGCTCCTGCCAACCGGAACACGGTGTGAGGACGCCTGGATCGTGGCCGCCGGGCTGATCCCGCTCACCGAACGGCTGAAATTCCTGGTGGCGCTGCGGCCGGGCAGCGGGACGCCGGCCCTGTTCGCGCGCCATGCGGCCACGCTGGACCGCATTTCCGGCGGCCGGGTGCTGCTCAACGTCGTCACCGGCGCTGATCCGGCCGACCTTGCCGGCGACGGCAACAAGCTCGGTCATGACGAGCGCTATGCCCAGACTGATGAATTCCTCACGATCTGGCGCCGTATCCTGTCCGGAGAGCCGGCGGACTTCGAGGGTAAGTATCTATCTGCTCACGGCATCGACATATCTTTCCCGCCGGTCCAGCAACCCTATCCGCCACTTTGGTTCGGCGGGTCTTCGGAGGCGGGCATCGAGGTCGCCGCCAAACACACGGACGTCTATCTGAGTTGGGGTGAACCCGTCGAGCAGGTGAAGGAGAAGTTCGATAGAGTCAGGGCACGAGCGGCGGCTCAAGGTCGCAAAATCCGCTTCGGATTGCGCATAAACCTGATCGTGCGTGAAACGGAGGAGGAGGCCTGGGCGGCGGCGGATCGACTGATCAGCCGCGTCACCGACGACGTGATCGCTGAAGCCCAGCATCAATTCACCAAGGTTTCGGAGTCGGTCGGGCAAAAGCGCATCTCCGCTCTGCACCAGGGACGCCGCGACAAGCTGGTTATAGCTCCCAATCTATGGGCCGGATTGGGTCTCGTCCGAGGGGGTGCCGGCACCGCGCTTGTCGGGAGTGCGGAAAGCGTTGCTGCCCGCATTCGCGAATATCAAGAGATAGGGGTGGAGACGGTTATTGCCTCGGCCTATCCGCATCTGGAGGAAGCTTTCAATGTTGCCGAGCTGCTGTTTCCACGGCTCGGACTGCAGGGTGAATTGCCCCTTAAGGAGCGCGGCTGGGATCTGGAGTTTGGGCGCGGCCGGGGCGCGGGCGTCCGAGTAGCGGCGTCTTAGGCAGGTCGAGGAGAGAAGTGGTGCGCGCAGCATCGCTGGTGCCGTGCCAGGCCCGCTTACATCTGAGTTTGACCATCGGAGTTCGGCTTATGTCAAATCCATCAATCGTCGGTTTTTCGGGGAACTTCAGCCGACCCTCGAAGACCCGCGCTTTCGTCGACCTCGTCGTTCAGAACATCGCAGGCCGCCACCACCTTTCCCATCGAACCTATGATGTCGAGGATGTCGGTCCCTCGCTGGGGGCCGCCAAATCGCAGCGCGACCTCGACGCGCAAGCCCAAACCGTAGTTGCAGATGTTGTCGCCGCGGACGTGCTCGTCGTCGGCTCTCCGACATACAAGGGTAGCTATACCGGGCTGTTCAAGCATTTTTTCGACTTGCTCGATCCAACGGCCTTGAGAGGTAAGCCCGTGCTTCTCACAGCCACCGGGGGCGGCGAGCGCCATGCCCTTGTCGTTGAGCATCAACTCAGGCCGCTATTTGGCTTCTTCGAGGCCTTCGCGCTGCCCACAGCCGTGTACGCGACCGACAAAGACTTCACCGATGGTGTGCTTCGGTCCGAACTGATCCTGAAGCGAGCGGCGCAGGCGGTTGATGAAACCGCGGTTCTGCTAGCCACCAAATCCGGTCTCAGAATAGCCGCCGAATAGATCCATGCCGCGGTGCTTCAGCGGGAAGTGTAGCGTCTCGCCTTCCGGGTCGCGGCAAGCGGGCGCGGCGGCGCGGGCTTCTCCCGAGACTGCGCTCGCCCAGGGGCGCTAATCGGGCCTTGGCTCTACCAGACCGGCATCGACGTGATCAGGTAGACGCGCGTGCGTTGGCCTCGCGACTGACGCGGTCGTCATGGCGTCCGGCGGCAGGAGGATCACCATCTTCGCCCCTTCATCAGGCCAGAGAGGCTTGCCTGCCAGCAGGAACACAGTGGCGACAAGGCACATCAGGAGGATGGCGGCGCAGAGGTTGGCAATCATCTCGCCCAGTTGCACAGCGGTTTCTCCCAATGAAACACCCGCCGCTTCGCAGGTCGCGGCGGGTGGTTGATCACAACAACTGACTGACGATGAAGGGACATGTTACTCGCCAGTCCCGACTCCAATGGCATAGCTGGCAATATGTTTCGTCGATGCGACCTTTGAGTTGGAAGGTTGGACGTTGGTCTTACACGGCGGAGCTAAACCTCTAAGCCCCACGGGGCGCGCACCAGCAACTCATTGGCGCCTGGAGACCAAGTGAGCGCGTAGGCGCATCGCGCTATCGCCAGAGCTATCGCCACGGCGAAAGAAGACAGGTTGTTCCTCGCCAGCACTATTTAGGATCACCAGCCCTCGAACCGCCGTGGGCTCCGCCGCCGTAGCTGTGCCGTGCAAGGCTGGAACCTTCCAACGTCGATCAGACGAGTTGCGGCCCGGTAGCCTTTGGGTGCGGCGTTTGGGTGCGGCCACCGGGCCTTGGCCGGCAGGAGACATAGATGGCCGGCGCGCGAATATATGCGCATCTGCTAATACATGGAAATTCAGCCGAAAGGTCGAACCTACCTTGAACCACCAACATGACGGCCGGACGCTGCAAGGACGCATCGACGTGGGCATGGCTGTTACCGGTGGCTGCCTCGATTGCCATCGCCATCAGAGGCTCGATCCGCCGGCGCTGCGCGACCGCTTCGGCCCTGACGCTCCCGCAATGACGTGGGACTTGAGGCCGAAAATGAAATGCGCGGTCTGCGGCGGCAAGCGGATCACGCTGACCTATTCGCCCGGCCCCAGCCCGAAAAAACCTCAACAAATGACCTCAGACGCCTACGCCGTCGGCGAGGGCAGGTCGGCTGACGAGCGGGCAACGAGACGGAGCTGGGCAGTTTGTAGCTCAGGGCTGCGGGGAATTGAGCCAGCTTGAGTAGCCCGCCGGCTCCGGTCGGCGGGCATCTTGTCGACCCATGGAATTGAGCAATGCGGCGATGACCTCGGCCGGAGGTTGAACGCCTATGAAGCTGCGAACAAGCCCATTTGCACGGCTTTCCCAGTCTTGTCTCGGAAGACAATCCTCTACGACCGAACGCCGGAAGACTTCTCGGATGATCTCAAATTCAAAAGCGGAAATGAAATTAGCAGAGCGCCTGGTCACGGCTCTCTCCCTGTGGAGTTGAATTGACTTCAGCGCCCGTGTCCGGTCGATACTGCGGGCGGGCGACAACAGAAGCCTTATATCCGCTCCCATGCCCTCGTCGCTCACAATTGTTGCAATGCTCTTAAAGATGAGGACGAACGCGAGCGGGGCAGTCCGAGCCGGATACGGTGCGGTCGCCCGACTCGGAGCCCTTCTTGCCTATAGCGGGTTCCCGCTGACGGCAGCACGCGATCGCCTCACGCGCTCAGCCGGTCGACCAGCTGCCGGTGGTCCTCATCGCCGGAGCCGTCAGGCAGCGGGGCAGCCGCGTCGAGCCGGCGCAGCGCATCCATGATGTCGTCGAAGGAGACCGGCCGCTCGGTGCCCGGCGGCTGGCGCAGCGCCGGCATGGATTCCACGGCGCAAGCGTCGGATGCCCACGACGACAGGATCGCCCGCTTTTCCCATATATCTAGTGAGCCGTCCTCCAGCACATCCTGCGGGTGCTGAAAATGCCTGGCCGGCGACAGCAACCGGTCGAGCGAAAGGTCTGATATTTCGGGAGCAAGGGAAGGAATGATCGGCGAAAGTGTCTGTCGGTCCATTTCTGTCCTCCGTATCAAAAACTCCTTGTTTCGGGTGCCAATTTCTCAACTGTCCCGGCGGCGCCGACAGCCGTTAATTTTGTTAAGCTCAATCGCGAATTCAAGGCCCTCGCGATCGAATTACCGCATGTTTTCAGCGCACTAGCACTCTACGATCGAGAGCGCCAAAATTTGCGGCACCCTCTTGAAATTGGAAGAAGGCAAAATTAGCTCGAGATGCGCAAGATCGCGAGCCCCGCTCCGGGAGTGGGTCTCAGGAAAGATTGGGAGGCCATCATGGATGTGATGAGCGGCACCGGTCCAGTCCCGACGCCGACACATGTGCCGAGCGAGTTCCTCGCATATGAGGCGGAGTGCCGAGAAGCGCTGCAGCCGCTGCTTGCTGGACTGCTCGACGCGGCCGAAACCGCCGGCTGGAGACGCCGCACCGCCGCCTCGACACTGATGTTCCTGGCGGCGCAGCAGGTATCGGCAGCGGCTACGCCGGCCAAGGGCTGAACCGAAAGCTCGCCAAGCAGGCGAAATCATTTCAGATCCCGCGCTGCATCGACGAGCCGCCGATGCAGATGAGGGTCGTGTGATTGCGGGGCGATTGCGAGAATGCATGAAGGTGGTGGGATGCAGCCGACCTGGCTGAGGAACTCAGTCTTGCCCCGGCCGATGTGGCGCACTGGCTCAACGGTCGCGCCCCGGTGCCGCTTGCCGTTGCCGCCTGGAGGCGTTGGTCAAAGCCCACAAGGCGCTTCCGCCGGCGAGCCTGAGCCGGACCGAAGTGTCAGCGCCGACCGGTTGCGCGCCGCCCGCGGCTCGCCCCGAGGCCGTTGCCGCCGCGACAACTGGCCAACAGCATGATCGAGGAGAAAAGCAGCGCCGCGTTGCAGCGCTATCGGCGGCCTGCTTGCAGCCTGATTCTCGCAGAGCTCAAGCTTGTGCGCTGGTTTCATAGGAAGCGGGCAAAAGGCTATTCGGCTCCCTGGATGGGAGCAAACGGTGGCCCCAAAGCGACCGAGCCGCGCAGGCTACGAACTCACCATACGCGGAAAGCCAAACCGGAAAGGCGCGTCTCCTATTGATGTCGGCACCCCTCCGGATTGGCACCTTCTGCCAGGCCACTTGAACACGGACACCGCCGAACTAAATCGTACTCCGCCGGAGGCCCATCTTGGGGGCCGGCGTGTCGGGCGGATGCAACAGCATCCGCCGACGTCAGTCTTGTACCCATGTTGCTCAGAGGAGGATGTGGCTATGAGAACCACTCTCGATTTCACCCCACTTTTCCGGTCGGGCATCGGCTTCGACCGAATGCTGAACGCGCTTGAGGCCGCGAGCCGCGGCGAAACCATCGACAGCTGGCCTCCATATGACATCGCCAAGCTCGGCGAGGACGATTACCGCATCACCATGGCGGTAGCTGGCTTCAGCCAGGACGATCTGACCCTAACCCAGGAGCAGAACACGCTCATGGCGTCCGGTCACAAGGCGGGCGAGGAGAATGGCCAGTATCTTCATCGAGGCATTGCCAGTCGCGCGTTCCAGCGCCGTTTCGAGCTGGCCGACCACGTGAAGGTGGTGAACGCCAGCCTGGTCAGCGGTTTGCTGACGATCGATCTCAAGCGCGAAGTTCCTGAAGAGATGAAGCCGCGCCAGATCGAAATCGCGACGAGCGGCAAGGCGACGCCGAACTCCTCGCCGAACCAGATCGAGGCTGAGAAGCCGGCCGCCTAAGGCATTCCGCGAGCGCACTCGCGCGCGGGCGCCGGGTCATGAGCCCGGCGCCGAATGGTGCATTGTCACAACGAACGAAAGGAGAAGAAAAATGAGCGTTCGAGATCTGATCCCTTGGGGCCGCGACAACGGCAATCAGGCGACCTTATTCCGCGCTGGCGACCGTGATCCGTTGCTGGCGCTGCATCGTGAGGTGAACCGGCTGTTCGATGATGTCTTCCGCAGCTTCGGTTCGACCCTACCGGCCTTCAGTGGCGCTTCCGCCTTCGGCGGCAGTTGGCCAAGCGTCGAGATTTCCGACGGCGAGACGGAGGTCAAGGTGACGGCCGAGGTGCCCGGTCTTGAGGAGAAGGACATCGAAGTCCTGCTCGACGACGGCGTGCTGACGCTGAAGGGCGAGAAGCGTTCCGAAACGGAGGACAGGGACAGGCAGTTCTCCGAGCGCTTCTATGGCCGCTTCGAGCGCCGTATCCCGCTCGGCTACGAGGTCAAGGAAGACAAGGTCGATGCCCGCTTCAGCAATGGTGTGCTGACCGTGACCTTGCCCAAGAGCGAGAAGGCGCAGTCGCAGGGAAAGCGCATCGCCATCAAGAGCTGACGCGTGGCAGGCGCCGGCTGGATGCTGCCGGCCGCCGCCGGCAGCATCCTTGCCACACAGGGAGGATGAACGATGGAGAGACAGGTTGACAGACCAAACAGAACACCAATCCCGCAGGGGCGGTCGTCGAACGACAACCGGCAGAAGCCCCTTTCGACGGGACGCTCGACCTTCCCGGGCGACGCCGTCGCACGGATCTATAAGCCGTCCCGCGCGGCGACGACTTCCGGCAGGGCCCGCACGCGCGGTTGGCGTCTCGTTTTCGAGCGGCGCACCGCGCCCTTTATAGAGCCGCTAATGGGCTACACCGGGAGCCGCGACACGCTGACCCAGGTTGAGTTGAACTTCCCGACGCTGGAGTCGGCCGTTCGCTACGCAGAGCGACAGGGATTGTCCTATGTCGTTCAGAATGCGACGGAGCAGGCTGATGATGGGGCGACCAGGCCTGCCAAGCCCGGAAGGTCGACCTACGGCTTTTCCAACATGACACTCGACCGGCTCGGACTTGGCGCGCTTCAGGAGAGCTACGGGTGCGCCCTCGACGGCGCTGCAAACCGCAACGATCCATCCGGTCCGGAAAGCTGGACGTCGCCGATGGGCGTGGCCCGCGATCCGAAGCTGACGCTGGAGGCCAAGCGCTCGATCCTGATGAACTGGGCTTGGACGGAGTATCTGATCGATCTGGCGACCAATGAGGGCATGCCTGAAAACGACCGCCCCTCGCGCCTCGACGAGGTCCAGCAGGCGCTGCTCGCGCTCGAACGGGAGGTTGCGGCTGACCAAGCCAATTCAGGCATGCGCAAGGCGGCATGAGGTGTGCCTACGAGCGGGTCTGGAGCAAGTTCCGGGCCCGCTTTTTCAACCCCGCGGGCGTAGCCCCGCAGACAGGAGTGACAACACCAGGTCAGGGAGGCAAACAATGCTCGCTCTCACACCGAACCTCCGCGTCGTCGCCGTTGCGATGGGGGCCATTTTCTTCAGCCTCGCTCCCGTTGCTGCGCAAACGGCGGCACCGGCTGAAGCATCCAGCCTGCCGACGCTTGCGCCCATGCTGGAGCGCGTCACACCGGCCGTCGTCAATATCGCGGTCGTTTCCAAAGCCCCCAAGGAAGACAATCCGCTTTACAGCGACCCCAATTACCGGCGCTTCTTCGGGCCGGAGCAGCTGCCGCAGGCCAGGATGAGCGCCGGCTCTGGCGTCATCGTCGATCCGGCGAAGGGCTATGTCCTGACCAACAATCACGTCGCTGGGGACGGCAGCGAAATCTCGGTCACCCTCAAGGACGGCCGGCAATTCCCGGCGAAGCTGATCGGCAGCGACAAGGACACCGATATCGCACTGCTTCAGATCGACGCTAAAAACCTCACGGCGATAGAGACAGGCGATTCAGACGCCCTGAAGGTCGGCGACTATGTCGTGGCGATTGGCAATCCCTTCGGTCTTGGCCAGACCGTGACCTCCGGCATCGTCAGCGCGCTTGGCCGCAGTGGACTCAACATCGAAGGTTACGAGGATTTCATCCAGACCGACGCCTCGATCAATCCGGGCAATTCCGGCGGCGCCCTGGTTACTCTGGACGGCAAGCTGATCGGCATCAACACGGCTATCCTCAGTCCAGCCGGCGGCAATGTCGGCATCGGCTTCGCCGTGCCGAGTAACATGGTTGTTTCCGTGATGAAGCAGTTGATCGCCCACGGCGAGGTGCGGCGCGGAAAGGTGGGGATCGGCATCCAGGATTTGACGCCGGACCTCGCAAAGGCGCTGCAGCTCGGAGACCTCCGCGGCGCTGTGATCGCCAATGTCGAACCCGGCTCGTCGGCAGAGAAGGCTGGATTGCAGGTCGGCGATGTCGTCACCGCAATCGACGGACATCCCGTGCAAGGCACGACCGACCTCAGAAACCGGATCGGCCTCACCCCTGCCGGAAGCACTGTCAAATTTGCCGTCAAACGCGCTAATGGCGAAGTCACGATCGACGTGACGATCGCTGCACAGGAAAGCGCGTCGGAGACGCTGGCAGGCACCCTCCTGCAGGGCGCCAAGATGAGTGACGCTTCGGCCGAGGAAGCCCAGCGGGCAGGCGCGGACGGGGTCGTCATCGAGAGCATCGAACCCGCTAGCCCGGCGGCGAGAGCGGGGTTGCGGACCGGCGACATGATCGTGGCGGTCAACCGCAAGCCGGTCTCTTCCGTGTCCGATTTGCGCAGTGCGATCGCTGGCCAGCGCGCAATACTGGCCTTGGAGCTGGTCCGTGACGGGGGGCGTCTTCTGCTGGTTGTGCGATAAACTCCGGAGCCCGCTCGACCTTCCCTCGAGAGCGGGCTCTTCCAATTTCTGGCCGTCGGGATGTTCGCTGCCTACATCACCGAGCATGGGGTGATGACGGACGGCGAGTCCCTTCGACCAACGCTCTCGCCATCAAGCGCGTTGGGAACCGGCAAGTAGGCGTTCGCCATCAGCGATCCCCCGCTAACGGAACGCTTGACGCCGTTCTCCTGCTCGATTCCCCTGATCGAGCGCAGCGATCATGTCGAAGGCAACCAAAAGAACGGCCCACCCCTGATGCCATGCAGGAGCGGGCCTGCGGAGGATAGGGGCTCCGCGCGGCAGCGCACGGCAAACAGCGGAGGGCATAGCGCCGCCGGGCCCCAAACTTACCCGAATGCGAGGTGTTCCTCGGCGTCGGAACATTTTCTTTGTGATCCGGTTTCTCGGGCAGGACCGCCCCCGTTTGAGGTCGCATGGCGTAGCGTGTGCTCGCCAACTTCACCTGGCCCGTAATGTCTCAGGCAGCACACATCATCGCGAAGACGCTCGGCACAGGCCGCCGGGCAGCGTTGGGAACGTCGTGCCGGCTATCCGCGCCATGATTGCTGCACCGGGCTTCCCGGGCTCTCGCTTGACGCCCAGCGGTTCGAGTCGCATTCCCAGCATGTAGTCTAGGCAGCGGCGGCGGCAAATAGCTTCTTCGTCACGCGATTGCGAATGGCGCCTTAGTTCGAGTATGCGATGGAATCCTTGTTTTTTACGGGGGCGGGCGCATGCTTACCGCCTCTTTCTCGACCGCCACGAAATGATTGGCGCCTCATCCTTTTCTACTCGCCGAGCTGCGCCCCGCATCAGACCTTGACGGCAGACCAGGCCAGGCAGCCCGCGGCGACCGGCGTTGTGCTGACGAGAACGGCTCCTTCCGCGTGAAGCGTTATGAGGCCGGCCCAAGAGACCTCGTCGACCACCCAGATTGTCCCACCTTTATCTGTCGATTTTAGGTTCGTCCGCGCCTCGAGTACGGCTCGCACCATTTGGGCCGGGCTTAGACCTTCCCGGAAGACGACGATCGTGTGGGTTGCACCCTCGAAGCGCTGGCCTGCGCCCGCAGTCAGCCCAGCTAGCATGGCAACGCTCATCAAAGCAGCCGCCGCGCCCCGTGCTGGTCCTCCCCGATTGGGCATCAGGAGAACGAGCACCAAAGGCAAGATGCCAAAAATAACCAGCCATCCGATGTCCCA
>NZ_NSGC01000008.1:0-325263 GCF_002294795.1 Mesorhizobium sp. WSM3866 | reverse complement strand
TGGGCCACGTTGGGGGCCACAGAACATGCACTATTTTCCTCGGAGCCCGAACCATTGACACATGTGTAAGGGCCTATAGAGGCCTCGAAATCGTGAGCAGACTCATCGTCGGAACGCACCACCCCAAGGACGAGAGCCGCGACTTGCTGTGCACGATCCGCGACATAGCCGGGCGTCCGATCATGCGGATCAACGCGGAATCGGGCGCCGGGGTGGTGAGCGGGGAGAATGAAGAGCCCCAGCACTGAAGAGTGATCAGCGCCGGGGCTTTGGCCATTTACGCGGTACTCATCTACTCACACGGATGCCCGTCACCCTGGCAACGGGGATGGCTGGCATCTATCTAGCTGCTGCCGACGACGAAGGTGACGCTTTTCCTCGCCGGCTCCATCAAATGCTGTGGCGAGGATTTGGTTTCGGCGAAGGGACCAAATTGTTAGCCGTACGACTTATGTCCCAGTGGGGAACACCGACGGGCAAGCGATTTCAGATTTCTGGACGCTGCAAATGGGCCATGTCAATCACCGCCTGCTGAGTCGACAGCCGTGGCAGAGGCCCTAAAGAAAGCCCGACGCGAGTAACGCAGAACCGGGCTTTTCTTCGGGAGTGTGCGCACACTCAAAATCAGGCGACAACGTAGGAAGCTAGTTCTTCCCGGGGGGCCCGAGATGTATGTGGTTCGTGTCACCCCATCCATTGCCCGGGCGTGAGCCCCCCGATTTGGCGATCGCCCTAGAGTTCAGGCTCGTGCCGAGCAAGAGGGTTATGGCTGGTGGGGTCACCGCCGCAAAACGCCCCGCTTTCTTCAAAAAGTCCCGGCGCGCCTCGCCCTCTGAAACAAGCTTTTCGGAGTTCTTTTCCGTGAGTCTTGTGCTCTCATTTGACATGTCAGCACTCCTTCCGAGCATTTAAGTTTAGTTGCTGCATGGAAAGAAAGTAGTTCCCAAAAAGGCGTACCCGTCGGGGTGAAAGGCCCCGAGAGCAAATGGATGGCAGACGAGCGCGGCGCATCACCGGCAAGGATCATGGAACGCCTCCTCGGGAGCGGCGGTGGCAGGAGTCCGCCAGCCGGCCGCAAAGACGCGGACTCCGGCATTGGAAGCGCCGGCGTCGGGTCGCGAGGCAAGGTGCACAGGCGCACGGGTCGACATCGCGACCGACAGGATCGAACCGAGGATGATCGCCGCCCCCAGCGCGCCTATCGCTGAACACTGCTCGCCGAGGAAGATCGCCCCGCCCATGGCGCCGAAGATGCTTTCGGCGCTGACGATCACAGCGGCATGGCTGGCCGATGTGAAGCGCAGAGCTGCAATCTGTATGCCGAAGGCCACCGCGGTGGAGAAAACCCCGAGCACCGCCAGTTCAGGGCCGGCATCGGAAGCCGCTGCGAGGGACAAGTTGCCGTGCATAACTCCGAGCGGAAGCGCGAGCGCGGCGACGCCGAAGAATTGTGCCGCCGCGGCCGTGAAGGGACGGGCATGGGCTTGCATGTGCCGCCCGAGCTCGACCGTCCATAGCGCATAGCAGCCGGCCGACAGGAGGGCGGTGAGATCGCCGCCGCTGAGGCCGGCGATCCCACCGGCAAGAAGCAAGCAGCCGATCACGGTCGATCCGGCTGCGAGCATGAGAGCGGCGGTCGGACGTTCGCCCACGAGCAGCCAAGCGGCCAGCGGCGTTATCACCGTTGCGGTGCTGACCAGGAAGCTTGCATTGGTGACGGTGGCGCCGAGATAGCAGAGCTGCTGCAGCATGATGGAGCCGGCAAACAACACGACCACTCGGACCAGGCTGGAAAGCTGGGCTGCGCCGGCAGGGAGCCGCCGTTCGGTCAGCACGAAGGGCAGCACAAGGAGTCCGCCGATCAGGCAGCGCAGCCCAACGGCGCTCAGCGCATCGAGGTGATCGAGCACCGTCTTTTGCGCCACATTGCCGAAGCCCCACAGCCCGGCGGCAAGCAGCAGCAGCGAGTTGGCCGTGAGCTTTGACATTCGCCGCACCCCGGACCGAACCTGTGTTAGGTTCAGATATCTCTAATTCAGCGAAGTCTAATCGGAGCGCCGTTACGGCAGCGCTTGGGGCCGGGACGCCGGAGTTTCCGCAGCGTTAGTTTTGAGTTAGAATTTCGTCATTCTGAAAAGCTGCAAACAAATGCGAAATGGGGAAAGCATCGCAGCCAGTAAAGTCTCGCTCTTCGGCGGTTTCCAGATTGAGAAGGAATCCGGCGGTCCGGTCTGGCTGACCGGAAAGCGGGGCCCGGCGATACTCGCGTATTTGGCCCGCTGTCCGGGCATGGCGGCGCCACGAGAGAGGCTGGCCGACCTTTTGTGGGGCGATAGCGACAGCGAACACTCGCGCAACAGTCTGCGGCAAACTCTCAGCGTCCTGCGCCGGGATCTGTCACGAGTAGGCATGGATATCATCCATTCCCACAAGGAACTGATCGGCATCAGGCCGGGCGCGGTGCGAGTTGACGTGGAGGAGTTCGAAACGGGCCTGTCAGCCCGTTCTGCTTCGGAACTCGAAACGGCTCTGGCACTCTACGCCGGGCCATTTCTCGATGGCTATTACCTCGGCAGCAATGCGTTCGATGATTGGGCGGCATTGGAACGCGAAAGGCTGCTGGGCCGCGCTCTCGAGTCGATGGAGAAGCTCGCTCGTCTCGTGGATCCCGAAAGCGGATTGGCCGTGGCCGATCGGATCCTGGCCATGGAGCCGACGAGAGAGGAATCCTACCGGCTAAAGATGGAACTGCTTATTGCCTGCGGACAGCGAGACAAGGCGTTGCGAACCTTCGAGGCATGCAGAAGCGTATTGAAGAAGGAATTTGGTGTCGACGTCGGCCCGGAGACACGAGCGCTTTGGCAGACCCTCTCTGTCACCGATGCTTCTTCAGCTCAGCAGCCGGCAAATATGGTTCCGGCCGGTCACCGTCTCGGGCGTCCATCCATCGGTGTCGCCGACTTCGTCAATCTGACGGGAGAGCGAGCCGACGACTTCTTCGCCAAGGGTCTCGTCCATGACATCACCACGGCTCTTTCGGAAGTGGCCGACTATATCGTGCTCTCGGGGCTCACTGCGGTCGTCGGCGAGGCATCATCGGCTGGTTTGCGGGCCCGCTACACGCTCAACGGCAGCATCCAGAGATCCGGAGACGAGCTGAGGGTGAACATCCAGCTTGTCGACGCCGCCAACGGTCACAATGTCTGGGCCCAGAAATTCGACGGCCACTCGGAGAACGCGCTCGAATTCCAGGACAGGATCGCGCAGTCGGTTGTGCTGGCGGTCAGCCTCGAGCTTCAACTGACCAATTGGAAAGTTCGCGACAAGAGCCCGGCAGGCTCTCCCCAGGTGCGCAGGTTGGTGAATGAAGCGTTGATGAAGTACTTCCTGATGACCAGGGACTCGCTGTTGGTGTCGAAGGAACTCGCCGAGAAGGCTCTGTTGATCGCGCCCGAAAATGCCCGGGCAAAGCGGACACTCTCCATCGCGACGACCATGGGGCTTGCATTCGGCGCGCTGGCCGGCAAGCGGGAGCATGTCGACAACGCGATCCGGCTTGCCGAAGACGCGGTACGGACCGTGCCGGACGATGAAATCGCCCGCTGCATCCTGTCTTTTGCCTATTTGTGTGACGGTCGGGTCGACGAGGCAATTGTCGAATGCCGTCACGCGGTCAGCCTCAACCCGAGCTATCCGAGTGGCCATGGCGACCTTGGCGAGCTCTACGGCCTGCGAGGCCAGGTGAGCGAAGCGCTGCGCGCGGCCAATGAAGCGATCCGGCTCGGCGCGCATGATGTCATCGACTTCTGGCGTCACCATGGGCTGGCTGTCGCGCTGTTTGCCGGCGGCGACGATCGCCGGGCGCTCGAGGTCGCCCGCAGGGTCGCCAGGACAAAGCCCGGTTTCGTTCGCGGCGCTCTCTATTGGGCTGCCGCAGCTTCGGCGACTGGAAACAAGGAAGAAGCCTCACGCGCCATGCATCATTGCCTGTCGCAATTTCCGCATCTCAACCTGGGCAATGTCTGCCCTGGCTTCATGCCGCGCTATGTGAGGGATGATCATCACTCCCGGTTCCTCGATATGCTGTCGAGAGCCGGGCTTCCGGGTTCCTAACCGTGCAGCCGAACAAGCGCGTTTGCCGCCCAGACGCAAATTCTCCTTGGTTTCAACGCGACAGGCGCCAAATCAGCCTCAACGCTGGCAGCCGGCCGCATGGGCGCGCATCCATCGGCAGAGCCTGTGCTGCGCGTCATCGTTGAACGAAACTGGAGTTAGTGGCTTAACTCGTAGAGGGTGTCCGCTGCTCCCCCGCTCCCCCGTCAGGCATTTCTCGGAGGATGCGTCCTGCGCGCATCGCTGACCCACCAATGGCGGGAACCAAGGATCGATAATCATACGCAACACTGCCCTCTTCAACAGGCTATTGACTGCCTGTGTGCCTCCCGCTCAGAACATGAGCGCGGAAGTTTACGCCAACGGCGTTGGGACGAACTATTTCTCCCGCATGGCCCGGCGGAAATTTTGCGTGATCGGTTCGGCTAGGTAGGAAAGCACGGTGCGAGCACCCGTGCGGATCATCGTCTCGCTCGACATTCCCGGCAGCAGCTTGCGGCCCTCAAGCTTGGCGAGTTCGCCCTTGTCGATCAACACGGTCGCGGCGAAGTACGGCGCCCCGTTGTGCTCATCCACCATTCGGTCCGCAGACACGACCCCCACAAGACCCTCGAGTGGTGGCAGGTTATAGCGGGCGAAGGCCGGGAAGCTGACGTGCGCAGGCTGCCCGGGCGCGATCGTTTCGACATCCTCCGGTTTGACCAAAGCCTCGACCACGAGCTGTTGCCCGAGCGGGACGACCGTCATCAACGTCTCACCGGGTTTCACGACTCCGCCTGCCGTGTGGACCTTCAGGTCCATGACGATGCCGTCAACTGGTGCAACGATATCTGTACGGGTAAGCACGTCCTTCGCCGAACGCGCCTGCTGTCCGAGGTCAAACAACTCCGCCTCGACCTTGCTTAACTCATCGACGGCCTCGTTTAGCCGCACAGTGTTGAGGTTCAAGATCTGCATGTCGATCTCGGAGATGCCGCTTCTGGCGCGAGCGATCGCCGCAACGTGGGTGGCGCGCTCCCCCTCGATCTCCCGTTGCTGCCGTTTGAGTGACAGGTTCCGCTCGCGGGTGGTCAACCCCTTCTCGAGCAGACTTTCGAGATCTTTTGTTTCCCCTTCGATTGCTTCGATCTGCTTGTCCTCGGTGACGATCAATTCTTCAAGCCCAGTTATCTCTTCCGCGGCCTGGCGGCGGCGCTGGCCGAGAATTTTCCGCTCGTCCTCCAAATTGTGGTATTTCGCCGCGAACACGTCGCGCTGCGCGGCGACCGCGTCTCTTGCGGCGGCTGGACTTGCAAGCAATGCCGGATCGAAGTCGATTTCGGCCTTGCCGTCACGCTCGGCCCTGAGACGCGCGGCCAGCGCCTCGCGCGCCGCAATCCGGTTCTGGATAAGGTCAAGCTGTGCCTTTGCCTGGGTGCTGTCGAGCCGGATGAGGACCTTGCCCGCCTTGACGATATCGCCATCGGCCGCATTCAACTCCGCGATGATGCCGCCTTCGAGGTGCTGGATGAGCTTGTGGTCGCCAGCGACCTTGACAACGCCTGGTGCCACAGCGGCGCTGTCCAACGGTGCCAGCGCCGCCCACCCCCCGCCTAGGCCGAAGAACAGCAACATGATTGCGAACCCGGTGAGCTTCACGGCCCCGAGGCGCAGGGGTACTGGTTCAAGCACCGAGGCTGGCGGGCGGGGTAGCGGGACCACGTTCATGGCTGCTCCTGGCTAGATGGTTGCGCAGCACCTGCATCGCGACCGGGAAAGGCGCCGGAAACAAGATTGAAGTTTGGCGACAGTTTTTGGGAAGCGTATCGGCGGGCCGGATTGGGGATGCTGTGTTCGTTCGCCGCTACGGTCGGGAGTTGATTCGCCTCACGGACGCGCCGGGCGAGTTCGTTGAACACGGGGTCGCGCGGGCCGAACAGGTCCTGTGCGCCGTGGGTAAGCACCAATACCTTGTCGACCTTGTCCAAGATGCTTGGCCGGTGCGAGATCAAGATCAGGGTCGTTCCCGCCGCTTTGAGCCCACCAATGACTGTAGCTAGTGCCTGCTCGCCTTCGTGGTCGAGATTGGAGTTAGGCTCGTCAAGCACGAGGAACGCTGGGTCGCCGTAGAGCGCCCGCGCCAGTCCGATGCGCTGGCGTTGTCCGCCCGACAGCGCCGCACCACCTTCACCGATCTCCGTGGCATAGCCCTTCGGCAGCCCCTTGATCAGTTCGTGCACGCCGGCCAATTGCGCGGCCTTGACCACGTTGTTGAAGACCGTCGGGTTAAGCGGCGCGAAGCGACAGATGTTTTCGGAGACAGTACCGGCGAAGAGCTCGATATCCTGTGGCAGGTAACCGACGTGTCGACCACGATCCTCGGCCGCCCATTCGACAACGCTCATGCCGTCGAGCAACGCGCGACCGCCGGTCGGGCGCCAAGTACCAGCCAGCACTCGCGCCAGACTCGTCTTGCCTGCCGCGCTCGGGCCGATCAAGGCCATTGCTTCGCCGGGCTTGAGTTGGAAGCTGATCCCTCGCAGGATCGGTTCGCCACCCTGCCTGGCGAGCATAATGTTGTCGGCCTCAAACTTGCCTTTCGGACGCGGCAACGGCAGGGCCGATGTGGCCTCCGGTCGCTGACCGGCAATTGCGGCGAGACGCTTGTAGGCAGCCCGCGCCCCGATCGTCGCTTTCCAGGTGCCGATCGCCTGTTCAACCGGGGCCAATGCGCGACCCATCAGAATTGACGCGGCGATCATGATGCCGGGTGAAGCTTCGTTTCTCAGCACCAGATAGGCGCCGAGGCCGAGAACGGCCATCTGCAAGGCCAGCCGGAAAGCGCGCGCGAGGGCCGAGATGGTGCTGGATCGGTTGCTGGCGAGGGATTGTCCTCTGTTAGCTTCGTCCTGCTGGGCTTTCCAGCTCTCGAGCAGGGGATTCAACATGCCCATGGCCTGGACGACCTCGGCGTTACGGATCGTTTGCTCGGCCTGCATGTAAGCCCGCATCTGGGCGACTGCGGCTTCCGCCATTGGCTTGCGGGTCAGGTACTCGGTGAGAAACGCCAGAGCGAACAGCACGATACCGCCGCAGGTTGCCAGCCAGCCCAACCAAGGGTGCATGAGGAAGATGGCGCCCAAGAAAATCGGTGCCCAGGGTGCGTCGAGGATCGGGTAGATGCTCGGGCTGGTAAAGAAATTCCGCACCTGGTCGAGATCACGCAGCGCGCGGGCGTTGATCTGACCGGGAGCCGAGGCGGCGTATTCAACCGATGCGGCCAGGAGAACCGGTGCCAAGCGCGCGTTCAACCATGTCCCGACTTTGGCCAGAAGACGCGCGCGGACCACCTCTAGCCCCGCCATCGTGGCGAGCGCTGCCGCCGCCATCAGCGACAGCATCACCAACGTCTCCAAGCTGTGGCTGCTCAACACGCGGTGATAGACCTGGAGCATGTAGAACGCGCCGGTCAGCATCAGAATGTTGATACCGGCGCTGAACCAGATAAGCGGCCTTATAGCGCGCCTGGCTTCTTTGATCACCGCCTGCAGGGCAGAGGGTCGTGGGGACTTCATCATGCTGTATATGCCGTGTGTTAGAGGTTGACGCTTTGGTTTGAGCCGTTTTGCGCGGAGCGAGTGATTATCTCGATGTGGAGATGGGAGGCGGCGTGAACCGCCTCCCGTTGGTCAGATGCTAGGCAACGACGTCGACCAGCAGGTGCTGGACGCCCGTCGTATCCCCGTCGGCATCCTGGATGTTGACCGCGAAGTCGAGATTCGCGCCGATCTGCCCGGAAGTCGTCTGGATGAAGCCGATATCCGTGATCTTGAGAACGTCGTTATCCGCGGCTTCCCAAGTTTGCAGCGCGCCGCCACCTGTGCCGCTCGCAACGCCAGTGCTTGAACCTTCAACCGCCACGGTGTTCGGATTGTCGGTCACTCGGTTCAGGTTGATGGCATCGCCGGACAGCCCGTTGCCGGACTGCATGATCTGCATACCCTGAACTTGATAGTGCTCGGTGGAGGTGTTGTAGTCGTTGCTCTCGATGATCACGAGGGCGTCGTTGTTGTCGAGCGTGAACTCCGTACTATAGGGCGAAGGCACTGTATTGCCCTTGAAGAAGTCCGCGTTCTGCACGTAGATCGACTTCGTGGTGTGCACGTCGTCGGCGGTAGATACGGTACCCTTGTCATCGATCAGGTCGAGGATCACGATAAGATCTTCGCTGTTGCCGATGCCGTCGAACTTGATGGCGATAGCGTCCACCTTGTCAGTCGGCACGAGCTTCTCGTCGCCACCACCCGGGGCACCCGGGTTCACGTCGCCCAGAATGTTCTGGTTGAAGAACCGCAGGGTGAGCAGTTCGCCCTTCTGGATCGTGTCACCGGCCACGCCGTTGGTCGACTGCGTGGCGGATACCCAGTCCTCGAAGTTGCTGGTGACGAACTGCCCGGTGTTGAACGTTGTATCACCTGCAATCGGTGAACCGTCACCCGTCCCGTTAAAACCGAAGGGGCTGCCGCTGGGGTTCGAGTTCGCCGTGAACTGCACATAGAACCCGTCACTATCGGCCGGGTTCGGGCCGGTATCAGCGTGATCCAACTCCGTCACCACGATTTGTGGGTGGCCGGTGTTGCCGGGAGGTGCTTTCGCCAACAGCTCCGAAGAGTGGAAGACGTTGAAGCTGAACCCGTCGATCACGTCGTTCAATTGGATGGAGTACGTGCCCGCAACCTTGTCGAAGGTCAACGTGCCACCCGCCGTCGCGTCCTGCACGCCGGCGGTGATCGGATCCTTGTCGTAGTGGAACGAGAAGGAGAACTGCGCACTGGTGGCGCTCTCCGAAACGAGTGCCGTCTGGACGTTGGTGATATTCGGGTTCATCGCGTTATCGACCGTGCCGGTGAGCACCAGCTGCTGGATACCTGCCGCTGCACCAGCATCACCGAAGTCGGAGTGGGTGGCGTCGTAAACCAGGCGACCATCCGCGCCGATGCTGTACTTGAAGGCTCCGTCAGCCGGTGTGTTCAGTACGTTGTGCAGGGTCTCGTGTTCGATTGCTACGGTACTGGGGTCACCGTCGAATGGCTTCGTGATCGTGGGAGCATCATCGGTGAAGACAAGATTCTGGCCGATATTCAGGATAGCCGAGGCACTATCACCGTCCTTGTCGGTGATGGTCGCCGTCAGCTTGATCAGGTTGTCCGTCGTCAGGGTCTCGGTATCGTTCGGCCCGTTGTTGGGGTCGTGGATGACAGCCCGGATCTGGTCGAGCGTGACTTGACCGGAGGCGTCCACGCTCACCGTGAAAACCAAATCACCGCTGACAGCGGTCTTGCCCTCGACGACACCTGAGTTGTTGACCGACAGGTTGACCGCCTGTCCGGTCAGCGTGTCGACCAGACCCGACGCACCTGCGACCACGCTCAGGGCGTAGGTGATACCGGCTGAACCGTCCTTACCGGCGTTTGAGCTGAACTGGGTTGCGAAGCTCTTGGTGTCGTTGGTGCCTAGGGTTGACTCGTCCACGCTCACGATCAGGTTGTCGAGCGGCGCGCTGATGCTCGGCGCGTCATCCTTGAAGACAAGGTTGTCGCCGATATTCGCGGTATCCGAGTCGGTGTCGCCGTCGGCGTCGACGATCGTCGCCGTCAGGGTGACGAGGTTGGCGGCCGAGAGGCCGGTCGACTGGTCGGGCCCGGTGTTGGGGTCGTGCTTGATGGCAAGCAGCTGGGTGAGCGTGACGTCACCGTCGGCGTCCACGGCAACCGTAAACGCCAAAGTTTTTGTGGTCTCCGTGCGACCCTCGATAACGCCGTTGTTGTCGACCAGGTTGATACCCTCGTTGAGATCGGTAGCGATCAGGCCAGATGCGCCGCCCGGTGTACCGAGCGCGTAGGTGATGCCGGCTGCGCCGAGACCGTCGGTGCCGGCGTCGGAGGTGAACGCACCCGCGAAGTTGTCGGTGTCGCTGCTGTTGGGGGTGTCGGTGTCGTCGGTGGTGAGCGTCGGCTCTGAACCGTTGGCCGTGATTGTCGGGCCGTCATCGTCGACGTTGATGTGGTCGCCGATCGGCGTCGACACCTCGGACAAGGCGCGGACTTTCAGGATATCGCTGAAGTCCACCCTGTCGTCGGGGTCAGGGTTAGTCGGGTGATCGATCGCCTCGAAAGTGATCGCCTGGACCGTGCCCGACGTGTTGGTGGCATTAGGAATGATGTAAAAGGCTGCGACGAGATCGCCGCTCGCATCCCTCGCTTCCACCGCGCTGCCGTTCTGCACCGTGGTCAGGAAGATTTCCTCGCCGTCAAGAGTAAACAGACCGGACGAGGCGTGGTTCAGGGGTGAGAACTCCAGCTCAGCGATAGTTTCGCCAGATGACGGCGTTACGCTGACGAGACCGATCTGACTGGCCGCCTCCGCGGTATCGGCGTAGGCCAACTGCGCGGCGGACAGGTTGAGACCATTGAGATAGGTCAGAAATGCGGCGTCGAGACTGCCGCTAATGACGCCATTTACGACGGAAATAGCGACGTCGTCGTCGGTGGTACCGGCGGACTGGTCGAGTACCAGATCGCCTACGATAGTGATGGTAGCCATGATGTTCGTCCTTTCCGGGGTGATTGGTCAGTTCTGCACATCGTTCACCGTAGCCGCGGTTGTGCGCGGCTTCGGACTCTCATCCGGAGGCCATGGGATCGGCGCTGGTAGCGGCGGCGTCGTCTGAATCCGCGACGTCCGGTCGAGGACCAGCGTGCCGTTGAGGAAGATGGTGATCGTCATGATCCCCTCTCCGTTTCAATGCGGCTGGCGCGATATATCAGCCCCAACACTGGCAACCGGCCGCATGGGCGCGCATCCGCCCGCAAGCCGGGGCTGCGCGTCATCGTTAAAGGAAACTGGAGTTTTGCGGATTAGCTCGGGGTAGAGGGTGTTGAGGGGGCCGCCATTCCCCCGCTCCGTGCCCCGCTAAGCAATTCTAGGCGGATGCGTCCTACGCGCATCGGCAACCCACCAGCGGCGGGCACCAAGAACCAACGATGAGGGCATACTCAACCCCGCCCCTCTTCAACAGGCTATTGACTGCCTGTACGCCTCCCGCTCACAACATGAGCACAAAAAGTTTACTCTCATTTGTGGAAAGTTAAACTTAGACCTTTGATGTTTTGGGACATGAATGAAGTGGAAATGGTCCCCTTCTTAAGTGGGACTTTTGTCCCTTTGATTACTGCCGGCGGAGTTGAGCAACGAGAGACCGCCCCACGCAAGCGACGGCCGCCGATGACCATAATGGAATTGGCGCTGTAGGAGTGTCGACTTGGCAGAGCTCACGGGCAAGCGAACTTTTGGGCATCAGAAATTCCAACCATCTCAGCGATAACGGCAGTCATCGATTCAGGGCACCTCAGCGCTAAAGGGAGGGCTTTGACCGGAATCATGAAGGTGGGGTGTGCAGTCGTGCAACACGGGCAGCCGGTAATCAAGCGGACAGATTGTTGAGCCGGGATTTTATACAATAATCGATCAGGACCCGTCACCCAAGTTGCAGAGATCCCGCTGCGACAGCGACTGAAATCGCGTGAATCTTTCCGGCCCAGGTGGGTATCTGCACATAATTTCTCCCCGTACAGTGCAGATCATGATCTTAACAACCACGTCGAAGACGAAACGCTGTTTGAACTGATATGCTGTGGTAAATAAGCAGGACGATGCACAAGCCAGGTTTGCGCATCGGACCTCACTCGAGCTAAATTGCCTCGTAGTGGTCATATTTCAAGCATGCAGTTCTCATGTCGTCCGTACCAGGCACGCGGGCGTTTGGAAGCAGTCACCATGGCTCTCGCCCCAAACTTGGAAGCAAGCGTGTTAGTCACACGGCCTGGGGATTCCGTGCAACTCGACATCCTCACCAAAGCCTTGAACGAGTACCGCGAGAAGCATCGCATCATGCCGCAAGGATGAGCGGGAAGAAATCACGCTCAAGCTCTTCTGCCTTTTTGAACAAGGCTTAGAGGACCTGGTCTTCGATCAAAAACTCCGTTTATTGCAACGACCCTGACGCATCAGCAAAGCACCCCGAGCCGCAGACAAGCGATTCTCAGGGTTCCTGAATGCAAGCCCGCCGGAGCTCGATGACCTTGGGAGTTACTCGCCGGCTTCTTATCGCCGTCAACGGCACCGATCAGCGCTCCAAACTGATATTCGGGATCACCGGATCCCGCATCTGATCGGGCGGAAGACCGAACGGCCACAACATAGGCCGTCACTCCTTCGCCGTGAAACTTGGCCGAGACAGATTAGATGTCAACCGACGTCGGTAAGCGCTAGCGAGCGATTGGCCTCCGCCCGCTCATATTCCGCACCCACGTGTTGTTGCGCGTCATGACGAAGGCGGGAACCCGGTGATGCGGTAGTGCTGCTCGCCGGGATCTGCGCCGAGGGCGACAAGCAACTGTCGGCCCCGGCGCGACAGGATGCCTAAAGTTTGGTCGGACTCCTCGGCCAAGTGTCGATCTATAGGCTGTTTGGCGACCGGAAGGGATCAAGAGCCAGCGATGCCTGGTTCGAGAACATCAATCTCGCGCTCGCCCGCGAGCCGTTGCCTGCATGAGGCGCTGCTAATATGGTTGCCACTGCGGAGGCAGCGTCTGACGAGTTGGAACCATGGAGTCGCGCCCAAAGGTGTCGAAGGCTAATCGTGGGCGTCAAGTCCACCTCGACGACACTGAAGTTGGCTCAGTCCAGAAAAGCCGCGGAATCGGCAAGAAGGCAGGCGGGAAAGAACCTTCGTCGGAGGCCGTCCTACGCGGCGAACTTGCGCAAGCACATGCTCAGCTCGATGCAACTGCTGATGTGCTGAGGATCATTGGTCGTTCGGCGTTCAACCTGCAGATCGTCCTCGACAGATTAACCGTATCCGCTGCTCGCCTGTGCAAAGCAGATATGGCTGGAATATGCCGTCGCAGCGAGAGCGACGGGTTCTACTGCGCCAGCAGCCTTGGTTTTGCCGATGACTGGCTGGCCTACAACAGGGATCGGCGCCTCGATACGGGGCGCGGCAGCGTTGTTGGGCGGGTGCTCCTGGACGGCGCGCTCGTCCAGGTTGCCGATGTCCTTGCGGACCCTGAATACACGTTTCTCGAGCCCGCGAGGAAGGCAGGTTACCGCACGTTCCTAGGGGCTCCGCTAATGCGGGACAACAGGGCCATCGGCGTCCTGGTCCTCGCTCGCAGGGCCGTTGCGCCGTTCAGCACAAGTCAGATCTCCCTAGTGGAAACGTTCGCCGATCAAGCGGTGATCGCAATCGAAAACGCCCGGCTCTTCCAGGAGGTCGAGATACGCAGCCGGGAGATATCGGAGGCTCTCGACCAGCAAACAGCGACGAGCGACATCCTGCGCGTCATTGCGGCATCACCGACCAAGCTGGAGCCGGTACTGAAGGCGGTGGTGGAAACGGCCACCAGACTTTGCGACGCCTATGATGCAGCAATCCTGCTGAGGGAGGGCGACGACCTGGTGCTCGGCGCTCATTTTGGACCGATCCCGATCGACTTTACGAGCTGGCCGGTGACCAGAGACTGGACCGCCGGTCGGTCCGTGGTGGATGCGCAAACGATTCAGGTGGGCGACCTCCAGTCCGCCGGCTCGGAGTACGCCTCAGGCCGGGCAATGGCCGTGCGGCTCGGTCACCGCACGATTTTGGCCAGCCCTTTGTTGCGCAAGGGTACGGCAATCGGGACCATAGTCATGCGTCGCACTGAAGTGAGGCCTTTCACCGAAAAGCAGGTCGAACTCCTGAAGACCTTCGCCGACCAGGCGGTGATTGCGATCGAGAACGTGCGGCTATTCGAGGAGGTGCAGGCCCGCAGTGCCGAATTGCGCGAGGCGCTGACGCAGCAGACGGCGACTGCTGATGTGCTCAAGGTCATCAGCCGCTCGACGTTCGACCTGCAGGCCGTGCTTGACGAGCTCGCCAGCTCGGTCGCTCGTCTGTGCAAGGCCGACAGTGCTTCCATCGCTATCCGGCAAGCGAGCGGCGAAGTCGTCGAGCTTGCGACCTTTGATGAGTCCCATGCCGCTTCTCCTACCTCTATGAAGGACTACGTCTACGAACCAGGTCGCGGGACGTGCGTGGGCAGGGTGCTGCTCGAAGGCAGGACCGTGCAAATTCCGGATGTACTGGAAGACCCCGAATATACGCTCCTGAAACAGCACCCGACTCTGGACTTCCGTACGGCACTTGCTGTCCCGATGCTCCGCGAAGGAGTTGTCATAGGAGTCTTCGCTCTTACTCGATCCAAGCCAAGGGGCTTCTCGCCAAAACAGATCGAGCTCGTCGAGACCTTTGCCGACCAGGCTGTCATTGCAATCGAGAACGTGCGCCTGTTCGAGGAGGTGGAGGCGCGCAATCGCGAGATCTCGGAAGCCCTGGAGCAGCAGACGGCGACCGGCGATATCCTGCGCGTCATCGCCGCGTCACCGACGGACATCCAGCCGGTGCTGCAAGTGGTGGCCGAGAGCGCCGCGCGATTCTGCGACACCCATGACGCAATCATATTCCTCGAGAAGGACAACATGCTCGTGCCCAAAGCGCATCACGGGCAAATTCCCTTCGATCTCCCGCCGATGCCGACCACCCGCGATTGGGTTCCCGGTCGCGCCTTCGTCGACCGGGAGACGGTGCATATCGTGGATGTCGCAGCGGCCGGCGAGGAATTCCCGATCAGCAAGGAACTCGCCGAGCGGTTCGGGCACATGACGATGGCAGCCACGCCGCTGATACGGGAGGAGCAGGCCATCGGGACGCTGGTCATCAGGCGTATGGAGGTTCGCCCGTTCAGCGACAAGCAGATCAACCTGCTCAAGAACTTCGCCAACCAGGCCGCGATTGCGATCCAGAACGTCAGGCTGTTCGAGGAAGTCCAGGCGAGGACGCGCGAGCTCGGCGAGGCATTGCAGCAGCAGACGGCGACGGCTGACGTCCTGAAATCGATCAGCCGCTCGACCTTTGACCTGCAGACAGTGCTCGACACTCTGACGGCTTCGGCTGCGCAGCTGTGCGAAGCCGACATGGCCGGCATCGCGCGGCAAGAAGCGGAAGGCTACTACTACGCCACAAACTACAACCTTCCCAACGACTGGCTGGAGTTCGTTAAGGACAAGCATTTTACGCCCGGACGCGGTACCGTCCTCGGGCGCGCACAACTGGACCGCAACATCGTTCACGTGACTGATGTTCTTGCCGATCCGGATTACACCTTTCTGGATTCGGCGAAGACCATCTGGTTCCGCACGGTGCTGGGCGTGCCGCTCATGCGAGAGGATGAGCCGATCGGCGTTCTTATCCTGGCGCGCCGGCACGTCACCCCTTTCTCCGACAAGCAGATCGACCTCATTCAAACTTTCGCCGATCAGGCCGTGATCGCCATCGAGAACGTCAGGCTGTTCGAGGAGGTCCGGGCGCGGACGCGTGAACTGAGCGAAGCGCTCAATCAACAGACCGCTACCGCGGACGTGCTCAAGGTGATCAGTCGGTCGGCTTTCGATCTTCAGCCGGTCTTGCAGACGCTATCCGACTCGGCGGTGCGTCTGTGTGGCGCCGACATGGGTGGGATCACGTTGCGCGAGGGCGACGCCCTGCGGTTCATGGCAGGCTCGGGTCAGGAGCCGGAGCTGTTTGCCTACGAGATGGCTCATCCGCACCCGATAGAGCGAGGCACTTTCCAGGGTCGTGCAGCCCTTGAAGGGGCGACGATCCACGTGCCCGACGTATCGCTGGATGCGGAATACGAAAGGCCTGAAGCAGCCGCCACCGGCAATTTCCGCGCGGTACTTTCGGTGCCTCTCAGGCGGGGCGATGAGGTCATAGGGGTCTTCGGAATGGCGAGACGAGCTGTCGGGCCGTTTGCGCAGCGCCAGATCGAACTCCTGGAGAGCTTTGCTGACCAGGCGGTGATCGCGATCGAGAACGCGCGGCTGTTCGACGAGGTACAGGCGCGCAACAGAGAGATTTCGGAAGCGCTGGAGCAGCAGACGGCGACCGGTGAGATCCTCAAGGTGATTGCATCTTCGCCGACCGACATCCAGCCGGTTCTCCAGGTCGTCGCAGAGAGCGCCGCCCGGTTTTGTGATACTAGCGACGCGGCCATCCTTCTGATCCAGGACGGGAAACTGGTCGGTAAAGCTCATTACGGTCCGATCCCGTTCCAGCTCCCTCCGATGCCCCTAACCCGGGACTGGATCACCGGCCGCGCGGTCGTTGACGCGCGGACTTTGCACGTTCACGACATGACGGCCGAAGAGGCGGAGTATCCTCTCAGCCACGCTCTGGCATGGCAGTTCGGCTTCCACACGATCGCTTCCACGCCGCTGCTGCGCGAGAGCGAGCCGATCGGTGCGATTGCGGTCAGGCGCGATGAGGTCAGGCCGTTCAGCGACAAGCAGATCGAACTACTCAAAACGTTTGCGGACCAGGCAGTGATCGCCATCCAGAACGTCAGGCTGTTCGACGAGCTGCAGGCTCGCACCACGGAACTCAGCGAAGCTCTGGCACAACAGACGGCAACCGCCGACGCGCTCAAGATCATCAGCCGCTCTACGTTCGATCTCCAGGCCGTTCTGGATACGCTGGCGCAGTCGGTGGCGCGGCTGTGCGAAGCCGATACCGCGACCGTCATGCGTCAGAGCGGCGACAACATCTTCGAAGCATCGCGCTGGGGTTACTCGGCCGAGTTCGACGACTACATGAAGAGGGCCGACAAAGGGCCGGGGAGAGGCTCGATAGCCGGACGCGTCCTGCTCGAAAGGAGGACCGTTCAAGTCGCCGACGTGCTTGCCGATCCCGAATATGCCCTCCGCGAAGGCCAGAAGCTGGCGGGCTTCCGGACCGTGCTCGGTGTGCCCTTGCTGCGCGAGGGCAATCCAGTCGGTGTCTTCATCCTGACGCGCACGACCGTGAATCCCTTCGCGGTCAGGCAGATCGAGCTGGTGGAGACATTCGCCGACCAGGCGGTCATCGCTATCGAAAACGTGCGGCTATTCGAGGAGGTGCAGGCACGCACGGCCGAGGTGAGCGAGGCCCTGGAGCAGCAGACCGCAACCGCGGACGTCCTCAAGGTGATCAGCCGCTCGGCGTTTGATCTGGAGGTCGTGTTCCAGACGTTGCTTGAGTCGGCTGCACGGCTGTGCGCCGCGGATTGCGGATCGCTTTCGCGCAGGGACGGCGACCTCTACAGGGTCGTAGCCTGGGTCGGCTTCTCCGAGGAGTATCGCGCCTACGAAGCGGCACATCCTCATGCGCTCGGGCGTGGCACGTTGCACGGACGGGCGGCGCTGGACCGCAGGACGGTCCAGGTTCCGGACGTCCGGCTGGATTCGCAATATGCGAGGCAGGAGGCCTCGGCCATGGGGGGCTTCCGCGCGGTTCTTGCGGTCCCGATCCTGCGCGAGGGGGAAGCGGTCGGCGTGCTTGCGTTGGGACGCCGCACCCCCGGCCCTTATACACCGCGCCAGGTCGAGCTCGTCGAAACTTTCGCCAACCAGGCGGCCATCGCCATCGAGAACGCCCGTCTCTTCGACGCGGTCCGCAACCGCTCCGAGCAGCTATCCCGCTCTCTGGAAGATCTTCGCACGGCCCAGGATCGCCTGATCCAGACGGAGAAGCTCGCCTCGCTCGGCCAGCTAACGGCCGGCATCGCGCACGAAATCAAGAACCCGCTCAACTTCGTCAACAACTTCGCATCGTTGTCGGGCGACCTGCTCTCCGAATTGAACGAGGCCATTGACCGGACCGCGGCCGACCCGTCGGTCCGCACCGAGATCGACGAGCTGATGACGATGCTGCGCGGCAATCTTGCCAAGGTCGAGCAGCACGGCCGGCGCGCCGACTCCATCGTCAAGAACATGCTCCTGCATTCCAGGCAGGGTTCCGGCGAGCATCGGCCGACCAGCATCAACGCCGTCGTCGAGGAGAGCCTGAACCTCGCCTATCACGGCGCGCGTGCGGAGAAGCAGGGCTTCAACATCACGCTCGAACGGGATCTCGATCCTGCGGCCGGAGAGGTCGATCTCTATCCGCAGGAAATCACGCGGGTGCTGCTCAACCTCATCTCGAACGGGTTCCATGCCACGACCAGCCGGCAGGCACAGACGGACGACGCCTACGAGCCGGTCCTCGCCGCTTCGACGAAGGACCTCGGCGATCGCGTGGAGATCAGGATCCGGGACAACGGCACCGGTATTCCACCCGAGGTGAGGGAGAAGATGTTCAATCCCTTCTTCACGACCAAGCCCGCCGGAGAGGGGACCGGTCTAGGATTGTCGCTCAGCCACGACATTGTGGTGAAACAGCATGCCGGCACCATCGAGGTGGCGACCGAGCCGGGCGAGTTCACCGAATTCAGGATCGTTCTGCCCCGAAGCGCCGCTTCGCTCGGCAAGCAGGAGGCAAACCCGTGACGCTTCTCATTCTCGTAGTCGACGACGAGCCGGACGTGGAGGCGCTGTTCAAGCAGCAGTTCCGGCACGACCTCCGCGACGGCCGGTTCACGATGGAGTTTGCGCCGTCGGGCTCGGAGGCGCTGGCGCTGATCGAGCAGGCCACAAACGTCACGCTGATCCTCATCCTCTCCGACATCAACATGCCCGGCATGAGCGGCCTCGATCTCCTGCCGAGGGCACGCGCGGCGCGTCCCGATGTGCCTGTCATCATGATCACCGCCTACGGCGACGCCGAAACCAAGCGCAGGGCGCTCGAGTCGGGTGCCGAGGCGCTATTGACCAAGCCCATCGATTTCATCGCCCTGCGTGCGGAGATCGAGACGCGGATCGGAAGGGCAGCGTGAGCGCCCGCATCCTTGTCGTCGACGACGAGCCGGACCTCGAAAGCCTCCTGCTGCAGAAGTTCCGGCACCAGGTCCGCGACGGGTCGGTCAGCTTCCTGTTTGCCCGCGACGGGCTGGACGCGCTGGAACTGCTCGAGCGGAACGGCGACGTCGACATGATCGTCTGCGACATCAACATGCCGCGCATGGATGGCTTGTCCTTCCTGCAGAAGCTCCAGGAAGCCGAGCGGCAGCTGTCGACGATCATAGTCTCGGCCTATGGCGACATGGGCAACATCCGCACTGCCATGAACCGCGGCGCATTCGATTTCCTGATGAAGCCGATCGATTTCATCGACCTCGAGGCGACGATCGCCAAGACGCTCAGGCATCTGGAGACGCTGCGCGAGGCGCGGCGGCGTCAAGCCGCGGCCGAACGCGCTCACGCTGCGCTGTCGCGCTATTTCTCGCCGAACCTCGCGGCACGCCTGGCAAGCGATGCCGACGCGGCGGGTCTAGCCGGGCAACGACGCGAGGTCGCGGCACTTTTCACCGACATCGCCGGCTTCACCACGCTCGTCGAGACGATGGAGTCGGACACGCTCGGCGAGCTGCTCAACGACTACCTCAACGACTATCTTGCGGGAATGACTGACATCGTCTTCCGGCATGAGGGAACGGTGGCCAAGGTGGTGGGTGACGCCTTGCACGTCCTGTTCGGCGCACCCAGCGAACAACCCGACCACGCCGTCCGCGCGGTCGCCTGCGCGCTCGAGCTCGACGCCTTCTCCGAGGCCTTCCGCGTCGAGTGGCGAATGAAGGGCATCGTGCTCGGGCCGACGCGTATTGGGGTCAATGCCGGACTGGCGATAGTGGGCAATTTCGGCGGCCTTCGCTTCTTCGAATACACGGCCTACGGCGACACCATCAACATCGCGGCGCGGCTCGAGGCCGCGAACAAGCAGCTCGGCACGCGCATCTGCGTCAGCGAGAGCGTGGCGCGGGCGGTGCCGGATTTCCGCGGCCGCCCGGTCGGCGACCTCGTGCTGAGGGGCAGGACCGAGCCGCTCAGGGCGTACGAGCCGTTGCCGCCCGGTCGGGGCGAGGACGATTCAGCCGATGGGTACCGATCGGCGTTCGCGCGCCTGGAAGCCGACGATCCGGGCGCGATTGGAGCCTTCGCCGCGGAAGTTGGAAAGCGCCCCGGCGATCAGCTGGCGAGCTTTCACCTGAAGCGGTTGCTCAATGGAGCAAAAGGCATCCGCATCCAGATGGATTGAGGAAACCACACAAGTAGAGCTGGTGGTTCCGCCAATCAGCATCGAGGCGCGATCCCAACTAACCGACCATGGCGCTGACAGGGACAAGAAGCGCCGAGGAGATTGATCGGAGGGTGCAGAACTAAGCGGGCGGGAACTCAGCACTGAAATGCGCAACCCTTGAAGGATCAAGACAGAGCGCTCCCCTCTCCGGCCACTGCGCGGCCACCTCTCCTCCGATTTGCGGGGTGAGGACCCGGTGAAGGCCGGCGGGACGGGTCTCTGTCCTAGCTCGGTTGCCGACCACCTTTCATGAGGGAAGCTTCGCCACGCCTCCCTCAAGGACTTCCGACAAGCCTGACAGGGGTCACATCGCATCGGCCGGCGCGAAGAAGCAATTCTCATCTTCTTCGGTGGGATGCAGGCAGATGTGGAAATTGTCATCACCAGATGGGATCACCACGTCGTAAGGAACGAAATAGCGGTCCTGATGAGTGACCTTCTGATGATCGCCCGGACGCAAGACGATGACATAGCCATCCGGTCGCGGCGTAACCGTGCTGGCGGGAATCTTGCCGCATTCGCCGGTCACTGCATCGCCGTGACAGCATGCTGGCGGATAAGTCCAGGCCCGATCCGCGCTGTGCGCTAACGCAGGACCACTCTCCAGCGCCGCAGCCGCGGCCACTAAGCCTGCCAGTCCTGCGCGTTGTCGCGTGCTGACCAAATGCATCGAAGGGCGCCCCCAGCGGTGACCGCAGTCGTCATCATCCACAACGCCATTCGCGGACATGCTTGGTGGCCGTTGGACTTTCGCGCCGGGAATTGCGACTTCTCTTCCTAGATTAGAATTCACTAATATGCTATAGCAAATGCGAGGGGGCTAAATCCCATGGCGCCGTTCAAGTGGCCTACTGCATTGATATGGCTTGCCTTAGCCAACAGTGCGAACGCTCACGATTGGTACACCGGCAAAACTGACCCGGTTCTTCATTATGATTGCTGCGGCAACAAGGATTGCCATCCAATCGACCCCGACGACGTCAGGGAAACGAAAGACGGTTATTTTGTCAGGCCGCCTCGCCCCGCCTACATGAATGAGCCACAGGAAGCAGAGTGGTTTGTTCCTAGAGCGGGATGAAATTGTTGGGAGTCGTTGAGGATTCCCAAATCAGCGGGTTTATGATTCACCATTCATGCTGGGAAGGAGGCCAGCATGGATGGCACTATCGATGGATCTGCGAGAGCGCGTCGTGGCGGCGGTGAAGGAGGGAATGTCGCGGCGCGCAGCTGCGAAGCGTTTCGGGGTCAGCTACAGCGCTGCGATCGAGTGGGTGAAGCTCGATGAGGAAACCGGCAGCGTAGCACCGCGCAAAGTCGGTGGTTCCAAGCCGAAGAAGCTATCGGGGGCCTGGCGCGACTGGCTCATTGAGCGCTGCCGCAAGCAGGCCTTCACGCTGCGCGGGCTTGTCGCCGAGCTCGCCGAACGAGGGCTTGAGGTCGACTATCGCTCGGTCTGGGAGTTCGTCCACGCCGAGGGTCTGTCGTACAAAAAAAGACGTTGGTCGCGGCCGAGCAGGATCGCCCCGACGTAGCGCGCCGACGGGCGCAATGGCTGGCCTATCAGAACCGCATCGATCCTGCCCGCCTGGTGTTCATCGACGAAACCTGGAGCCGCAATGGTGGTTGCAAGGTGATGATCGTAGGCCGCAATGGTGGTTGCAAGGTGATGATCGTAGGCCCGCTACTGGTGCGCCCAAGACCAACATGGCGCCACTCAGAGGCTGGGCGCCAGTTGGGCAGCGCATCAAGGCAAAGGTGCCGCACGGCCACTGGAAAACCATGACGTTCCTGGCCGCCTTGCGCCATGACGGCATCACCGCGCCATGGCTCATCGATGGGCCGATCAATGGCGAGCGCTTCCGCCTCTATATCGAGACCGTGCTGGTTCCGACCCTGAAGCCCGGCGACATCGTCGTCATGGACAATCTCGGCTCGCATAAGGGCAAGGCCGTGCGTCGCACCATTCGCAAGGCAGGGGCCAAGTTGATTCTCCTGCCCAAATACTCACCCGACCTCAATCCCATCGAACAGTTCTTCGCCAAGCTCAAACACTGGCTTCGAAAGGCGGCCAAACGGACGGCCGAGACCGTCTGCCAGGCGATCGGCGAAATCCTCAACCGGACGACACCCGCCGAGTGCTCAAACTACTTCGCCAATGCAGGATACGACCGGAGATGACTTCATCCCGCTCTAGAGAGCGCGTCCAGGCCGCTACCATATTTGCGAGCGTCTAATGACGTTGTACCGAACGATCATCCCCCATATGAAGTTCGAAGCGTATCAGAGATTCAGGTGGACGTGCTTCTTCGCACCGAGGGGCACAAGTTCAATCGCGCGTAGTGATCGGTAAGCCAATAGCCCTCTTGCGATCGATGCCCAGTCGAGGAGTATAGTCCTCACCGATGCGGCGGCCCTCTCGCGAGGATTGCCATGACAACGAAATCTCCCTTCGTAGAAGACACGCTCGGCAAGAAGCTCGAGGCCGGCACGGGGCTATTGCGTCCAAAGCCTGCGGCCTAGGGGAATAATGCCTCGTTGATGAAATTAGCAAGCCGTTGTGCGGCCAGAGCTGCCTGCGAGCGGGCTGTGTCGCGCGCGGCAGTCTCATGCCGCGCGTGAGCTCGGCCGTTCCCGTCGCTGACAACACGGGTTCGGCGTGGCAATAGCGAAGCCGCCAGTACCTAGAAGCTGTGTTGTCCAAAAAATGTCGGTGCGCTCATCTGACTTGGGTCGCCCACCTGCCGGGACGACTGATTTCGTGACTGTGACTGCGGCCCGCGAGGTTCAATGAGGGGCGTTGCCCCTTTTAAAATTATCTCTGGCGGCGTTGGTCGTTTCACTATTGGCTCTGACGCTCTCGACGCTGACCCTCGGAAGATTGGAAGGACCATGGCCGATGGACGGCTTGCCGTGAAGACCTCTCTCGAAACAAGGCAGATCATCCCCGAAGTCGAGCCAGGGGGGCATCTCGCCGACCATGATATGCGCCTGCGGTTTGACTAAGGTCAGATCTTCTAGGGTGCAGGGAAAGATCGAGAGCTCCCGAGCGTTTGGGCCTGAACGCCAGCGACATCGCCAACGCCCTCGCGCAGGCAAATGATCGGGACGCCACAGTGTATCTGGCAGATGTAGCCCGCGAGCGCAGGTTGCACAAGCAGGCTTAGGGCATTGGTCAAAGACTTGAACGACCATCCGCGTGTCGGGCTGCTGCGCCCGCACCGCCATCAGGAAGTCGTGATGCGGCTTCAGCACTTCAGGCGGCGGCCGCCCGTGGCCATTGCTCTGCGACTGCCGGTGCGCTCAGCTCGCTGAACCCATTTGATCGCCGCCGATTCACTGACCCCGAACCGCCGTGCCGCAGCACGCCGGCTCATTCCCTCCTTCATGACCGCGTCGATCACACGGTCGCGCAAATCCTGCGAGTAGCCAGCCGTCATCCATGCTGGCCTCCGTCCAGCCAGCAGGTTGAATCAAACTCTGCCTGATTTGGGAATCCCTTCCGATTCCGTCACAATGCAAGACGCTCTAGGAGGAACAGAAGGTGAAATGACGTTCCTCCAAGGTATGGGCTTAGGGGCCTCGAAATGGGGCTGCGTTCCCCAAAAAACCCAATCAGTTCAACGCCCGTGGAGTTCCGAAAGGCGGAGCCTTCGTATGCCCTATTGCTACCATCTGAAATTGAGCAGCGCGATCGCTCAACTGGTTGCTGACAATGGCGAGATCTTGACGGCCGAGGCGATGCCGCCCTTGGGACAAGCCAGACATGGGACTGAAGCCTAGTTTTCGACCACGATTTCGAGCCAATCCCCGTTTACAGGGGCGCCAAATTCTTCAGTGTTTCGGCGGGCCCCGTTTACAGCTGAGAACCACGGAAACCCCAGAATTCTGCGGTTTGCCTACGGCCTTCTAAGCCGATGGTCGCAGGTTCGAATCCTGCCGGGATCGCCATTAATTTCAATCACTTAGCGCTTTCCCGGCTAAGGGTTCCAACTCGAAAAAGAACCGATTTCCAACTTTTAATCCTTTTCGCGGTTCCACTTGCGGCCGAAGCGGCGGCAAGTTCGCGCTCAGCGCCTGCTTCGACACCCACGGAACGCTCGATGATGGCATGAAAGCGATCGTTCCCGAGGTGATCGCCCGCCGATGACCTGAATATCTGATCCAAGTGGAAACACGGCGCTTTGGGGAATTTGGATGCTTGAAGACGCGCGCGGTGCCCAGTATATCCGCGCCGAAGGGCAGACGGACTCAGAGTGTTACAGGAAAGTTATCTCGAATTTGTATTGCGCTGGCATCTGTATCGCAGATGGCATCGTCCGCCGCGTCCGAAGAGGCAGGCTGAGTTCGACTTTCATCAGCTGATGAAATCCCTTCCGCGCCATGGCCTTTTCATCGACCTCGGGGCCAATGTAGGCGACGTTACCCGGCACGCTCTCAGCTATGGCATGAAGGTAATCGCCTTTGAGCCGGACCCTAGGGCTCTCAAGATCTTGAAGGGCCGGTTCGGCAATGACGAGCGGGTAACGATCATTCCAAACGCGGTAGGCGGCTCCGCGAGGACGGCAATCCTTAATCAGAGGCCCGACACGAAAAATGTCCGGATGACCGAGTGGTCATCTCTGTTCGAGGTGCCCGAGCACGCGAACGGCCCCGCCGTTGAAGTCGAAGTGATCGATCTCGTGCAGTTTCTGAGAGGGATCGAGGAACCGATTGCCGTTATTAAGATGGACATTGAGGGTGCGGAAGCGGAATGCATCGAGTCCATGCTCGATAACGGCATCTATCGGTCCATCGGTCATGTTCTGGTGGAGACGCACGAAAGGCTTTCGCTGGATTTGGCCAATCGGATCGCCGTGCTTCGCGACCGCATCAGTAGAGACGGGATTAACAATATAGACTTGGGCTGGGGGTGATCTCAGGCTGAGAATCACGAGAGCTATGGCTGGCTCATTTACTGCTAAATCGCAGAAGGGCTGCGGGGAGCTCTGCATATGTCTATCTTTTCCAAATGGTTGCGGGATGCCCGCTCTAAACTTCCGGAGAATGTTGCTATCGGCCGCCACACTTACGGCGTGACGTGGCGAAAGGTTCTGTTCCCATCGAAGGAATCACCTTTGCAAGTAGGGGCCTTCTGCTCGATCGCGGGTGACGTGCTTTTCATGTGCTCCGGTCAGCATTCGACCGGCAGCGCCACCTCATTTCCAATCCACAGCCGGATACTGAACCAACCGGAGCCGATCGGAAATGGCGGCAAACCAGGCGGCATCACGATCGGCAACGACGTCTGGATCGGCCACGGCGCCATAATTTTACCAGGAGTTGAGGTCGGCGATGGCGCGGTGGTAGGCGCCGGGGCGGTGGTCACTAGGACCGTGCCGACCTATGCGATCGTAGGCGGGTCTCCGGCCCGGCTAATCAGATATCGCTTTTCGCAAGACGTCATCTCGAAGCTGCTGGCAATCCGGTGGTGGGAGTGGGAGGACGATAAAATAAAAAGAGAGGCGGGCGCCCTCACTGGTCCCATCGAAACTTTCATCGAGAAGCATTTTGTGACAGGCACTAGGGCTAAATAGGCTCACAAACGGTTCAAATGACCAATTCGTGTTTTTTTCTGGCGGCAGATGCCAAGTACTTTCCGTATGCATGCCTAGCAGCGCGCAGAATTCTCGACGTTTCGCGCAAAACGACACCTGGTTTCATCATGCATCTCGGGGCAAATCAGGACGATGTCGGCATTGCGTATCGGTTGCTGAAAGACCGTGTCCGGATCGTGGACGTGACGAACTTCATGGCTGACTCGGGCTACCGTTTTCGCCCGGGGAGCGTCGCCACTTTCATCCGCCTGTTCGCCGACCGGTTCAGCGAATTCGCGGTATACGATCGCATCGCACATATCGACTGCGACGTTCTGTTCAACCGCGACATTGCCGATCTGGTGGACCAGCCTATCCACGCGCACCTCCTAGCGGCCCACGACGACTACATGTACTTCCGCCCGGGTTACCGAGACGAGATGTCGATGCAACCGGGCGCGCCCTATTTCAATGCCGGCATTATCGTCTTCAACATGCGGCCGGTGCGAGAGGAAGACCTGTTGAAGCAGGCCCGAAAGCTCGCCGTTGACGGACAAATGAACGACCAGAACGCGCTCAATGTCGCCTTCGAGGGCAAATGGCAGACGATGCACCCGAACTGGAATCTGATGTCGAATGGCGCCCGGGATTATCGGTTTTCTCAGGCCTATGCACGGCATTTCGCGGGCGGCAAGCCTTGGGGCAGCCAGATTGGAGTCGAGCTTGAAGCCCTCAAGATCTGGCGCGATCTGGCAGAGGATACGCCTTGGAATAAGCCCTTCCGGCAGCGGCTGCCGTTCGAGCGCGGGATAACGAAACGCTTTCTCCGGCGCTTCGATGCCGTCGGCGGTCTCTTCGGTAACGACGTGCATCGCCGCCGCGCGCGCTACGACGCGGCGAAAATGCACCGGATCTACGCAAGGCAAGCGGAAGAGGGCGCGATGGCCGTGCAATTCCCGGAGGTGCTCGGCGGGTTTGGCTGATCTTCTTTCCAAATCGGCCGCATCCTGTGGATATTAGCCGCCCGTTCACCATGACTCTCTCTTCGCATTGAGCGCCGGCGGCCGGCTCGTTGAAATGGTACGGCCTGAACAACAGGCGCCCCGAAAGTCCAGCGGCCGGCGTTTTCATGTAGCCCCGTCTGGATGTCCGCAAGGGCGTGCTGAAAGTATGCGTCGGTCGCTGCTCTCACTCGCTGGGATGCCGCAATCGATACCGCACAAAATCAAGCCCGCCCCGGCGATGGGAAGCCGGAACGGGCTCGGCTTGGGTCTGGAACCCGTGTAGTCAGGAGACTACGGAGAAGTAACAGGTCGGCGGCTGCAATGTTCCGAATTTTCTGGCTTACGGGCCGCCGGGAGCAAATTCTGGGCGGTAATTCGAGACGGTCCAGGTGGCGGATTTTTCCGCACGGGATCGCGACACGCTTCAGGCCAGCAGGCCGGCGGCCTTCGCTGCCTTGCGCAGGGTTTTGCGGGCTTCGGTAGGACTTCTCAAGCCGTCGAGCGCGTCGCGGCAGACGCGGCTTGCCGACCGCCAGGCGCGGTCGCGCGCCCGCCTTGGCCAGCGCAGGTCGAGGCATTCGACGGCCTCGAAGCAGCTTGAGACCTTGCGATGTCCGCTTGGTTCGAAATCGATCACGACCGGCTCGGAAAACCAGACGTCGTTCATCACATGCTCCGTTCGTATGTTGGTCTTTTGATAAGCAACGGCGCCGGCAGGCGCCTGTTGGGATGCGGGCCCCGGATGATCGGCGGACCCGCGCATTAACCAAACACTGCCGATAATGTTCCGGAAAATTTTAGAGATTAGCGATGGGCCGGCCGGAGTTGCTCACGTAGCGGATTCATTGCGCCGGCGCCGCGCAAAAAACATGTGACAACGTCACTGGCCGCGCTGTCGTCCGCGGCGAGATCGGAGCCGACAGGCGGATGAACGCGTCAGGCAGCGGTTTCGGCCGGCGCGGAAGCGTCCGGTCAATTCGCGCGTCGTGTCGCTCTTCTACAGAAGACAGGATGCCGCCTTGGAGCTATTCGACCAACACATGCGCTTCGCGCGCGGCGCTGATGAAGGCTTCCCTGGCGTTGTCGGCCGGAACGTCGCCGCTCATTGCCCGGCGGCAGGCGCGCAGCGCCGCGCCATGCTGCGCGCTGCCGGCGTCGCGCCATTGGCCCGTCAGCAGTTCCACAGCCTGCTGGGCGTTGGAAATGTGTCGGATCGAGCCTGCCACGCCGACGGCGACTTCGACCGGCCTGGAAAACCATCCCTGGATCATCGCGAAACCCCTAATGCGTTGTGAGCGGATGATAAACGCGCCACCGCGCGGCAAGTTTCATCCCGATATTTCAACAGGATGTGAGCAGCGCGCCGGTAACGGGCGTGGCTGCCGCCTATCTTCCGAGCGGCTTGCGGGACAGTTCGATGAGTTCCGTCTCATCGGTGATGCCGGCCATGTAATTGGCGATGATGCGGGAGGCGCGCGCCTCCTTCTGCTCTTCGGTTTCTCCATCGATGCGGCCGCTCTCGAAGACACGCCCCAACAGCGCCGTCTCGGCGGGCGTGAATGTGTTTCGCGACATGTTGGACACGGGCTTCTTCCTCCAGCTCATGTCCCCCTTGCTCCCCGGCTAAACATTAGCACGGGTTCGGAAACGGGGTGAGTCCTCAAGGAAACGGCGACAACGTGCGTCTTTCGCGGCGCCCGGCCGGTCAGGTTTTCGTCTCGTTGTGTGCTCGACAGCATGCCGGAGATGGGGCCAGCTTCGCTATCTTGCTGAAAGGACGAAGCGCTGATACTCATTAGCGGCGCGGAATTATTCCGAGTCTGCGCCAACTTGCGTCGCGCAACAACGCGGCGCAGGCTGTCCGAGACCAAGATCCCGACGTGGTGGCAACCGGGTTACGGAGGGTTTTGGTCGAACAAAGAAGCAGGGCAGGTTCCGACTGCGTGTCGGAGCAGGCCCATCAAATGCTCTGGAATTCCGAAGCCATTGCCCCCGTGGCCTCGGAAGAGCATGAACATGGGGAAACCGATGGTGACCAAGAAACTTACCGCCAACGCAGAAAGCGCGGCAGCCTTTCTTGCGGTAATGGGCAACGAGAAGCGTTTGCTCATTATGAACTACCTGGCCGAGGGCGAATTGTCTGTCGGCGCGCTCGCCGACAAGGTTGAACTCAGCCAGTCCGCACTCTCCCAGCATCTGGCCAAACTGCGCAGGTTTGGCCTGGTCGACACCCGCCGCGACCGCCAGATGGTCTATTATTCCTGCAAGTCGTCCGCGGCGCGTGAGCTCCTCGTTCTGCTCGACGGGCTGCTGACCATGGACAGGCCGCTCGCCGGCCCGGCCCGGCAGGCTCTTTTCGAAAGAATGCGGCCGCCGCAGGCCGCTTGAACGGCTCCGACCGCAGGCGAGGGCGAGCAGCCTTCGCCTGCTTCGCCTGCGCGGCGCGCCCTCTGAAGGCGCGATGCAAACAGGATGGCAATGCGCCGACCGGCATACCTGCCCTGGCGGCACTTTATGATCACTTCATTCGCCGGGACGCGATCCTGGCCAGAATGCTGCTGCCGGGGAAACCGGTAGCGGCCGGATTTCGTCATGTCGTCACGGGCTGGCCGTCGTCGCCGATCGGGCTCGACTTGTCGCGCTCTTCCCATCACTTTTGATTGAAGGATGCTGCGCCGGCGCGGTCGCGGATGCTCGCAAGGCGATGATAATACGTCTCTTTTCTGCCTCCGCCCGCTCGCTCAGGTGGCGCGAAGTTTACGGATTTGTAAATCGCGCGCCGGACTTCGGGTGGCTAGACTTTACGCGATCCACACCCCCGGATCACCACGGGCCAGACTTCCACTTTGGCACCGTCAGAGGCTCGCCGCTCCCGGCGGGCCTCTTTCGTTTTGGGACAAAGCCGCGGATTTACGGTGCGGCTCGCCGGCGCGTAATCACGCTTCGCGCGGCGAGCACCAGCACGGTGATGATGATCAGGATCACCGAAAGGGCTGCGATCGCCGGATCGATGTTGTCGCGCAGGCCCATCCACATCAGGCGCGGCAGCGTGATGGCGTTCACCGAGGTGATGAACAGCGTCACGCCGATCTCTTCCCAGGAGAGCACGAAGGAGAGGAGCGCCGCGGTGACGATGCCGAACTTGATGTTGGGCATGATGATGCGCGTCGCGCGCTCCCACACACTGGCGCCCAGGCCTCGTGCGGCGAGGTCGATGCGCCGATCGAGCTGGCTGAGCGAGACCAGGATCAGAACGGTGGCGAAGGGCACCGTCATCACCGAATGCGCCATCGCGACACCCAGCCAGGTGTCGTAACCGAAGAAGGATGAGATGCCGGAGACCGAGGTGAGCAGGAAATACAGGGTCACCGCCGAGACCACCGGCGGCACCACCATAGGCAAAAGGACGAAGCCGACCAGGGCGGCGGTGAAGCGCGGCTGGAACATCCACACGCCGAGGCTGAAGGTGAGCGCGAGCGCCGTGGAAATCGCGCTGCTGACCACACCGATGCGGATCGAGAGCAGGATGGACTCCAGCCAGCGCGGATCCTCGATCAGCGAACGGTAGTGGCGCAGCGACAGTTCGCCGGTCGGCATGGTCAACATGCGGCTCGGCGTCAGCGACACCGGGATGACGGCGAGCAATGGCATAAGCAGAAACAGCGCCACCAGGACGGCGAGGATGAGCGAGACGGGACCGGGGCGGTAGGTGGGCATCTTGCTACACCAATTGCTTCGGTTTGACGTAGCGGAACAAGAGCGCCATCAGCGCGCCGACGAACACCACCAGCACGACGCTTATTGCCGCGCCCAGCCCCCAGTCCGGGCTCTGGAAGATGCGAAGATAGATGAGTTCGGCGATCATCACGCTGCGGCCGCCGCCGAGGATCGCCGGCGTGACGAAGAAGCCCAGCGAGAAGACGAAAGTGATCATCGCCGAGCCGATAATGCCCGAGCGCGTCATCGGCACGAACACCGTCCAGAAGGTGCGCATGCGGCTGGAGCCAAGACCGCGCGCCGCGAGCAGCACGCGCTCGTCGAGGCTGCGCATGGCCGAAGCCAGCGGAAACACCGCGAAGGGGATGAGGAAATGCGACATGCCGACGATGACGCCGAACTCGTTGCGCACGAGCGTCAGCGGCTCGGAGATGAAGCCGATCGATTGCAGCCAGGTGTTGATGAGCCCGCGGTTGGACAACAGCGCCACCCAGCCGAAGGCGCGCGTCAGCACCGAGATCCAGAACGGCACCAGGATGCAGAATTCCGCAAGCACGCGCTGCACCGGGCTGCCGCGCACCCAGACGACCGTGATCGCATAGGCGGCGGTGACGGAAACGATGGTGACGATCGCCGCGATGCGCAACGTGCGGACGAATACCGACTGCACCAGCGGATCGCTGACCAGCGCGCCATATTGGCCGAGTCCCGGCGTCGGCAAGGTGAAGCTCCACTTCACCACGCCGAGGAAAGGCCAGGCATAAGCAAGGACCAGGAACAGGAGCAGCGGCGCCATCAACAGCGCCGCGCCCGTCCTGTCGGAGAGGGTGCCCCTCATGTCAGTTCAGCATCTCCGCCCGCTCAAGCCGAGATGATCTTGGTGTATTCGTCGAGCGCCGCGCCGTAGTTCTTGGCGTACCACTCCATGTCGAGCGGGATCTGCTTCTTCATGTTTTCCGGATCGACCGGGTTGATGCGCTTCTTGTCGGCCGGGATCAGCGCGTCGGCCGCCGGGTTGGCCGGGCCCTGGCCGAGCTTCTCGAACATCACCAGTTCCTTCTGCGGATCCTGCGTGCTGGCGATGAACTTCATCGCAGCTTCCTTGCCGCCGGGGTTGTTCTTCAGAACCGCGAGCGCGCCGGGCGAGATCAGGCCCTGGTCCCAGATGAACTTGATCTGGCCGCCCGAGTCCTGCTCGATCAGCGAGGCGCGCGTCGACCAGACGATCGCCATGGAAGCCTCGCCGTTGAGCAGCACGCTCTGGCTTTCGGCGCCGCCGCCCCAATAGGAGACGACGTTTTCCTTGAAGGCGGCGATCTTGTCATGCGCTCGCTTGAGGTCGAGCGGATAGAGCGAGGCGGGTGCCACGCCGTCGGCGAGCAGGGCGGCTTCCCAGCTCGACACACCCCATTTGTAGAGCGAGCGCTTGCCGGGGAATTTCTTCACGTCGAAAAAGTCGGCCATGCCGGTCGGCGCATTGGAGCCGAACTTCTGCGAGTCGTAGGCGATCACGTAGGAGAAGAAATAGGTCGACGCGGCAAATTCCCAGCCGAAGCCCGGCCGCATCTTGCTCTTATCGACGATCTTGTAGTCGATCGGCTCGAGCATGCCCTGGCCGCCCAGCGTAATGGCCGAGAACGGATCGACGTCGACCAGGTCCCAGGTCGGCGCGCCGCTCTTGAACTGCGCGGCGATCGCGCCCTCGGTCGGGCCCGAGCCGTCCATCTTCACCGGGATGCCGGTATCCTTGGTGAAGGCCTGGCCGTAGGCGGCGTCGTAAGCGGTGATGGCGTCGCCGCCCCAATTCACCAGCACCAGCCCCTTGGTCTCGGCTTGAGCATGGGTCGAGCGCAGCAGCATCGGCGTGCCGGCGAGCACGAGGCCTGCAAGCTGCGCGAATTGCCGGCGCGAGATCTCGCCGCGTTTTGCCCTCTCTGCGAGGGAGTCGATGGTCTGTTTCTTGGTCTCGTTCATGTCAGTTCCCCTTGTTTTAATTGATCTGATCCGGAAACCGACGCGGCGAATTCACGCCGCTTCGGCGCTCATTGTCCTCCGTCCGGCAGGAGGAAGCCCTTTTCCGCCGGCCAGGTCAGCCAGACGGAATTGCCCTTGCTCAACGCTGCCGCGGCCACCTCGTTCGGCACCGAGACGGTGACCTTCGCACCCTGGCGCGTGGTCAGGTCGAGCTTGGTCGCCGCACCCAGATAGGTCGAAGCGACAGCAGTGGCGGCGATGCCGTTTTCGCCGGCCGCTGCCTCCGGCGCGATCGACATGTGTTCCGGCCGGATTGCCAGGATAGCGTCGCCGCGGACCTTTTCTGCTTTGCAGCGCATGTTGACCGCCCGGTCCTCGCAGACACCGGTGGCGCCATTATCGGCGGGCTTGACGCCCTTCACGGGCAGCATGTTGATCTCGCCCAGGAACTCGGCGACGAAGCGGCTGGCCGGCCGGTCGTAGACCTCGTCCGGCCTGCCGACCTGCAAGAGCTTGCCGTGATTGAAAATGGCGACGCGCGAGGAAAGCGCCAGCGCCTCGCTCTGGTCGTGAGTGACGAAGACAAAGGTGGTGCCGGTCTCCTGGTGCAGCCGCTTCATCTCGGCCTGCATCTGGCCGCGCAGGCTCTTGTCCAGCGCCGAGAACGGCTCGTCGAGAAGCAGCACGCCCGGCTCGAACACCAGGGCGCGGGCGAGCGCCACGCGCTGCTGCTGGCCGCCGGAAAGCTGCGCCGGCAATTTCTTCTCGTGGCCTTTGAGACCGACGCGCTCGATCATCTCGCCGACACGGCTTTTGATCTCGGAAGCGGACTTCTTGCGCACCTTGAGCGGAAAGGCGATGTTCTGTTCCACGCTCATATGCGGGAACAAAGCATAGCCCTGGAATACCATGCCGGCGGCGCGCTGTTCGGCCGGCCGGTCGGTAATGTCGGTGCCGTCGCTGAAAAGCCTGCCCTCGCTCGGCTGCACGAAGCCGGCCAAGATCATCAGGAAGGTGGTCTTGCCGGAACCGGATGGCCCAAGCAGCGTCAGGAACTCGCCGCGGCCGATATCGAGCGTGAGATTGTCCAGCGCCCGGAACGAGCCGAAGCTCTTGCCTATCCCGTTCGCCTTGATCTCTGCGGCCCGGCCGGGTTGCTGCATCCTGCCTTCGTCCTCACGCTTGTTTCAAATCGTATGCACGGCGCGCGTTCACCGCAACCGAATAGTTTTCGTCTGTTCGGCAAATTTGATTCACGGATGGGCAGGTGGCGCGAGCGTCTCCCAAACTTGGGCGTTCGGCGGGCTCGCCAACCTTCGCGATTGGCGAAGGCGTTCATGCCGTCGCCATTTCAGGGCGGAGCAAGGAGCGAAGCGACGCGCGCAGACCCTGGTTGCCATGCCGTGACCTCTGGGAGCTGCAACGGTGCAGAATTCTGATCAAGCGTGCCTTTCGCGATCGCCACGGAATGGATCCTCGGGTCAAGCCCGGGGATGACGACCGGACGGTTGGCACTCCGAGGGACATCCTAAGGCGTGCCGGCGTCCCCGCCTTCAATACTTCGCCAGCCTGCTTTCCAAAAGCTTCGCCCGCAGCCAGTCGCTGAAGGCATTGAGTACCGGGTGGCCCGCCTTGGCATGCTCGAAGACCAGATAGTAGGAGCGCGGCGAGGGCACCGTCGCTTCGAACGGCTTGACCAGCCTGCCCTCGCTCAGCGCCCGGCGGCCGGTCAGCTCGTCTCCCATGGCGATGCCCTGGCCGGCGATTGCCGCCGAGAAGACGAGGTTCATGTCGGAAAAGAAGATGCCGCCTTCGGTGTCGGGATTTTCCACCTTGGACAGCGCCAGCCAGCGCGCCCAGTCCTCGGTATCGCTGAGATGCAGCAGGTTGGCGCGCAGGACGTCGGCGGGCTTGGAAAAGCCGCCCACCTTGTTGAGCAACGTCGGGCTGCAGAGCGGCGTGAAGGAGACCTCGCAAAGCAGCTCCACCGCGCGGTTCGGCCAGTTGCCGACGCCGAAGGCGATGAAGGCGTCGGCCTCCGGATTGCTGACATCGTCGAGCCGCCGCGGCGTCAGCACCGAGAGCGCGACGTCCGGATACATCTGCTGGAACTCGCCGATATGGGTGCATAGGAACATCGAGGCGAAGCCCGGCGGACAGGAGATACCGAAGGAGCCGCCGACGCCGGCGCCGCTGTTCTGCGTCCCCGCGTCGCCGAGCACGGTCAGCGCCTTCCTGACATCGGCGGCGTAGCGCTGGCCGCGCGGCGTCAGCGCCACGCCCTTGCCGATGCGCTGCAAGAGATCGAAGCCGAGGTCGCGTTCGAGCAGCCTCAGCTGATGCGAGACGGCGCTGCGGGTGAGGTGGAGTTCATCGGCCGCGCGCCACACGCTGCCGTGACGAGCAAAACTGTCGAGGGCGCGAAGCGCCTGCGTGGAAGGTATGCGCAAGAGGCCTCAGGTGAACCGAATTTGCACGAGCCGGGAAAACATATCACTTTTTGAAGAGCCGCTTCACTGCTTTCTTTGCGGCATGGAGAAACCGGTGACGACATCAGCGCAGGAAACGGCACTGGCCTGCATCGACGGCATCCAGCCGCTCTTGTCGGCCTGGACGCGCACCATCTTCGACCTCGGCGAGACCGCCTGGCGCGAGTACCAGTCCGCAGCCTGGTATGTCGACCGGCTGAAGCGTGAGGGCTTTTCGGTGGAAGAGGGCTCGGGCGGCATGCCGACCGCCTTCTGCGCGCATTGGACGAATGGCGAAGGACCGACGATCGGCATGTATGCCGAATACGACGCGGTGCCCGGCAACTGCCAGGATGCCGTGACGGTCAAGCAACCGCGGGCGGGGCTCAGCGTCGAGGCGGGTGGCCATACCGATCCGCACTCGGGCCTCGGCATTGGCAGCCTCGGCGGGCTGCTCGCCGCCAAGGCCGCGATGCAGCAGCATGGCATTCAAGGCACGCTGCGCTTCACTGGCGAGCCGGCAGAGAAGGTGAGGGGCTCGAAGCCGATCCATGCCGCCAAGGGCTATTATGACGGCCTTGCCGGCATGATCTCCTTTCATCCCTTCTATATGCTGCCGCTCTGCAACACCGCGCGCTGGGACACGCATTGCGGCGCGGCGTATTCGATGATCTACCGCTTCATTTGCGACGAGCCTCAGAACTGGGGTCGCGCAAGCGATGGCGCCCCGATCCCGCAGGCGCATTCCGCGGTCAGGGCGCCAGGTGCCAACGACGCGCTGATGATGATGTACATGGCTTCCAAGGCGCTGCGCGATTCCATGCTGACCCACCAGGGCGGCTGGTCGATCAGCGAAGCGATCCTGACCGCGGGCCAGGCGACCGCCGACAATCTGCCGGCGGGTCTTGCCGAGATCCAGTACATGATCCGCGTGCCGACGATCGCCATGGCCGAGCAGGTGACCGCCGTGCTCGACCGAAACGCGGAAGCCGCCGCCAGGATGAGCGGCTCCCGCTACGAACGCCACTGGGTGTCGAAGTCGCGCCCGGGACTGGCCAACCACGCCATGGCCGGCATCACCTATGAAGCGCTCTCGACCGTCGGTCCGCCACAGTGGAACGAAGAGGCGAGGGCGATCGCCCGCGAGGTCCAGGTCAATGCTGGCGGCGAGGCGACCGAGAATCCGTTCATCGACGAGCTGGAGCGCCTTATCACGCCGCAGGAGGCCGAGGCGATCCTGCGGCGCGACCTGCCGCCCTCGCAGGTGAACTCGACCTCGGACGACTATACCGACATGAGCTGGCACGCGCCGACATCGCGCTTCTACGTCGCCCGCCCGGCGCTGCGCTCGGCCAACGGTCACGCCTATCCCGCTTGGGTGATGAACGCGTTGGGCGGCATTGCGGCCACCATCGACCCGATGGTGACCTGCGCCTCCAAGACCGTCGCGCTCACCGCGCTTCGCCTACTGGAAGACAAGGCAACGCGCGATGCGGCCATGGACGAATTCGTCAAGCGAACCGGCGGCGGCGCCGGCGGCTCGAACTGGATCGCGCCGCTTTGTGACTACGAGCCGCCGATAAACTTCCGCTGGCCGGAATATGTCACCACCGGGCGCGGGCGCGACTGGTGGATACCGAGCAGCCAATGATCTCAAGCAGACCGACCCCGAGGAGAACACCATGACCGTCCATGACCGCATCGTCGCCGAGCCGTTCTCGCTGCAGCGCCGCAATCCCAATGGCGGCACCAAGCCGCTCACTGCCTGGGGCTTCGCCAACGAGACCGACGTTCTGACCGACGTGCTGCTCGGCTCGCCCAATTTCCTTCGCCATCTTTCGACCAGTTCGCTGTCCAGAAAGCATTTGCGCGAGGCGCCCTGCAACATCCAGATCGCCCAGGCGCAGCACAAGGACCTCGTCGCCGCTTACGAGCATTTCGGCGTCACCATCCACTGGCACGAGCCGACGCCGGAACTGCCGATGCAGGTCTATTCGCGCGACTCCAGCGTCATGACGCCCTACGGCGCGTTCATCACCGCAATGGCCAACTGGTGGCGGCGCGGCGAGAACTACGCCGCCATCCGCACCTATGAGAAGCTCGGCATCCCGATCTACGACATGGTGACCGCCGGCACCTTCGAGGGCGGCGACTTCAACGTCATCGAGGAAGGCGTGGTGCTGATCGGCTGCGGCGGCGCCCGCACGCAGGAGGAGGGCGCGCGCCAGGTGCAGGCCTGGTTCGACAAGGAAGGCTGGGAGACGCGCATCGCCTTCATCGACGAATACTACGTGCACATAGACCTGATGGTGGTGCCGATCGCCGAAAAGCTCACCGCCGTCTGCCTTGCCTGCACCGAGCCCGGCATCGTCGACTGGCTGAAGGGCAAGGGCCACGAGATCATCGACGTGCCCTTCCAGGATACGATGGCGCTCGGCTGCAACTTCATGTCGCTAGGCAAGGACAGGGTGATCGCCCCGACCTCGAGCAAGACGCTGATCGAAAAGCTGAAGGCACGCGGCTTCGAGGTGGCGGCCGTCGACATGAGCGAGATCTCCAAGACCGGCGGCGGCATTCACTGCATGGCGCAGGCGCTGAAGCGGGTGAAGGCATAGGCGCACGGCGCCGAAGCTGCCAATCTCCCCCCTTGAGGGGGAGATCTCCAGCAGGACAGAAGGGGGCGCGAAAGAGCTTCGATCTGTCCCGTTTCGCTCTCTCTCTACGCTGCGCCGGTCCACTCAGCGTATCGCCCAGGCCCATGCCGGCGAACAGCATAATCATCATGATGGTGAAGAAGAAGGCGATGCCGAGGTAGAAGAAATTCGCTATGGGCGAAATCTTCACATACCGCACCTGCTTGAACGGCACGCCGCTCGGCTTTGTCGCCGCCAGTCCGAGCCAGAAGAAGAGGGTGACGGCAACGAGCACGCCGATATAAGGATCCATCCAGTCCGGCACTCTGACGAAGCCGAAATTGAACGCAAACGCCCGGTTCGCTGACAATAGCAGCACAGACGATATCGAACAGGCAAACAACATGCGTTTCATGCGGCGTTCCCCTATATCCGCAGCGATAATCTCTCTTGATTGAAAGCCTGTTATTCCTGCCCGTCAAGATTGCTGGCAACGCGCGTGCCGTTCTTGCCAATCGTTTGTTGAGCAAGGCCCGCACGGCCGGCTCGCTGCCCGCGATAACTTGCGGGATGCCGAACATGAGCGCACACTAAAATTCGGGCGGAGGGGGCTCATCAACAAGAACGGGAGGAATTCATGAATGCCATGAGCTTCACTGCCCTTGAGGGCGGCAAGACCACGGTCGACGCCGCCGCCCTGGAAACGCTTTCGACGCAAATACGCGGCACGGTTCTGCGGGAGGGTGACGCCGGCTACGACGGCGCGCGCAGCATCTGGAATGACATGATCGACCGGCGGCCCGGGCTGATCGCGTGCTGCGTCGGCGCCTCCGATGTCGTTGCCGCGGTGAATTTCGCCCGTGAGAACGGACTTCTCGTCTCCGTGCGCGGCGGCGGTCATAACATTGCCGGCAGCGCCATCTGCGAGGGCGGCCTCGTCATCGATCTCTCCATGATGAAGTCTGTGCGGGTCGATGTCGCGGCGCGGCGCGCCTGGGTCGGACCCGGCGCCACGCTTGTCGATGTCGACCGGGAAACACAGGCCTTCGGACTGGCGCTGCCGACCGGCATCAACTCGACCACCGGTATTGCCGGCCTGACGCTGGGCGGCGGCTTCGGCTGGATCACCCGTAAATACGGGCTGACCATCGACAATCTCGTTTCGGCCGACGTGGTAACCGCGCACGGCAAGCTGCTGCGCGCCAGCGAGACCGAGAACGCGGACCTGTTCTGGGCGCTGCGCGGCGGCGGCGGCAATTTCGGCGTCGTCACGGGGTTCGAGTTCAAACTTCACCAGTTCGGGCCGCAAGTGCTGTCGGGCCTTGTCGTCCATCCCTTCGCCGATGCCGGGAAGGTGCTTCGGGAATACCGCGCCGCGCTCGAAACCGCCCCCGACGAACTGACCTGCTGGGTGGTCATGCGGCAGGCGCCGCCGCTGCCCTTCCTGCCGGCCGAATGGCACGGCAAGGAAGTGCTGGTGCTGGCCATGTGCTATTGCGGCGATATCGAGGCTGGCGAAAAGGCGACGCAAAAGCTCCGCGCCATCGGCACGCCGATCGCCGACGTCGTCGGTCCCAACCCGTTCACGGGCTGGCAGCAGGCCTTCGATCCGCTGCTCGCGCCTGGCGCCCGCAATTATTGGAAGAGCCATGACTTCACCGAGCTTTCCGACAGCGCGATCGAGATCACCACGACCGCGATATCCAGGCTTCCGGGTCCCGAATGCGAGATATTCTTCGGCCATGTCGGCGGCGTCGCTGGCCGCGTCCCGGCGGAAGCGACGGCGTTTCCGCAGCGGAGCTCGCATTTCGTCATGAATGTTCACGCCCGCTGGCGCGAACCGGCCATGGACAAGGCCTGCATCGAATGGGCTCGAGACATCTATGAAGCATCAAAGCCTCATGCTGCCGGAACGGCCTATGTGAACTTCATGCCGGAGGATGAGATCGACCGTGTCGAAGCGGCCTATGGCGGCAATTATCGCCGGTTGCTCGAGATCAAGCAGCGCTACGATCCGCAGAACCTGTTCCGCATGAACCAGAACCTGCGTCCGAAGGAAGGACTGCGGGCCGCCTGACGGGGCAGCATGCCTCAGCCGCGCCGTCCCGACGCGTCTCGTTGACGAAGCCTTGAAGCCTGGAGCGCGTCGAGCCGTTGCTGGAGATGGCCGTTGAACACGATCATCTCCTTCAGCGCCTTCACCGGGTCGCCCTTGTGCCGGGCGATGAACCGCTCGGCGATTGCCTGAAGCGCCGCTTCCTCGCGGCTGTCGAGCCTGACGATGTGATCCATCTCGGGTGCTCCGCAGGTTTCCACTAGCATGTGAACAAAAAGGGAACAAAATTGTCAACGACGAATTGACTCAGCGAGGAACGGGTTCCTATTTTGTCAGCAGATGGGGCGGTTGCTCAGGATCACGGAGAGCCGCGTTGGGCAGACGGAGAAGCCGCTATGACAGATTGTTCCGGTCGGACGCGGAGGCGATCATTCGCGATGCGTTGGAACTGCGCCAGACCGTGCTGGCGGCGCAGCTCAATCTCAAGACCAACGGCGAAATGTACTGGCGGCTCAACGGGTTGGTGGAGAGGCTGCATGAGATGATGGGCGCGGTGGCGGGCAGGGACCTCGATTTCCGCGCCGCCTGGCTCGGCCTGCTGCCGCTGCCTGAGGATTATTCAGACCGGACATGAGAAATGGCCGGACCCATGGACAGCGTCGGCCGGGCGGCCAAGGCCAACATGCTGCTCAGAGCCGAATGCCGCCACTGCTACCACGCCGGCCGCTTCAAGGCGAACGACGTCGCCAAGGTGGTCGGCTGGAACAAGCCGCTCGAAACCATCCGCTTCCGCTGCAAGCGCTGCGGCCGCAAGGACACTGAGGTCAAGACCCAGTTCATCGACCAGGACCATCCGCCCAAGGGTTATATCTGGGTGCTGCAGAAGGCGAGGAGCTAAAACAACGACCCCTGCGCCGGCGGTTCCGCCGGAAACTTGATCTGCGTCGCCGGCTTGTCCACGATCACCAGCGCGTCGTCCGGCGCCGGCCGCTGCAGCGTCTTCGCCTCCGACCACGGCGCTGTCAGCCACAGCTCGGTTTCCGCCTCGGTGGCCAGGATCACCGGCATCGCCTTCTCGTGGATCGGCGCGATCAACGCGTTCGGCCTGGTCGTCAGGAAGCCGTAGAGCTCGTGGTCGCCCGGACCTTCCTTCACCTTGCGCACGCCATACCAGGGCGTCCACATCCCGGCGAAGAAGAACAGCGGGCGGTCCTCGCCGAGCGCGAACCAGAAATTCTTCTGCACGCCGGTTTCAGGATCCTTGTCGCCGGGCTTTGGCGAGGGTTCGGCAAAGCTCGTCACCGGCACCAGGCAGCGGTTCTCGACGCCGAGATAAGGTAGCCAGTGGGCATATTGGGGGTTGCGGATGTTGGTCGTGCCCGGATCGGCATTGCCGCGCACGCGTTCTTGCGGCGTCGGCATGCCCCAGCGCAGCCGGGCGAGCTCGCGGCTGCCGTCGGTGGCATTGCGCACCACCGGCGCCGGCTGGTTCGGATAGATGTCGACCGAAGGTTCGAGATTGCCCGAAATGTCGCGCAGCGCTCGCGACCACTGGCGGATCGCTTCCTGGCTGGTGGTGATGTTGTAAAGATTGCACATCGGCAGCACTTCCCCGTCCCGCCGATTGTTCCCGCATTTTCCGCGGAGCGCAAACTGGTTGCCGGTGAGGCGAAGGCAAGCCACACGAAATTGAGGATATTGGGCGCTCAGTGTCTGCGCCCGCGGCGCCGCTTTGGCTCGACCGGCTCCGCGGCCGGCGGCTCGCCCGGCAGGCCCAGCCGGTGGCGTTCCTCCTCGGCGAAGGCTTCGGCTTCCGCGTGGATGTTGAACAACTGATGGGCCAGCCGGCCGCCTTCGACGACGCGCACCAGCCATTGGCCGTTGATGAATTTTACGCGGACACTGTCTGGTTCGCCTGCCACCATGTGCAGCTCCAGCTCGTCGCCCTAAGAATTGCATCCTCGAACAGCAATACGATTTAACGCACGAAGGGTCGCCGCAAGCAACCGCTTATTATCCTCAGCAGGAGAATAGTTGCAAGGCACGAGCACACTTGATGTCGAAAATACAGATTTCCGGTAAGCGCCGTTCAAAATGGATAAAATCCAGACACTGAAAGCTTGAGCGGCACCCTAGGTAGAATTCGACTTCGATGCGGCGCCCGGTCCGCGCAACGATACGCCTCTCGAGCGCTTTGGAGCGATTGTGAGCGCGTGCAGGTTCGCCACGGCAGTAGCGCTGGTTGCGGATTGGGGGGCTTTGCTTGCGAGGCGCGCCGGCGGCCCGGCAGCCTGGGGGGGTGTTTTGGGTTCGGCGGCCGGGCCTGACCGGAGTTTGCGAGCCTGCCGGCTACTTCGAACATGCGCTTGTACTAATGCAAGGGCAAGAACGACCTAGGCCCTAGGACCAAAGCAGTGGGAGGGGCGCAAACGGCCGAATACGACCACCGGCCCGCGCGAGGCTCCGGCCCGCCTCCACAGAACATTTGCCCAGCATCAGAAACCGAAGAACTGCTTGCCCACGAGGTAGCCCAGCGCCACGACTGCCAGCGGGAACAGCGCCGGCGCTATCCTGCCGAATGGCGAGGATCTTATCTCGCCCGCAGGGGCGTTGGGCTTGGCGTTGCCGAGGTTCTTTGTCATGGGTCCGTTACCGGAATTCGTTGCCGGGTGACCAACAATATTAGAAAGCCCTGATTAATTTTCTCACAATTCGATTGATGCAATTTGCAGCTATCGCCGGTCAGTCGCTATTCGCCCGCTGGGGTGCGTGCGCTTCCCGCTTCCTTGCCGAGACCGTCAATGTCGGACCGGGCGAGCGTTCTACCCGCCTGGGAACCCTTCCCGCCCTCGCCAGGTTTATATGCGAGGCGAACCACCATGCTAGATAGGCCGCCTGCCGAAAACCCGGGAAGGACCCTCGCCATCGTGCTGGCGGTCGGCCTCATCATCATCGCCTTGTTCTTTATCGGCTTCAAATATTCAGAGCGCGATCAGGGAGCCTTGATCGTGCCCGGAACGGTGCAGGGCAGCAAGTGATCGACCCGAAATCCTTGCCTGCTGCTAGGGCGCGTAACACTTTGATTTTGCCTATCATCCCTTTCAAATCTTTTAGTTTCGGGGTTGCACGCCAGGGAAGAAACCGGTTTTCCGAAACGTTTATCGAACAGGCAACGGTCAGCGCTTGGCGCCTGCAAAAGCGCGCTCATGAGCAAGGAACCCCTCCGGCAACAGCGCGCACCGCGCCGAGGCCCAGGGAGACAGTACATGTCCGCTAACGCCTACATCAACCGGATCGCGACGGCGGTTCCGGAGCATGAAGTCCACCAGTTCTACCTGCGCTACGCGGCCTCCATGCTCTGCAGCGACCGCAGGAAACTATTCGAACGCATGGCCGGGCTTGCCGGCATTGACCACCGCTTCTCCTGCTTTGCCCCGGCTCTCGATCCCGAAGGGCCGTCGGTCGATCTCGGCGGGATCTTCAAGCGCGGGGCATTTCCCGGGACGGCCGCCAGAATGGCTATGTTCGCAGAGGCCGCACCCACGCTGGCACAAAAGGGCGTCGACGGGCTGCATCTCGGCAACGAGGCTTCGCGCATCACACACCTCATCGTCACCACCTGCACCGGTTTCTCCGCGCCCGGCATCGACCTCGACCTGGTTCAGCGCTGCGGCCTTGCGGACGGCGTGGAACGCACAATGATCGGTTTCATGGGCTGCTACGCTGCGGTCAACGGCCTCAAGCTTGCACGCCACATCGTACGCTCCGATCCGGGGGCAAGGGTACTGCTGGTCAATATCGAGATCTGCACACTGCACATCAGGGAAACCACCGAACTGGAAAAGCTGCTGTGCTTCTGCCTCTGGGGCGACGGCTGCGCGGCGAGCATCGTCACCGCCGAGCCGCCCGGCATCGAGCTCGACTCCTTCCGCTGCGCCGTCGTGAACGAGCAGCGCGAGCTGATGACCTGGGATATCCGCGACCAAGGTTTCGACATGGTTCTTTCCGGCAAGGTGCCGGCCGCTGTCCAGGAAGCCCTGCGCAGCAACCGGGACGCGATCCTCGCAGGCCGGGCGCCGGAAGCGATCGACCTCTGGGCTGTGCATCCCGGCGGCCGCAGCATTGTCGACGCCGTCGAAAGGGCGTTTGAACTCGAGCCCGCCGCGCTCGAGCCCTCGCGCGAGGTGCTTCGCCAATATGGCAACATGTCGTCGCCAACCGTCATGTTCGTGATGGAGAAGATGCTGAAGAAGCCGGGCGGGCTGCTCGGCTGCGGCATGTCGTTCGGGCCCGGGCTGACGGCCGAGACCATGCTGTTCAGGACCGTTTCATGAGTGCGCTCGCTGAACGCAGCCTCGTTCCGGAAATCCTGGACGGGCTCGCGGCCGACGATGCGCGGGCAATCCGCTCGCGCCGCGATCTCGCCCGCATCAACGCGCTGATGTTCCAGGCGCCGATCATGGCCTCGCTCATGCGGAAATTTTTGGCGAGGCCGCCGGGCCGCATCCTGGAGATCGGCGCCGGTGACGGCACCTTCATGCTCAAGGTGGCGAGGCGCATGGCACGCGATTGGCGCCAGGTGGAGCTGACGATGCTCGATCGCATCGGCCTCGCCACGCCGAAGCTCGCGGCGGATTTCGCCGGGCTGGGATGGACGATCGAAACCATCACCGCAGATGTCGTCGATTGGGCAGAGAGGGCGGATGGCAGGGCCTTCGACGCGATCACGGTCAACCTGTTCCTGCATCATTTCAACGATGCTGCACTGCTTCGCCTGTTCTCGCTTTTGCGGCCCAAGGCGCCGCTCATCCTGGCGACGGAACCGCTGCGGGCGGGCTTTGCACTGGTCGCGGCCCGGCTTCTGCCGGCAATCGGCGTCAACGACGTCACGCGACATGATGCGGTTGAAAGCGTCCGCGCCGGCTTTCGCGGCCACGAGCTTTCCGATCTTTGGGCTGCCGCCGGCGGCAACCCGCTCGAGGAACGGCGCGCAGGGCCTTTCTCGCATGTCTTTGTCGGGGCCTCGGCGATCCAGGTCGGGGATGCGCCCAGGGAAAAGCCGTGAAGCGCGCATCCACCCACGATGCGATCATCATCGGCGCCGGCCCGGCGGGCACGTCGGCGGCGCTGGCGCTCGCCCGGCGCGGATGGGCTGTGGCGATCGTGGAGAAGAGCGCGTTTCCGCGCCGCAAGGTATGCGGCGAATACATCTCGGCAAGCAACCTCGCGCTCCTTGACCGGCTGGGTATCGGCGATGCTTGGCGCGGCGAGGCCGGTCCGGAAATACGCCGGGTCGGCCTCTTTTCCGGCAATGCCAGCATCGAGGCGCCGATGCCGGGCGCGCGATCCGGACCCGCGGCAAGAAACGGCTTCGGCCGCGCGCTTGGCCGCGACATATTGGACACGCTGCTGCTCGACGCGGCCCGCTCGGCTGGCGTGGAAGAGTTCCAGCCCTGCCGTGCCGTCGCCATCGAAAGGGATGGCGACCGCCAGGCGCTGCGGATCCAGGCTACAAGCGGCAGTCCCGGCGAGGAGGGGATGACCCTGCGGGCATCGGTAATCGTCGCTGCACACGGTTCGTGGGAGCCGGGGCCGCTGCCGAGCCAGCTCGGGAAACAAAGCCGCTCCTCGGACCTGCTCGGGTTCAAGGCACATTTCACCGGGTCGGCGCTGCCGCCCGATCTGATGCCGCTGCTCACTTTTCCCGGCGGCTACGGCGGCATGGTGCTCGCCGACCGTGGCCGCCTATCGATCTCGTGCTGCATTAGGCGCGACGTGCTTGCCCGGCGGCGCGGCAGCCTTGCCCGCGAACGCGGCGGCCATGTCCCGGCGGCCGAAGCCGTCGAGCGTCACATCATGGCGACATGCCGGGGCGCGCGGGACGCGCTGGCGGATGCCCGTCTCGATGGTCCGTGGCTCGCCGCCGGTCCGATCCGGCCGGGGATCCGCGCAGGCTACGAAGCAGACATCTTCCGCGTCGGCAATGTCGCTGGCGAGTCGCATCCGATTATCGCCGAGGGGATATCGATGGCGCTTCAGTCCGGCTGGCTTGTGGCTCAGGAACTCGGCGGGGCGGCGAGCGGGCGGGCGGGACGGGAAGCGGCCGGCAAACGCTACGAGGCGGTCTGGCGAAGATTATTCTCCACGCGGGTCCTGGCCGCCGAAGCCCTGGCTCGGTTAGCCCTCGGCCCCGGCGGCGCCGCGTTGATGGAGGCAGTCGTCCGCAATTTTCCACGCACGCTCACCTTTGGAGCGCGGCTCAGCGGCAAGACGAAACCTGTCCCCGGTTTGGCCGATGCGCGCCTGGCTCGATAGGTTGGCCTAGAGTTCAGCCACGATGATGTCGACTGAATTTTGGCGGCGACCTCACCGCTGCCGTGCCTGTCCGCAATCACCGAAGTGGCGTAATCCGTTGCTGCTCCAGTTGCGGCGTGCGCCAGGAAGCGCTGCGGACCTTGCCCTCACCCGCAGTTCGATCGCGCGCGACAAGAGCACACTATCATTCAGCTCGCTTTCGAGTCGAGCCCACACTGGCATACTCGCCTATAGCGGTGCGTGAATTCCGTCCCGCGCAGCGCAGTCGGGTTATGGAACATTCCGGCTCAACCGGAGTTTGCATATATCCGGCTTTCTGCCGCCGAGCCCCTGATGCGTTGTGATGTGGCCTGAGGGCGGCGCTCGCCACGCCTCGAGGAGGCCATACGATGGTCCAGCACACGATCCCTCGCAATCCGCACAGCACGGCAAGCATTGCCGGCCATCCTGTTCATGCAATGCTGATACCGTTCCCGATCGCCTTCTTCGTCGCGACCTTCGTTTGCGACCTTATCTTCTGGCGAACCGGTAATCCGGGCTGGGTCACCGCTACGCTCTGGCTGCTGGGGGCAGGTCTGATCATGGCCGTGCTGGCGGCTCTTGCCGGCTTGACCGATGTCCTGGGGGACACCCAGATCCGCAATCTCCAGGACGCATGGCTTCACGCCGGCGGCAACGTGGTCGTCGTTCTCATCGAACTCTACAACTGGTACTCGCGATATGCCGACGCGGAGGCAGCGGTTGTGCCGGTCGGCCTTGTCCTGTCGCTGATCGTTGTCCTCATTCTTCTGTTCACCGGCTGGAAGGGTTGGGGAATGGTCTATCGGCATCACGTCGGCGTTGCCGACGATTCGGACCAAATGCGCTGAATGCGCCCGTTTGCCGGTGATTGAAGCAGCTCCAGGATTCGCTGTGAGCTGTGCAAAAACAATCGGTTGGATTGGGGCAAGCGATTCAAAAGTTGAACAGCTCCAAGGCGCCCGCGACGTTGCCCGACGGAAGCGGGGCAGCTCGAACGGTCCGATCTACGACTACGACGGAATCGATAGGCCGGCCGGAAAGGTGTAGGATGCCTTGTCGTCCGCACCCAGACGAGGCACACGGACGCTTGAAAGAGTAGACGCTTGAAAGAGTAGATCGCGCTTTCGCCCATCTAAGGGCAGGGAGGCGTCATGGCTTTCACCAAGCACAGCGGAATATTCACGCCAGTCGAGCTGGAGCTTCTCCAGAAAGTATTCGATCAGTTGTGCAACGAGCGCCGTCTGGCGTTAAAAGACGGGGGCGAAAGAGAACAGCTTGCCTCCGACGTGATCGAAGCCTTCCAAAACGGCTTCAGCGCCGAAGCGGAGTTGTTGCAATCGCTTGCGGAGCACCGCACCGCACCGTCGCGACGCAATCCGGCTCGACAGCTCCGTCCTTGATTGTCGGGCGCGGCGAAGGCTGTCTTCCCGCATAGCTGTTGGCGTTGCGATCTGCCGCCCTGGAAGAGATGTCGCAGCTGGTCGCGCCAGGCTCTTCCTGCCGTTTTTTAACCTCAATCCGTCCTTAGCTGGCGATCGCCCGAAAGGGTAGAACCTTCGCGCTTGCTTGACTCGGCCCGCAAAAACGGGCAGCAAAGCAGCTGAGGGAGAGCATTTTTACCGTGGCGGAGACCATGGAGGGCTCTTTTTTCGTATGGACCGTCGCCACAATGGCGATTGGTGGAGGGATTGGTTAACCATCTTTGTCCATCTTTTGAATCAATCGGCAACAGACGCGTGAAGGTGCAGGGGGCACCAGGCGAGCTGTGATCGTGACGGGTGCCAGGTCCGCAAACCGGCATGCCGATTGAGAGTGGTCGTATGGCGTTTTTGCGTTTGAAGAACCGGGGTGACGCTCCTGAAGAGGGGGTAACTTCGAAGAAATCTGGTGGTCATCGTTGGGTTGTAGTGCCTGCTGTCGGCGCTGCCCTGGCCCTGTGGTCGGTCGCGACCATGGCCGGCCTCTATTCCGTGAGTACCTCGCTCACCGCCGCCTCCAACGGATTGCCGCAGAGCATGCTTGCGCCGCGCAGCATCGTGCTTGGCGACCAGCGCCGCAAGGTCGCGAACGCCTGGGCGCCGCGCCTTGCCGCGAACGGCGCGCACAAGACGGGCTCGCTCACCCGCGGCTGCGATGCCGGCTGCCTCAGTCTCGCAGCCAGCTTTGCGAGCTCCACGCCAAACCCCTCCAGCTTGGTGCATGACGGCAAGGCCGCGCGGCTGAAACCGGCACCGGATAGCGTATCGCATGAGAAGGTTGTCGCGGCTTCCGCCGCGGACGTCGCCGACCGTTTCGACAGCGTCATCAAGCGCGCCGGGCTTTCGCCGCAGAAACTGGCCGATGCCTTCCGGCGCGCCGAGAACGCTCCGGTCCTGCTGGCGAGCTTGCCGTCGGCAAGCCGCTTCGGCGGCGCGGCCGACAGCGGTTCGGGCCGGAGTGGGCTGACCTTGAGCGGCCCGGCCGAGTCACGCTTTGGCGGAAATCAGGTCGACGTTCAGCGCGCGTCCGAACTGGCGCTGGCGCTTGCCAATGTCATGCCCGAAGAGACGGTCGACGTGCCGAGCGCCGTCGCGCTCGCCAGCGGCGACGCGCCTGAGATGACGGCCGGCGCTTCCGGCGACGACGGACAAGCTGAAGTGCAGGTCGCTTCGCTGCCGCCGCAGGATGATTTGCCCGACAGCATCGCCGTGCCTGGTTTGAGGCCGCGCACCGCCCTCGGGCGCGCGACGGAAGCGCCTGAACAGAATGCCGCGAGGAAGCCGGAACCGGCCAAGCCGCAGGCAAGCCAGGCGGCAAGGCCCCAAATTGCAAAACCGGAGTCGGCCAAACCGCAGCCGGCCAAGCCGCAGCCGACCGTTGTCGACTCCGCCGAAGGTGCGCAGACGCCGCGCTCGCTGAGGAGCTCCGACCAGGCGCTTCCGGGTGTGCAGGGTGCGAAGCCGATTGAGGCCGCGCCGGCCAAGCGCAGCAAGGCGCAAGCCTCCGAGATGCTCGCCTACGCCAAGCCGGACACGCCCGAGCGCGGCGGTCTCGGCAACGCCTTTAGGGGTCTGTTCAACAGTCCTTCGACGGGCAATGGCGTCGCCGTCTATGACATCTCGACGGCGACGGTCTACATGCCCGATGGCTCCAAACTGGAGGCGCATTCGGGGAAGGGCGCCATGGCCGACCAGCCGCGCTTCGCCAACCGCAAGAATTCCGGCCCGACGCCGCCCGACACCTACAATCTGTCGCTGCGCGAATCGCGCTTCCATGGCGTCGAGGCCATCCGGCTGACGCCGACCAGCGGCAGGAACAAATTTAACCGCAACGGTCTGCTCGCCCATACCTATCTGCTGCGCGGCGCCCCAGCCCAATCCAGCGGCTGCGTGGCCTTCAAGGATTATGGCCGCTTCCTCTCTGCCTTCAAGAAGGGGAAGATCAAGCGCCTGGTCGTTGTGCCGCGCCTGAACGGGTCGCCCACCCAGGTCGCCCAGGAAGGCCGCCAGGGCTGACCCCGCCCGCCACTATGCCGGCAGCAGCTTGTTGCCGGTAGGCTGCCTTTGATCTCTTGACGGTTTGCGGTCTTTACCGCCGTTGACGCGCGGCGCGGTCGACGTACGCGCTTGAAGTCTTCGCCACGTCTCTTGCAACAGCGGCAGTGACCGGTGCCATCGAATTGCGGATGAGGAAAAGGAGAACTCCCTCTCCCAGGAAGCATATATGGCGCAGCCCGGGCTTGCGGCAAGCCCCCGGCAATGCCGTATTTACGCTGCCCTTGACCTCAGTTTAGGAAAGGGAGTTTGCATGCGGATTTTACTGTCGACTTACGGTTCGCGCGGCGATGTCGAGCCGGTGGTGGCGCTGGGCGAGCGACTGCAGGCGCTCGGCGCCGAGGTGCGGGTGAGTGTCCCCGGCGATGAAGAATTTGCAGCGCTGTGCGCCCGTGCCGGTGTGGAGCTGGTGCCGGCCTTCGCACCGGTGCGCGAATGGGTAAAGGAGATGACGCGGCGCAGGGCATCGGAATCGCCGAAGGACGTGGCCGCACTCATCTCCGGCCAGGCGGCCGAGATCCTTGCCAGGCAATATGATACGCTCATGGCGGCTGCCGAAGGCTGCGATGCCGTGGTGGCCTGCGGCCTGTTTCCGTCCTGTGCCGCCGCGCGGCTGGTCGCCGGGCAGCGGCACATGCGCTACATCCTTGCCACCTTCTGTCCGATATGGCTGCCGTCGGCGCACAACCGGCCGCATGAATATCCGGGACATCCGCTTCCAGCCGGGGTCACCGACAACCGGCTGCTGTGGGAGACGGATATCGCGACCAAGAACGCGCTGTTCGGCCAAGCGATCAACAGCTGGCGCGCGTCGCTCGGATTGCCTGCGGTGGAAAATGTCCGCGATTATGTCTACGGCGATCCGGTCCTGCTCGCCTGCGACCCAGCGCTCGGGCCGTGGCTGCCTTCGGACCTGACCGATGCCAGGCAGACCGGCGCCTGGATCCTGGCCGACGAGCGGCCGCTGCCCGACGGGCTGGAGGCATTCCTCGCAGCCGGCCCGCCTCCGGTCTATGTCGGCTTCGGCTCCATTGCCGTGGCCAAGGAGGCCGGCCGTGCGGCCATCGAGGCGGTCCGCGCCAAGGGCCGGCGCACGGTGATCGCGCGTGGCTGGGCCGAGCTTGGCCTTACCGACGACCGGGACGATTGGTTCGCCGTCGGCGATGTCAACCACCAGGCGCTGTTCCGCCGCGTCGCCGCCGTCATGCATCACGGCGGTGCCGGAACGACCGTCGCCGCCGCGCGGGCAGGAGCGCCGCAACTGGTGGTGCCGCAGATCGGCGACCAGCCGTACTGGGCGCGGCGGGTGGCCGAGCTCGGCATCGGCGCAGCTCATGACGGCCCGGTTCCGACAGCGGGGTCATTGTCGGCGGCGATGGAGACGGCGCTGGCGCCCGAAACCCACATCCGTGCGAGCGAGGTTGCCCGTTCGGTCCGCGCCGACGGCGCGGCGGTGGCGGCGAAACTTTTGATCGAGATGTTCGGTCGTGCCTGACCTTCACTGCGTCAGTTCCGCCAGCGCCCTCTGCAGGGGCGCCGGCGAGACCTGGATCGGGCCGGAGAAGGGGCTGTCCATGTCGATGATCAGATAGATTGCCGCGGCCACCAGCGCCCCGGACACGAGGCACGTGAAGATGATGGTTCCATTGCACGGTGCTCGGAAGCCGAAGCTGGCGAAGATCAGCGTCAGCCAGGCAACGAGCAGCGCGATCAGCGGCGCGGGGATGGCACCCTCGGACTGCTCGGCCAGGATCCAGCGCTGCGCGATCACCTTCTGCAACTGCTGCGTCGCCGCCTGTTGCGTGGCGGTCTGCCTGGCGTTCGCAGGGGTCAATCCGCCCACGATATCGCCGACCTGATTGAGCAGCAGTTCCGACAGCCTGTTCGGGACGACCGTCGTGTCGCTGTCGGCGGTCGAGGTATCGACGACGCGCTGCACATAGGCGGTGAGCGATTGCCGGGCGCCGTCCGCCTCCGGTCCATAGTGTCGGAGCGTTCTGTCGAGCAGAATGAGATCGGTAGCGAAGGTGTGGACGTTGACGTTGATGGATTCGAACGTGTTCTTGGCCGAGTTGATCATCAGGCCGAGGACCAGCGAGGACATCACCATGAAGAGGTTCGCGGCGAGCCGCACCACCGCGCTGGTATCGTCGCCAAGGTGGTGAGCAGGGAAGCGCTCATGCACCATCAGGCTGACCAGCGACGCCCCGGCCAGACAAGCAAAAATCGCCGCCCCTATAAGCACTTCGCCCATAGCTGATATTGCGCACGGGAAAGGACGGTTGCCAATTGGGTGGAGGTGGTTGAATCAAAGCGGAAGCATACAGGCGTATGTGGTTGTTCGCCAACGATGCTTTCTGGCTCGTCGTCATGTGCAGCGGAGCGAAGGGCAAAAACCGCTTCCAATGCCGGCCGAAGACGCTATCTATTGCGCCGGGCGGCTCCACCCTCTCACCATCACGAGGCAATCCATGACAATTCGCGCTGTCGTCTGGGGCGAGAACATCCATGAGCGGACCAATGAGGTGGTCGCCGGCATCTATCCGGAAGGCATGCACACGGCCATCGCCAACGCGCTCAACGCCGACAAGGCGATCTCCGCCTCGACCGCGACGCTGGAGCAGCCGGAGCATGGGTTGCCTGAATCCCGCCTCGCCGAGACCGACGTGCTCGTCTGGTGGGGTCACAAGGACCATGGCGCGGTGGCCGACGATGTGGTCGAGCGCGTCGCACGCCGCGTCTTCGAAGGCATGGGACTGATCGTGCTCCACTCCGGCCATTTCTCGAAAATCTTCAAACGGCTGATGGGCACGCCCTGCACGCTCAAATGGCGCGAGGCCGGCGAGCGCGAACGGCTCTGGGTGACGAGCCCCAGCCATCCGATCGCCGAAGGCATCGGCGAGTATTTCGAGCTCGAGAACGAGGAGATGTATGGCGAGCAGTTCGCCGTGCCGGAGCCGCTGGAGACAGTCTTCATCTCCTGGTTCCAGGGCGGCGAGGTGTTCCGCTCAGGCCTTACCTACCGGCGCGGCGCCGGCAATGTCTTCTACTTCCGCCCGGGCCACGAAACCTATCCGACCTACCACGACGCGACCGTGCACAAGGTGCTGCGCAACGCAGTGAAGTGGGCGCACAACCCGCAGGGCAGGAATTCCGCCATCCTCAAAGCACCCAACGTGCCGGTGGAGAAGGCGCTGGAGCCGATCGTCGAACGCGGCGGCAAGCTGCATGCGCCCGGCGAGGCTGGTTTCCGCTAAACCGTTTTCTGTTTGGGATTGCGTACAAGCAACAATTAGATCGCCCGCCTCATATCATTGAATCGAACCAATTCCTCTGGAGGAGCAAAATGCGGCTTTTGATACTCGGTACCGGCTGGATGGCGCAGGAGCATGCCCGCCGCTTCGGCGCTATCGAAGGCGTCGACATCGTCGGTGCCGTTGATGTCGATCCAGCCCGCGTCGGCGAGTATGCCGACGCCTACAAGATCCCGAAGCGCTTCACCTCGCTGGAGGCGGCGCTCGACTGGGACGGTTTCGACGCGGTCGCCAATGTCACGCCCGACCGCATCCATCACCCGACCACGATGGCGCTGATCGCCGCCGGCAAGCCGGTGCTTTGCGAAAAGCCGCTGGCCGAGAATTTCGGCAAGGCAAGCGAGATGGCCGATGCGGCGGAAGCCGCCGGCGTCGTCAACATGGTTAACCTCACCTACCGCAACGTCGCGCCTTTGCAGAAGGCGCGACAAATGGTGCAGGCCGGCGAGATCGGCACGGTGCGCCACGTCGAGGCCTCCTATCTGCAGAGCTGGCTGGTATCGAAATTCTGGGGCGACTGGCGAAGCGACCCCAAGTGGCTCTGGCGGCTCTCGCGCGGCCACGGCTCAAACGGCGTGCTCGGCGACGTCGGCATCCACATCCTCGACTTCGCCAGCTATGGCGCCGCCCTCGATATCGACCACGTATTCTGCCGGCTGCGCGCCTTCGACAAGGCGCCGGGCAACCGCATCGGCGACTACCAGCTCGACGCCAATGACAGCTTCGCCATGACGCTCGATTTCGCCAACGGCGCCTTTGGCGTGGTGCATGCCAGCCGCTGGGCGAGCGGCCATCTCAACGAGCTCAGGCTGCGCATCTATGGCGACAAGGGCGGCATCGAGGTGGTGCACAATCTCAATGGCTCGATGTTGAAGGGCTGCATCGGTGCCAATGTCGAGGACGCCAAATGGGAAGAGCTCGACGCCGGCACCGTGCCGACCAACTACCAGCGCTTCGTCGAGGCGGTGAAAAGCGGCGTGCAGGCCGAGCCCAATTTCCGCCATGCGGCGGGTCTGCAGAAGGTGCTGGATCTGGCGGTGGTGTCGGACGAGAAGCGCGCCGAGCTGAGAGCCCACGCGGACACGCAATGAGGCCGAACCTGCCGATCTCCCCCGCAACGGCCCGCAACGGGGGGAAGACTGGCGGCCATCACACACAAATCTTTCAATCATTTCTTGAAGCCTTGATCTCGCCTTTCGTGATTTGATGCGGCCACAAAGCTCGGGAGGCTTCATTGACCGACTATATCGGGTTGCCGAAGGCCGAAGTGCACATCCACGTCGAGGGCTGCTTCGAGGCCGACGACGTGATCAGGAATTGCGAGGAGGCTGGCATCCCGCTGCGCGCGCCGCGCGACAGGCTCTTCGAGGCGCATGATCTGAAGAGCTTCCTCGAAATGCTCGACTGGCTGTGCGGCACGTTTCGTACGCGCGAGCAGCTGGCCATCACCGCCTATAAATTTGCGCGGCGCATGGCCAAGAGCGGCGTGCGCTACGCCGATGTCATCGTCAATCCGACCCACTGGCCGCACTGGCACCGGAACACCGCCGGCATGATCGACGCCTTCGATGCCGGGTTCGCGGCGGCCGAGCAGGATGGATACCCGCCGGTCGGGCTCTGCATCAGCCTGCTGCGCACCCAGTCGGCCGAGGACGCCATCGAACTGGTGGAGTTGCTGAGCAGGATCAGGCACCCGCGCGTCGTGGCCCTTTCGATCGACGGCAACGAGGCGGCCGCCGGGCGCACCGGTCCGCGCTTTGCCGAGGCGTTCCGCCGCGCCGCCACGGCCGGATTGCGACGCACCGTCCACGCCGGCGAGTCGAGCGGTCCCGAGGGCGTTCGCGACGCCATCGAGCTGCTTGGCGCCGATCGCATCGATCATGGCGTTCGCGCGATCGAGGAGCCGGCTCTGGTCGACCTGCTCGCACAGAGGCGAATTCCGCTCGGCGTCTGCCCGATCTCCAACATCGCACTCGGCGTCTATCCTTCGCTTGCCGAGCATCCGATCGACGCTCTGCGCAAAGCCGGCGTTCCCGTCTCCATCAACACCGACGATCCGGCGCTGCTCGGCACGACGCTCGAAGCCTCTTACGCCGCCTGCGCCGAGACCTTCGCCTGGGACAGTGAAACCATCCGCCAGCTCGCCGCGACATCGGTGCATGCGAGCTACGCCGACCCGGCGGTGAAGGCGCGGATACTGGCGGATCTGACGGCCTGGCAGGGGTAGGCGACGCTCGGCGGATAGGTGCTTTCACCACGCCGCCGAACTGCATAAGGTGCCGAGACTCGGTCGAAAGGAGCCAGCATGGTCACGCGACGCGCCGAATGTTCCTGCGGTCAGCTGTCGGCCACCTGCGCGGGCGAGCCGGTGCGCATCTCGGTGTGTCATTGCCTCGACTGCAAGCGGCGCACAGGCAGCGCCTTCAGCTACAATGTGCGCTTTGCCGAGGCCGATGTGACGATAGACGGGCGCGCGCTGCAGTTCACTCGCACCGGCGAGCAGGGCGGGCAGATAACCTACAGCTTCTGCCCTGATTGCGGGACCACAGTGCACTATCGCATCGACACGCAGCCCGGCCTAACTGCAATTCCGGTAGGGGCGTTCGCGGATCCGTCGTTCCCGCCGCCCTTCCAATCCTTCTACCACCGTAGCCGGCGCTGCGAATGGGTCGAGATAACCGCCAAGCCGCTGACGAAGTTCGGCTGACTTTTGGCCTTGGGTCCTCCCCATGGGGCGAGGAGCCAAGTCAAGCCCGGCGATAGATCCTCACCGCCGCCTTCACCAGCGCCGTATTCCCGTCCGCCACCGTCCCATCAGGCAACTCCTTACCGTCCTCGAGCCCGACACGGGTCGAAAACTTCCGCGCCGCCGCCCGCTCGACGAAGGGCCACACGGTCGCGTTCTCGCCATGCAACAGGATCCAGCTGTGAATGCCTTCGCGTTGCAGCAGCGTTTCGATGCCGTCGGCGACGGCAAAGGCCTCCTCCAGCGTCTGCTCGGAAATCTCGATCAGGACGCGCAGCACCCGGCGGCCATGATCGAGGCTGGCCAGCCTGAGCGCATCGCCGATCGACGCCAGCCCGGCCTCGATGCCGACGCCGCGGGTGCGCAACGCTTCCATCACTTCGGGCGCCGCCGCCTCGCTGAGATTGACCGAGGCGTAGTCGGGCAGCTCATGCCAGCCGGCGATGGCGGCAATCGTGCGCCTGTCGTCCTTCTCGATCCAGGCGCCGGTCGAAATGCCGATCAGCGTGCCGGGGCAGGCGCGGCGCAGCGCCGTCACCGTCCGGTCCATCGCTTCCGGGGCAAGGCTTTCCTGCCGATCGGCGCCGCGCGCATGCACATGCAGTTCGACGGCACCCGCCGCAACCGAGGCCGCGCCGTCGCGTGCCATGGCATCCGGGTCGAGCGGCAGGGCGGGGTGAAAATCCGGGGTGCGGGCGCCGTTGATGCAGGCCTGGACGATCATGGCGGTCGATCCTGTTCAGGCGGAGTCTAGCGCAGGGGTGCATAGACTGGAAACGGAACCTGCGGGCAGGATCTTATCGACGCCGCGATCCTTCGCCGTAGAACTCGACTTTGGGCAATTGGCGGCGTGGAACGCCTTACCCCAAATGCTCTTTCCTCAACCTCTTTTTCATCCGCTCCAGCGCCGGCTGGCCGCCTGCCGCGAGTTCCTTGGCAACCCGCGCCAAATCCTCATCCGCCTTTCGATATTTGCTGCCCCAAGCGCCAAGCGTGGCGAGTATCGGCAAAAGATCGATGCCGGCCTCGGTCAGCCGGTAAATCGCTTTCAGCCTGTGGGTCGGGTCGTCGCTGCGGGTGAGGACGCCTTCGTCGACCAGGGTCTGCAGCCGCTCGGCGAGCGTGCGCGACGAGATGCCTTCGTCCGACTGTAGGAACTCTCGAAAATGCCTTTTCCCGGCGAAGGCCAGGTCGCGGATGATGAGCAGCGTCCAGCGGTCGCCGATGAGCTCGAGCGACAGGCTGACCGGGCAGCCGGACCTTTCCTTAATCGACATGAAGTTAGTTCCGTTTGTAAATCAATTTTCAATTGACATTCTTTTCGCACGTCAAATGATTTCAAAAGTAAACCGTGTTTGGAGATGCGAGAGGACGCGCAATGAAAAAGCTCATCCTGCAAATGCAGATGTCGGTCGACGGCTTCGTCGGCGCCGATGGGAACCGTCGTTGGCAGCTTTGGGAATGGGGCGACGAGAGCGACTGGGACGAAGAGCTCAAGCAGGACTTCAATGCCGTGTTCGAAACCGTCGACACGATTCTGCTGAGCCGCAAGATGGCCGAGGAGGGCTACCTCACTCACTGGGGCAATGCGGCGAGGAAATTTCCGCGAGACCGTTTCTATGCCTTCGCCCAGCGTATCGTGACAGCTGACAAGGTGGTGCTGAGCGACAGGCTGAAGGCGTCGCGGTGGGAGCGTACCAGGGTCGCGAGCGGCGATCTGCCGCGCGAGATCAATGCGCTGAAGGCGGGCGAGGGCGGCGACATTGCCGTGTTCGGCGGCGCCGGCTTCGCCTCGGCGCTGATCGCCGCCGGGCTGGTCGACGAGTTCCAGCTCTTCATCAACCCGGCGGTGCTGGGTGCCGGCCGTCGCATCTTCGACCAGGCGGGCTTCGCCAGGCTGAAGCTCACCGGCTCGAAGGCCTATGCCTGCGGCATGGTGGTGAACCGCTACGCGCCGGCCGGGTGAGGCACTTGAATCAATCTGGCAACACGCCGTCTCAACCGCTTGTTCGCTTGTCGTTTCCCGGCGAATTGCGAACCGTCAGTGCCATGCCTTATCCGCCTGGATGCGACGCCAGCGCGTTGGTTTCCCGATACCCCGCTTCATCGTTGGCCGCGGCGGCGAACCGCCGGGCTTCGTGCGACGTGAGACCGATGAGCGCGCGCCCGGCATGTTCGGCGGGCTTGTCATTGGCAATGTCGAACACCGCCCAACTATGATGAGGCGGTTCTTGCACCGCTACGAATCTCATTTGAGCCCCCGCTCTAACGAGATGCTAATGTAGCAGATGCTTTCTGTCGGTCTGTGACGGAAGCCACACAAACAAGACGCGTCCACCGATTATTTTGGCCGGGGAAGTCTGCGGTGAGCTTTTAGCCGCCCTACTGCCCGGCCTGGTCCGCGTCGGTCAGCGTGCCGAGGAAAGCGACGATGTCGTCGATCTCGGCGTCGGTCAACGCCGGCTTCTCGCCTGGTTTCCTGCCGTTGAAGGGCGGGTCGGTGTTGAGGTTTCCCCAGTAGGCCTTTGGCAGATCGTCGAATTTCTCGACCGTGCCATCCGCGTTCTTCGGATACCAGCGCCCCGGATCTGTGTCGCGAGTGGCGTAGAAGGCGACAGCCTCGCGCAGCGAGTGGACATAGCCGTTGTGGAAGAAGCTTTTGCGCAGCGCGACATTGCGCAGCGTCGGCGTCTTGAACAGGCCGCAATACTCGCTCCGGCCCTTGAAGTCGGCCCGCAGCGGCCCGCACAGCCCGAGGTCGAGATAATTGGGATCGGCGTTGGCCGGGATCGCCTGGTTGCGCGGCACGGCGATGGCGATCAGGCCGTAATCGGTGAATTGCGGCGGCTCGCCGTCATTTGCCGGCTCGCTCAGATGGCAGCTCGCGCAATTGCCTTTGTTTGCGTCCTCGAACAGCGCACGGCCGCGCAACTCCTGCGCGGTCAACTGCGCCTTGCCGGCAAGGAAGGCGTCGTAGCGGCTGGAATAGGGGTAGAAGTCGGCGCTGCTCTGCTCGAAGGTGCCGAGCGCCTCGACCGCCGCGTCGAAGGCATCCTGCTGATGGTCGAAAATATCCGCGCCGAACGCCGCCTTGAACGCGTCGGCATAGGGCGCTTTGCGCAAGGCGGTGACCACGGCGGCTTCATCCTTGTTGCCCATCTCGAACGGCGACAGCAGCGGGATCCTCGCCTGGTCCTTGCCGTGGTCGGCGCGCCCGTCCCAAGTCAATCCGCCGGTCGGGCCATTGTCGACGCTTTCGTCGCCCTCGTCCTCGGAATCGTAGAAATGCTCGGTGAAGGCGGGCGCCGCCTGCAGGTAGCGCACCGACGGCACGGCGCGCAGGCCGGGCCGGTCGAGGTTCGGCCCGCCCATCTCGACCGGCGCGGCGGAGGCCGGACCGAAGGCGTGGTTGGGATCGTGGCAGGACGAGCAGGCCTGTCTGCCCGAAGCCGACAGCGATGGGTCGAAGAACATTTTTCGCCCGATCGCCGTCAGTGCTTCGGCGCGTGCGAAGGCTTGCGTGCGTGACATCGGGCCAGGATGGACGCTGCCCGCCGGCTGGCCGGCGGCGGGCCAAAGAACAGCGACGGCGAGAGCGGCGAGCGTGGCAAATTTCCGTGGTGTCATGACCCTCAATCCCGTTTGCCATTGGCCCAGCAGCGCGGTGCCGCGGATTGTTGACTGGCGGAGGCAAATTGCCAAGCCGGAACGCGGCAGATCAGCCCTTCCACGGACCACCTCGCACGAAGAAAACCGCAGCTGTGCCCTGGATGGTTGCCGAGATAGATTCCCGTCCGCTATCAATGGCCTCCAAACCGGACGAAGGACTTTCGATGAGCGAGCTGAAGATCAGAACCCGTGCTACCGGCGCCTGCGCCGTGCTGCCGCCGGGCGGCTTGCCGGCGGTAACGACGCCGACCGGCGGCACGGTCGATGTGGTGACTGCGGTCAGCGCGCCGGGCTTCAACCCGCTCGACCTGCTCTATGCCTCCTTGGCCGCCTGCATGGTGCTGAGCGCCCGCATCGCCGCCACCCGCCTCGGCGTCGCCGACCGGCTTGGCGAGGTGAGGGCGGATGTCGGCGGCGAGAAGGCGAAGGACGAGCCGTCGCGGGTGGAAAGGTTCAATATCCGGTTGGAGATTGCCGGCGACCTCGACGCCGCGACCAAGCAGCGCATCGTCGAGGACGCCGAGACGATCTGCACCGTCTCCAACACGCTGCGCGGTGCGCCGGCGCTGCACGCGACGCTGGGATGAGGGCCGTGGCGCATCTCTCTGCGATCGACTATGCGACCGCCTCCGACGAAATCCGCGCGGAGCATGACCGGGAGCTTGCGCTGCGCGGCCGCATGACCAACATGAAGCGCATCCTGCTTCACTCCCCGGCCGCGCACCGCATCTACGCCGAATGGTTCACGCTGCGCGATCTCCTGCGTCCGACGCTCGAAGACCGGGCGATCTGGCTGTTTTCGAAGGCGATCGCCGAGACGATGCGCGCCGAGATCCCGGTTACCTTCTTCCGCCGCGCGCTGATCGATTCCGGCCTCGATCCGGACGCGATCGAACCCAGCCCGGACGAAGCGCTGCTGATGTCCTTCGGCACGGTGCTCGCCGCCGACGCCAATTCCGTTGCCGACGAGACCTGGGTCGCGCTGAAGGCGCGCTACGACGAAACGCTGCTCGTCGACCTCGCCGCCTTCGCCGGCATCATGGTGGCGACCTGCGTCTTCACCAATGGAGTGAAGGTGGATCTCGATCCGGAACTGGAGGCCTATCGCCGGAACGCTTGAGGCGAAGACCCCGGGGCTGGCCGTTGCCTTGCTCTGCCTGCTGCGCATAGACTGAGCCCGGGAACGAGCGATCGGGGGGACCTCGATGCGTTGGCGTGTGGGCTTGCTTGTGTTGGCAGCAGCGCTGCTGGCCGGATGCGTCGCCAATGATGTCGAGCCCATCAACACCCATGTGACGCAAGTCGGGCCTGGCTCGCCGGACTACATTCCCGATGCTCCCGCCGACGGGTCGACCGTGGTCGCGCTGTCCTTCTCTGGCGGCGGCACGCGCGCCACCGCCTTCAGCTACGGCGTGCTTCAGGCGCTCGACGCTGTCGAGGTCGGCAGCGGCGGGCGAGCGCATACGCTGATCGACGAGGTGCGCGTCGTGGGCGGCGTTTCTGGCGGTGCGGTGACGGCGGCCTATCTCGGCTACAAAGGGCGTGGTTACCGCGAGCTTCGCGAGCGCTTCTTGCTGCGCGATGCCGAGAGCTCGCTGCACACCGCCAAGCTCGCTCCGGCCAATCTGGCGCGGCTGTGGAAAGGCGGCGTCAACGACCGCAGCACCTTTGCTGCGTGGCTGGACAGGAACCTGTTCGACGGTGCCACTTACAGCGCCTTCAGACGTCCCGGCGCCCCGCTGGTCTGGATCCACGCATCCGACATCTACAACGGCACGGCCTTCGGCTTCACCTACGACCGTTTCGCGGCCATCTGCAGCGATCTCGACAAGCTTCGTATCGCCGATGCGGTGGCGGCCTCGGCGGCGTTCCCCGCGGTGTTCGCGCCGGTTGTCGTCTCAACGACCACGCCGACAACTAGATGCAACTACAAGCAGCCGGACTGGATCGAACGCGGTCTCAACGATCCGGAGGCACCGGAACGGGTCAAGGCCGCGGCTCGCGCCATGGAGTCCTACCAGAACAACGACCGCGTCAACTACATCAAGCTGCTCGACGGCGGATTGACCGACAACATCGCGGTGGTCGGCTTCGCGGAATCGCTCGACATCGCCGTCAGTCCGCACAGCCCGTTGTCGCCGCAGGCGGCGGTGAGGATGCGAACGCTGATCATGATCGTTGCCGATGCGGGCCGCAGGAAAGAACCCGACTGGGTCAAGGTCAAGCAGGGGCCGGGCCTGGTCGACATGATCGACGCCACCGCCGGCACCTCGATCGCGTCCTCGGTGCGCGACGAATTCGATTCCCTCAAGCTCGAATTCCGGCTGTGGCGCGAAAAGCTGGTCAAATATCGCTGCAGCCTGCCGGCGGCGGCGGTAGCGCGCTACCGCGGCGGCCTGTCCGGCTGGAAGTGCCGCGACGTTCAGATGGTGGTTGAACTGGTCTCCTTCGCCGACCTGCCGCCATACGAGGCAGCCGCGCTGAACGTCATCCCGACCCGGCTGAGGCTGACGCCGGAGCAGGTCGAGCGGACCATCCAGGCCGGCCGCGAGGCGGTGCGCCTCAACCCGCGCCTGCAGCAGGCATTCCGCCGCGCGCAGGGCCGCTCGGGCTTCGTTGCGGCTGGTTCGCCGTAAAGGTCGCGCCATTTCCGCAGGAATCGGGTGGCCGCCGCTTCGCCTCCGCCCCACTTTGATGGCATCAAAGGAGGCGCTCATGACTGTCCATTCCCTCAACACCAAACGCGCCGGACGCTCCGCCGAATCCCGTGTCGCCGCGCAGGACTGGCGCGCGCTCGTCTCCGAGCTCAACGCCCAGGGCTGCGCTGTCGTGCCCGGCCTGCTTTCGCCGGAGGAATGCGCCGAAATCGCCGCGCTCTATCCGCACGAAGAACATTTCCGCAGCCATGTGGTGATGGCGCGCCATGGCTTCGGCAGGGGCGAGTACCGCTATTTCCGTTATCCGCTGCCTGATCTGATCGAGGGCCTGCGCACTGCGCTTTATCCATGGCTCGCCGGCGTCGCCAATGACTGGAACGAGAAGATGGGCGCCGCGCTCCGTTACCCTTCCGACCACGCCGCCTTCCTAAAGCGTAGCCACGACGAGGGCCAAACCAAGCCGACGCCGCTTCTGCTGCAATACGGCCCCGGCGACTTCAACTGTCTGCACCAGGATCTCTATGGCGCGCTCGCCTTTCCGCTGCAGGTGGCGATCCTGCTCTCCGAACCCGGCAAGGATTTCACCGGCGGCGAATTCGTGCTGACCGAGCAGCGCCCGCGCATGCAGAGCCGCGCCGAGGTGGTGCCGCTCAAGCGCGGCGACGCGGTGATCTTCGCCGTGCACAACCGGCCCGTGGAGGGCACGCGAGGTTACTATCGCGTCAACCTGCGCCACGGCGTCAGCCGCCTGCGCTCGGGCAGGCGACATACGCTCGGTATCATCTTCCACGACGCGAGGTGACACCCCTCCGAGGCGGCTTTTCTCGGCTCTACGTTCCAGGCCGCCGATAACGGATCGCTTTCGCCCTGCTTAGCGCGTCCATCGTCTCCTCGACGCTGAGGAGGACGGTGGTCTCGCAGGAGCTGAGTGCCCCTCCGGCACCGATGGCGAGCACGACGGACGCCATCGAAACATTGTCCGGCGCCTCCCACAGGTTCCACCCGTCGTGTTCGCCGAACGCGTACCAGAACCCGTGCAGCTTTCCGCCGACCGATTCTATGTATGAGCTGGCTGCCTTGCGGCGATCCTCGGGGTTTTCGATCATTCGCGCCCAGGTCTCGGGCGTGTAGCTGAAGCGCGTCAGGTACATGGCCATGGTTGACCTCCCTTGCCAGAGCCCATCAAGTGGTTGGCTCCAGCACTAAGCGCTCGATCGGTCGGCGACGCCAATCAATTTCACCGCGGCTGGGTTCTGCCTCGAAGGAATAGCCGAGCGCGCGGATGCGGCGCTTCTGCCTCTTCCCTCCGCAGCCTCATTCGCGTATGCCCCGGGCAAATCCCGCCATCTCAGCGCAGTTTCCCGGACCGCCCCATGATCCGTCTCGAAAATATCGGCAAGCAGAACGGCCGTCAGATCGTCTTCATCGAAGCCTCGGCCGCCCTGCAGAAGGGCGAGAAGGTCGGCCTCGTCGGCCCGAACGGCGCCGGCAAGACGACGCTCTTCCGCATGATCATCGGCCAGGAGCAGCCGGACGAAGGCCAAGTCTCAGTCGATCGCGGCGTTACCATCGGCTATTTCAGCCAGGATGTCGGTGACATGGAGGGGATGAGCGCCGTCGCCGAGGTGATGGAAGGCGCCGGCCCGGTGAGCGCCGTCGCAGCTGAGATGCGCGAGCTCGAGCACGCCATGGGCGATCCCGACCGCGCCGACGAGATGGACGCGATCATCGAGCGCTATGGCGAGTTGCAGCACCGCTTCGAGGAACTCGACGGCTATGCGCTCGACGGCCGCGCCCGCGAGGTGCTCGACGGCCTCGGCTTCTCCCAGGAGATGATGGACGGCGACGTTGCAAAACTCTCCGGCGGCTGGAAGATGCGCGTCGCGCTCGCCCGTATCCTGCTGATGCGGCCCGACGTCATGCTGCTCGACGAGCCGAGCAACCATCTCGATCTTGAGAGCCTGATCTGGCTGGAGAAATTCCTCAAGGACTATGACGGCGCGCTGCTGATGACCTCGCATGACCGCGAGTTCATGAACCGCATCGTTTCGAAGGTGATCGAGATCGACGCCGGCGCGCTCACCTCCTATTCCGGCAATTACGAATTCTACCAGGAGCAGCGGGCGCTGGCCGACAAGCAGCTGCAGGCGCAGTTCGACCGCCAGCAGGCGATGCTTGCCAAGGAGATCGCCTTCATCGAGCGCTTCAAGGCGCGCGCCTCGCACGCCGCCCAGGTGCAGAGCCGGGTGAAGAAGCTCGACAAGATCGACCGCGTCGAGCCGCCCAAGCGTCGCCAGACGGTGGCCTTCGAGTTCCAGCCTGCGCCGCGCTGCGGCGAGGGCGTGGCGACGCTGAAGGGCATCCACAAATCCTATGGCAGCCGCTCGATCTATGCCGGCCTCGACTTCCAGATCCGCCGCCGCGAGCGCTGGTGCGTGATGGGCGTCAACGGCGCCGGCAAGTCGACGCTTTTGAAGCTCGTGGCCGGCGCCTCCGAGCCGGATGAGGGCTCGGTGGCGCGCGGTCCGAGCGTCAAGATGGGCTATTTCGCCCAGCACGCCATGGAACTGCTCGACGGCGAGCGCACCGTGTTTCAGACGCTGGAAGACAATTTCCCGCAGGCCGGCCAGGCGCCGCTCAGGGCTTTAGCCGGCTGCTTCGGCTTTTCCGGCGACGAGATCGAGAAGAAGTGCCGCGTGCTCTCGGGCGGCGAGAAGGCAAGGCTGGTCATGGCGCTGATGCTGTTCGATCCGCCGAACCTTCTGGTGCTCGACGAGCCGACCAACCACCTCGACATGGCGACCAAGCAGATGCTGATCGAGGCGCTGGCGCAATATGAAGGCACGATGCTGTTCGTCTCGCACGACCGCCATTTCCTGTCCGCACTATCGAACCGCGTGCTGGAGCTCACGCCGGATGGCATCCACACCTATGGCGGCGGCTATACGGAATATGTCGCCAGGACGGGGCAAGAGGCACCGGGGCTGAGGGGGTAGGGCGGCGCTCTGACCTCCGAGCGTAGTAGCGTGGAGAAGCCTTGACCCGTCGGCAGGACAGAGGGGGGCGCGAAGGATCGCGACCGATCTCACCCTTGCGCCGCCTCCTCGTGAGAAGTCACGGCAGGATCCGGGCTTCGTGAGGCGCCCAACGCCCCCACTACTCCCTCGCCAAACCGCGCTCGATCAGGCGAGCAAGCCGCGCCGAAAACGCCCTGGCATCGGCCGGCTTGTCGCCGTCCAGCACGCGCGCCTCGTCGTAAAGCAGATGCGCGGCGTCTTCCTTGAAAGCGCGCTCGCCGTCGCCGAGCTTCGCCAGCGCCGTGACGCGCTCGTGCCGCGGGTTGATCTCGAGGATCGGCTTGGCCGCCTTGTCGAGGCGGCCGGCGGCGTTGAGCAGCCGCTCGAACTGGCGGTCGGGACCGTGCTCCGGTGCGACCAGGCAGACCGCGCTTTCGGTCAGGCGGTCGGAGGCCTTCACGTCCGAGACCTCGTCTCCCAGCGCCGTCTTCACGAAGGCCAGGAAGGTCGCGATTTCGGACGAGATTTCGGCATCCGGCTTGGACGCGGTGTCGAGCAGCGGGATCTCCGACAGTTCGGCCGCGCCCTGCGTCACCGATTTGAACGGCTTGCCGTCGAATTCCGGCGCCATCGTCGTCCAGAAACTGTCGACCGGATCGGTCAAAAGCAGCACTTCGATGCCGCGCGCCCGGAACCCTTCGAGCTGCGGCGAGACCTCGAGCCGGGCGCGGTCTTCCCCGGCCATGAAGAAGATCGCCTTCTGCCCTTCCTTCATCGCGGCGACATAATCGGCCAGGCTGCGCAGCGTCTCGCCGGAAGCGGTCGAGCGGAAGCGGGCGAGCTTCAGCAGCTGCTCGCGCCGCTCGTAGTCCTCGTAGATGCCTTCCTTGAGCACGACGCCGAAATTCTCCCAGATCTTGGCGTAGGCCTCGGCATCGTTATCGGCGAGTTTGCCAAGATCGCCGAGGACGCGGTTGGTGACACCCTTGCGGATCGCGGCGAGCAGCGGGCTTTCCTGGATCATCTCGCGCGAGACGTTGAGCGGCAGATCGGCGGAATCGACCAGGCCGCGCACGAAGCGCAGATAGCGCGGCAACACGTCGGCATCGTCGGTGATGAAGACGCGCCGCACGTAGAGCTTCATACGACCCTTGCGGTCCTGGTCGAAGAGATCGAACGGACGCGAGCCCGGCACGAAGGCAAGCGCGCTGTATTCGTGCCGACCCTCGGCGCGGAAGTGGATGGTGGCGGCCGGCTCGTCATACTGGCCGGCGATGCTGCGGTAGAAGTCGGTATATTCCTCGGGCTTTATGTCGCTCTTCGGCCTCACCCAGAGCGCCGTGCCGTCGGCGACATCGCGCGGCTCGGCGCCCGGCTTCTCAACAAGCGTGATCGGCACCGGCACGTGGCCGGACTGCGACTTCGCCAGCCCTTCGAGCCGGTAAGGCGTGGTGTAGGAACTCGCATCGTCCATCAGATGCAGCACGACGCGCGTGCCGCGCCTGGGAGCTGCCGCAAGCGGCACGGGAGCGATCTCGTAGGTGCCCTTGCCGTCGGAAGACCAGCGCCAGGCTTCCTCGCTGCCGGCCTGTCGGCTGATGACATCGACATGATCGGCCACCATGAAAGCGGAGTAGAAGCCGACGCCGAACTGGCCGATGAGTTGCGAGTCCTCAGTCGCCTTGCCGGCCTCGACGCGCTCGATGAAGGCACGGGTGCCGGAGCGTGCGATGGTGCCCAGAGCCTCGGCCATCTCCTCGCGGCCCATGCCGATGCCGTTGTCCTCGACGGCAAGCTGCTTGTTGTCGGGGTCGGCCGAAATGGTGATGCGCGGCTTTGCGTCCTCGCCCAGCAGCTCGGGACGGGTGATCGCTTCGAAGCGCAGCTTCTCGCACGCGTCCGCGCCGTTGGAGATCAGCTCGCGCAGGAAGACGTCCCGGTCCGAATAGACCGAATGCACCATCATGTGCAGCAGCCGCGAGACATCCGCCTCGAATGTCCTGGTTTCCGTCGTCTTGGTATCCGTCGTCATTCAGAATCTTCCCACATAGTAACTCTGGCCCGTCGCGGCGCGGCGTGTCGAAGCTGCCGATCTCCGCCGATGAGGGGAGATGTCCGACAGGACAAAGGGGCGCGTCCCGCCAGCCGATCTGTCGCGGAGTGCTTTCTCGCTTTTCCGGTTCTTGTCAATTCAGAAGGGTGCCGTTTCCCTCGCGCTCCCTTTTGCCCTGCCGACCAATCTCCCCCAATTGAACCCTGTCGGGGGAGATTGGCTGTGTCGGCGCCGCGCCTCCCCAGCGTCCTAGAAGTCCATGCCGGCGCCGGCGGGCATGGCGGGTGCCGCTTCCTTCTTCGGCTTCTCGGCGACCATCGCCTCGGTGGTGACGAGCAGGCCGGCGATCGAGGCTGCATCCTGCAGCGCGGTGCGCACGACCTTGGCCGGATCGATAACGCCCTGGCTGAAAAGATCGCCATATTCGCCGGTCTGGGCGTTCCAGCCATAGGCGAAATCGGTCTTCTCGCGCAGCTTGCCGACGATGATCGAGCCTTCCGCCCCGCTGTTCTCGGCGATCTGACGCGCCGGCGCCTCGATGGCGCGCCGCACGATGTCGACGCCGTATCTCTGGTCGGGGTTGTCGGCAGCCACCGCGTCGAGCGCATTGGCGGCCCTGAGCAGCGCCACGCCGCCGCCCGGAAGAATGCCTTCCTCGACCGCCGCGCGCGTCGCATGCATGGCATCGTCGACGCGGTCCTTGCGCTCCCTGACCTCGACCTCCGTCGAACCGCCGACGCGGATCACAGCCACGCCGCCGGCGAGCTTGGCCAGACGCTCCTGCAGCTTCTCGCGATCGTAGTCCGAGGTGGTCTCCTCGATTTGCGCCTTGATCTGCGCGACGCGGCCCTGGATCTCCTCCTTCTTGCCGGCGCCATCGACGATCGTGGTGTTCTCCTTCTCGACCACCACTTTCTTGGTGCGGCCGAGCATCTCCAGCGTGACGTTCTCAAGCTTGATGCCGAGATCCTCGCTGATAGCGGTGCCGCCGGTGAGGATGGCGATGTCCTCCAGCATGGCCTTGCGGCGGTCGCCGAAGCCCGGAGCCTTGACGGCCGCAACCTTCAGGCCGCCGCGCAGCTTGTTGACCACCAGCGTCGCGAGCGCCTCGCCCTCGACATCCTCCGCGATGATGAGCAGGGGCTTCGCCGACTGAACCACCGCCTCCAGAACCGGCAGCAGCGCCTGCAGGTTGGAAAGCTTCTTCTCGTGGATCAGCACATAGGGCTCTTCGAGCTCGACGCGCATCTTATCCTGATTGGTGATGAAGTAAGGCGAGAGATAACCGCGATCGAACTGCATGCCTTCGACCACTTCCAGCTCGGTGTCGGCGGTCTTGGCTTCCTCGACGGTGATGACGCCCTCGTTGCCGACCTTCTGCATCGCCTCAGCAAGGAAACGGCCGATCTCGGCATCACCATTGGCCGAAATCGTGCCGACCTGGGCGATCTCGTCATTTCTGGTCACCTTGCGGGCGTTGGTCTTCAACTCCTGAACAATAGCCTCGACGGCTTTGTCGATGCCGCGCTTCAGATCCATGGGATTCATGCCGGCGGCAACGGCCTTGGCACCTTCCCTGACGATGGCCTGGGCGAGAACGGTCGCGGTGGTCGTGCCGTCGCCGGCGATATCGCTGGTTTTCGAGGCGACCTCGCGCACCATCTGCGCGCCCATGTTCTCGAACTTGTCCTCGAGCTCGATCTCCTTGGCGACAGTGACGCCGTCCTTGGTGATGCGCGGAGCGCCGAACGACTTGTCGATGACGACATTGCGGCCCTTAGGGCCGAGGGTGACCTTCACCGCGTCGGCGAGGATGTTGACGCCGCGCAACATGCGGTCGCGGGCGTCGGAATGGAATTTCACTTCCTTGGCAGCCATTGGAACACTCCTTCAGCAGGCACCTTTCATTGACCGATCGGGTTGGGCCGGTTCAAGCCGCTTTTCCCAACGCCGATGTCTGCTCGACCACACCCATCACGTCGCTTTCCTTCATAATGAGCAGGTCTTCACCGTTGAGCTTGATCTCGGTGCCGGACCACTTGCCGAACAGGATGCGGTCGCCGACTTTGACGTCGAGGGAAATGAGCTTGCCGCTCTCGTCGCGCGCGCCGGAACCGACGGCGATAATCTCGCCTTCCTGCGGCTTCTCCTTCGCCGTGTCCGGGATGATGATGCCGCCGGCCGTCTTCTCCTCGGCCTCGACGCGGCGGACCAGAACGCGGTCATGCAATGGATGGAACTTCATATCGTTCTCCTTCGGGACAAACAGATTTTGAGAGGTTCCTCCACTCCGGACCGGAAGGACCGGAGCGGGGCTCGCGATCCTTTCGGCCTCGCGCATGTGGATTTGGTTTTGCACGCGCCGGTTTCAAGAGGCCGCAAGAAATTTTTTGGCACTCGCAACAGCCGAGTGCTAGCGCCGTGAAAACAAAGGTAATTATGCAGCTTTGACGGGCGCGCCCCGGACCTCTTGACGGCAAAGGAATCAATTCCCAAATCGAACCTGCCGGCGCCTGATGTGGCCGGCAAGGTCAAGGAGCGCCGCTGCCTTGGCGCTCCTCGTATCTATGTTGCTCAATGGAGGATGTAGCTATGAGAACCAGTTTCGACTTTTCTCCCCTGTTCCGGTCGAGCATCGGCTTCGATCGAATGCTGAACGCGCTCGAGACCGCAAGCCGCATCGAAACCGCTGACAACTGGCCGCCCTACGATATCGCCAAGAGCGGCGAGGACGACTACCGCATCACCATGGCCCTGGCAGGCTTCAGCCAGGACGAACTGGCCATTACCCAGGAGCAGAACATGCTGATGGTTTCTGGCCAAAAGGCAGGCGAGGACAACGGCGAGTACCTGCATCGCGGCATTGCCGGCCGCGCATTCCAGCGTCGTTTCGAGCTTGCCGATCACGTCAAGGTCGTCGATGCGAGCCTCGTCAACGGCCTGCTGACAATCGACCTCAAACGCGAGATCCCGGAAGAAATGAAGCCGCGCCGGATCGAGATCACGGCGGACAAATCATCGCCAAAGGCCGCGACAAAGAAAATCGAGGCCGACAACAAGGCGGCCTGAGCCTTCTCGCCGCGCTTTGCGCCAAGCGCCGGCTGATGTTCCCGGCGCTTGTGGGCCTTGTCTTCCGGATGAACAGAAAGGAGGAAAAAATGAGTGTTCGTGATCTGATTCCCTGGGGCCGAAACAATGGTAACCAGGTTCCAAGTGTCTTCCGCGACGGCGAACGCGATCCTTTCCTGTCGCTGCATCGCGAGGTGAATCGGCTGTTCGACGACGTCTTCCGGGGCTTCGGTTCCGGCTTGCCGTCCCTAGGCGGCGTATCAGCCTTTGGTGCCGGCTGGCCGAGCGTTGAGATCTCCGACAACGAGAAGGAGATCAAGGTGGCGGCCGAAGTCCCGGGCCTGGACGAGAAGGACATCGAGGTGCTGCTTGATGATGGCGTGCTGACGCTGAAGGGTGAAAAGCGCTCCGAGACGGAGGACAAGGAGCGGCAGTTCTCCGAGCGCATCTATGGCCGCTTCGAGCGTCGAATCCCGCTGGGCTACGAGATCGAAGAAGACAAGATCGATGCCCGCTTCAAGAACGGCGTGCTGACGGTAATGCTGCCCAAGACCGCGAAGGCGCAGTCGCAGGCCAAGCGTATCGAAATCAAGAGCTGATGCCTGGATGCAGGGGTTGGACCGACGGGTCCGGCCCCTGCGGCATGACGGAACCTCGGCGCTAGATGGAACGGCCAACGCTGGCGTAGGTGCTGGCTGGAGCGTGGAACGGCTCCCTTTCCAACGAGTGATCCGCCCGCAGCGGGCGCCAGGTGCTCGCTTGCGGCTCGATGACGTGCGGTCGACGCAGGCCATTCTAACCGTTTACCGCGCTGAGCGCAGATGCCGCTGACGGAACACCGCGCAAGCCTCTGGAAATCCGCGATAACCTTAATTCCTTCCTTCTTTTGGTCAGGCTTCCCGTACGGAACGTTAAGGGCTAGATTAGCAATTCGTTAAGTAATACGGCGGGTGTGAGCGTAAGAGGTGTGCCGTTATGAATTTCAAATCCCTGATCAAACGGGCCGAGGACGTAGACAAGGAATTTCAAGAGCTCCAGTCGGATCTGGCAGAGGCTTTCGAAGAATGTCTTTCGGCTGACGAAGAGACGCCCCCGGGATACGATTCTGCCGCCGACCTGGCGGCAAGCGAGGAGGATCCGCCGGGCGAGACTCAGTCCGAGGCTTCCGCCTCCCGGCTGACGCCGCACACCCAGACACGGTTGGCCGCCTTGGAAGCCGTTTCCGGACTCTTCCGCGACGGACAGGGTCATCTGGAGGAGATCGGGTCAAGGCTGGCCGAGATCGCCACAGCGCACCACATGACGCGCGATATCCTGAACGCCCTGCATCGCGATGCGCTGCGCGCCAATGAGCTGGAGCTGGAGAACGCCGCTCTGGGCGCCGAACACAAGGCCTTGTCGGAACAATTGCTTGACGCTACGCGCAAGCAGCGCGAACGCGACGGAGCGGCCGAGGCCTGGCAGCAGCGCGAGGCAAGTCTCGTCCAGGACAGGGAGTCCCTGCGCGAGGCGCTTGCAGCGGTGCGGCTCGAAATGGTCGAGATGGGCAATGAGAGCGCCAGGCGCGAGGCTGAGTTCGGTGAGATCGTCAAGACCCTGACGGCCAAGACCGTCGAAGCCGACAGGCGCGCTGTCGAGAACAAGCTGCTGCGCGAGAAGCAGGTCGGGCTTTCGATCGAGCTGGAGCAGGCGCAAAAGCGCGAGGCCGAGGCCCGGCACAAATTCGACGAGTTCGCGGCGACCCACGCCAACGAAGCCACGCGCATTGCCGAACTTATGGCCCAGCTCGGTAGCCACGAGAAGGAGGAGGCCCGGCTGCAGAAATCGTTGGAGACGACGCAGGCCAAGCTTGCCGAGACAGCCGAAGCCGCCCGCATTGCCGAAAGCGATGGCGCGGCGGAGCTTGCGCGGAGCCGGGCGGAGCTGCGCGGCTTGCGCTCCGAAATCCAGGAGCTGCAATCGCGGCTGGAGCAGGCCTCCATCGACAAGACCGAGGCGGTCGCCGAGGCGACAGGACTGAGGGCGCAGTTGAATGACGCCGTGACCGAGCGGCAGATCGCGGAAGAGAAGCTTGCCGTTCTCAGGAACGAGAGCGAATTGGACAAGAAGAATTTGTCGGTGATCAGTACCAACCTCTCGCAGCTATCGCTGCAGCAGGCGTCGGAGCAGATCCAGCTCGATATCCAGAAACAGGAATGCGAGGACCTGCGCGCCGAGGTCGAGACGCTGAATGCCCGCATCAAGGAGCTGCTGCCTTACGAGCGGCTGCACAGGGTGACGGACGCCCGGGCCCGGCAGGATGTTGTGCCCGTGACGAACGGGCATGTCACCAACGGGCATATCGTGGAGCCGGCGCGACCCACCGCCAGGCGCCGGCGCAACATGAGAGCTGCCGCGAGCTGAGGAAGGGTGTCTAGCCAGCTCAGCGCTTCATCGCTCTGGGCCTACTTGCCGGTCATCCGGTCAGCAAGCTGCTGGGCCTCGGCAAGCAGTGCCGGGAAGCCCGGATCGCCCGGCAGGCGCTCGCCCATGCAGGCGCGATAATCGCCGTCGCCTTTTTCCCAGGCGGCGTTGGCGGAATCATAGGCCTGCTGGTCCTTCAGGTCCGAGTTCTGATAGGCCTGCTGAAATTTCTGGGCAGCCGCGTCGGCCGCGGTCCAAAGCGCCTCGCAGGCCGCGATCTTCGGCACGGGCGGTGACGCGGGCGCCTCGGCGATCAGGACGCGGTCGCCCTTGACGACCGCGACGACGACCTGCTGGTCGTAGATCGGTCCGACATCCTGCGTCCAGCCGCCGAGCCGCGCGACGGCGATACCGGCGCCTTCGGGCTTCTTCAGTGAAAAGTCGAGCGTCTTCACGAATGCGGCGTCGCTGCCGATCGCCTGCGTATAGAAGGAGTCTAGCTTGAGCGCCTCGTCGATGCCGGCGGGCAGCCGGAGGCCTTCATCGTCCTCGTCAGCCTTGGACCGCAGCCAGCGCTCGACCAACCCGCGGGTCGTCGCGACGATGCTCGGGCCGGCATCGCTCTTGGCGTAGCGCAGCCCGTCCAGCATGCCGAAGCCAATATCGGAGGCGCTCAGGCTCTGCAGATTGATCGTGCCGGTTGCCGGAAAATCCTTGACCGCAAGCGGGCCGAGAATGGCGGAAAGACGCTTTTCCAGATCGGCCAGCGCCTTGGTGTTGGCGCCATCGAGCGCCTCCACTTCCGCGTTCGAGCTCTCCTGCGCCGCGATGTCGGAAATCGCCTTGTCGCGCGCGGCGATATAGTCGTCCTCCGGCGATGCCGCGAAAACCACGCCGCTCGCCAGCGCGAACAAAAACGCCCAGACCAGCCGCATTCTATAACCCCAATTCAAACCAAAGCCCTTGTGGCCTTCGCCTGACTTGGCGGCTTTTGCGTGGCGGAATCCCGGGGAGAACCCGAATTTAATATCCGGCCTTCCGCGATGATTGGCGAAAGCCGGCGCCACATCTGATCTCCCCCCAAGTGGGAGAGATGTCCGGCAGGACAGAGGGGGGCGCGAAGGAACGCAAGCTTTCGTGTCCAGAGCACAGCCATGATGTCGGGGACGGCCGGATCTTCTAAGGCGGGCGCAGGCCCAGAGGTGAGGGACGCACCCGGCGCCACACCAGTCGATTGGGAGGATGATCAGGGCGGCGCAGGGCTTGGCCAGGCCGGTGCCGGCCTGTACAATCTTAGGGTGAATGCAGGGAAGGGAGCGCGCGATGCGGCTAGGTCGGGATCTCTGTCATTTGACGGTTTTGGCCTTCATCGCCGGACTGGCGCTTTGGCCGCACGCGGCATCGGCCGATCCCGTCACGCCCGCGCGCATCGCCGCCGCCTTGCCGAAGCTCGAAGCGCTGGCGCAAGCCGCCGTCGCCGATGGTGCCGTCCCCGGCCTTGCCATCGGCGTCGTGCATGACGACAAGGTGATCTTCCTCAAGGGTTTCGGGCATCGCGAAGCCGGCAGACCGGAGCCGGTCGACGCCGACACGGTGTTCCAGATCGCCTCCCTTTCGAAGCCGATCTCGGCTACCGTCGTGGCCGCGCTGGTCAGCGACGGGGTGGTATCGTGGGATTCGAAGATCGCCGATCTCGATCCGGCCTTCCGCCTTGCCGATCCCTATCCCACCGGCGAAGTCACCATCCGCGATCTTTTCACGCATCGCAGCGGCCTTCCCGGCACTGCCGGAGACGACCTTGAGGGCATCGGCTACGACCGCGCCGAAATCCTTCGCCGCCTCCGCTTTGTGTCGCCATCGTCGAGCTTTCGCGCCGGCTATTCCTACAGCAATTTCGGGCTGACCGAGGGTGCCGTGGCGGCCGCGAAGCCGACAGGCAAGCCCTGGGAGACGGTCGCGGAGGAAAAGCTCTACCGCCCGCTTGGAATGGCCGCGACCAGCTCCCGTCACGCGGACTTCATCAGCCGCGCCAATCGCGCCGCGCTGCATGTCAAGATCGACGGCGTCTGGGCCGCAAAGGTCAAGCGCAATGTCGATCCTCAGGCACCGGCGGGCGGCGTGAATTCCAGCGCGCGCGATCTCATGCAATGGATGCGCCTGGTGCTCGGCGACGGGGTTTATGCCGGCCGGACGCTGATTGCTTCCGATGCGCTGCGACAGACGCATCTGCCTCAGATGGCGCTCGGCCGCAATCCCGTAACCGGAGGCGAGTCTTTCTATGGCCTCGGCTGGAATATTGATTTCGGCCGGCACGGCCTGAGCTGGGGCCATGCAGGCGCCTTCAGCGTCGGTGCGCGTACGGTGGCGACGCTGTTTCCGCAGGAGAAGCTTGGCATCGTTATCCTTGCGAACGCCTTCCCGACCGGTGTCCCGGAAGGGTTGTCCGACAGCTTTGCCGATCTGGTCTTCGACGGAAAAGTCGAAAAGGACTGGGTCGAGGCCTGGGACGGAATCTATGCCGGGATGCTGGGTCCGGCGATCGCCGCGGCCAAGGCCGAATATGCCGCGCCTCCGTCTCCGCCAAGGCCGGCCCGGCCGGCCAGCGCCTATTCCGGCCGCTACGGCAATGACTTCATCGGCGGCGTGACCGTGTCGAGCGCGGGCGACGGCCTTGTGCTCGAGGTCGGACCGGCCGGAGCGCGGTCCTATTCGCTGACGCATTTCGACGCCGATCTGTTCCTGACCCATCCCGACGCCGAGACGCCGGACCGGCCGGCGGGCGTGAGCTTCGTCGTCGGCCCCGACGGCAAGGCCTCGGCGATGACGATCGAGTTCCTCGACGACAATCATCTGGGCAGGCTGCAGCGGGTGGGAGACTGATCGCTTCACCCAGAGCCGTGCGGCGATTCTGGGTGAACGACAGCATCAAAACAAAGACCAGCGGGCTCAGGATGCCTGCCCGTAGCGGAGCAGCTTGAAGCAGTCGCCGCTGCCCGTCTTTGTCTGCGTCAGCACCGATTTCGCGCGGTCGATCCATTCCTGCTGCGATTTGGTGTCGGTCTCGATCGCATCAACCGGTGCAAGGGCGACGAAACTCTTGCCCTTGCTGAAGAGCCAGCAGGCGCGGGCGAGAAACCGCCTGCTGCGCTGGCGCAGCAGGTCGGCGTCATAGAGGATGTCGAGCACCTCGTGCTTGATCTTCGGTTCCTTGTCGGGCTTGGCGACCGCGGCCTCCACCGCCTCGTCGCCGATCGCCTCATGCAGGTCCTTGTAGTCGAGGGCTAACTGCGTCGTCGCGTATTTGATCTCGTTCTCGTCGCGCACGATGTTGAACCACAGCGTCGGATCGATCTCGTTGACGACAAAGGTGGCTTCGAGGTCGCGCGACAGGTTCAGGATTTCGAAGTCTCGAACATCGACATCACGTTCGACCAGCAGGATCTTTTCGACCTGCTTGGCGAGCTCCGTTCCCCTGGCGGTGATCGCGGCGTTGCTTCCGCCGTGTTCGGGGCCGACATAGGCGCCGCCCTCATCCAGTATCTCGTCGAACTCGCCCAGCGTTTCGATGACGGGGGCGCCGCGGGCAACGCGCGCCGCCAGCTTGGCGAGAACCTGCTGCAGCTCGGTCTCGCGCTTGCGCTGGTCCTGATAGTTCTGCTGGAAGAAGAAGATGAACAGCGAAACGCCGATGCCGATCAGGATCACGCCTAGCTGCGAAAAGATGTTGCGATAATATTCCAGCAGCTTTTCGCGATGGCGCAGTTCGTCGCGCACGCTGTGCGCCACGCGCAGATTGACGATCAGCGAAATGATCAGCAGCCCGGCGCCGACCAGGATGAGCCCACCGATGAGAAGGTAGCCATGGCCTGCGCTGAAATCCATTCGTCTCGCCCCCCGAAGCCTGCGCCAAATTAGCGCCAATTTCGTCGCGCTCAAAGCCACGAGACAAGCCGGGCATCAGGCCCGGCCGGTCTCGCGCGCCACTCCACCGCTCTGCGGCAACCAAAACGATTGACCCGGCCATCCATCCGGCCGATATCCCGCGCAAGTTCGTACCGAGACCCCAATGACCTCAAATACCGATCTCAAGGAAGCCGCGCGCGGACCCGACGCCGCCTGGCAGGACGACGTGCGTGCCGGCGTGCGCCATGTGCGCGACCTCGCAGCCCTGCCGCTCTCACCGGCCGAGCGCGCCGCTGCGCAGCAAGCCGCCGCCGCCCACAAGGTGCGCGTGCCGAAAGCCTATCTCGACCTGATCGACTGGAACGATCCGAACGATCCGATCCGCGCGCAGGTGATCCCGTCGCCGGACGAGTTGATCACTGCCGAGGGCGAGCTCGGCGATCCGATCGGCGATCACGCCTTCAGCCCGGTGCCCAGGCTGACGCATCGCCATGCCGACCGCGTGCTCTTGTTTCCGACCTATCAATGCGCGGTCTATTGCCGCTTTTGTTTTCGCAAGGAGGCGCTGACTTCGATCGGCCGCGGCTATACGCGCGAGGCGCTGGAGCCAGCCCTCGCTTACATCGCCCAACATAGCGAGATCCGCGAGGTGATCCTGACCGGCGGCGATCCGCTGTCGCTGCCCGACAAGGCGCTCGCCGAAATCCGCGCCCGCATCGAGGCCATCCCGCATGTGCGGCTCTTGCGCATCCACACCCGCGTGCCCGTGGCGCTGCCGTCGCGCATCACGCCCGGCCTGACGGCATCCCTGCAGGGAAGACTAATGGTGACGGTCGTCACCCACTTCAACCACCCGCGCGAGATTACGCCGGCCACCGAAACGGCTTGCCGGACCATGCGTCAGGCGGGTTTTGTTCTGCTTAACCAGAGCGTTCTCTTGAAGGGCGTCAACGACAAGGTCGAGGTGCTGGAAGAGCTCTGCCGCGAGCTGATCTATCGGCTGGGCGTAAAACCTTACTATCTTCACCATGGTGATCTGGCGCCGGGCATGGCGCACCGCCGCACCACGATTGCCGAGGGCCAGGCGCTGGCCGCGGAACTGCGCCAGCGCCTCTCCGGCATCTGCAACCCGACTTATGTCATCGATTTGCCCGATGGCGGCGGCAAGGTGCCGCTCGGCCCCAGCCACATCGAGGGCCGGGACAGCGAGACATGGCGGATTCGCGGGCAGGACGGGAAGGTGAGGGAGTATGGCGAGGTGGTCGCCTAGTTCCTCATCTCGAGAGGCGGCAGAGGAACTCCCATCCCGCCCCCCGCATTGTATAGCGGGGGGTCGAAGGAGAGCAGCGTGAAGGCATTGTTGGGAATCGTCGGCGGCTTCGTGCTGACCCTGGCCGTGTTTGCCTCAGGGCTCGCCTTCGCCACTTGGCTGCTGGCCGCCAAGCCGGTGCGCCAGGCAACGCCGGCGATCGGCGTTTCGGAGCTCTGGACCAAGGACGCCAGGCCCGTCGATCCGGCGAAGCAGGATCTCGAGCGCATCCCGGCCCAGCAGGCCGCCGATGCGTCCGTTAAGGCGGACGAGGGGGCCAAAGCGGCGGATACGGCCACGCAGACCACCGCAGCTCTCCCAACGCCGCAAGCCGCCGCGCCGCGGCAGTTGCAGCCCTTGCCCGAGGTCTCTCCGCCCAATGGTTCACAGACGGGCCAGGCCGATGCGGCTGAACAGCCTTCGCAGCAGGCGCCGGCCCAGCAGGTACAATTGCCCGCCGCGCATCTCGAATGGTGCGCCAACCGCTATCGCAGCTACCGCCCGCAAGAAAACAGCTACCGCTCCTACAGCGGGGAGATTCGCCCCTGCATCTCGCCCTATTTCGATCCGGGCGGCGATCGCACAGCCTCGACCGACGGGCGCCAACCCGATCAGCCCTGGATGAACAATCAAGGCGAGGTGACTGACGACCAGGCCGAGGTGGAAGGCTACGCCACGACACGGGACGGCTACGCGACGACTTATGGCGGCCCGCCGGAAGAGATTTTGCCGGAGGACCAGCCTTCCAGGGATCGGCTGTTGGGCCCGCAAATGTCGGGAGACCATATCGACTCCTGCTTCAGCCGCTATCGCTCCTACGATCCGCAGGACAACACCTACCAGCCCTATGACGGCGGCCCGCGCCGGCAGTGCGAGTAGGGCGGCCCACGTTCCTGCGAAGTGACGCTGGGCTCCTGAAGGCGCCCCTTGGGGGGAGATGGTCGGTAGACCAGCGGGGGGTGCATATCGAATGGCTAATGTTAGCGCCGCCCTTCGGCACCTTCCCGCCGCGAACGGGAGATGATCGGCTCAATTCAGCACTCGGCCATCAATCTCCGCGACGCTCGTTGTCCCGGTCAGCGCCATGGTGACGGACAACTCCTTGCGCAGAATGTCGATTGCCGTCGCCACGCCCGCCTCGCCGCCGGCGCCGAGGCCGTAGATATAGGCGCGTCCGACCAGGCAGGCTCGGGCACCGAGAGCCAGCGCCCGCATCAGATCCTGGCCTGAGCGCACGCCGCCGTCGAACAGCATCTCGACATCGGAGCCCACCGCGGTCCGCTATCCTCGGCAGCATCGAGATGGTTGACGGCGCGCCGTCAAGCTGCCGGCCGCCATGGTTGGACACCACAATGGCGTCGGCGCCGGCCCTGCTGGCGCTGCGCGCGTCGTCGACATTGAGGATGCCCTTGAGGATCAGCTTGCCCGGCCAGATGCTCCTGATCCAGTCGACATCGCTCCAACTCAGCGTCGCGTCGAACTGATGCGCCACCCAATCCGCCACCGCCTTGATGCTGTCCTCGCCCTTCACATGGCCGGCGAGGTTGCCGAAGGTCCAGCGTTTGGCCGAAAGCATGCGGGCCGCCCAGGCCGGGCGGCTGGCGATGTCGACGATCGTGCGAAGTTTGAGCGCCGGCGGCACCGAAAGCCCGTTCCTGACATCGGCGTGGCGCTGGCCCAGCACTTGCAGGTCGACCGTGAGTACCAGCGCGCTGCAGCGCGCGGCGTCGGCGCGTTCGATGAGCGAGCGCACGAAGCCGCGATCCTTCATCACATAGAGCTGGAACCAGAATGGCTTGCCGACAGCTTGCGCCACATCTTCGATCGAGCAGATCGACATCGTGCTCATCGTATAGGGAATGCCCGCGGCTTTTGCCGCCCGGCAGGCGAGGATCTCGCCATCGGCCCATTGCATGCCGCCGAGGCCGATCGGTGCAAGGGCTATCGGCAGCGACACCTTCTCACCGAGGATCGTGGTTGCCGTGTCGCGCTGCTCGACATCGACCAGGACGCGCTGCTTGAGCGTGATGCGCTCCAGGTCGGCGCGGTTGGCGCGCAGCGTCTGCTCGGCATAGGAGCCGGACTCCGCATAGTCGAAGAAGACGCGCGGCACGCGGCGGCTCGCGGCCCGGCGCAGGTCCTCGATGCAGGTCATGCCCTTGAGCAGTTGCGGCGCCGCCGATGTTGCCCTGATCTCGTCGGGCAAAGTCACGATGCCCGTCGGAACATCGAGTGGCGTGGGGACTGCTCGTTCCATCGTCGTCCTCCCATAAAATATTAGCGAATGCTGATTATTGAAGGTCGCGTGGCCGCTGATGTAAATTCACTAGCGAGTATACTTACGGCAACGGCAGCGCGCCCCATGCCCAGAGCGTCCGACGAGACCAGGCCCGAGATCCTCCAGGCGGCTTACAAGCTGTTTCGCCGCCGGGGCTTTTTCCGCGTTGGCATGGACGAGATCGCCGATGCCGCCGGCGTCACCAAGCGCACGCTCTACTATCATTTCGACAGCAAGGACGCGCTCTTGACCGCCGTGCTCGCTTCGCAGCATGAGCGTACATTCGCCGACTTCCAGAATTACGGCATCGAGTTTTCGGGCGGCGCGGACGTGCTGATCGACAAGCTTTTCGAGGGGCTGGTCAAGTGGTCGTCCAAGCCGCGCTGGGCGGGCTCCGGCTTCACCCGGCTGGCGATCGAGCTTGCCGACCTGTCCGGCCACCCCGCGCGCGTGATCGCGCGCCAGCACAAGGCGCTGATGGAGCGTCATCTGGAAATGCTGCTCGCCGAAGCGAAGGTGCCGTCGCCGAAGGAGCGGGCCCGCGAGCTATTCCTGCTGATCGAGGGCGCCATGGTGATGATCCTGATCCACGGCGACCAGAGCTATTGCAGCGCCGCGGCGGATGCGGCGAAGCGGCTGATGGCAGCCGAGGTGGAGTTTCCGCAACACGATACCCGCCCAACACACGCCTGAAACACACCCGCTCCACAACCGGCATGCCAGCGAAACGCTCGCGCCGGATGTTTGCAGCCTAGCAAATGCGGAGGAGCACGCCGATGACACCCGACCAGATCAGGCTTGTGCAGGACAGTTTTCGCGAGGTCGTGCCGATCAAGGAGGCGGCCGCGGCCTTGTTCTACGAGAAGCTGTTTGCCATCGACGCCAGCCTCAAGGGGCTGTTTCGCGCAACGGACATGAGCAGGCAGGGCGCCAAGCTGATGGCGGCGCTGGGCTTCGTCGTGCATGGCCTTTCCCGCGCCGAGACCATCCTGCCCGCCGTGCAGGATCTCGCCAGGCGCCATGTCGGCTATGGCGTCGAGGAGCATCATTATCCGATCGTCGGCCACGCGCTGATCGAGACGCTGGAGGCGGGCCTGGGCGAGGCCTTCACGCCTCAGGTCCGCGAGGCCTGGCAAGCCGCCTACGGCCTGCTCGCCGGCGTCATGATCGTCGCAGCCCGTGAGGTGGAGCTGGCGGCTTGAGCTCTCGTCAGGCTGGAGCGCGAAGCCGAGCGCGGCAGGCGATCTCCTGGGCCTTGTTCATGGCCCGGAGGTCGCGGCGAGGCGCCCGTCGCCGCCCTGCCTGCAAGCCCGGCGCCGACCTGGGCGACAGGGCTCGAGCCATTGGCTGCGCAAAACCGCGACCGGCCCGTTTTACGGTCGCACAGACTTCGCCGAGACAAAGCCATATCGGCTGCTTTCAGGAACATTCTGCCTTCTGCGAAGTTTGGCGGCTGGCCCGCTCATTGAGGCCAAACCGGTTGACAGGCGGGCTTCGGGAGGAAGCTATGACCGCTGTCACGCCTTCACTTCATGTTTGTCGCCGCCGGGCACTGCAAATCGGTCTTGGAGCGACCCTTGCTTCAGCGGCCGGCGTTGCTTCGACTTCGTCTGCTGCCGCGCAGGACGACATAAAAGACGAAGACATTTTTCGCTTCGCGCTCAACCTGGAATATATGGAGGCCGAATATTACCTCCGCGGCACCACGGGAAAGGGCATCGAGGACTCGGACATCGGTTCCAAACCCGGCGACGTCGTCGGCGGCAAAAAGGTTGCCTTCGATACGCCCGCGCTCGGTGAATTCATGCGCGAGGTCGCGGAAAACGAACTTGCCCATGTCAGGTTCTATCGCAAGACGCTGGCGTCGAACGCGGTGGACCGGCCGGCGATCGATTTCGATGCCGGCTTTGCCGCGGTCGCCAAGGCGGCCGGCCTCGGCGACGATTTCGATGCGTTTGGCAATCAGATGAATTTCGTGCTCGGCGGTATGCTGTTCGAGGACGTCGGTGTGACGGCCTACGCCGGTGCGGCGACTGTCCTGAAGAACAAGGAATTCCTCGCTGCCGCGGCTGGAATTCTCGCGGTCGAGGCCTATCACATGGGAATGGCGCGGTCGTCGCTCTATCGCATGGGCGAAAAGGCCTGGAAGGCCGCGAATGCGGTTTCCGACGCACGCGACAAGATCGATGGGAACGAGGACAAAGACCAGGGCATTCAGGTCGACGGCAAGGCCAACGTCGTTCCTTCGACGCCGGATGCGATTGCCTTCACAAGGACGCCGCAGGAGGTGCTGCGCATCGTCTATCTGACCGATCAGTCGGGTGTGAGCAAGGGCGGCTTTTACCCGAACGGGATGAACGGAACGCTCAAGAGCACCTAGCCGTTAGGGTGGAGCCGGTCACGATGATCTGCAACCCGCGCCGAGCAGCATTCGGCGCGGGCATCTGATTTCGTTTCGACGAGGCAGGCAATGAACGTCAGCAGCGAAGCGACCAGATCTTTTTGGACACTCGACACCAGCTTGCCCAACGCGCCTCGCGTCGAGCAGGATGAGCATTGTGACGTAGCCGTCATCGGCGCCGGCATCGCCGGCGTTTCCATCGCCTACGAACTGGCCTTGGCGGGACGCAGGGTGGTGCTCGTGGATCGCGGCCCCTTGCTCGGCGGCATGACATCGCGCACGACCGCCCATCTGGCACCCATCTGCGACGACGGCTTGAGCGCGCTGATCGACATGCGCGGCGAGGCTCTGGCGCGCGGATTCCAGGAAAGCCAGCAGGCCGCCGTCGACCGCATCGAACGCCATGTCGCCACGCTGGAGATCGACTGCGATTTCCGCCGGCTGGACGGCTTCCTGTTCCCGGCCGCATGGATGGACGAGAAAGAGGCCGCCAGAGAATGCAACAAGGAGTATGCGGCTGCGGCAAAGATCGGCGCCGAAGCTGAGCATGGCAAGGGTGTGCCGCTCAAGGGCCATGAATCGGCGCCCATCCTGCGCTATCCAGACCAGGCGACCTTCCACCCGCTGAAATATTTGCGCGCGCTGCTGGCCGATTTCGAGAAACGAGGCGGCAAGGCATTCGCTGACAGCGCCGTCACCGAAATCGAGGAGGGGGACAAGGTTCGCCTGAAATGCGACGGCGGCTCCACCGTAACGGCTTCGAACGCAGTGTTTGCCACCAATTCCCCGATCAACACCTGGGTCAAGATCCACAGCAAGATGGCGCCTTACCGCACCTATGCAATGGCTTTCGACATTGCCAGGGGAACCCTCCCGGATGCGCTCTACTGGGATATGGACGATCCCTATTATTATGTCCGCCTCAATCCCGGCCCCGGCAAGACGGACTGTCTCATAGCCGGCGGCCGCGATCACAAATCGGGCGAAGCGGATGACGGCGCGGCGCGCTTTGTCGCGCTCGAAGCCTGGATCAGGGCATTGGTGCCCGGTCTTGGCGGAGAACGAGCGCGATGGTCCGGCCAGGTCCTCGAAACGATCGACTATTGCGGCTTCATCGGCCGCAGCCCCGGCAACGGCAACGTCTTCATCGCCACCGGCGACTCCGGCCAGGGCATGACGCATGGCGCCTTGGCCGGACTGCTCATCCGCGATCTGATCGTGGGCGGATCGAACTCCTGGGAAGCCGTCTACGCCCCCGACCGGACGCCGCCCGCCGCGCTCGCGCATTACGTCAATGAGAACCTTACGACGGTGAAGAACCTTGCCGGCTATTTGCTGCCCGGTGAGGTCAAGTCGGCCGACGCCCTCGAGCCCGGCGAAGGCGGCATACTTCAGGACGGCTTGAGCAAGTTCGCCGTGTGCCGCGATCGCGACGGCAAGCTGCACCGGCATTCGGCCAGTTGCACGCATCTCGGCTGCATCGTGCACTGGAATTCGACCGAGCAATGCTGGGATTGCCCCTGCCACGGCTCGCAATTCGCGCCGGACGGAGCTGTCCTCAACGGCCCGGCCATCCGGCCTTTGGGATAGTTCGGCTGGAGGGCATTGGATCGGCGATCCCCAGCCGCGAGAACTCGAGCCGAATCGCGTCGGGAGAAGTGGGACTTCCCCGGAGACCTCTGTCGCTATTTTCGCCTTGCCGGCTTCTTCTTTGGCTCCGCTTCAACCGGCCCGCGGGCGAGCCTGGCCGCGCGGAGCCGTTCCGTCTTTGCCTGCCGCGCTGCCGCTTCGCCCTCGATTATCGTGCGCGCCGTCTTCGTGGTGGCTTCGCTCTTGGCGTCGCCCTTCGGCTTGAACACACTGGTTTCGGCCATGGTCTACCTCGCAATTTGAAATGAAGAAGGCCGGGCAAGCCCGACCTTCAAAGCATATCTCCCGAAATCGGAAACCGGTTAGGGGAAGACATGCGTAAAACCCCAAAACATGTTGCCCGAAATCGGGAGCCGGTTTCGGGACGAAGACATCCGCAAGATCAAAGTGCTCCAAGGCCAATGCCGGTACATCCGCGGTCAAAGGCCATGGATGCACGGCATCAGCCCGCCTGGATATTCTCCGCCGAGCTTTTGCCGTTCCGCTGGTTCTTCACGATGTCGAAGCTCACCTTCTGGCCCTCCGCTAGCGAGCGCATTCCGGCGCGCTCGACGGCGGAGATGTGGACGAACACGTCCGGCTGCCCATTGCCCTGCTCGATGAAGCCGAAGCCTTTCGTGGCGTTGAAAAACTTCACGGTTCCAGTAGTCATACGATTTTCCTTTCAAATCGACGCAAATCATCGCCGCCTGGCTGCGTGCCAAACGTCGCAGTCTTCGAAATTGAGAGGGAAGATCGTCAGGGCGCCAAGGCGCAGAAACAACGTTCGTTCAACAAGTTCGATTTGAAAAACATAGCGCTTAACCGCAGCGGCGACAAGGCGATGCGAAATAATATTATCGAAGGCCGTTGTCCTGAAAGCTTCCGGGCGACTAATTGCGCCTGAGCCGCCCGACTCCTATAGCGGGCTTCCGCCCGGCGCCGATGAAAGCGCCGAAATACAGATATTCATCCGCCGCCGACAAGCTCCGAAATGCCGAGCAGATTGTTGGCCCGCTAGCCCCGCTGAGCATCTCCTACCAGCTCACGCCTCGTGTCGAATTGTGTGCTGGTTAGACACGGGGGCAGGCACTGTGACCACCCCGCCACAAAACTTAGCCGCGCCAGTTCCTCAGCGGCCGCCACCCGCAAAATTAACCTTTTGTTAACCATTCGCCCGGCACCCTTTAACCATTGAGTAAGGATTCGTCTGGCCGTGACCTTCGCCGCCCCTTTGCACAACAAATCCATCCGCTTCCGCGCCCGCTCCTTCGTCGCTTTCACGCTGACGCCGGAGGCGCCGATCGACGAGTGGCTGGAGGGGCTCGATCACTGGATCGGCAACTCGCCGGGCTATTTCAACGGCCGCCCGGTAGTGCTGGATCTCAACACTTTGAAGCCGGGCCCGGAGGAGATCGCTGCACTTGTCGGCACGCTCGCCCGGCGCGGCATCCGCGTCTATGCGATCGAGCTCGAGGGCGCCGAGCTCGGCCCCGATTTGCCGCCGCTGCTCGCCGGCGCCAAGGAGGCGACCGCCGAGGGGTTGCTGGGCAGGGCCGCGCGCAAGGCGAAGGCGGAAGAGATCACGGTCGAGACGGCTACGGTCGAGGACGTGCAGCCGGGGCAAATGAGGGCGCCGCAGGATGAACTGGCGAAGCTCGATGCGCAGAACGCGCGAGCCGCCGAAGCAGCCAAGTCGGAACCGGCCGGGTCGGGGCAGGGTGCTGTACCGGCACGGCACGAGCCTTCCGCCGGCACGCTGATGATCAAGGCGCCGATCCGCTCGGGGCAGTCGGTCTTTCATCCGCATGGCGACGTCATCGTGCTGGGCTCGGTCGCGTCCGGCTCGGAAATCGTCGCCGGCGGCTCGATCCATGTCTACGGCACGCTGCGCGGCCGGGCGATCGCCGGCTCGGAAGGCAACACATCGGCGCGCATCTTCTGCCGCAAGAATGAGGCCGAGCTGCTCGCCGTCGACGGCTGGTACACCACGGCCGAGGAGATGGAAGGCGTTTCGCGCGGCAAGGCGGTGCAGGCCTTCCTCGAAAACGATGCGCTGTGCGTGGTGCCGCTCGGCTGAGTCTTTGGCCGCAAGCTTCGGACCGGTTTCGAGTGCCATTGTCCTTCATGAGTCCGCCGTGCCCGGCACGGCCAGAGAATAAAAATCGCCAACGGAGGCTGGATATATGGGCAAGGTAGTCGTGGTCACCTCAGGCAAGGGGGGCGTCGGCAAGACAACCTCGACGGCCGCGCTCGGCGCTGCCGTGGCCAAGACCGGCAAGAAGGTTGCGCTGGTCGATTTCGACGTCGGCCTGCGCAATCTCGACCTCATCATGGGCGCCGAGCGCCGCGTGGTGTTCGACCTCGTCAACGTTATCCAGGGCACCGCAAAACTGTCGCAGGCGCTGATCCGCGACAAGCGGCTGGAGACGCTCTATCTGCTGCCGGCCTCGCAGACGCGCGACAAGGACGCGCTGACCGAGGAGGGTGTGGCCGAAGTCATCGCCCGGCTGCGCTCGGTGTTCGACTATGTCTTCTGCGACAGCCCGGCCGGCATCGAGCGCGGCGCTCAGCTTGCCATGCGCTTCGCCGACGAGGCGGTCATCGTCACCAACCCGGAAGTGAGCTCGGTGCGCGACTCCGACCGGATCATCGGCCTGCTCGACGCCCGCACGATGAAGGCCGAGCAGGGCGAGCTAATCCAGAAGCACGTGCTGGTCACGCGCTATGACGCGGCGCGCGCCTCGCGCGGCGAGATGCTGTCGATCGACGACGTGCTGGAGATACTTTCGACGCCGCTGCTCGGCATCATCCCGGAAAGCCAGGATGTGCTCAGGGCCTCCAACCTCGGCGCGCCGGTGACGCTCAGCGAGCCGATCAACATCGCCGCCAAGGCTTACCTCGAAGCGGCACGGCGCCTGGAAGGCGAGGACCTGCCGGTGGTCGTCCCCTTCGAGCGCAAGGGTTTCCTCGAACGGCTTCTCGGAAGGAGGGCGGCATGAGCATTCTCGACCTCTTCAAGCGGCGCACCAGTGCGCCTGTGGCGCGCGAGCGGCTGCAGCTGCTGCTCGCCTATGAACGCCAGAGCCGTGGCCAGCCAGACCTCGTCTCCATCCTGCGCGAGGAGATCATGGCCGTCATTGCCAAGCATGTGCAGATCGACCAGGACTATCTCCAGGTCTCGATGGATCGCGGCGCCACCATGTCGACGCTGGAGATCGACATTCAGATCCCCAACAAGAGCGCCGCGCCACTGGCGATGGCGGGGTGAAGCTGGTTTAGAGCCGGCGGGACAGCACCCCCTCTGTCCTGCCGGACATCTCCCCCGCAAGGGCCCGCAAGGGGGAGATCAGATGTCGTCGCCGCTTTCGCCAACTTCCGACGGAGCAGGAAGAGCGCGGCAGCCGGAGCTGCCAATCTCCCCCCTTGCGGGGGAGATGCCCGGCAGGGCAGAGGGGGGTGTCTCGCGCCAACCTTCGCCACTTCCCTCGCAAAGAAAGCCCTCACTCCGGCTGGTACAGCTCATCCATGCTGCGCGCCGCCAGTTCCGCGAACGGCGCCTGCTTCTTCACCCGCCCATGCTCCAGGATCACCAGGTCGTCGCAGAACGCGATGGTCGAGTGGTGATGGCTGATGACGATCGTGGTGCGGCGGCCGGCGCGCGATTTCAGCGTTTCCACGATTGCCGCTTCCGAGAGCCCGTCCACCGCATTTGTGGCTTCGTCGAGGATCAAAATGTCGGGGTCGCGCAGCAGCGCTCGCGCCAGCGCGATGCGCTGCCTTTGCCCGGCCGACAAGTTGACGCCGCGATAGCCGACCACCGTCTGGTAGGCCTGCGGCAGCGTCTCGATGAAGCCATGCGCCTCGGCGAGCATCGCCGCCCGGCGCGCCTCTTCCGCGCTGGCCGTGTCCTTGCCGTAGGTGATGTTGTCGAGGATGGTGCCGTCGACCAGCTCCAGCTCCTGGCTGGCCAAAGCGATGTGGGCCCGCCATTCGGCCGGGTCGATCTCGCCGAGCGGCGCGCCGTCGACGAGGATGCGGCCGCCATCGGGCTCGACGAAGCGGCAGAGCAGGTTGACGATGGTCGTCTTGCCGGCGCCGGAGCGGCCGATCAGCGCCGTCGAGCGGCCGCTCACGATGTCGAAGCTCGCCGCATGCAGCACCGCCGCGCGCTGCTCCTCATTGGCATAGCTGAAGCTGACGCCCTCGAAGGCGATCTTCTCGCCGAGTCCCGCGAACGGGCGGCTGCCCGTGGGCGGCACGGGCTTGCCCTCGGGGTCGAGCAGCCAGCTCACCTCCTCCAGCGAGCCGGAAAGCCCCTGCAGCTGGCTCCAGGTCATCTGCAGCGCGCGCACATGCGGCTGCAGGCGGTAAAGCAGGATGAGGAAGGCGGCGACCAACGGGAAGCTCAGGCCAGCAAGCCAGGCACCGATCACCACCGCCAGGAACAGCACCGCGTGCAGCACTTCGGTGAGCGGCGCCAGCGCGCCCTGGCGGCTGGAAAGCGTGAAGGCCGCCCGCCGCACGCTGTCCGACGCCTTCTCGAAGGCGGCCTTCTCGCGCGCCTCCTGGCCGAAGATCCGGATGAGACGGCCGGCATGCACCAGGTGCAGCATCTGCGAGGCTAAAGCGCTGTTGCGGGCCGCGACGCTGCGGCTCGGCGCCCTGAGATGCGCCGACAGCGCCATATGTGCCGCTTGCACCAGCGCCAGCCCCAGCATCACCAGCAGCGTCATCTGCCAGGATAAGAGCAGCAGGAAGGCAAGCAGTATAACCGCCGCCGAGGCGCTGACGATCGCGCCCAGCATCCCCTGCATGGCGTCCGACGCCCGCCAGGATTCGTTGGAGATGATGTTGAGCAGCCGCCCTGGGCTCTCCTTCAGGAAGAACGGATAGCCGACACTGAGCAGGCGTTCGGCGAGCGCGCCGCGGATCGACTGGCCGGCCTTGCCGTAGATATGCGCGGTCAGCACCGCATTGGCGAAGGCAAGCAGGTTCTTGAGCAGGATCGAGCCGAGGATCGCGGCCGAAATCGCGATCAGCCGCTCGCGCTCGCCCAGCCCGGCGCCGACCTTCTGCAGCAGGGCGGAGAGGCCAGCCATGCCGGTCGCCTCGCCATGTCCCATGATGATGCCGAGCAGCGGGATGATCAGCCCGATGCCGAAGCCTTCGAGCGCAGCACTGGCAAGCCCGAGCGCGACGACGGCGGGCAGCAGGCCGAGCTGACGGCGGCCGAGCGCCCGCCGCAGCATCGCCAGAGTCGGGTGCCCGCTCATGGCGCGCCGGCCTCCGTCCTGGCCTCGGCGGCTTCCTGGGCGTGCCGCGGCTGCCAATCGGGCCGCCCCGCCAGCACGAGCGTCATGAATTTCGCCGCGCCCGCGAGGTTCATCAAAACGATCGGCCAGTGCGAGAGCCTGAGATCCTGGTCGAAGCGCGGGCCGCCGATCAGCTCGCGCGTGGCGGCACGCGCCGCCCAATAGAAATGGCGAAGCAGCCATGGCGCGCGGCGGAAATGCTTGAGACACAGCGCGCCATTGCCGAAATGATAGTCGCGGTGCAGCCGATCGATCGCCTTGCGGCCACGCCGGCCGTGGTGATGGAAGATCGTCATGTCGGGCACATATTCCACCGCCATGCCGGCGAGCATGGCGCGCACCAGGTAGTCGGTGTCTTCCGCCGAGCGCAGCGGCCCGCCGGCGCCGAAGCGTTCGTCGAAGGGGCCGATGCGAGCGGCGACGTCGCGATGCATGGTCATGTTGCAGCCGAGCACGAAGCCGCCCGGATGCACGGCGGGCGTCAGCCGCTGGCGCTCGTCGCAGCGCTTGATGGTGAAGGGCAGGTCGCGCGCATCGCCGAGTTCGACGCGGCCGCCGCGGATCAGCCATTTCTCACCGCTTGCATAATGCCGTTGGAGGTCGGCGAGGTAGTTGCGGTCGAGCCTGCAGTCGTCGTCGTTGAAGACCAGCACGTGCCCGCGCGCCCGCGCCAGCCCCGCATTGCGCGCCGCCGCCAGCCCGGGCCGCGGCTCTGAGATCGCCGTAAGTGGAATGTCGGAGCTCGCGGCGATCCGGGAAAGATATTCCGCCGTGCCGTCGCGCGAGCCGTTGTCGACCACCACCAGTTCGGCGGCGAAGGCGGGATGCGCAAGACAGGCGGCACGGATCGAATCGATGCAGGCTTCAAGCACCGCCGCGCGGTCACGCGTGCAGACGATGAAGGAGACCTGCGGCCGCTGCCTGGGCCAGGGAGGCGCGGGCAGGGCCGGGTGCCGCGGCAGGGGATGGCGCGCGTCGTTCATGGAGAGGGCTCAGCGCTGAGGCTGCTGACCTCCCTGCTTGTGAGGGGAGATTGGCTGTCGCGCCGGCTTTCGCCGATTTCCACCGCCGGCGAGTGGACGCGGCCAAAGCTGCTCATGCCGCCTCCATCCTGTAAGGCGCCAGCACCGATGCCGCCGGCGTGGATTTGAAGCGGTAGGCGAGCCTGTCGGCCTGCTTGCCGGCCCACATCGAAGCCTGGCTGAGCCACGGTGCCCAGGCCCCGGGGCGCAACGCATATTGCTCGCGGCGGCGGATCGCGTTCCATTTCGCGGAAAGCGTCAAAAGCTCATGCGTCAGCGCGGGTTGCTCCTCGTCGTTGACGAGCTGGTAGAGGAAATAGAAGAGGTTGAGCGCACCGGCCTCGAAGCTCGGGCGCACCGCCGCGGGCAGCGCGGCAATCCGCTCTTCCAGCGCGCGAATGAAGGCCGCCGCCCCGGCCACCGTCGCGACGGAAACTTGATCGCCGATGGCGCGCAGGTCCTTGGTATCGTCTGTCAGACCTTCGCGCTCGAGGTTTTCGCCGACGATCCGGAGATGCGTGCGCCGCATCTCCTTCACATGCCGGCTGGTCACGCTGCCGGAATGCACGCGGTAGACCAGCAGGCTCTCCTCCATCAGGGCCGCCGGATAACGGTCGGCGAGCCGGCGGAAGAGGTCGAAATCCTCGGCATGCCGGTAGGCGGCGTCGTAATCAAGGTCGGCCTCGCCGATCACCCGGCGGTTGTAGACCACGGTCGGGTGCATGAAGATCGTGAAGAATTTCGCGAGCACGGCAAGGTCGAGGCGGAACACCGGGTCGAGCCTGCCGGACGCGATACGCCCACGCACCAGCATGTCGACGATCGAGCCGCAGAAGCCGATCTCGGGACGCGTTGCAAACAGCGCCGCCTGGCGCGACAGCCGCCAGGGATAGGCGAAGTCGTCGGCGTCCATGCGCGCGACGAGCTCGCCTTGCGCGCTCGCCAACCCCTCATTGAGGCTGGCTACGAGACCGCGATTCTCGCGCGAAACAATGGATACGCGGCTGTCCGCCTTGCGGCAGCGGTCGAGGATCTCCAGCGACCGGTCGGTCGAACCGTCGTCGATGGCGATGATCTCGAGCCGGCTGTAATCCTGCCGCAGGATCGATTGGATTGCAGCGCCGACATAGGGCTCGGCATTGTAGACCGGCAGCAGCACGGAGATGAGGGGAGTGGCGCTTGCCATCATCGTCGCGCCTCGGTTTGCTGCAGGTCCAGCGCGGATACCCCGGCCGGCGGGCCGACCCAACTTGTCTCGCCCGCCATGCCCGCGCGCGGCCGCGCGACATAGGGGAAATAGCGCTTGAGACCGTTGAGCGGCTTTTCGAACAGCGCCCAGGAGAGAGAGGCGGCAAGCAGCGTGGCGGCGCCTGCGACAACGAAGCGGCCAGGCCCTTGCTCCGACACGTTGAGCGGGATCCAGGGCTGCGCCTTGACGGCGTAGGCGAGAAGGATCGGGTGGTAGAGATAGACGCCGTAGCTGATGCGGCCGAGGAAAAGCAGCGGCGGCAGTTCGGCCAGCTTGCCGAGCCTGCCGCCGAGGCCGTTGGAGCAGGCGGCGACAATCGCCACCAGCGGCACCAGCGGCAGCACCTGCACCAGCGCCCAGTGCGCCCACTCCCATCCCGAGTTCGCCGGTCCTGGATCGGACCAGACGACGAGCAGGAAAACGACCGCGAAAGCCGGCCAGCCGAGCCGCATCCAGCGCGGCACATCGGCGCCCCTGGCGCGGCGAACGGCAAGTAGGGCGCCGCAGCCAAGCGCGTCCATAGAGGCCGGCGGCAACAGGTCCCGGGCGAGCGCCGGGTTGGCGGTGAGCGGCCAGTAGAAGCGGTACGCGAACGAGAAGAGGATGACGCCGATCGTGATCGCCTCGATACGCCGGCGCGGCGCCAGAAGCACGATCAGCGGCCAAGCGAGATAGAACTGCTCCTCGATGCTGAGGCTCCAGAAATGGCAGAGCAGCCAGGGGTTCCAGTCGTTGCGCAGCGCATACCAGAAGTTCGAGAGATAAAGCGCATGCCAGGCAAGCGACGAGCTGGACTGTTCCAGATTGGTGAGCCAGACCAGGGCCAGCACCGCGAAATAAGGCGGAAAAATTCGGATCACGCGCCTTGCATAGAAGGCGCGCAGGGCCGGCCCGGAAGCGAATGCGTTGCCGTCACGCGCGTCAAGCAAAAGCCGGGTGATCAGGAAGCCGGAGAGCACGAAGAACAGCCGCACGCCGAGATGGCCGAGGAAGGAGGTGCCGTTCGGCGCAAGGAAATGCGCGTAAAGCACCAGCGTGACGGCTACAGCTCGCACTGCATCAAGCTGGATGTCGCGCTGACCTGTCATTGGCGGGGCCCCCAGGCTCCGTCGTAAGATCCTGCGCTGGACCTGCAAAGCACGCCGACTCCGCCTGTCGACGAATCTCCGTCCGGGGCGAGAGTGCCGTCCTTGGCTGTCAGCGGAATGCCCATTCGGCTCAACGTAGCGGCATCCTCCACTGCCCATGTTGGTTAACATCTGTCTCCGCTTATGTTGCGGCGCAACACACAATGCTTACGAGTTTGAAATAAAGCTGTGATTTGGAGGGTTGCAGACGACAGTTGACTTGGGAAGTTTGGCCTATGGTCCTATATGGTGATGGTCGGTTGGTCTGATTTTTGAAGTATTTATCGCTACGGATGCTGTGACGCATTGCGACAACCGTAGCGGGTGTTTTGGCGATATTGACAGTAACGCTCCATTTAGCCAAAGACTATTCAAATCGCGTTGTGAAAAGTATATTGAATTTCAAAGTCTTGTGCGGCGCAGCAATCCAGTTGCGAGACTTGAAAGGCCTGTCCCAGCATCCGGTCCCCCGTTGCCTCACGACAGGGGCAACGCCAGTCTCTATCGCCGCCTCGGACCGGGGCGCGGGGGGTGGAGGAGAAGTGACGTCGACGCCGAGTGCAAAACCGCAGGCGCAGCTGGGAGCCTTGCCCGTCCTCGGCCTGCTTGGTGCCATCCTTTCGGTGCAGGTTGGCGCGGCCTTCGCCAAGGGCCTGTTTCCGGTCCTCGGGCCGGACGGCACAACAATGCTGAGACTCCTCATCGGCGCGCTGATGCTGGCGGCAGTGCTCAGGCCATGGAAAGTGCTGCCGACACGAAAGGGTCTGCCTTGGCTCGCCGTCTATGGCGTCACCGTTTCGGTGATGAACCTGCTCTTCTATGCCGCGCTCGAGCGCATTCCGCTGGGCATCTGCGTGGCGCTCGAATTCACCGGCCCGCTTTTTGTCGCCACACTCGGCTCGCGGCGCCTTCTCGACCTCGTCTGGGTGGTGCTTGCGGTCGCCGGCATCGTGCTGCTCTCGCCGTTCGCCGATATCAGCCGCGGGCTCGATCCGATCGGCGTGCTGCTTGCGCTTGCCGCCGGCGCCTGCTGGGGGCTCTATATCATCTGTGCGCAGAAGGCCGGCGCCGAGCTTGGCGCCCGCACCTCGGCCTATGGCATGGCGATCGCCGCGCTCGTCGCGCTGCCTTTTGGCTTCACCGCAGCCGAACCTTATCTCACCGACTCGCATGTCATGGCGGCCGCGGTCGTCGTCGGGCTGTTCTCCAGCGCGCTGCCCTTCTGGCTGGAGATGATGGTGCTCGCCAGAATGCCGGCGAAAGTCTATGGCATGATCGTCTGCCTGGAACCCGCAGGCGCCGCGCTGACCGGGTTTCTCTTCCTGCACGAGAGCTTGAGCGTTTTGCAATGCGCCGGTGTTGGCGCCGTGATTGCCGCCGCGTTCGGCGCGGCCGTAACGGCGAGAGCGCCGGTTCCGTCACCCTGTTAAGGATCAATGCCATATCGCCTGAGGGCGCGGCGGTTTTGGGAGAGCAGAGAACAACCACTCGTAGCGCGTTGCGCGAAGCCGTGCACGCGGGTATCCACGCCAGAAAAAGCCGTGCACGCAGCCGTGCCCGATCACATCTGGTGGTTGAGATAGGACTTAGGTCCGACATGGCTGCGAAAAAGGTCTTAAAAAGCAAGACAAGGGTCGTGGGCCACTTCCCCACGACGGGTTGATTAGGGATGCTGATGTTGCGACATTGCCGGCGGGGTAGTTCGGCCGAAGGGTCGGATGGCTGGCAAGGGGAGATTGGGATGCGCGTATCGCGCATGGGCTGCAGGCATGTCTTGCGGGCGCTCGTTGCGCTGGCGCTTGTTGTCGCGCCTTTTCATCTCTCCTTCGACGGTCCTGTCGTGGCCAAGGCCTATGCCGGCAAAGGCGGCAATGGAAACGGCAATGGCGGTGGGAACAGCGGCGGCGGCAACGGTAACGGCAGCGGCGGCGGCAACAGCGGGAACGGGAACGGCAACTCGGGCGGCAACAGCGGAAACAGCAACTCGGGCGGTAACAACGGAAACGGAAACAGCGGCAACAGCAAGGGCGCAACGAACACTGCAGCAACCGGCGATGTCGATGATCATGTGAATGCGGCGACCGGCGACAAGGTCGAGGTCAGTGCCAATAGCATCCAGGTCACGCACCGGAACGGAATGAAGGAGAGCATCGAGAACGGCCGTTTCAGGATGGAGGACAAGTTTGGTCGCACCATCGTCGAGCGCAAGGCCACAGTGGCCGATCTCGATCGCCTAAAGAGTTTGTGAGAGCGAGGTTCTATCTGGATTAGATCTTAAGGGGCCAAAAGCCAGCGCTGCAAAATCAGGTTGCCACCTTTTGCTTCGTCTCTTCGGTCCTGATCGTCTTACGACAGAACTCCCGCTGCTCACCTTGCCCCCGCCTTTTGGCGGGGGTACTTTTTTGGGCCCTTGAGACGGCTGCCGGATAAGGCGGGCTCTTGGCGCATGCCCCCGCAGTCCGGGGAAACATTTCACGCGCAAACCAAAGGTTACGGCGCTTTTTCGTCCAGGAGGGCGCATGCGCCGTAGCATGCCGCGGTTCGTTGAGTGTCCGCGCCGTTCTCGCGTGCGACAGTCATAATGAATTGCTGGCCGCTTTCCAAGCGATTTGGTTAACGCGACGGCAGTCGCAGCTTCCAGTTGTGTTCTCGGCTGGTGCGACAATGGTCCCCAAGTGACTGCAAAAAGGTCCGACCGGACATGGCATGGGTCGTGGGCCGCTTCCGTAACCTTACCAAAGCGTGAATCTTGTCTGGTCAAGACACCGGTTCCGCCTTGGCGGGCTGAGAGCGGAACTTCGGCAGGGCCGAGGCGGAACCGGCATGAACCAAGGACGGCATGCGCGAACCCGCCTCAAAAAGGTTTGTCCGCCTTACGCTGCGCGCCGCGGCCGCGCTGGCGCTTTTTGCCGCGCCTGGTCATTTCACGTCCAATAGCCTCGCCAAGCTTCTGGTGGCCACCGCTTATGCCGACAACGGCGGCGGCAACGGCAATGGCGGCGGCAACGGCGGCGGCGGAAACGCTGGCGGCAATTCCGGCAACAGCAATGCCGGTGGCGGCAATGCCAATGCCGGTCCTGGCAACAACAGCGGCAAAGGCAACACCAGCCCCGGCGGCAAGGCCGCCAGCCGTGTCAATGCGGCGACGGGCGACATAGTCGAGATCGACGGCAACAGGATCACCATCATCCACCGCAACGGCATGAAAGAAGAGATCGAGAACGGACGCTTCGAGATGAGCGATGCGCAAGGCCGCACCATCGTCGAGCGCCGGGCGACCGAGAAGGATCTGGCCCGTCTGCTAGGCTTGTGAGGGCCGAGAGAAGCTACCCCCTTTTCCCGCGCCTTCGCATGTCACCCCCGCCTTCAGAGGCGGGGGTGATTTGCTTTTGAAATGACGGTGAATGGTGAATAGGGAACAGTAATCAACGAAACGCACTTCACCGAATGGGAACGCGCCGACGCTTCACCATTCACTGTACTTTCCACTATTCACTAATTCCTCTCTCTCGCTTCATGCATCAGCAGCGCCGCCTCCGTCCGATTGCGCACGTTGAGCTTGGCGAGCACTCGGGTCATGTGGTGCTTGACCGTCTTTTCCTGCAGCGACAGCCGCATCGCGACCTCCTTGTTGCTCAGGCCCTCCGCCACCAGCCCCAGGATCTCGGCCTCGCGGCCGGTGAGCTGGCTGAGCGGGTCGGGCTTGCGGCTGGTGGGCTGCAAGAGATCCGACAGCAGCCGGGCCGAAAGCGTCGGCGAAACGTAGCTCTGGCCGTTGGCGACGTCGCGCAGGATCTCGGCCAGCGACTTGGAGCCGACGCCCTTCAGCACATAGCCCCGCGCGCCCGCCTTCAGCGCCTGGGCGACATCGGCATTGGTCTCGGACACGGTGAGCATGACGATCTTTTGCTCAGGCGCCGCCGAAAGGATGCTGGCCAGCGCATTGAGGCCGCCGCCGGGCATGCTGATGTCGAGCAGCAGCACGTCGGGCGCGCTGGCGCGGACCAGCTTTTCGGCGTCCTCGGCGCTGGCGCCTTCGCCGACAAGCTCGAAGCCGCCGATCTCGCCGAGGCTGCGCGCCACGCCCTCACGAAACAGCGGATGGTCGTCGACAATAGCGATGCGGATGGGTGCGGTCACGGCTGCTCCTCGACAGACAATGTGATTACCAGTCTCGTTCCCCCCGGCCCCGAAAGCGTCTCGAATTGCCCGCCAATGCTTTCGATACGCTCCCTGAGACCGGCGAGCCCGAGGCCTTCGCTTCGCGCAGGATTGAAGCCCGGGCCGGTGTCCTGCACCTCGACCAAAAGCTTGCCGCCCTTCATCGTGGCTCTCACCTGCTGGCCCTTGCCCTTGCCGTGCCGGAAGGCGTTGTTCAGTCCTTCCTGCACGAAACGATAGATGCTGATCTTCTCTGAGGTGCCGAGTTCCGGCAAGCGCTCTGGCAGCGTCAGCAGCACTTTGGTGTCGGTGCGGCGCTCATGCTCGGCGACCGCCAGCCGCAATATGTCGGCCACCGCCTGCGTCTCGATCTGCGGCAGCACCAGGCCGTTGCAGATGCCGCGTATCTCGCTCATCGCTTCGCCCAGCGTCTTATGGATGCCGGCGATTTCCGCCTCGCGCTGCGGTTTGGGCGTGGCGGGGTCGACCAGCACCGGACTGTCCATTCTGAGCGCGGCAAGTGCCACCAGCTGCGCCGGGCCGTCATGCAGGTCGGCGCCGATGCGCCTCAGGTAACGTTCGTTGATGGCAGTGGCTCGCCGCGAGGCGCGCTGCACGCGTTGGCGTAGCGACGAGTTCTGCGCCAGCGCCTCCTGCAACTCGCTGACCTTGGCTTCCAGCGCGGCACGCTGCGTCTGGATGGTGCGGCTGCCGCGAAACACGATGCCCGACAGCAGCGCCAGCGAGGCGGCGGTGGCGCCGGCCACCACCAGCCAGGTCCATCTGAGTGCTGAATTCAGCGTCTCCTGGAAATCGTCGGCGACTTCGTAGAATTCCGACACCGCCACCACTTCGCCCGACCAGGGTTCGCGCACGGGGTTGTAGATCTCGAACAACGGCGCGGTCACCGCTTTCTCTTCGCTGGTCTCAGGATCGTCGGCGAGGTTGTTGAATTCCGCCACGACATTGCCGGCAAAGGCCGAGATCAGATTGGGGTTGGGCGGAAACGTCTTGCCGATCAGCTTCGAGTTATCGGCGTAAAGCACCGTGCCGTCGCGCCGCCACAGCTTGAATGACACTAGCCTCTTGCCGAGCGCGCCTTGGCCGAGCGTCTCGTCCAGCGCCCGTTTGACCGTGTCGTCGAGCTCGCGGCTCTTGCGCAGGTCCGGCAGCAGCGGCGCGATCACGCTGTCGACATAGAGCGCCGTCGTGGTGGCGGAGTTGTGCATCACGCCTTCGCGGATTTGCGACGTCACCCAAAGGCCAACCACGAGCATCACCGCCAAAAGCCCGATGCCGCCGGCAATCACAAACTGCCAGGCCAGCGACAGCCCGCTCCAGATTTGCACAAGTCGCTTCAAGGTCTCCCTGAGCATTCGCGCGATTCACCCCACCACGGACAAAGAGTATAGGCCAGCCGCGGCAATTGCGACACCGACCTTGGTCCGGCCTTCAGGCGAGCGGTTAACAGCGCGGCCGTCGAGGCTGCAGAAACCGCTTCCAGGTGCCAAGAACGCCTAGTCCGGCCCCCGGCACAGATGCGGGCGGAACATTAGCAGTTTCTAAGTGTTGAGGTCTTTGCGAGGGCTCCCGAAAGAAACTTCGGCCTATGCCCCCTTGGCAGGCGCGTTTCCTGACCGCTGACATGTGGAGAGGACCATGAACAACATCATCTGGATCGTAGGTGCTATCGTCATCGTGATCGCCATTTTGAGTTTTCTGGGTCTGCGCTGATTCGAGCCGGGCCGCTCGTAGCGATGGCGGCGCGAATGAAACGTGCGGCGGCTTGGGGTGGCCTTGGCCATCCGGCTTTTCGGCGGGTATGATCACCGCACTTGTTTTCAGGCGGATGGGCTGGAACGCAAAATAGGGCGACCGCGTTTTGCCTCGCTATGTCGAGGAGTTCTCACCTTCACAAGGCCGAGATGCCAGGCTTGGCCTCGATTGCCGAGGCGGAGCGCCAGGCGCGCGCCGAAAAGAACGCAAGGCTGAGGGATCTTCGTATGCATACATCGTGGCTGGTGCTCGATCCCAACGCGCTTTTCCTGGACGAGATCGACTGCTCGGCGCTGTTCGGTGAAGTGCCTGGGCTAAAAATCGTCGGCTAGGAAAGGCCTCGGCTGTCAGGCCGTCTGAAGACGTGCGACAGGTGCCCCGCGCGAGATCGCTATCAGCCGCGCAACGGCCAATGGCGCCAGGAACATGAAAACCGTCGTGATGCCGAGGAAGATCGACCAAGCCAGATCGATCACGCTGTGGTCATAGCAGACTGCGAATTCCATGGCGCCTTACCCTTTTATCCACCCGGCTGCGCATCAGGTTGCCACGCATTGGGCAAAGCATGGTCCTCATTTTCAAGAAATACAAGAGATCGCTAATTTGGGTAGTGGGTCGTTTGAAAGTCCACCCCAATCAGAATAGGCGCTTTCGCCTAGGCCCCGTCCGGAAACAGGCGGAAGCGGGCGTCACCGACAAGCTTTGGGAGAAGCGCGATCATCGTTGCGCTTGTCGAAGCCGAGAAGCCAACAGTGCGCCGCCCTTACAAAAAAGCGCGTGACGTAAAAAGAGAAGGGCTCGCGGCGTTTAGGCGCGAGCCCTTTTCCTTGCTGAGAGCGACATTGTTGGGTGTGCTCTGGCGGTCGGATATTCATCACAATCACGGGTTCAGAGGAAGCTGGGGATCATTCACATTCGCTCAATAGAGCGTGATGGACGGGGAGTTTGGCTAACCCGCGATTTCAAACCGGCCCACTATCCTAGTTGGGGTGGAAATTTCACCGGCCGGCCGCGTCGTAACGAAACACCAGCGGCTTGTCTTGGTAATCAGCCAGCGTGTGGAGCAGATCGCCGATGGTCAGGTCCGAGGATCCAATGGAGGAGCGGGGACGATATTTCTTGTCAGGAGTGAGCATGTCGGCTATGCCTCGTTTCAATATTTCGAGGATTGTTGAAACGTGGATGAGCGACAAGCCCTGATGGCCTTTGGTGCGCTGTCGCAGGAAACGCGGCTGAAACTGCTTCGGTTGCTGGTGGTTGCCGGGCCGGACGGCATCGCCGCCGGTTCGCTTGCCGAACAGGTCGAGGTATCTCCGTCCAATGTCAGCTTCCATCTCAAGGAACTGGAGCGCGCCGGCCTGGTCGGCACGCGCCGCGACGCACGCTCGATCGTCTACAGCGCGGAATACGATGCGCTTTCCGCTCTGATCCGCTTCCTGATGGAGGATTGCTGCTCGGGCCGGCCGGAAATCTGCGCGCCGGCGCTCGCCGCCCCGTGCTGCCGGCCGGGCGAGGGGCCCCGGCAATGATCTCTTACGATCTGCCGCGACGTGCCGTTGCTGAAGCCCTGGGCGCCGGCCTGATGGTGGCAACGGTGGTCGGTTCCGGCATCATGGCGGAGACGCTGACGCATGACACCGCGCTGGCGCTGCTCGCCAACACGCTCGCGACCGGCGCCATGCTGGTGGTGTTGATCACCATCCTCGGACCGATCTCCGGGGCGCATTTCAATCCGGCCGTCTCGCTCGTCTTCTGTTTGAACCGGTCGCTCCCGCCGCGCGATCTGCCTGCCTATCTCGCCGCGCAGTTCGCCGGCGGCATCGCCGGCACGATCGCCGCGCACCTCATGTTCGCCCTGCCGCCCTTGGAGATCGCGACCAAGCTGCGCGCCGGACCGGCGCAATGGTTTTCGGAGATTGTCGCGACATTCGGCCTGGTCGCTGTAATTCTCGCCGGCCTCCGCTTCGAGCGACGGGCTGTGCCATGGCTGGTAGGCCTCTTCATCACCGCCGCCTACTGGTTCACCGCCTCTACGTCCTTCGCCAATCCGGCCGTCGCCGTGGCGCGTGCGCTCACCGACAGCTTTTCCGGCATCAGGCCGGCCGATCTCCCGGGTTTCATCGTCGCCGAACTGCTCGGCGCTTTTATCGCGCTGGCGCTGATGGGATGGCTGCTGCGGCCCGAATCCATCGAGCAATCCGAGCCACTGAAAGCCGAGCCATGACGGTCACCATCTACCACAACCCCGCTTGCGGCACCTCGCGCAACACGCTTTCCATGATCCGCGCCAGCGGTGAGGAGCCGATGGTGATCGAATACCTGAAGACGCCGCCGAGCCGCGAACGGCTACTCGAATTGATCGCGGCGATGGGCATCACCCCGCGCGACCTGTTGCGGGAGAAAGGCACGCCCTACGCGGAGCTTGGCCTCGCCGATCCGAAATGGAGCGACGACGAGCTGATCGGTTTCATGCTCGCCCATCCGATACTCATCAACCGGCCGATCGTGGAGACGCCCAAGGGCACGAGGCTCTGCCGGCCGTCGGAGGCGGTGCTGCCGCTGCTCGACAACCCCGTGCGCGAATTCATCAAGGAGGATGGCGAGAAGGTCGCCTGGTTGCCGCAAACCTAGAGCGCCAGATGCTTCATGAAGTAGATCGAGGCTCGTGGTTTGCGAACGGGTCGACAAAGTGATGCGGCACGACACCGACTTCTTGCCAGTTTCTGCATAAGGTCCGCCGCTATCGGAGCTTGGCAATAGATTTGTCGCGCGGCGAACCCATGGCGGCGATCGCTACGCCGGCAGCCGCTCAGGCGCAGTCCTTCAACTCGACCACCTCGACGCCAAGGCGGAAGGCCTGACCGTCGGCATAGGAGCGCGCATATTGCTCGGCTTCGAAAGGGAAGGTCAGCGTAGTGCCGTAGGCGGTGACGCGCACCGTCCACCTCTGGCCCTTGACGAGTTCAACGCCGTGAAGCTTGGCCGTCGCCATCTCACCCTCCTCCAGTCCGGCATGCTCGCGGACGCAAAGACTAACGCCGCGGAAGTCGTTTGAGTACAAATAATCCGACCCAATCGTGTCGCTGCCGCGTCGATTCCGACATTCGGCGCGGCGCTTCCGTGAAATGGATCACGTTCGCTGCTGGAACCCCGGACAGGTCGAGTGGATAGACTTACGAGCAGAGGAGGTGTCCCATGATCCGCAAGCTGAAGTCCGGCGACTACCGGCTCTATTCGCGCAAGGTGGATCCGAGGACCGGCAAACGCCGGAATCTCGGCACCTTCAAGTCGCGCGAGGCTGCCGAAAAGCACGAGCGCGAGGTGCAGTATTTCAAGCGGCATTAGCGGCATGCGACAAGTTCGTTCGGTCCGGCGCCGCCTGTGCGGAAACGGGATCGGCGAGTGGGCAGTGATTAGAAAACGCTAACGGAACGGAAACACGTCCGCGCTAGGGTGGTGCGTCGGGCAAGCAAGTTTGAGCCTGCCGGGCAAGTTTCGGGACCAGTGCATCATGGCCACCTTTCCCCACTTAGAGCGCCGTCTTCATTCACGAGAATTCGTGCTGAAGGAGGCGACAATCGTCACCGGCGACGCCAGCATCAGGTGCTCCGTCCGTAATCAGCACGAACATGGCGCCGAACTGCGCGTCGGGCCGCAGGTGGAATTGCCCGACCGTTTCACGCTCATTGTTCCCGATGACGACGCCGTTTATCGGGCCGTGGTGCGCTGGCGCCGCAACGAGCGCGTCGGCGTGCAGGTCTACAGCAATTCAATGAAGGGCTGACGGCCTTCGTTAGCCCCGGCAACGGGGCAGAGCGGCGTCGCCGGCCTCTCCACCGCCGTCGTCTCGTTGAGCGCGGGGGCCACGTGCAGGCCGCCGAGCGCGACCTGCTGAATGGAGGCCCGGCTCTCGTCGGACCCTCCCGTGCTCAGTCGTGATGCTCGGGCATCGACTTCAGCTGGTCCTTCGTCCATCTGGTCACGGCGTGGACGTCGCCGTCCTCGTCGCGCATGAAATCCAATTGGTTGGCGCTGACGGCGACCGGCTTTGCACCGATGCCGAGGAAGCCGCCGACATCGATGACGACCTGGCTGCCATGCATGTGGTCGACCGAACCGATCTTTTCGTCGTCGGGGCCGTAGATGGTGGCGCCTTCGAGAACGCTGGGAGTCAATTCGGCGTTTGTCAGCCTCACGTGGTTGGTATGATCCATGACAGGTCTCCTGTGGTTAGACAGGGGGAACTGTCGATGGCAACGAGGGTTCCGCCGACGTCGAATGCCGGCAACCGTCGCACGCGTCGTGGTTCCTGACCTACAGCCCTTTCCGTGCCCGGATGCTCCGCGCCGCCTGCTCGATCGCGGCGCGGTCGCTGCCCAGCCTGTCGAGCAACTCCTGCGCTTCTTGGGCCGATATGCCGGTGCGTATTGCAAGCGCCTCGACCGTCAGCACATCCGCGCTGTCGATCTCGCGCGTTCCAGGCAGCGCATCGTCTGCCGTGAGCGGCAGCGCCGCCTCGCGATCGATCTCCATCTCGGCCTGGCGCCAGTGCCGCTCATGGTCGCCATGCAAGCTGCCCTCGCGCTGCCAGAGCTCATAGGCACGCTGCCTGATCTTCTCGGTCCGATCATCATCCATTGCCGTTCCTCCCTTTGCGTGCCACTCAACGCGGGATGAGGCGGAACGATCCCCGAGGCCCAAGAAGTGATCGGCTGGCGCCAGCCAAAGCCTGGCCGGTGGTCAGGCTCCGTAAGTCGCCAGCGGCTTGCCGAATGTCCCGGGTTCCGGTTTGACGCCCAGGCCCGGCCGCTGCGGCACGGCTATGAAGCCCTTTTCGATCACGACCGGGTTCTTCCGGTCGAAATGCCCGTCGATATATTCCTGGGCGATCCAGACTCCCTCCATCCGGCGCGGCTCGACCGTGGCAGCAAGATGGACACAGGCCGCCGCGATGATGTCGCCGCCCCAGGCGTCGTCGCAGCTGTGCGGCAGCGAGCGAATGGCGCAAAGGTCGCGCACGGTTGTCATCTTCGTGAGGCCGCCGAGACGCGTCACCTTGAAGCCGAAGCCGTCGGCGATGCCCATGGAGATCGCTCGCAGCACCGCGTTCTGGTCCTCGGTACTCTCGTCGAGATAGACCGGATGCGTCACGCGGCCCTTCAGCGTAGCGACTTCATCCATGGTGTTGCAGGGCTGTTCGAAGACGAAGGGGATGGCGTGGCAAAGCCGGTCGAGATGGATTGCCGACGCGATTGTCAGGCCCCGGTTGCCGTCGACCGCGATGCGCGCCTTGTAGCCGACAGCTTCCCAGACCTTGTGCACGACGGCCACGTCTTCTTCGAGGTTGCGCCCGCCGATCTTCACTTGGAGGCGCGGATAGCCGGCCTTCACCTTGTCGGCGGCGATCCTCGCCGTTTCGTCCGGCGGACCTACGATCAGCGAATAATAGGCCGGCACGCGATCGGTCAGCGCGCCGCCCAGCAGCGTCGAGACCGGCACGCCGAGCTTTTGGCCGAGCAGGTCGAGAAAGGCCATGTCGAACGCGGCCTTGGCATAGCCATGTCCGTTCAGGCGCTCGTCCATCTGTTTCGCAAGCAGTCTGATCGAAGCGATCTCCGCACCGATCAGTCCCGGGGCGATTTCGGCGATCGCCGCGCGAGCGCCCAGCGCATGGTGCGGCTGATAGACCGGTCCGATCGGGCAGGTCTCGCCCCAACCGGTCAAACCGTCTTCGGTCACGATCTCGACAAGCGTCGAGTCCAGCGACTCCACGTCGTCGCTGGCCATGCGGTAGACGCCGCCTTTGACGGGCAGCTGCGCCGAATAGACGTTGATCCGATCGACGCGCATCACATACGCGCCCTGGCCGAGGTCGGATCGTAAGGCGAGTCCGCGATCACCTCGGCGATCTTCCATTCTCCCAAAATGGCGACCTCGAGCTTGGTGCCGGGTTTGCTCAGACGTTCCGGCAGAAGGGCCAGCGCCACGTCATGGCCGAGCGCATAGCCGTAGCCGCCCGACGTAATGCGCCCGACAAGTTCGCCGTCGATATAAAGGCCCTCAGAGGCAAGCGTGCTCGCGCCGTCGGTTTCGATCTTGAGCGTCACCGACCGGCGCTGGTTGTTCCTCGCCTTGTATTTCAGCACCGCCTCGCGGCCAGCGAAATCGCCCTTGTCGAGGCGGATGAAGCGCTCGAGCCCGCTCTCCAGCGCGTTGAGCTCAGGGTTCATGTCGCGATACATGGCGCGATAGGATTTTTCGAGCCTGAGCGACTCCAGCGCATGCAGCCCGACAAGCCGCATGCCGTGCTTCTCGCCCTCCTTGAGGATGGCATCCAGCAGCTGCCGCTGATAGGACAGCGGGTGATAGAGTTCCCAGCCGAGCTCGCCCTCATAGTTGACGCGCAGCAGCCGCACGTCGCTGGCCAGGGCGACGCTGCCGGTCGCCACGCTGAACCACGGGAACTTTTCGTTCGAAAGATCGATCTCGGTCAGCGGCTGCAGCACTTCGCGTGCCTTGGGCCCGACGACGGTGAAGCAGCCGCGATCGTTGGTGACGTTCTTCAGTGATATGCTGCCGTCGGCGGGCAGCAGCCTTGAGAGATCGTCGAAATTCCAGCGCTCGGCGCGCGGCGTCGAGATCAGGTAGAACAGGTCTTCTCGGAGCCGCGTCACCATGTACTCCGCCTGCACGCCGCCGCCCGCAGTGAGGTGATGCGCCAGCGTCACCTTTCCGACCGCCGGCAAGCGATTGGCGATGATCCTGTCCAGCCAGGCGGCCGCGTTCGGTCCGGACACCTCGAACTTGGTCATGGGCGTCATCTCGACCAGGCCGACGGCAGTGCGCACCGCCTGGACTTCCTCGGCGACGAGGTTCCCCTTCGGCGTCCATCGCCAGCTATACTGGTCCTTGGCTTCGACGCCGTCGCGTGCGAACCAGTTGGGCATCTCCCAGCCATTGAGAACGCCCCAGACGGCGCCGAGCTCGGTCAGCCTGTCATAGGAAGGCGCGGTCTTCTGCGGCCGGGCGGCGGGCATGTCCTGTCCCGGATATTTCTGCTCCGCATGTGTGCCCCAGGCCTCGCGGACCTTTTCGCGCGTCCAGGCCTTGTTGGCGTAGTCGCCGAAGCGGCGCGGATCGAGATCCGAGGTGTCGAGGCTGTTGCCGCCTTCGACGATCCGTTCCGACAGGTAATAGCCGATCGTGCCGCCCCACAGGATGCCGCCCGGCACGCCTTCGGCCAGCCACACATTCGGCAGGCCCCAGGCCGGCCCCATCAAGGGAAGCTCGTCCGCGGTCATCTGGAACGGTCCGCGCACATTGGCCTTGATGCCGACGCGCCCCAGCGCCGGCACCAGCTGCAGAGCCTGCTCCCAGTTCCACGACACCGCCTCGAAATCTTCTTCGACGAGGTCGGCGCCGAACCAGGAAGGGACGCCGTCCTCGGCGAACAGTTTCAGGTTCGCCGTGCGCTCGTAAGGCCCGAACATCAGCCCGTCGCCTTCTTCGCGCAGATACCCCTCGAACCCTTCGTCGCGCAGGATCGGCATTTCGGGGCGGCCCTGCCTTTTCCGCTCGACGATTTCCGGCACCGCTTCGGTGATCCAGTACTGATGCAGGATCGGGATCGCCGGGATGTCGAGGCCGAGCAGCGCGCCGGTCTGGCGCGCATAATTGCCGGTCGCGGAGATCACGTGCTCGCAGGTGATGTCGCCCTTGTTAGTCTGGACGAGCCATTCGCCGCCGGGCGTGCGCCTGAAGCCGGTGACCTCGGTGTTCAAGTACACCTCGGCACCCAGATCCCGCGCGCCTTTGGCCATGGCGATGGTCACATCGGCCGGCGCGATATGGCCGTCATCGGGATGATAAAGCGCGCCCAGCATGTGGTCGTTGTCGAGCAGCGGCGCCAGCTGCCTCGCTTCGCCCGGCGTCAGCAACTCAGCGCGCATGCCCTGGACGTCGGCCACGCTCATATAACTCTTGAATTCGTCTAGCCGGTCGCGGCTGTTGGCAATGCGCAGCTGGCCGCATTTGTGCCAGCCGACCGGCTGGCCGGTTTCGGCCTCCAGCCCTTCATAGATCTCGATGGTCTTCTTGATCATGCGGCCGACATTGATGTTGCGGGTATAGGACGGGATCAGGCCCGCCGCATGCCAGGTGGAGCCGGCCGTAAGCTGGGTCCGCTCGAGCAGCGCAACGTCGGTCCAGCCGCGCTTGGCCAGGCCGTAAAGGATGCCGGCGCCGACGCATCCTCCGCCGACGATCACCACTCTCGCATGTGCTTGCATCGAACCACCAATTCCAGATCGTTTTCAAAAGCGCGCCGCCGAAGCTACAGGCGACGGAAGGCCGTGTAACGTTCTGAAAAACTAGGGGTAACGATAAATTAGGCTTATGCAGCGATCCCGCCTTGGCGGCTCGCTCCTCCCGGCGTTTTTACTGCGCCTGCCCGTCCTGCGCCGTCTCGTCCTTGAACTCGACTTTCGTGCCCGGCTTGACCATGGCGGCGAGGTCTTCGGCATCCCAGTTGGTCAGCCGGATGCAGCCATGCGAGTAGGTCGTGCCGATCTTGCCGGGATCCGGCGTGCCGTGGATGCCATAGCTTTCGATCGAGAGGTCGATCCAGACCGATCCCACCGGATTGTTCGGTCCCTTGGCGATGGTGAAGGGCCGCTTGCTCTTGACCCCCTTGAAGGCAAATTTCGGATTGTAGTGATAGGTCGGATTGCGCACCACGCGTTTGACCTCCGCGGCGCCGCTCGGCGCCGGCTTTTCCTCGCTGCCGATCGAGGCCGGATAGACCGCAACCGGCTTGCCTGATGGATCGAGCGCGCGGACCTGGCGGGATGCCTTGTCGACCTCGATGGTCTCGATCTCCGCCGGGGCGTCGCCCCGTCCGAGATCGGGCACTACGAGGCTCACATCTGCCTTCCGGAACCCGACGCGCGGGTTGAGCGTCTTCAGCAATTGTTCGCTGATGTGGAAACGCTCGGCCAGCCTCTCCCGCGCGTTGCGATAGCCGAGGCGCTTCAGACGGGCCATCCGCTCCAGGCGGGTGGGAATGCGCCTGGTAAAGGGGCCGCGCACGTCCTTGACCGTGACCTCATATGCCACCAGAACCGGCTCGGCGGAGCTCGCCGTCAGCTTGTCCCAGGTCTCGCGTGTGAGCTTGCCGTCGGAAGCCAGTCCGTTCGCCGCCTGGAACGCCGCCACGGCTTTGGCAAAATTGTCGGAGAGGCGACCGTCGATCAGGCCCGGCGAGAAGCGGGCGCGATCGAGAAGGATCTGCGCCTTGAGAAGCATCGGACTGACGTCCTTCGGCTCGCCCTCGCTGAATTGCGCCTGATTGACCGCGTCGAGGTCAAGCCTCGCCGCCTGAGCTCCGCTGCATGCGAGCGCGAGCGCCACGGCAGCGACAACGAAGAGCCGGACCATCGACTTCACTCCCGGGTTACGACAGAAACCTGTCTTTATGACGCGGGCGTGCCGATCTGGTTCCTGTCGCAGCGCCGGCGTGAAAATCATTAGAACGTGCACCTTTGGGCGTACGATCTTGAATTTTATGCCGAAACCAGTTCCCAAGAGCGAAAAATGCTGGCATGATCATATAAGGGTCTATGCATTTTCTGATTCGATGGGCCCTTGCCTGGTGACCGGCGGCTCCCCAACGCCCCCCGCCCATGCCGCCGGTTACTTCACTTGACGCCTCAGCCCCAGGCAATGCCGTGGCCGACCCCATCCCGGCCGTAGCGCTTCACGCACACATTAGCGGTTTGGAACATTCCTGCCTTCGCGGTGTTCGTTTTGCCAGGAGGAGCAACCATGGCAGACGTCAAAACGAAGCGCGATTTCCGGGACCGCGACCGTGTGTCGGCGGACGACGATTACGAGGTTCGCTACTTTGCCAAGCAGCATCGCATCACGCCTGAACAGGTTCGGGAGCTGATCAGCGAGCACGGCAACGACCGTAAGATTTTGCAACGTGAGGCAAGGAAGCTGGGTGACAAAGCTTTCTGATTTGGGGCCGCCGATCTTTGCCCGGTTGCGGGTCAGAGCAGCCGCCAACGAAGAGGACCAGTTCCGGATATGTCCCGCCTGCGGGCAGGCAGTGGACTGGGGCGACCTCCGGCAGGTGATCTGGCATGAGCAGCCGGGACACACGAAGCTGGAAATTGACAGCTGAAAAGCCCTAGGGGAGACCCCTTGATGGATTTGACGCCAGAGGAGTCGCGAGCCGCACGAGAACTCCTGCATTGGTCGCAGGTGCGCCTCGGCGCCAAGGCCAGCCTAGGCGAAGGGACCATTCGCGACTTCGAGAACGGGATCAGAATCCTGCGGGTCGAGAAACGAACCCGCATCCGTCGCGCTTTTGAGGCGGCAGGCGTCGTGTTCACGGCGAAGGGGCCCTCGCTTTCGGCCGTCAGGCCCGAAATGAATGGCTATCGCCATAAACAGCGCCGCTAAGCTGGTCCCGCTGCCGAGCGCTGCTGGCAGCGAGCTAACTGTCCACGCAAACCGGAGGTCGCGTCCTCCGTGAGGCCTGTGAGCACTCGTGGACGTTTGCCGGAGAGCTTCGACTTCAAGCTGGTTCAACCTCGACCAGGCAAATGAACGACGCGTATGGCTGACTTATTTGTAGGGCAGGACCGCGGCCGCGCGTTGGCGGCGTTCCCGAAGGGGAAGTCAGAGACTCCTCGATCTTCGAGGCGGCATCAACCTTCCGGAAACCCGTATCGCAGCTTTTGGCCGGTGCCCGGCTGCTTGACAGCGTCAAGTCCCAGTCGCGTGTGTTCGTGCTTGGCAAAAGCTTTCGCGTCCGCTTCGGAACCGAAACCCTTGATGGTGACAACGCCATCCTCGATAACGCGCACGTAATACCTGTCTTCCAGCGTGTCTATCTCGACCGAATCCATTACGATTGACTTGTTCATTGACGGCCCACCTGAAGAAGATCCACCCCGCAGCCAAACGTCGCCGGCTAAGGATTGTTCCGCACTCAACTGATAAAACATCTGATCAGATAATCGAGCACTCTGCGGCCCGGAGGGCAACGTGTTGCCTTTGCGAGGCCGCGCTTGGCCAAGTTGGACAAACATACGATTTTACTAAAATGGAAGGAACTGATGGGACTGCTCCGGCTTGAGTCGCGGTTCGTGGAGTCGCGCGTGCATGACCAGCAGCAAAGACCGGCTTTCCTTCATCGAGTTCCAATCGCCCACCTTGGTCGAGAAAGCTCCCGAAGGCGGCGAATGGCTGCACGAGATCAAGTACGACGGTTACCGAACCCAGCTCATCGTGGAAGGCGCAACTGCGCGAGCCTTCACGCGCCGCGGCTATGACTGGTCACATCGCTACAGGAGGATTGTCCAGGCGGCGGCAGGCTTGCCGGTGAAATCTGCGATCATCGATGGCGAGGCTGTCGTGATCGGCGACACCGGCCTGCCTGACTACCAGGCGCTGGAGCGCGAGTTGGGCAACGCAAACTCTTCGAGATTGATCTTCTATGCCTTCGACCTGCTGCACCTCGACGGCCGCGATCTGCGACAGCAGCCGCTGGTCGAACGCAAGGCAGCGCTCGAAACGCTGCTGAAGGACAGCGCGCCGACGCTGACCTATGCCGAGCATCTGGAGGTGAGCGGCAGGGAGATGTTCGATCATGCCTGCCGGATGGGCCTGGAGGGGATCGTGTCGAAGCGCGCGGACGCGCCCTACCGTTCCGGCGTGCAGACGAGCTGGGTCAAGGTCAAATGCATCAAGAGCGACACCTTTCCGATCGTCGCGTTCGTCGAGAAGCTTGGTGCTGAGCCGCGCCGGATCGCATCGCTCTATATCGGCAGGTGCGAGGGCGATCGGCTGCTTTATGCAGGCAAGGCTCAGAGCGGTTATACGCTTGAAGTGGCGCGACGCGTTCGCGAACGGCTCGATCCGCTGATCATCGGCAAATCGCCTTTGTCGGAGCCCATTGTGAAGCCAAAGGCGACCTGGGTGAGACCCGAAGTCCTGGCCGAGGTGCAGTTCAGCGGCGTTACCGATCGCGGGATCTTGCGCGAAGCCGTGTTCAAGGGGCTCCGCGAGGACCTGGTGGCCGTCCCGCCAAAGCCGCCGGCGCCGTCGAAACGAAGAGCGGACCGAGATCACGGCGTGCCGCGTGAGAATATCTTGCAGCTGCTGCCCGATGCGGTTTCGCCTTCCAAGGATGAGCTCGTTCGCTATTGGAGTCTGGTCGCCGATCAGGCGCTGGTGCACCTCGGCCGTCGCCCACTGAAGCTCGTCCGTCATGCCTTCGGGGCAACTTTCTACCACAAGGGAATGCTGCCCGAGATCCCGGCAGCGGTGCACCAGCTGCGCGTCGAGAAGCGAGAAGGTGGGGAGGGCACTCGGGTCTGGGTTGACGACCTCGACGGCTTGCTCGGGCTGGTCGAAATGGATGCGGTCGAGCTCCACCCGTGGAATGCCACGGTGGATGACATCGAGCATGCCGACCGGATCGTGCTGGATCTCGACCCTGGTGAGGGCGTGGAATGGGCGCAAGTGACTGAGACCGCGCTGGCGCTGCGGGACATCATGGCAGCGTCAGGTCTGGAAAGCTGGCCGAAGGTCACGGGCGGCAAGGGCATTCACTTGTTGGCGCCGCTGGCGGCGAAAATGACCCACGACCGCGCGCGGCAGCTCGCCAGGTCGATTGCCCAGGTCCTCGCCGACGCAGAACCCGACCGCTACTTGCTGTCGGCCGCGCCGGCGGCCCGCAAGGGCCGCATCTTTATCGACTATCTTCGCAACGGGCGAGGCAACACGGCCGCCGGCGCTTTTTCGCCGCGGGCCCGCCCCGGCTTCCCCATCGCGCATCCCGTTACTTGGGTGCAGGTAGAGCGGCGTATCCGGCCGGATGCGTTTACCATGGACCATCCGTTCAGGGCGGCTCAGCGAAATGCGGCGTAGCGGGCGAGGCCCGTGAAGATCATCTCGAATCTGCGTTCTTAGGCATAGGCGATTGAATTTTCGGGCGGAACCAGTTTCCAAGAACGCAAATTGCTGGCATGATCATATAAGGGCCTATGCATATTTTGATTCGATGGCCCCTGTTCCTGGTAACCGACGGCTCCCCATCGCCCCCCGCCCATGCCGTCGGTTGCCTCATTTCGAAATCCCAAATTAAGGACGCAGCCCCGACCGGTCGAGCAGGGCTGTGGTACGCCGCAAGGTCTTTGGCCTTGTGGCCGACGGCAATCACGAGCCGAACCAAAATAGCGCCAGAAGGGCCACAAAGATTGCGGCCGCGGCGACGGTGCCCCACATGAAGACCCTGCTGGTGCCACGCTGCTCCTCCTCGCGGGATAGGTTGTTAGCCATGTCAAGTCTCCTTCGCAGTATCTCCGCACAAGTGCGAACGCCCGTCAGCGGCTCGCCACCGCCCTTGCTTCGCGCTCCAGCGTCGCACGATCGTTTCCGTGCTTTTTGATGAGGTCGCGAGCCTCGGGGATTGTCAGCTGGAATTTCCTCGCGAAGTGGGCGACCTCATATTCCTCATCGCCTGACACGCGGCCGCGGTCGCGGAAATCGCGCTTGGTCGTGTCGTCTGCCATGGTTGTTCCTCCTGGATAGGAACAAAACCGCCTCCCTTTGGGAATGTTCCAGCCTCTGGGAGTTTGGTATGCGGACGTGGCTTCCGTCCTGTCAGCGACGCTTTTCGAGGAGCCGCGGGCCTGCTGCTCGTCATGCCCACTCCCGTCACTCTCGCCACGGAACAATCCGCAGTCCTTGTGGTTCGGGCGCACCCAAACAGGAGGAACAAACTATGTCTGAATCACGCGAATGGCTGATCCAGTGGCTGAGGGATGCTCACGCAATGGAAGAGCAAGCCGAGACGATGCTGTCCGGCCAGCTGGGCCGGCTCGAGAGCTATCCGGAACTCAGCGAACGCATCCGCGCTCACCTCGCCGAGACCAAGGAGCAGGCGAGACGATTGAAGTCTTGCCTGGATGGCCTGGAAGAAGGTTCGTCAACACTGAAGGACGCAGGCGGAAAACTGACCGCAATGGCGCAGTCGATCAGCGGCGTGTTCGCCGGCGACGAGGTGATGAAAGGCTCTCTGGCCAGCTACACCTTCGAGCATATGGAGATCGCTTCCTATACGATCCTCATGGCTGCCGCTGAAGCCGTGGGTGAAGCCGAGATTGCTCGGGTCTGTGAGCAGAACCTGCGCGAAGAAGAAGCGATGGCCGAGTGGCTGAAGGCCAATCTTCCGCAGGTCACCGAGACATTCCTCGCCCGGGCCGATGCCGACAGCGACAGCGCCAAGCGCTAGTTCGCGTCCTACAGGTGAAACGAGGCGGCGTTGGCCGCCGCCTCGGTCCCATCAAGCGTGCTTCGGCTGGGCTGCCTTTCCAGTTGGGAGCGGAACTGCTCCCTCCTCGATGAGGATGTCCTTCCGGCGGGCAAAGGCAACGAAGACGCCTCTCGCCGTTTCTGCGTCGATTTCGCCGGCCAAGGCGGCCTTGCAGGCACGCATCGCCGCCTTCTGCTCAGGGCTGTTGCCACACCAGTCGGCGACGAACTGATAGGCATCTACGACAGTGTTCAGCTGACGCGGAAATCCCAGTCCGACCCAGACGCGGATCGGCTTTTCGAACGGTTTTGCAAGCATCGTGACTGCCTCCTTTTTGCGGCTACGCAGTCACGCCGCTGCCTGGGCCCTTGCCGGTCATCCAAGGCAAAGTGACACTCACGTCCTCGTGGATTTTGACCGACTTTGCGAAGCCGCAGAACGCGTCTCTGGCCGCCGTTAGCGGATAGTCGCTGTCGAATGCTCGCTGACAGGCACGCAGGGCGGTCTCGTAGATGGTGCCGCGTCTGTTCTTGGGCCATTCGTAGAGAAATTCCAGGGCGTCATCGAGGCACGCGATTTCCTGGATGAGGCTGTTCCCGCTCTTCACGAAAACAGGGCTGTCAAACATCCGATCGTTCATAAGATCCTCCAAGTCGAACGAACAATTTGAGTTCTGAGACGGGCCGGAACCTTCAACGATCCTGGCCTGGCTGCGATATGGGTTTGCGGTTTTTGGCCGTCAAGATGAGGGCGCGTGCGGGAGCGTTCGGCTCGATGGGAACCTTCCGCGGGTCTTGCTGTTCGGTACGCAGCGGCGGGGCGAACCTTTGCTCCGAAATGAGGGCCGCCATCCGTGAGCGAGTCATGTGGCCGCTCTTGCGAAAACCCGCCCGCGCTCCTCCCCGGGCGGGTTTTTGCCGGAGCAATTCTAGAAAGCGTGACTCGGGTTTCCGTCCGGAACTGCCGGCAGGCACAGTCTTCCTTACGCCGGCCGCTGAACCACCGGTGGCTTTCGCGCGGGAGGCTTGCTGGTGGTCACCAGCCTGACCTTGTCGATGTCCACTGTAACCGGTACGCCGAGCTTCACTGTCACCCGGTCCCCATTGACGCGCGTTACATCTCCGACGAGCTCGATCGGCTGGCCTCTCTTCACGGTCGACGTGCGGTCGATGATCGAATGCGGCTGCTCATAGGAGGGAATCGACACGCTGACGCGGTCCTCCGTCACCCGCCGGCGAACCGTTGCGGTGATGGCGACCTCGTCTCCGACCTTGATGCCTCTTGCCATAGACGCAAGACTGGTGCGGTCGGCGGATTCGTCAAGCGATCGCTAATGTATCTTTGCGCACTTTCCAGCGCGTGCCTTGGCACGCGTGCAAGAAAACCGGATCTGGCTCGTCAACAGGCTACTTCCTGAACGACAGTGCCTTCGCCTCGCGAACGAGCGAACCCCAATTCAAGCCTAGGAAAGAAACAAGTTCCAACGCCTGCGCTTCGGTAATGCCGATCTCCCGGACAAGCCGTTGAACAACAGCTTCCTGTGACTGACTGTCAGATGTGAGCGCCATGGGAAGTCCCCTATGGCGGCGCAACGTTCAAGTCAGAAATTAGTTCCCGCCAATTCCGGGCTTGGCTGCCACCGGCGGTTCGTTATTGGCTGGAAGCGAGCTTCTGGATACGCCCTTTGTCCAGACGGAACACCCCCTCGGTGCCGCCCTGGCGCTCGAACTCGGTCTGGAGTTCGTCCCACGTACCCAGATATTTGCCGCATTCGGCACAATGGATTTGGGTAATGGGTTGAGCATCGATGGGGATCTGCAACCGGATCACACCGCAATACGGGCATTCCAATTTGTGATCCAGATACCTACCGGCGATCATCGCCCACCATCTCGCAATCGGCAGGTCTGCGCAAGCCGCCGATTCTTGTGCATGCCGCCAGGAGGCACAAGCGATTCTGGGGCAACGAGACGCAGCAACCAACGACTAAAAGCGCTTCGCCACGCCCTCCGACATCGCGCGCCCGCCTGTCTGTATCTTATGCAGAACGCGTTCATGACCGGCGAGACCATCCAAAACGATGGCTGGTGTGAGCGGGCGAGGCAGACGGCTGCCGTGCCGGGCCTTCGCGATGCAATGGCATTTTCGGCGCAACGCTAATATACATGACGCCCGAATGAGCAGCGCCTCCGCACACGAGGAATGCCATGCGAAGGGTCATCTTCACAGCCATGTGCATTGCCGCCGCAACAGGCGCCAATGCGCATGATTGGTATGAAGACAAGATTGACCCGGTAACGAGATTCAAGTGCTGCGGCAGTCAAGATTGCCGCGCCATCCCTCAGTCTTCGGTGCGGTCCAGAGCCGACGGCGGCTATACCTATTTGCCCGACGGTTTCAACATCCCGCGAGACCGGGTTCAGGAATCACCGGATGGCCAATATCATATCTGCGAAAACAACTACGTGATAACCAATCAGCCCTATTTGCGCTGCTTCTTCGCGCCGCGGCTCAAGGTTTCTCGGCTGGTCGCACGCTGAGGGGATGGCCGTTTTTCGGAAAGGTCCATCGACCGGCTCAAGCGGCGGCGTGAACTAGACGCCCGAGTGCCTCGCCCTGATGATTCTGGCTTCCCGCAACAGCGCAGGACGATCGCGTCCAACCGCTTTTATCAGCCTCCTGGCTTGCGCGTCCGAAATGCCTGTTTTCTGTTTCAGCAAAATGACGAGCTGCTTGTCGTCGATCCGGTTATGGGAACTGCTTTCGCCGGGTTCGGTCATTGTTGGATCCTCCTCCGACCGAACGGAAAGAAGCCCTGAAAGGTTTCATCGCGTTGTTGCTTTTCGTAGGCGATTGGTACCGCCGATCGCATGGCGGCAAATCAGCCTTCGCTAGGCCGTCTGAAACGGCAAAACGGCCTTTGGTCCTCAACTGCATCACATTTGCAGCGGTCGGCCGTTCCGGTCGGATGTCGGATTTGAGCGCATTGCAGACCGACGCCGGCCGCCTCCGTGCGTGCGCTGCGCTAAGCGGCCTCTGCATGCTTCATCAGGTAGCGCTCTGGCGTTCCATCTCCAATTCGGCCTTCAAGCTTTCGATGTCGCGAAAAATCGAGGCGACCGCCAGTGTGCGTCCCTTGCGCTTGAAACGCAGGACGCAATCTTTGGCGGCGATGTCGCCTTCCACCGCGATCTCTTCCCATCGCTCCGCATGTCCAACGTAGTTGATCGGGACGTCATAATGCTGGCTCCAGAAGAACGGCACGGCAGTGTATTTCTCGCGCTGTCCGAGCATGTTCAGAGCTGCCGTCTGTCCCTGCCTTTCTGCGACCACCCAGTGCTCGACCCTGATGTTTTCGCCGGAGTGGGCATCGGGCCATCGCGCAATGTCGCCTGCCGCGAAAATGCCCGGCGCGCTCGTCTCCAGAAAGGCGTCCACCATGATGCCGCGGTCGAGCCTGAGCCCAGCCTTTTCGGCAAGCCCGAGCCGCGGCCGCACGCCGATGCCAGCGACGATGAGATCCGCGGTCAGCGTAAGGCCGCTGCTCAGTTGTACGTTCGTGCCGTCGATGGCGGTCGCGGTGTCCTTGAGATGAAAGACGACGCCATTTTGCTCGTGGAGGCTGCGGATGAAGTCGCCCATCTGCGGCCCGAGGACCCGCTCCATCGGCCGTTCGTCGGGCGCGACGACATGAACTTCGATGTTCCGCGCACGCAGGGACGCGGCAACCTCGAGGCCGATGAAACTGGCGCCCAGCACGATGGCGCTGCGGGCCGTCTCGGCTTCCTCGATAATCGTGCTGCAGTCGGAGAGCGAGCGCAGCGTATGGACCTGTGGCTGATCGGCGCCCGGGATCGTGAGGCGGACCGGTTCGGCTCCCGTAGCAAGCAGCAAACGGTCGTAGGCAGTTCGGTTCCCGTCTGCGTGCACGACCTCGCCGGACCGGACATCGATGTCGGCGACGCTGGCTTTGAGGCGCAGATCAATGCCGTTCTTGGCATAGAAGCTTTCCCGACGCAGCGGAACCCAGTCCGACGGCGCCTTGCCGGCGAGGTAGTCCTTGGAAAGGTTGGGGCGATCGACGGGCGGCGCCTCGTCGTCGCTGAGCATGACAATGCTGCCCTGATGGCCTTCGCGCCGTAGTCTTTCGGCGGCTGCGAAACCGGCCGCGCCGCCTCCGACGATCACGATTCTGCCGGCAAACTGGCCAGCGCCTCCGCTGCCGGGCGTTTGAGCCGCTCGCTTGCGCTTCTCGCCCACGAATATGCGATCGCCGCGATGTTCCACCGACCAGCAGGCGAGTGGACTGAACGCAGGCGCACGCACGGCTTCGCCGGTGCGCAAATCGAAGCAGGCGTGGTGCCACGGACATCGAACGGTTTCCTCCACGACAAGACCGTCGACCAGCGGCCCGCCATAATGCGTGCACGCCGCTCCGATTGCGAAGACCTCTGTCCCGCGGCGCACCAACAGCACCTGTTCATCGCCACAGTGACCGACCAGCTTTGCGCCATCGGCAAGGTCGGCTAGCGCAATGCCTTGGGCCAGATCCGGTCCGTTCGATTTAGAGTGGTCTTGAGCCATCTTCTTTCTCCCTGCGCTATTCGATTGGAGTCCGACCGAGCCAGACTGACTCCCGACGCTGGTTTGGGCAAATCAACGATCGCCTGGCCTGCTTTGCGCCAGTCGATGGGCAAAGTTCGAGGCCTGTCACGACATCGACACCCATCCTCTGGTGACCGTAGCGGCCGACGAATGATTTGATGGAGTTTCGTCAGATCGGTTTCCAAACGGACCCAAAGATTTTCGCAAACTCCCGCCACACCGGGGTAGATCGAAGCGCAGAGGCAGCGTGGGGAACAGTCCGTTCGGCTGGAGTTGTGGACAGCCTCGACCCCGATGGGGAGGCGGGCCGGACCGTCGCGCTCGCCTATCCATGACTGATGCGGCGTAAGTCGCTGAAATCCTTAACGCGATTTTCATTCCGCTCGTTTAGCCACTAGGCATGAGAAATTCCGACCAGCCCGGCCCAGGTTCAGCCCTTCAGGGGCAAAGCGAAGCCGTGGAAGCGGGAATTCTGCGGGATCAGTTCGCTGACCTGAAGAAGGGCCTTTTCATCTCGATGCCCATCGGCACCGTTCTCTCGGCCCTGATCCTGGCCGTGCAGATGCTCTCGGGCGGTGGCCCGGCGGCGGCGCTGTGGTTTGTGGCGGTCACCATCATCAACGGCGCCCGCATAGGACTGGCCCTCACCCAGCCGGAAATTGCCTTTAATGGGCCCGATGGCCGGTCGAGGCCGGTCGATGCGCGACTTTCCGTTTACGGGCTGTTAGCGCTGGCATCGGGCATCGCCTGGTCTTTTCTGGCCGTGCTGTCGGATGGATACACCACCCCCCAGGCGCCGCTCTATCTGATCGTGCTCGCCGGCCTGTCGGCCGGTTCGGTCACCTATGGTGCGTCATACGCGCCGGCTTCGATCAACTTCTTGACATTGCCGCTTCTGATCGCCGCAGGATGCGTGTTGGCGAAAGGCAATATCGAGAACTACGTCCTCGGCCTCACGGTCCTGCTTTTTCTTGGAGGCATGATCAGAAGCTCGCTGCTCGGGCAGACCCGCTTCAAGGAGACGAGCCGCCTCAAATACGAGGCGAGGGCGTTCGCAGCCCGGATGGAACGAAACTCCAGGTGCGATCCGCTGACGAACTTGCTCAACAGGCACGGGCTCGAGCACGCAATCGGCGAGATGGGTTTTTCCGACGGTCCGTTCGTGACCATGCTGATCGATCTCGACGGCTTCAAATCCGTCAACGACACCTATGGTCACAATATCGGCGACGACCTGCTGGTCCGGGTCGCGCGCAGGATAGAGAGCCACGCGCCGCCGGGGGCAACGATCGCGCGCATCGGCGGCGACGAGTTCGTGCTGCTCTTTCCCGCCGCAAGCTCGCAGCACTCGATAGACGAGCTTGCGTCCTTGATCATCGCGGCCATCGCCAATCCGGATCCGGCATTGAAATCGGTGCGTGTCGGCGCCTCGATCGGTATATACGTATCGGAGACACCGCGACTGACGGAGATGCTGCTGCGCGCCGACTTCGCGCTTTACGCGGCCAAGCGCAGCGGCAGGAACGAATACTGCCTCTTCGATGCCGAGCTCGATCACGGGCTCGAACGCAAGCACTGCATCGAGCGCGACCTGCGCGCAGCTATCGAGAGAGGCACGCTTTGCTCATGGTTCCAGCCCATCGTGCGGCTGGACACGCAAGCGGTCGCCGGCTTCGAAGCGCTGCTGCGGTGGCAGCACCCGGTTCACGGCGCCATTCCCCCGCCGGAGATCGTGACAGCGGCACGCGAAACCGGTCTGCTTTCCTTGCTGACGGAGAAGGTCTTTCTCAATTGCTGCTCCATGATCGAGGAACTGGCGAGGAAAGGGCGCCAGGATGTGCGCGTTGCGATGAATCTGTCGCCGCGTGAACTCGAGGCAGGCAATGTCGACGATATGATGCTGGACATCCTGAAGACGAGGAATGTCCCCGCGGCCATGCTCGAGATAGAGATTACCGAAGAGGCGCCCGTGGATCGCGCCCGGGTCGACGAAAAGCTGGAACGCCTGGCGGACGCGGGCATATCGATCGTGCTGGACGATTTCGGCACCGGCTTTTCGACCCTGGTTTCGCTGAAGGACAGTCGGATCCGCAAGATTAAGATCGACAAGGACTTCGTTCGCGATCTGGCCAAATCCGTGGAAGATCAGGCGCTGGTCAAGGCCGTCATCGATCTCGGACGAACGCTTGGCATAGAGGTCATGGCGGAGGGGGTCGAAACGGACGCCGATCGCCTGATCCTGCGCTCGCTCGATTGCATGATCGGGCAGGGCTTCCTCTTCTCGGCAGCGCTTCCCATGCACGATGCGCTGGCCTTCGAGCCGAGGCGTTTCGACACCTCTGCCGCCGCAAATGCCGCCTTTGATCCCGGGCAACTCCCGTCGCGCCGAACCGGCAGCGCCGCCTAAGGGGGTGGGCGGCTGCGGCTGCCCAACTCCTGTGTCAGAGAGCCTCGAATGACCACTGTCGGCGACTTGGATATCAGGCCGGCAGGCCGTTTTGCTTTCGCAGGCTCTTGTCGAAGGCGGATTCGGGAACGAAACGGCGCAGCAAGCTGATCTGGCGAGCCATTTTTCCGGCAGCATAGCGCCTCCGCGGAACGGAGGCGGTCGCCGCTTGCAAGACCGTCTTGGCCACGACCTCGGGCGCATCGCCTGTCTCGATGGCTTTCCGCAGAACCACATCCATGCCGGCGCGCGCGATGCCATAGATGTCCAGCAACTGATCGGGCCTGGCGAGATTTTCTTCAAACGACGTGCGGGTGTAGGCGGGCTCGACCAGCACCACGCGAATTCCGAACGAGCGCAGTTCATGGTCCAGCGATTCTGAATAGCCTTCGATCGCATGCTTGGTCGACGCATAGAGAGCGGAATAGGGAGCCGGAATCAGGCCCAGCACGGAACTCAAATTCACGATTCTGCCGCTGCGTTGGTGTCGCATTGTCGGCAGCACCGCGTTGGTCATCCGGATGACACCAAAGACATTCACATCGAAAAGCGCCTGAGCCTGCGCAGTCGAGGACTCCTCCGCGCCGCCAAGCAGGCCGATGCCGGCATTGTTGACCAGCAAGTCTATGCGCCCTGTTTCGGCCAGCACCTCTTCGACCAGCTTCGATACGGACGCGTCGTCGGTCACGTCGCCGGTCAGCATGGCAACGCCATCGGACTGTTCGGAGACCGCGCGACGGCTGGTTCCGAACACGCGAAAGCCCACGTTCCGGAGGGCTGCAGCTGTTGCGCGCCCGATGCCCGAGGATGCCCCTGTGACGAGGGCGACGCCAGGATTGGTCTTGGTCATGAGATCACTTTCTTGCGGCTGGAATGGGGAAATCGGAAGGCGGAAGCAAATGCGTCAGCCAGGAGCGGCTCGACCGTTCGCGCCGTGCCCGTCCCAGCGCCGGAACAGCGCGCTGGCGTTCACAACTCCGAAGCCAAAACCATTGGAGATCGCGTAGTCCATTTCCATTGGCCGGGCTTGGTTCGCGACGAAGTCAATCCCGTCGCCGGCCGGATCGGGCGCGCCCAGATTGAGGGTTGGCGGCGCCACCTGGTCCCTGAGCGCCAATATCGTGAAGATCGCGCCGAGACCGCCGGCGGCGCCGAGCAGGTGTCCGGTCGCCGACTTGGTCCCGCTGACGGCGATCGAGAAATCCGCGCCGAACACCCTTTTGATCGCTTCGATTTCTCCCAGGTCGCCCACCGGCGTGGAGGTCGCATGCGCATTGAGGTGGCGGATCTCGCGTGGCGAGATGCCGGCCTGGGCAATCGCGATCTCCATGGCGCGTCGCGCGCCATCGCCGTCCTCGGGGCCGGAAGTGACATGATGGGCATCCGCCGTGGTGCCGTAGCCGACGACCTCGGCGAGCGGTTTCGCGCCGCGAGCCAGCGCATGGCTCAATTCCTCGATGACCAGGATGCCGGCGCCTTCGCCCATGACGAACCCGTCCCGCGACAGGTCGAACGGACGAGAGGCCTGATCGGGACGGTGATTGAAGGAGGTCGAAAGCGAGCGTGCCGCTGCGAAGCCGCCCAAGCTGACGGTGTTCATGCATGCCTCGGTGCCGCCGCACAAAGCGATATCGGCCTCATCGGCGCGGATGATGCGAGCCGCATCGCCGATCGCCTGGATGCCGGCGGCGCATGCGGTTACCGGCGCGCCGATGTGGCCTTTGAAGCCGTAGCGGATCGAGACGTGGCCAGCCGCGAGGCTCACCAGGAAAGACGGCACCGTAAACGGTGAAAGGCGCCGAACGCCGCGCTGGTCGACGGTCCGTACCGCCTCGGTGATGGCGGGAAAACCTCCGACACCTGAAACGATGATCGTCGCCGTGCGAACCCGATCCTTTTCCGAGGCCGGTTTCCATCTCGCCTGGGCAAGCGCCTCTTCTGCAGCGGCCAGCGCGAACAGGATGAAGCGGTCGACCTTGCGCTGATCCTTCGGCGCCAGGAAACCGTTCGGATCGAGGCCGGCTTGGGGATCATCCTCCAGGGAAGGAACCACGCCGCCGATCTTCGCCGGCAAATCTTCCACCACCTCGTCCGCAAGCCTGCGGATACCAGAGCGGCCGGCCAGGAGACGCGACCAGGACGTCTCGACATCCGCCGCAAGCGGCGTGACCGCGCCCATGCCCGTTACAACGATCCGTCGCATCTATTCTCCTATCAATCCCGGCCGTCAGTCCCGCGCGGTTCAAGCCGTGACTGCGTCGCGAACCTGTTCGGTGGCCGCATCCAGAAAGGCCTGAGCGAGGTCGGGGTCGTTGACGACGCGCGACAACGTCAGCGCGCCGACCATCGTCGAAAGAATGGCCATGGCCTTGCTGTTGGGCTCGTCTACGTCGGTCGCGGCGATCAACCGGCCGATGATTTCGAGATACTGCTTGATGCCGGCTTCGAACGACCCTTTCACCTCGGCCCGCTGCCTGGCGGCATCCGAGCCGAGCGCCGCGACCGGGCAGCCGTCCATCCTTTGCTCGCGATGGCCCATGCTGAGGTAAAATGCCATCACCGCCCCAAGCGGATCGCTGGGATTGGCTGCGGTCGCTGTCGCCCATCGGGCAGCCGTACTCTCCACCGCCCGTCTGGAAGCCTGTGCGACCAAGTCCTCCTTCGACGCGAACTGCTTGTAGAAGGCGCCTTGGGTCAGCCCGGCACCCTTCATCAGATCCTTGAGGCCGATGCCGTCGAACCCATGTTCCCGAAAAAGGCGGCTGGCCACGTCGATCACGGTCTGCCGGTTCTTCTCAGCCTGAATGCGGCTCACGCGCATGATCGGCCTCCATATTTAGATTGCGTACGAAATCTATATGCCATTTAGAGACTGAACGCAATCTATTTAGGATTCGGGATAGGCGGCTCGTCGGGGGCTCAGGTTTGCTGCAGGCCAAATGCGCCCCGCCGACCGGGATTCCGTGAGCTTCTCGTTGCCGGGCCACCGCGAACAGCTCTACGCGCTCTCGAGATCCGGCGGGGAGGTGACGGTCTCGACCGTGGGCGACATGCAGATGAGCGCAACGCTGCCGGACTACCCCGCCACGGATCGCGGCCTGGCAAGCTGCCGGACAAGAGTCTCAGAGCGTTGGCCAGGACCTAACAAAAGACGCGTGGACCAGAGGACCTATTCGAAGGCTATTCTCGAACTCAATTCCCAATCGGCAGCGTCCCGGCGAACACCGCCGTCGCCGGCCCGAATCGCCGGCGTTGGGCGTCACCGCCGTGCGAAGCTGAAGGCGAAATGGCTGCCGCGATGATAGACAGCGGCATAGACGACCGGTGTCCCGGTCGCATCGAAACAGGTTTCAGTAATGAGCAGCGCCGGCCCGAAATCGCGCAGGTCGTTGCGCTGCACGATTTCGTCCGGCAGCGTCACGGCTGAAACCGAGGCGGCCGACATACGCGGCTGATGGCGGTGTTTCTCCAACAGCGCGAGCAGCGAACCACTCCATTCGATGTCGAAAAGGCGGCCGGGCAAAAGGCTGCGCGGCACGTAATCCAGCGAGTAGATGAGGGGCACGTCGTTGTGCAGCCGCAGCCGTTCCAGTCTTATGACGCGCTCTCCGTCGGCCAGCCGCAATTGCTGCTGGATCACCGGATCGGGCGTTTCCTCGGCGATCGACAGAACCTTGTTGATGGTGTCGTAGCCGTAATGGCGCGACATGTCGGTCACGCTTTCGAACATCGTTATCGGCCGGTCGACCTGCACGGCAGAGTTCGCCGTGACAAAGCGGCCGAGGCCGTGGGTGACGGAAATGGCGCCGTCCTGTTCGAGAAGTTTCAGCGCTTCGCGCAGGGCAGGGCGCGAGATGCGGAAGCGCTGCGTCAACTGCGACTCGGTCGGCAGCCGGTCGCCGGGCTTGAGCCCCTCGCTTCTGATCAGGTCGGCAAGGCGGTCGCGGAGCTGGACCGCCAGTGTGCGCGCATCGCGAAGCGGCTCGTCCAAGTCCGTTATCCCCATTGTGCCAACTCTCCTTTTGTTGTCGGACAATCGCGGCTAGGTCAAGCGGGGCATGTCGTGGCGCCTGACTTTGCTGCATACGCAAATGGACCGAAGCCGGTCCGCAAAATTTCTCTTGAAATGCGCTCATTGAGATGTCAGTTGTCTTACAACAGAAGCGATCGAGGGAACGATGCTCAATTTCGACGAAGCCCGGTTTGTACGCATTCAATCGGGGGCGGTGGCTTTGCGGGAGCGCATCGAAACCGCCGTTGCGCAATGTCTCGCCGGCGGGGCTCAAAACATCTTCTTCCTCGGCACCGGCGGCGCGGCGATTCTGATGCATCCGGCCGCGCAATTGCTGCAGCGCCGGTCCGGCTTTCCCGCCTTCGTCGATATCACTGCCGAGCTGCAGCTTGCCCAATCCGTGCACCTGACCGAGAAGTCGATCGTCGTGCTGCCTTCGCTCTCGGGCACCACCAAGGAAAGCGTGGCGCTGCTGGCTAGGATCAAGGAGATCGGAGCGACGGTGATCGCGCTGGTCGGGCATGAGGAGACGCCGCTCGGCGCGGGCGGGGACCACGTCTTCGTCAACTTCGCTGAGGACGACACCTCCTGCGAGTCCTTCTACCTCCAGTCGCTGTTCATCGCGCTTTCGGTGCTGAAGCATCGCGGCGAGCTGGCCGAATCCGAACGGATTTTCGCCGAGCTGGCGCAGTTGCCGCGATTGCTGCTGGAGGTGAAGCGGAGCTATGAAAAGCAAGCCGCCGACTTCGCCCAAAAACTGTCCGCCTCCGACTATCACATCATAACCGGCGCCGGGAACGTCTGGCCGCAGGCTTGGTATTACGGCATGTGCATCCTGGAAGAGATGCAATGGATCCGAACCCGTCCGGTGCATGCCTCCGATTTTTTCCACGGCACGCTGGAGCTGGTGGAAAGAGACGTGAGCGTTGTTCTCTTCAAGGGCGAGGACAGCGCCCGGCCGCTGGCCGAGCGGGTCGAGAATTTCGCAGCTAACTACACGGACAAGTCGACGGTGCTCGACACGGCCGCCTTCGAACTGCCCGGCATTTCTGCGGACGTGCGCGCGCTGGTTTCGCCGGTCGTGCTGGCCACCGCCCTCGAACGCGTCAGTGCTCATCTCGAGATGATCCGCAACCACCCGCTGACGACGCGCCGCTACTATAAACGCGTAGCCTATTGAGCGCGTGCCTTTAGCGGCAGCGCTTCATGGCGTAGCAGAGGGGATATGACGGCTCAATTTCGATTTGCCGCCGTCGGCGACAATTGCACTGACCGCCTCGGCTTGCCGATCGGGCGCTCGCTGGTCGGCGGCAACGCGCTCAACGTCGCCGTCCAGCTCGCCCGGCTTGGCAATAGGAGCTTCTATTTCGGTGCCGTTGGCCGCGACGCCGAAGGCGAGCGCACCCGCGCCGAGCTCGAAGCCAATCGGGTCGTGGTCGACCACCTGCGAGTCGGCGACCGCAACACCGCCTGGACCGACATCAAAGTGTTGCCGTCAGGTGAGCGGCTGATCGCCGCCGAGGATTTCGGCGCCTGCGCCGGATACGCGCCGCACGAGGCCGAACTTGCCATCATGGAGGCGATGGATCACGTCCATATCGGCTGGCTGGATGACGGCGGCGCCTTGCGCTGGCGCCTGTCGCGGGCAGGCGTCAGCGTCTCGCAGGACATTTCGGTCAACGCCGATCCGGCCAATCTCGGCGTCGAGGGCCTGAGCATAGCCTTCTGCTCGACCGGCGAACCCTATGGTGCCGCGGCGGCGATGGCGGTGGACCTTCTGTCGCGCGGCGCAGGCTGCGCCGTCGTCATGCGCGGTGCCGAGGGATCGATGGCGGTGACGGCCCGCGAGCGCGCCGAGACCGGCATCCGTCCGGTCGAGGTCGTCGACACGACCGGCGCCGGCGACAGTTTCATTGCCGGCTTTCTCCACGCCTGGCTGGCCAAAAAGCCGCTGTTGCAATGTCTCGAAAGCGGCCGCGACCGCGCCGCGCTGACCTGCTGCCATCTCGGCGGCTTCCCCCAGGAGGGAATGCCGCACTGAAGTTCAGCGCTTCAGCGAGCGCCCGAACCGTTCCTCGATGCGGGACTGCAGGAATTCGAGCCCGATCGACAGCAGCCAGTAGATCATCGAGGCGGTGATCAGCATCTCGATGTGCCGGAACTCGGTCTGGCCCTGCGTGCGCGCCAGATACATGATCTCCCATACGCCGACCACCGAAATCAGCGAGGAATCCTTCAGCATCGCGATGAACTGGTTGCCGGTCGGGGGAACGATGACGCGCATCGCTTGCGGCAGGATCACCAGGAACATCGTCTGGTTGGGGCTGAGGCCAAGCGCGGTGGCGCCCTCGGTCTGGCCGCGCGGAATGCTTTCGATGCCGGCGCGGAAAATTTCGGTCATGTAGGCGCCGTAGCAAAGCGACAGCGCCATGATGCCGGCGGGCACGGCCCCGATCACGTAGCCGACCTGCGGCAGGCCGAGATAGATGATGTAGATCTGCATCAGCAACGGCAGCCCGCGGAACAGCGAGGTGTAGAACGTTGCCAGGCCATAGATGACGCCGTTCTTGGAGAGCTTGGCTATGGCGCCGATGAAGGCGATGACCGTGGCGATGGCGATCGAAATGGCGGAGATGTAGAGCGTCGTCACCACGCCCTGCGAGACGAGGAAGCCGATCTTCCTGCCAATGAAAGAGAACGACAGGTCGAAGGAATAGAAGAACAGCATCAGCAACACGAACAGCTCGATCCACACCGCCACGATCTGCTGTTTGCGCCCGAGTTGCTGCAGGGCTTTCCAGTTGGCCGCCGCGATCAGCGCGATCAGCACCGCCGAAACGCCCCGCGCTGCCGCGGGATTGGCGGCAAGCCATTCGAGGGAGCTCGGAACCAGCTTGCCGATCCAGTCGGCTTTGATGCCAAGCCCGTAGAGGCCTGCAGCGAACGCGGCGAGCGCCAGGCACATGCCGATGCGACGCGCGGCGTCCGGATAATTGAGCAGCAGTCTGCCGATCACCTGTCGATCTCCCTGTGGTCAGCGGGGGCGTTCGCGCCACCAATCCTGCGCCTGTAGCTTCCAATAGGTGAGTTGCGCCGCGGCAAGCCCGACCGGCCCGCCCGCCCAGGTCAGTCCGAACCGTTCGAACAGCCGGTAACGGTCCGACTGGCCGAGTATCGCCTCGGCCACCACCTTGCCGGCCATGGCGGTGGTGTTGATGCCATGGCCGCCAAACGCCGTGAGATACCAGACGCCTGGCTGCAGCTGTCCGATCTGGGGCATCAGGTGCCGGGCGTAGGCCATCAGCCCCGACCAGGCGAGTTCGGTCTTGAGCGCAGCGAGCTGAGGATAGGTTCCGACCATCTCCCGGCGCAATTCCCAGGCCAGCGCCGCCGGCGAAGCGGCCCGCGTGGTGATGCGCCCACCCCAGAGCAGCCGCCGCCCGTCTTCCACGACCCGGTAGTAGTCGCCGGCGCGGCGGCTATCGCCTATGCCGTCGGTCGTCGCGATGGCGCTGGCGATGAGCTCCGGGGCCTCCTCGCTCAGCATCACATAGGTCGCAATCGGCAACATGGCCCGCCTCAACTGGCCGAGCAGCCGTCCTGTGTAGCCGCCGGTGGCGAACACCGCCTGCCGCGCGCGTACTTCGCCGGTTGCTGTGCGCATGGTCTTTTGCGGGCCGTCGAGTCTCGCCTCGACGGCGCTCGACGCCTCGTGGATCCTGCCGCCCAGCCGCTCGATCTCCTCGGCGACGGAGCGCAGATAGTTGAGCGGATGCATGTGGAAGGCGCTGGGGTCGCGCAGGCCCTGATAGTAGCGCTCGGACTGCAGCACCGCGCGCACCTGGTCACGCTCGAGATATTCGAGCGGATAGTCGAAATCCCGCGCCAGCCGTTCGGCGTGGGCCTTCAGTTCGGCGCCGCCGTCATGGCGAAGCACGCCGATAATTCCGGGGCGAGGCTTTGCCGCCTTGATGTCGAGATCCTTGATCGTCTGCCGCACGAATTCGACGCCTTCGATCGACAATCGGTGCAGCTTCTGTGCCGCCGCGGTGCCGGCCATCGCGGCGATATTGTCGCTGCCGGTGGCGAAGCCGGGGCTGACGAAGCCGCCGTTGCGGCCCGAGGCCCCGAAGCCGACGCGCTCGGCTTCGAGCAGGACGACCTCGCGCCCGGCGCGCGCCAGCTGCAGCGCCGTCGTCAGACCGGCCAGTCCGCCGCCGACAATGACCGTGTCGCATTCGGCCAGACCCGCCAATGGTGGTCTGACCTTCTCGTCGGCAAGCGTTAGGCGATAGTAAGTATCGGGATAGGTCATGATGAATCGCATGAGAGCGGGCGGCCTTGAAAGCCGCCCGCGAAGAACGTCAGTCGGTGCTGTAGTTCTTGCCGTACCATTTGGTGGTCAGCGTGGCGAGCGTGCCGTCCTTTTTCATCTCGTCGATGATGCCGCCGATCTTGGTGGTCCACTCGGCATCACCCTTGTCCGCGATCACCACCAGCGGCTCGCGGAAGGCGTAGTCGCCCTCAAGGATGCGCAGCGGATACCCGTTCTTGATGGCGTTCTGGGCGGTCTGCTCGGGCGCGATGACTGCGTCGAGCCGCACGCCGTCCCCAAGTCTCAAATCGTCGAATGGCAGCATGGAATCGGCAAAGGTCCGGATCTCGCCCGGTTGCAGCTTGTATTCGACTGGCGGAAGGCCCGGAGCGTCGATCTCCAGCTGACGGCGGATGAAATCTTCCGAAGTCGTGGCGGTTTCGACGCCAATCACCTTGCCGTTCAGGTCGTTCACGGACTTCGCCTTGCTGTCCTTGTGGACCACATAAACATAAGGGCTGTAATAATAGATGCCGGCGAAATCGATCACGTTGGCCCGGGCCTTGGTCGGCGTCACCGAGCCGACGCCGAGGTCGTAGCGGCCTTGCCAGTGGCCGCCGGTCATTGTGGCCCAGTCGGGCGTCTCGAAGCTGACCTCCACGCCCAGACGCTTGGCGATCTCTTTCGAGACGTCGATATCAAAACCCACCAACTGGTTGCTTTCGTCGAGAAAGCTCTGCGGCGGCCAGCCGCTGTTGGTCGCGACCACCATGGCCTTCTTGGATGTGACGCGATCCAGGGTTTCTCCCGCTCGCGCTGCCGACACGAATGCGAGCGCGCCGGCAGCCAGCGCGAAACAAGCGATCAATCTCCTCACGAAACCTCCCTCTCGTATGTAAGATGTCTGACAACGCAAATTGTCCGGAAGGGGCAGGGCGAGTCAAGCATCTTTTGTCGGGCATTGCCGAGTTCAGCCTGCAATGAGCGTCCACTGCTCGGCGCTCGTGCCGCCCCGGCCCCAGGCTCAACTCCGATGCCGAAGCGCCTCGACGACGACTGCCATCGCCGGAGAAAGCTGCCGCCGGCTCGGATAATAGAGGTGATAGCCCGGAAAGGGCAGGCTCCAATCATCGAGCACGAGCGTCAGCCGCCCGTCCGCGATGTGGCGGCTGACGAGGTTTTCCGGGACATAAGCGATGCCGTAGCCGCTTAGCGCCGCATCGATCATCGGCAAGGTCGAGTTGAAGGTCAGCTGGCCATCGACCCGGACCCGAAGCTCGCGGCCCTTCTTCTCGAACTCCCAGGCATAGAGCCCGCCAAACGTCGCCTGCCGCAGGCCGATGCAGTCATGCCCGACCAGATCCTGCGGTGTCCTCGGGACTGGGCGGCGGGAGAAATACTCCGGCGAGGCGATGGCCACCAGCCGCCAGTCGGGGCCGATCCGCACCGCGATCATGTCCCGGTCCACGCTCTCGCCAAGCCGCACGCCGGCGTCGAAGCGCTCCTCCACGATGTTGCGCATGCCGTTGTCGCTGTAGAGCTCGACGCGCAAGTCGGGATAGTCGCAGAGCATCGGCTCGAGCTTCGGCCAGACCGTCGTCTGCAGCGCATGGTCGGACAGCGTGATGCGTACCGTGCCAGCGGGCTTGTCTCGGAAGGCGACCAGACCCGCGAGATCTACCTCGATCTCCTCGAAGCGTGGGGCGAGCGACTGGTAGAGCCGCTCGCCGGCTTCCGTCGGCGCCACGCTTCGCGTCGTGCGCGTAAGCAGGCGAACGCCGAGGCGAGCTTCCAGCTGCTTGATGGTGTGGCTGAGCGTCGACTGTGACGTGCCGAGTTCCGCCGCCGCCCTGGTGAAGCTGCGCTCCCGTGCGACAGCCAGGAACCACAGCAAATCTTTCATGTCGCCGCGCTGCATGGAGAACCTCCTGGTCGATTTATATCACAGGTCGATAAGTCCATACGGATTATCTGCTCTAATCGAATTGGTTGCACTGCAATATCTTCCGGGCAGGTCGCGGCGGCCGTGGCCGATTCCGGCGCCCGGTTTGCAAGGATGCCCCCGAATGGAAACCACTTACGACATAAGGCTTGTCGAAGACCGCGCCATGCGGGGGGCGGTGCTCTCGATGGCGCTTTGCGTTTCGGTGCTCATCGCCTCGGAGTTCATGCCGGTCAGCCTGCTGTCGCCGATCGCGACCGATCTCGGTATCACCGAGGGTCGGGCGGGCCGGGCGATCTCGATTTCGGGCATTTTCGCTGTCGTGACCAGCCTGCTGGTCGCCGGCCTGACGCGCCGCACCGATCGCAGGCTGGTCGTCACCGGCTTCACTGTGCTTCTCATCGCGTCCGGGCTTGCCGTCACCTTCGCCCCCATCTACGCGTTCCTGATGGCCGGCCGCGCGCTGCTCGGCCTGGCGATCGGCGGCTTCTGGTCGATGTCGACCGCGATCGTCATGCGCCTTGTCCCCGAGGAGCAGGTCCCTAAGGGCCTCGCCATGCTGAACGCCGGCAACGCCGTCGCGGCCACCATTGCCGCGCCGCTGGGCAGCCTGCTTGGGGCCTATGTCGGTTGGCGCGGCGCGTTCTTCCTGGTCGTGCCGCTCGGGTTCCTGGCGCTCGTCTGGCAGTGGCTCAGCCTGCCGCCGCTCCCGCCGCGCCGGCGGAAGGGGCTGGGCAACAGCCTGGCTCTTCTCGGCCGTCCTCCGGTCGCCGTCGGCATGGCATCGGTCATGATGCTGTTCATGGGTCAGTTCGCGCTCTTCACCTATCTGCGTCCCTTCCTCGAAAGGGTCACCCAGGTCGACGTCGCGACGCTTTCGGCGATCCTGCTGGTCATGGGGCTCGCGGGCGTCGGCGGCACCTGGTGCATCGGCCGGCTGCTGCGCGCGCGTCTGTTCAGCATCCTGATCGTCATTCCGCTGGTCATGGCCGTGCTTGCGCTCGCGCTCATCGCCCTCGGCGCAATACCCCTTCCCACGGCCCTGCTGCTTTTCGTCTGGGGTTTCTTCGGCACGGCCGCGCCCGTCGGCTGGGGCACCTGGCTCAGCCGCACGCTGCCTGAAGACGCGGAGGCCGGCGGCGGGTTGCAGGTGGCCGTCATCCAGCTTGCCATTACCGGCGGCGCCGCGATCGGCGGCACGCTTTTCGGCACGGTCGGCTGGTGGGGAGCCTTTGCCTTCGGCGCGGCGCTGCTTTGCGGATCGACGCTCGCCGCGTTCGCCGCATCGCGCATGGGCGGGAGGGCCGTGCCATGACGACCGGCCATCCCAAGCTCAGTCGCCGCGCATTGCTCGGCGCCGCGCTCGCATCAACGCTCCTGCCGCGGCGCGCCCGCAGCCAGCAGGGCAGGGGCCCGGCCAGCCAGGAACCCGCCGACATGAAGATCAGAATGACATTCGATGGCCGAACCATGACGGCCACGCTCTACGACAATCCTTCGGCACGCGATTTCTTTTCCATGCTGCCGCTCGATCTCACGATCGACGACTACGCGCATAACGAGAAGATCGCCTATCTGCCGCGCAAGCTGACCGAAGAGGGCAGCGGCCCGTTCGGCAACGAGCAGCCCTATGACCTCTGCTACTTCGTGCCCTGGGGCAATCTGGCGATGTTCTACGCCGACTACCGCCATCCCGGGCTGATCAGGCTCGGCCGCTTCGACGAGGGCGAAGAGGCCCTGCACATACGCGGCGAGTTCCCGCTGCGCATCGAACGCGTGTGAGAACGCAAAGGAGATCACCATGGACATTCTTCGCGCTGGCACGAGGCCGTCCGGCAAGGGGCCTTCCGACTGGTTCACCGGCACGGTCCGGATCGATCCGCTCTTCAATCCCTTCGATGCCGCCCGGGTGCAGGGTGCGCAGGTCACCTTCGAGCCCGGCGCCCGCACCGCCTGGCATACGCATCCGCTGGGGCAGACGCTGATCGTCGTCTCCGGCCGTGGCCGCGTGCAGCGCGAGGGCGGGCCGCTCGAGGAGGTCCGCCCCGGCGACGTCGTCTGGTTCGCGCCCGGCGAGAAGCATTGGCACGGCGCGTCTCCCGAGACGGCCATGACCCACATTGCCCTCCAGGAGGTCAAGGACGGCAAGGTCGTGGACTGGCTGGAACATGTCAGCGACGCCGACTACCGCGCCTGATCACCGATCGAACGAAAAGGAAAGCAAAATGCTCGCAACTGTTCTTCATAAGCCCGGCGATATCCGCTGCGAGGAAATCGAGGACCCGAAGATCCTTCGCCCGACGGACGCCATCATCAAGCTCTCGGCGAGCTGCATCTGCGGCTCGGACCTGTGGCCGTATCGCGGGCTGCAGCCGATCGATCGCCCGATGCATATGGGCCACGAATATTGCGGCATCGTCGTCGAGGTCGGCGCGGAGGTGCGCAACGTGCGCCCCGGCCAGTTCGTCGTCGGCTCCTTCTGCCTCTCCGACAACACCTGCCCGCATTGCCGCTTCGGCTTCCAGTCTTCCTGCGTGCAACGCGAGTTCATGTCGGGCGCGCAGGCGCCTTATGCCCGCGTGCCGCTGGCCGACGGCACCCTGGTGGCGACTTCCGAGGTTCCGCCGGCCGACCTGGTGCCTGACCTGTTGGCCGTCTCGGATGTGCTCGGCACCGGCTGGTATGCGGCGGATGCGGCCGAGGTGCGCGAAGGATCGACCGTTGTCGTCGTCGGCGACGGCGCCGTCGGCCTGATGGGCGTGCTCGCGGCGAGCGAGATGGGCGCGCAGCGCATCATCGCCATGAGCCGGCACGAGAGCCGCCAGAAACTCGCGCGCGAATTCGGCGCGACCGACATCGTGGCCGAGCGCGGCGAGGAAGGCATCGCCCGCGTCAAGGAACTGACCGCGGGCGTCGGCGCGGACTCGGTGCTGGAATGCGTCGGTACGGCCGAATCCTTCGACCAGGCGCTGGCCTGCTCGCGCCCCGGCGGCACCATCGGCTATGTCGGCGTGCCGCATGGCGTAAGCTTCGACGGCCAGAAACTGTTCTTCGGCCAGAAGCGCATGCTGGGCGGCCCGGCGCCGGTGCGCCGCTTCCTGCCCGACCTGATGGAGCGCGTGCTCAAGGGCAGGATCAAGCCCGGCAAGGTTTTCGACCTCAAGCTGCCGCTGACCAAGGTCGCCGAAGGCTACCGCGCCATGGACGAGCGGCGCGCGATCAAGGTCATGCTCGAGGTCTAGGCGCCGGCGATGGTCGCGACGGGCACTGCAGCCGATGAAAGCCGCGAGATTGGTGCCGATCATGGCGGCGATCTTTGCCGGCTTCCTGCTCATCGGCCTGGCGCTGCCCGTCCTGCCGCTGCATCTGCATGACAGGCTCGGCTTCGGCCCGTTCGCCGTCGGGCTGGTGACGGGCAGCCAGTTCGTCGCCTCGCTGCTGTCGCGCATTGGTGCCGGAAACTATGCTGATCTGCGTGGCGGCAAGCGCGCCGTCGTGGTCGGCCTTGTCGCCGCCGCGCTGGCCGGGCTTATCTATCTCGGCTCGCTGGCCTTGCTCGCTCAGCCGACCGCGTCCGCGACGGTGCTCTTCGCCGGCAGGGCGGTGCTGGGCGCGGCCGAGAGCTTCATCATCACCGGCGGCGTCGCCTGGGGCCTGGCGCTTGCCGGCGGACAGAACTCCGGCAAGGTCATCGCCTGGATCGGCATGGCAATGTTCGCGGCGCTGGCGCTCGGCGCGCCGATCGGGTCCGCGCTCTATGAAGCCGGGGGCTTCGCCGCGATCGCTCTTGCCACAATGGTCCTGCCCCTTGCAACACTGCTCGCCACTCTACCGATGCGCGGCGTCAAGGCCGCCGGCAGCGCCGCGCCGCAGTCCTGGACGAGCGTCGCGCAAGCGGTCTGGCTTCCGGGCGTCGGAGCAGCCCTCAGCAGCCTCGGCTATGGCGCGATCCTGTCCTTCGCAGCGCTGCTCTTTGCCGAGCGCGGCTGGCATCCGGTGTGGCTTCCCTTCACCGCCTATGCGGCATCGCTGATCGCGGCAAGGCTGTGCTTCGGCCACCTGCCGGACAGTCTCGGCGGCGCCCGCGTCGCCGCCATCTTCGTGGTGGTCGAGGCGGCGGGCCTTCTATCGATCTGGCTGGCGCCGGGGCCGCTCGTCGCGGTAATCGGAGCGGGCCTGACCGGGCTCGGCTACTCGCTGGTCTATCCCGGCCTCGGCACCGAGGCGGTCGCCCATCTCCCCGCAAGCAGCCGCGGCCTTGCCATGGGACTCTACACTGTCTTTCTCGACGTGGCGCTCGGCTTCGGCAGCCCGGCGCTCGGCCTGATCGCCGCGTCCGCCGGGCTGCGGTTCGTCTTCCTCGCCGCCGCCGCGGCGGCACTTCCGGCTTTGGCCATCGCGCTCTTGCTTCGCCGCAGGTCAGCCCGGGCAAGGATGTAACGGAAAGCGCGCCGCCGCTAAGCCGTCTCTGCAGGTCGTCAGATCGGCTCTTCGGTCAGCCTCAGTGCCGGGGCACTTCGGCCCACAACCGGGCGGCAAAGCCGCGCTTGTCGAGCACCCAGGTCTCGCCGGTCACCACCGCCTTGCCGTCCAGACATTTGTAGGAATAGAGCGCGTCGTGACCGGTCGCGAAGGCTGGCACGACGTCGGCATTCGGGTTGGTCCTGCAGAATTCGTCCGCGCCGGGATTGTCGCGCGCGGCGTTCATTTTGGCGCAGGGCAGGTTTGCCCCGACGAAGCAGGCCAGCACCTTGCCGTTCATGCAGCGGTAGTTGGCCTGCGCCTGCAGTTCCGATTCCGCCGGCGCGCCCTTGGCGTCCGGAAAGAGCTTCTTGAACGCCTTGACCGTGCCGCCGTAGAGCTCGTGCGAGTAGGCGCGGATCGTATCGTCGTTCTTCACCTGGCGGCACAGTCGATGGAGATTTTGGCCCTTCGCCGCGCTGCCTGAAGCGAGGACCGGGAAGGCGGATGCCGCAAGCAGCACCGAAACGAAAACGCCGATGGTCGAAAGGCAAAATGCACGCATTTTGAACTCCTCGGGAAGGGCGCGCGGCCATTGCCGGCGTCGCGCATGGGATGCCGGCAACCTCCCGCAGCTTGACCGCTGCGATGCCGGGAAGCAATGGGGGTCGCTCGTGACGAGCGGGCGTCGCCAACCTCTGGAACCAAGGCTGTCCCCACGGGTTGAGTTCGGTCGGCCGAGGTCGCAAGGCGTTGCAAGCGGCACTTATGGAGGGCCCGGCTTTGAGCATTGTCGAGAGCATCAAGAAAGCAGCGGAGAAGCTGACTGGGATCGCAAGACCGGGCACGTCCAGGCTCGCGGATCTGGTAAGGCAGAGGAAAGCCAATGCCTTCCGCTTCAAGGACGACGGCCTGGTTCCGAACCATCCGTCCTGGCCGCTGATCGTTTACCGCGGCGCCGTGACGTTGCCGGACGATCTCGATCCGGCAGCCGTCTTCGAGGAGCTATTCAAGGCGAATGGCTGGGGCGGCAGTTGGCGCAACGGCATCTACGATTATGTCCACTACCACTCGCGCATCCATGAGGTGCTGGGCATTGCGCGCGGCACGGCCAAGGTGCGCTTCGGCGGCGACAAGGGCCGCGCGCTCACGGTCAAGGCCGGCGACGTCGCGGTCCTGCCGGCCGGCACCGGTCACCAGCGGCTCTCGGCTTCCGACGATTTCCTCGTCGTCGGCGCCTATCCGCCCTCCGGCACCTATGACGAATGCACCAAGCCCGAGCAGCACGCGGAAGCGCTACGCATGATCCCGAAGGTGAGCCGGCCGCGCAAGGATCCGGTCTATGGCCGCGACGGACCATTGCTGAAGGCGTGGGGCGAACGCTGAATGCAAGCATCCATCAAGCGAGGCCATCCCCACCTGCGCCTTCAACAAGAAACAGCGGCCGCCGATTCGAAGTCGCAGCGGCGCGCTTTCGCCTACGGATATTGCGTTTTCTTCGGCGCGTAGGTTGCCGGATCGAAATCCAGCTCCTTGGGCAACGGCTGGCTGGAGCATTGCAGGTGCACCTGGCGGGCAAGAAGCCGTCGCTGTTGCTGCTCATGCTCCTTCACGGCTGCCACCATCCCCATGCTGTACGGGCCGAGCAGCACGCCAAAACCCCAGCCGGGGTGCTCCTTTTCGCGCGCGTCATAGTCCGAGGCCGCAATGCGGGCCTGCTGGCAGTCCGGCGAGGCCCATTTCGGGTCCTGCTGCGACAGCTTCGCTCCGTAGTCGACCGGAGAGGTCACGCATCCAGCCAGCGCCGCGCTGAGCGCGAGGATCATTGCGATTCGCATCCGCAAGCCTTTCCTAATGTGCGGGCGAGAAAACACACACGGAGGCTTCGGGCAAGCATCCGTCGACGGGAACCAAAATCGCTTTCGAGCTGCAACCGGCCTGCGGGACGCGCGTTGTCGAAGCAGCTTACCTCATGGAGCCCACACCAATGCCCGCCAAGCGTTTCTCTCAGCCCGTCGCAATCTTCGTCGGGCTCGGCTTTCCGCGCGAGATAAACACCGTCTTCGAGGCCTATCAGTTTCTCGACGAATGGACGGGCAGCCGCAGCCCGACCTACGCAACGACCCTCGCGCTGTGCCGGGCGGCGGTCGCGGGTGAACAGGATGCCGAAGCCGCACGCGTCGCCTTCGAAGCGTTCGCGAGGTCGCGCGGCATTCTCGCTGCCGAAGCAATGGAACTGGCCGCGGCGCGTGCCGCGCAGGAATGGATGGCGGCGTGATCGATCGCTATCGATCTGTCAAAACTTCCGGCTGACATAAGGCGAACCGCCGAGGCCGAACCGCCACTGCGCCTCCACGCCCTTCGTGATGCCGATCCTGCGTCCGCTCAGGATGGCGGCCGCGTTGGTTTCCGAGGCGGCAAACTCGAAGGGCAGCGCGATGAGCGACAGGCCGTTATGCGAGCCGTCGACACCCATCGCCTGGCAGAGTTTGCCCGGGCCGGAGCAGAGCAGCCTGTCATGGTCGGTTCCCCGCCTGTCGCGCATGGCGGCGATGCCGGATTGCGGCTGGATCGCGCGGATCAGCACCGCGCTGCCCGGCAGGCACACCGCGTTCAGGCACCAATGCAAGCCGTAGGAGCGATAGACATAGGCCGTGCCGGGGGCGCCATACATCGGCGCGTTGCGCGGCGTGCGGCCGCGATAGCTGTGCGAGGCCGGATCGTCGGGGCGATAGGCCTCGGTCTCGACAATGATGCCGCCGACGCCGGCGAGGCCGAGCCGCGCGCCGATCAAGGCGCGCGCCACAGTTACGGCTTCGCGCGCGAAGAAATTGTGGTGCTGGTCGGCGTGAGCGCTAGGCGGCATGGCGATTAACGCTCGTCAGGTAAGCCATGATCATCCTGCGGCACTGGTCCATCGCGCGTTCGCCGGCGACGCTGACGGGGTGCCGTTCGATAGCGCGGTGGACCACGTTCTCCAGGAGTGTCTCGATGAGCGCTGCCGCATCGCCCAGATCGAGGTCGGGCGCGATCTCGCGCCGGTGCCGCGCCAGCTGGTTTTTGATGATCCGGTCGCCGACCTCGCGGAACTTTTCCGCGCGATAGCGCCGCGCCAGCGAAGAACCCCAAGCGGGTTCCGCGCGGCTATTGCGTGCGCTGCCGTGCCGGGATTCAAATCCTCGGACCTGCCGAACGATCGACGGCCCTGCTCGCGACGGCAAACACAATCCGCGCCAAGGCAATCCCAATGAGCCCGGCCGCCGCTTTCACGAGCGCATCCTGGAGCCGGGCATGCCGGCCGGGATCGACCGCCTGCAGCAATTCCAATAGGCCGGCCGCGGCGCAGACAAACAGCATTGCGTGCATCAGACGGGCGCGGAATCCGAAGGCCAAGGCAAGGCCGAACAGGGCATAGGCCAGTGCGCGTTCCATGTTCGCCTCACCGAGATGCGGGCGCATTTGGACGGGTGAGAGGGTGGCAAACGTGATGGCCGCCAGCAGCACGAGCGCGGTAAGACGGGAAATCGAGGTCATTCCCCGCTCATACAAGCGGCAAGCCGGCATAACAATACAGGGCGCTAACGCGGCACACGCAAACCGCCGGCGAAAGCTGTCCGGCCGGCCCTGCGCACCGTCTCAGTTCAGCGTTTCATGGAAAAGGTGAACTGCCCTGTCTCTCTGTTCCGACGCAATTCCGGCCGGAATGCGCCTCCTTTCCAGCCCGCTCACCCCAGCAGATTGCGCGCCGCGCGCATGAAGATCTTCGAACCGATCGGGATCAGGTCGTCCGGGAAATCGTAGTCGGGATTGTGCAGCGCCGGGTAGCGCTCGCCGGCTCCGAGGAAGAACATCGCCGACTTGGCGCTGTGGCCGAAGATGCCGAAATCCTCCGAGGCGCGCATCGGCAAGGCTTCCTCGCCGCGCGACACGCCTTCCTCGTCCAGCGCGCGCTCGAGATGCTCCACCGCGTCCGGCGCGTTGACGCTGGCCACGAAAATCTCGTGGTAGTTGTGGCGGACGGAAAGGCCGTGTTGGGCGGCGATTCTTGCCGCCAGCGCCTCCGCCGCTGCAACCAACTCCGCCATGCGCTCGTCGCGGCGGGTGCGCAGCGTCGCCCACACCTCGGCATAGCCGGGCGCGATGCCGAACACCGCTTCGCCCATCGAGCAATGGGTGACGGTGACCATGGCGAAATCGTCGACGGCGAAGGTGCCGCGCCCGAGCGCCGGCAATTGAGGCATCAGCTCACTGACCGCCAGCATCGGCGAGCTGCCGGTTTCGGGCATGGAGGAATGCGCGGTCTTGCCTTCGAGCACGATCCGCATGCCGCGCGAGGCGCAATTCACCACGCCGGGTTTGAGCCTCACTTCGCCGAACGGCACGCCCGGCAGATTGTGCAGCGAGAAGGCGAAGTCAGGCTGGATCTCGGAAAAGCGCGGATCGGCAACGACGCCGGCCGCGCCATTGCCGGTCTCTTCCGCCGGCTGGAACATCAGCACCACGCGGCCGCGCGCCGGCCTCTGGCGCCCGAACTGGCGGCCGAGCGCAGCCAGGATCGCTGTGTGCCCGTCATGGCCGCACATATGCGACTTGCCCGGCACCTGCGAGGCATGCGCGACGCCCGAAAGCTCGTGGATCGGCAGCGCGTCGAGCTCGGAGCGAAACAGCACCGTCGGCCCGGCTTGCCCGCTGTCATAGACCGCCGCCACGCCATGGCCGCCGAGCCCGGTCAGCACCTTGTCGGGCCCGGTATCGGCGAGGAAGTCGACGACCTCCTTCGCCGTCTTCTCCTCTTCGTTGGAGATTTCCGGCTGCCGATGCAGCTTGCGCCGCCATTCCGTCAGCTCGACCAGGTCTCGGTTGGTCAGGGTCACGTTCGTCTCCGCGTGGTTTGCAGCTCACACAAACACAATAGGGTTCTGCTCGCGCCGTGCCATGCCGATCAATTCAAATAGTCCATGGGCGAATTCGCTGACGCAGCTTGACACATCCAGCGACTATCCCAACGATTTCCGTTGCCAAAGCTCAAAGCGCTACTAGTCGCGGCGCGCTTGGTCGGGGCGTAGAAATGAGCGGTGCGGGCGAAAACCTCGATCTAAAGGAAATCAACGCAATTCGCGCCTTGCTGGCGTCGAAGCCGCGGCCGGTGGGCTGGGACGAACGCCGGGCGCGACTCGACGAGGTCGGCTCGTCCTCGCCGGTCGCGGCCGATATCCGATGCGAGGCGGTGACCTTCAACGACCTCGCGTCCGAGTGGTCCTTGGCGCCCGGGTCCGACACGGACAAGGTGCTGCTCTTCTTCCATGGTGGCGGTTACTGCTCCGGCTCGATCAAAAGCCATCGTCGAATGGTGACAGAGGCCGGCCGGGCAATGAGAATGCGCACGCTTGCGGTCGGCTATCGGCGCGCGCCGGAACATCCCTTTCCCGCGCAGCACGAAGACGCGCTCGCGGCGTGGCGCTTCCTCGCCGAGCAAGGAATCGCGCCGGATCGCATCGTTGTCGGCGGAGACAGTGCCGGCGGCAATCTCAGCCTGTCACTGGTCGGCCGGTTGCGCGCGGCGGGCGAGCGATTGCCGGGCTGCCTTTGGCTGGTCTCGCCCTGGACGGATCTTTCGATGTCCGGCACGACATTGTCAGCCAAGGACGCGATCGACCCCATCATCCACCGGGCCTATCTGGAGGAACTGGCGGGCGCCTATGTTCCCCATGGTGTGGATCGGCGCGATCCGCTGATCTCGCCCTTGTTTGCCGATCTGACCGGATTTCCTCCAATGCTGATCCAGGTCGGTTCCGCCGAAACGCTGCTGTCGGACGCGACGCGGCTCGCCGAGGCCGCCGGCATAGCGGACGTCGAGGCACGCCTCGAAATCTGGCCGCATATGATTCATGCCTGGCCGGTCTGGAATGCGCAATTGAGCGCCGGACGGCGCGCGCTTCTGAGCGCGGGCAGCTTTGCCCGCGAATTTGTGTAGCCACCGGCGGCCAGGCAGGATTGGCATGTTCCCGACCTGACCGCTTTGATGCCGCGCCTGGCAGCTCGATGTCCCGCCCACTCGCGCCCTGCATTTCGACCATTCAGGTAGAGCTTTGGTCCGCGTGTGAGTTCGCCGAGCCCGGCTCGTCGACGCGAAGTTGTCGGCCGCGAGCCGCTAAGCCTTGAAGCTGAACAACCGGAATAGGTTCGAAGGACTCCTGTAGTGCTCACGCACCTCGCGGAAGCCGGCCCGCCGGCCAAGATTCCGCCAGGAAGACGCCGTCTCAGGGTAATCCATGCTATGCACGTGGGTGGCGAGCAGCAGCCATTCGAGGCTGCTGAGCGCTGAAAAATCTTTGCGCTGCCGTTCCCATCGTCTCATCCAGCCGGCCCGGCTCTCCCACATTTTGCATGTGTTCTCGTAGACCAGAAGTGTCCCGGATGGGCCGACAAGGCGCCGCAGCTGGTGCATGACCTCGAGTTTTTTGTCGAAGCGTAAATGGTGCAAGGACAGGCCGATCCAGGCGAAGTCGACAGGCTCCTCCGAGGCGGTCAGCCACTCTACGAATTCCCCGCGCCGCAGTTCGGCGGCGCATGACAGACCGGCGACATTGGCGGTTGCCTCATCGAGCGCTGTCCGCGACAGGTCGATGCCGACGTAGCGACCGACGGGCAAGCCCTCCAAGGCAGCCGCACTGAACGAGGCGTCTCCGCATGCAAGGTCCAGGAAAGAGAAGCCAGGGCGTTGGTTTTGCAGCAACTGGCGAAGCACCGCATAAGCTTCACGGTGAAACAGGTAGTTGTTGTCCAGAACCTTGCGATAGATGCCCCACATTTCTTGGAACAGGGCAGAGGGGGGCACGGCAACTTCGATCTTGGTGGCGGCAGTCATGGGATCGCTCCTCTCGGTCAGGAGCAATCAAGGTGAAATGCGGGCCGCTAAATGTAGCGAACCGAGGTGCTAAAACTTCCGAAAACTTCCAAAAAACGCCTCATTGCATTAGCGTGAGCTGATGGAGGAGCGGCGCTACAGTTTTGGTCCTTTCTTGCTCGATGCGGGAGCGGGAATGCTTTACCGACGCGGAGTGCCGATTTCGGTAGGCTACCGGGCCATGCTGCTTCTGGAGCGCCTGCTGCGCTCGGCCGGAGTCGTGGTCGGTAAGGACGAACTGCTCGATGCAGCCTGGAACGGACTGGCGGTCGAGGAGGGCAACCTGTCGGTGCAGATCGCCGCCTTGCGCAAGGTCCTGGGCGAGGGGCCCGACGCCTCGCATTCGATCCTGTCGGTCGCGCGCGTGGGCTACCGGCTGACCGGCGAGGTGCGGCTTGACGCAAGCGATACGCGAAACGGTGCAGCCGAAGCGGACGAGGGGCCGTCGATCGCGGTGACCCGTTTTCGCCTGATCGGCGACGATCCCGAAAAGTCCTACTTTGCCGACGGCCTGTCGGAGGACATCATCACCGGCCTGTCGCGGTTGCGAGGTCTGCATGTGCGTGACCGGAGTTCTTCCTTTGCCTATGACCCGCAGCACATCGAGCTCGATCGCCTGCGCCGCGAGCTGAAAGTCCGCTACGTCCTGCAGGGCAGCGTGCGCCAGTCCGGGCAGGCCCTGAGGATCACGGCGACGCTGAGCGATGCCAGCGCGGGTACGCAGGTGTGGGCGGAACGCTTCGATGTCGAGAGCGGCGATTTCCTGGCGTTGCAAGACCAGATCACCCACAAGGTTATGGCTTCGATCGAGCCTCAGCTTTACGAAGCCGAGCGTCTGCGCCTGCATAGCCGTCCCGCCGAGAGGCTCGACGCCTGGGGCTTTGTGATGAAGGCCATGCCGCATGTATGGACGTGGGGATCCGAGAAAGACCTCGACATGGCCGAGGGTCTGCTCGTCAAGGCGCTTGAGATCGATCCCGACTATGCCCGCGCCAACAGCCTTCTTGCCTGGACGACCGGCGCGCGGGCAGCACTTGGCCTGACGCCAAAACCCCGTGAGCTGTTGGCCTCCGCCTTGACGAGGGCACAAGCGGCGGTCGTGCGCGATCAGGACGATCCCTGGGCGCATCTTTCGGCCGGCTATGTTCACATGGTGTCGCGAAATTTTCGCTCGGCGGTAGACGAATTGCTGGAGGCGATCGAACGCAATCCTGGGCTCTCGCTCGCGCACTGCATTCTGGGTTCCACCTATGGCTATGGCGACATGGCGGAGGATGGCTTGCATCACCTGGCGATTGCCGCGCGGCTCAGCCCGCGGGATTTCATTCAGGCAGCGATCTTTTCCACCATGGGTATCTGCCACTTCACCGCGGGACGGTTCGATGTGGCGGCCGATCTGGAGCGCCGGGCCGTTCAGCTTCGGCCGGCTTTCGGCACCGCTTGGCGGACTTATGCGGCGACGGCTGCCCTTGCCGGCGATGTCGCCACCGCCGCCGCGGCGTTGAAGGAGGCCCTGCGGCTACAGCCGAACCTCTCGGTGGCCTGGGTCGACGAGCACCACCCCATCGTCAGGCCCGAAAAGCGCGCTCTCTACATCAGCGGACTTCGCATGGCGGGGTTGGCCTAGCTTTGGCTTCAATTGGGTCTTGGTGGTCACGTCGCAGGCCTCGCCTGGCCGATTGCGCACTGCGCCAACAAAGCCATACGATCGAACCATGCCGCACTATCCAGACGCAATGCCCCTGTCGAAGACCCTGTTCGAACGTGCCAGGAAGGTGATGCCGGGCGGGAACACGCGCACCACGGTCTTTGTCGATCCGTTTCCGATCTATGCCTCGCGAGGCGAGGGGTGCAGGGTCTGGGATGTGGACGGCAACGTCTATTACGACTGCATCAACAATTTCACCTCGATGATCCATGGCTACACGCAACCGGATGTGGCCGCCGCGGTGATCGACCAGCTGCCGTTCGGCACGGCCTTCGGTGCGCCGACGGTCAGCGAGATCGAGCTTGCCGAGCTGCTGGTCGAGCGCTTGCCCTCGGTCGACCGGATCCGCTTCGCCAACTCCGGGACCGAGGGGGTGATGATGGCCATCAAGGCCGCGCGCGCCTTCACCGGGCGGCCCAAAATCGTCAAGATCGAGGGCGCCTATCACGGCTCCTACGACTTCGCCGAAGTCAGCCTTGACAGTACTCCCGCCAATTGGGGAGACATGCCGAATTCCACGCCCTATGCGAGGGGCACGCCGCGCGGGGTGCTGGACGATGTGATCGCCGTGCCGTTCAACGACAGCGAAGCGCTGCGCGCGGTCTTCGCCGCTGAGCGCGATACCATTGCCGGCGTGCTGATCGATCCCATGCCGAACCGCGCCGGCCTCATTCCGGCGCGGCAGGATTACCTGCACGCCTTGGTCGAGATCGCCCATGCGGCGGGTGCCCTGGTCATCTTCGACGAGGTGATTTCCTTCCGCCTCGGCTATTCGGGCGCGCAGGGGCTGTGGGGCATCGAGCCCGACCTGGCGGCGCTGGGCAAGATCATCGGCGGAGGCTTTCCCGTGGGTGCCGTCGGCGGCCGGGCCGACATCATGGCGGTGTTCGATCCGACCCAGGGCAAGCCCGCTTTGCCGCATGGCGGCACCTTCACCGCCAATCCGGTGACGATGCGCGCCGGGCTTGCCGCGATGCGGGCGCTGACCAGGGAAAGCTTTGCCCACCTCGATCGCCTCGGCGCTTTGTTGCGCGACGGCATCGCCGCCTCATTGGGCAAGCATGGTCTTGCCGGCCAATGCGTCGGCCTGGGCTCGCTCTTCAAGGTCCATTTCACGTCGCATCCCGTCACGGATTACCGCTCCGTCTATCCCGGCCAGGCCGAACGCAGGAAGCTCGATGCCTTCCACAAGGGCTTGCTTGGCCGCGGCGTCTTGTCGGCCAGCTATGGCCTGTTCGCGCTGTCGACACCGATGACCGAGGCGGACGCCCGCGCCATTCTGCAGGCGATCGACGAGACCCTGGGCGAGATCGCTCGCCAGTCCTGAGACAGGCCGACAGGAGGATCACGGATGACAGCTTCTCCTCATGTGGTGGTGATCGGCGCCGGCACGTTGGGTTTGTGCTCGGCCCTCCACCTTGTCGAACAGGGCGCGCGCGTAACCGTGCTCGAAGGCCAGTCGATCGCCTCCGGATCGAGCGGCAGGTCGGTTGGCGTGGTCGGATCGCAATTTACCGATCCGTTTGAGGTCATGCTTCGCGTTCATGCGCTGCGCCGCTTCCGCCAATGGGAGAGCCAGGGGCTTGGCTTCAACCATATCGGCTATCTGCGGCTGGCGCGCACGCAGAAGCAGATGGAACTGTTTGCAAAGTCGGTGGAAATTCAGGAAGAGGCCGGCCTGCGCTCCCGACTCTATCGTGCGAACGAACTCACGGAACTCGTGCCGCATATCAACCCGGGTGGGCTGGAGGGTGGGCTGTTCGGGCCCGACAATGGCTTCCTCGACCCTCACGAGATGTGCACTTTCCTGGCGCATTCGGTCCGCACCCAGGGCGGCGAAATCCGCCAATATCGCAAGCTGCTGGGGGTAAGGCGGCGAGCGCGCGGCTACACGCTGGAGACCAGCGGCGATCCGATCGATTGCGATGTCGTGGTCAATGCGGCAGGAGCCTGGGCGCCGCAGGTGGCCGAACTCTTCGGCCAGCGCCTGCACATTTGGCCCGAGCGTCACGAGGCGGTCGTCATCCATCTCGACGAGCCGCTCGGCTACACGATGCCGATGGTCATGGATCTGGTAAACGGCGAAGGCAGCGGCCTCAATTTCCGCCATGAGAAAAGCACCGAACTGATCGCCGAGATTCACAAAGTCGACTCGCTCGCGCCGGAGGATCCCGACAATTATAACGACCATTGCGAGGAACGATCTAAGGTCAGACTGGCGGAGCTTCTCCTTGAGCGGCTGCCCGATCTGCCGGGCGCGCGGCTTGGCCGGGGTTGGGCCGGCCTTTACCCCGTGACCGCCGACCATCGCCCCTTCGTCGGCCCGATCGATGCTTCCGAGCCGACATTGGTGACCGCCGCCGGCGCCGGCGGCTACGGCATTCAGCTGGCCCCGGTGATCGGGCAGATCGCGGCCGACTGGGTTCTTCACGGCGCCCCGGTTTCCGCGCCCGGCACCGAGAGCCTGCTGCCGTCGGCAGCGCGAAACATTGCTCTTAGGTGATTGAGCGATGGAGCTTGGCGGGATGTCGAAGTCCGTGTCACGCGCCTAGGAGCGCGCCGGCATTCTGCAGGCTCGAAACACTTCTTGGGCCGTCGGGCTTCGCGCGGAACCATCGGATCGAGAGCAGGTTGGTTGTGCATCTCAGTTTGAGAGACAGTCACAGCTCAAGGGAGAACCCGATGAAACTTCCGTACAGAACCACAGCCGCCGCTGCTGCCTTGCTATTCATGACCTTCCCGGTCCTTGCCCAGACAAGTGCTACGCCGGAGCCCACGCCCATTCCGCAGAAGCCCGGACCGACCGCGACACCGGAAGCCAATGCTCAACCCGCAGGTCCGACGCGCGAGATGATCCGCCGGATGATCGACGACGCGCTCCAGGAGAAGCTGCAGGAAGATCGTTCGGCTGAACAGGGACCCCGGCATGGCGGACGTTGGCACCGCGAAGACAGACAAGCGCGGCGCGACGGCGACAGAATGGCTGGCAGGCCTGATCGGATGGGACCGCGCATGATGCACCGCGCCCGTATGCAGGTCATGTTCGCGATAGTGGATGCCGACGGCGACGGCGCACTGTCGCAGGGCGAAGTTCAGGATATCGTCGGCAGGATCTTCAACGCCGCCGACGAGGATGGCGACGGCAGCCTCGACCTGGACGAGCTGCAGTCGTTCATGCATGGCTCCGGTGGCGGGCGCATGCGGTAGTGGCTCCGAGGCACATCCAGCCAGAGCGAGGCATCTTAGCCGCCGCTGTCCATGGAAGCGCATATATGTGACGGCCAGGGATTGAGATATATTGCCGCCATCCTTGGGCGCTGACGTTCTTTGAACGGGGGCATGACATGCAGGCGGTGCCGATAGCTCATCCGGCGGAACAGTCCGCCGCCGCCTCGGTACCTTCGCTCTCCGGCTATCCGGCCGCGGTGCTGTGCTGGCTGCTGTCGGCCGGCGTCTATATCGCGGCCAAATGGGTGGCGCCGGAAATGCCGCCCTGGGGACTCTGCTTCTGGCGGCTTGCGCTCGCCTGCGCCATCCTGCTGCCCATCGTGCATCGCCATCACGGCGCGATGATCGCGCTTCTCAAATCCCGGCCGCTGGAGATCGCCGCCGTCGGAGCGATCGGCCTGACGCTCTGCCAGGGCATGATCTACCGCGGCCTCGCCGACACCGACGCGACCACGGCCGGCATCATCATGGCGCTGTCTCCGGTCATGACGATGGTGCTCGCGCGTTTCGTGCTCGGCGAGCCGCTCGGGCTTTGGCAGGCGCTCGGCGCGGTGGTTGCGCTCGCCGGCATGCTGGTGATCGTCGCGCATGGCGACCTGGCGGCGCTGCTTCAGCTACAGTTCAACCTGGGCGAATTGTGGATCGTCGGCAGCGCGTTCTGCTGGGCGCTCTACACCGTGCTGGTGCGCCGGTCCAAATTCGGCATCGAGCTGTTGCCGCTGGTGGTGCTCCTGCTCGGCGCCGGCGCGCTCGTCGCCCTGCCTTTCCATCTGTGGGAACTGGTCAACGACGAACGCTCCGCCTTGAACGCCCATGGCTGGCTCGCGCTCGCCTATCTGGCGGGCCCGGGCGGCGCCCTGATGTACTATCTCTACAATCGCAGCGTGGCGACGCTCGGCGCCAGCCGGGCGAGCATGCTCCTCTATCTGCAGACGATGTTCGTCGCCATCCTCGCCTATCTGCTGCTCGGCGAGAGCCTGCATGACTACGATCTCATCGGCGCCGCCTTCATCGTCGCCGGCATCGTGCTTGCCACGATGTTGAAGCCGCATGCGGCTCGCGTCGCGTAGCCCGGTGATGGCAAGTGCAAGGAGAGTTTACCGCATCGGCGCGGTCGATCGCCCATGCCCGATGTCCTTCGGGGTTCGAATGACACGGTCTGTCGACACCCTGACACGGGAGCGGCCCGGAGCCCTTGTGGGTTTGGTGGCGAAAGGCAAGGGCCACCGGGCCTAACCGGCGGGGACCTAGTACGGGGACTTCGCTAAGAGGGCACCGGCTGATAGAAATATGCGCTAATGCTAATACAATTGAAACGCATCCCTAAGGACGATGGCCAGACTGGCCAGCTTAGGTAAATATCGGCCGTGTGCTTCGCATGCTCGGCCATTCGGACGACCGAGGCCACGACAAGGCAGCGAAGCAAGCGCCTACCTGATCTGGAATCCGTGGGCCAACGGATCGCGGTCGTCCACGAAGATCGTATTGTGGCCAATAATTTGCGCCCATCCGCCGACGCTTGGCCGAATGCCTTTGAAAGGGCCAACGTCAACCTCCGCCTCGACACGGCCCTCGAAGACAGTGCCGATCAGGCTTTCCTGGCGGAAGCTGTCGCCGACTTTCAGGCGGCCCTTGCCGCGAAGTTGCGCCATGCGCGCCGACGTTCCCGTGCCGCCCGGCGAACGGTCGATCGCCTTGTCGCCGTAGAAGACCGCACCGCGGCCGTCGGCATCGCTGCCCAAGGGCTTGTCGCACCAGATGGCGTGGTGGACGCCGCTTATTCTCTCGTCCTCGGGGTGGGCCGGATTGCAGACAGTCGCCAACGCGTCGCGCAGACGCCGGCTGAGGTCGACGATGTCGCTGGCCGACATGCCCTCCAGACCCTGCCAGTTTTCCTGCGGCTCGACCACCGCGTAGAAATTGCCGCCATAGGCGATGTCGACCACGAGCCGGCCGAGCCCTGGAACATGGACGCCGACATCGGCCGCATGCAGATAACTGGCGACATTGAACATCCGCACGGAGTCCACGAATTCGCCCGGCTTCTCGTACTGGATGTCCACTCTTCCCGCCGGCGTCTCGATCGACAGCCTGCCCGGGATGCGCGGCGTAACGAGCCCTTCTTCCAGCGCCGCCGTAACCAGGCCGATCGTGCCGGCGCCGCACATCGGCAGGCAGCCGCTGACCTCGATGAAGATGACGGCGAAATCGCAGTCCTCGCGGTAGGCGGGATAGATGATGGCGCCCGACATGATGTCGTGGCCGCGCGGTTCGAACATCAGCGCCCGCCGGATCCAGTCATGCTCGCGCACGAAGAGCTCGCGTCGCTCGGCGATCGGGGCGTGCGGCAGCAAGGGTCCGCCGCCGGCGACCAGCCGAACCGGGTTGCCGCAGGTGTGGGCGTCGATGCAGAAGAAGCTGCGGCGCATGATCTCTCCGTTCAGGCAGGCTTGGCCGCACCGGGTGCCCGGCTGCGCTCCAGCGCGCCCCTCGACAGCCGGTCGAGGAAGATGGCGATCGCCACGATCGACAGGCCGGCCCGCAGGCCGAGCCCCATCTCCATGCGGGTCAATCCCCGCGTCACCTCCGCGCCGAGGCCGCCCGCTCCGACGAGGCCGGCCAGCACGACCATAGCCAGTGAGAGCAGAATGCACTGGTTGAGGCCTACCAGCAGGGTGGGCGTGGCGGAGGGGATTTCTATCTTGAACAGGATCGATCGCGGCGAAGCCCCGGTGGCCTGGCCAAGCTCCAGAAGATCCTTCGGCACCTGGTTGAAGGCGAGCGTCGTCAGGCGCAGCATCGGCGGTATGCCGTAGACGATCGTCGCGATGATCGCCGGCACGCGGCCGAGGCTGAAGATCATGACGGCTGGGATGAGATAGACCCAAGGCGGTACCGTCTGCATGATGTCCAGCACCGGCCGGATCGCGGCCTCGAAATTCTTGGAGCGCGATGCCAGGATGCCGAGCGGGAACGCGATCGACACCGAGATGATCACCGCCACCGTCACCAGCGCCAGCGTCTGCATCGACGCGGCCCAGAAGCCGGCCAGCAGGCAGAAGAGAAGCGCAACGGCCGTCACGACGGCAACCCTGGTGCCGACGAGAAAGAAGGCCAGAGCAACGGCCAAGACGATCGTCACATAGGCGGGCGGGTAGAGCAGGGCGACTTCGATGCCGCTGAGCACCGCCTCGATCAGTTTGGCCACGGCGTCGAAAAACGGATGGAAGTTGGTGTTCAGCCAATCCACCGCGGGGGCAAGATAACCTCCCGGCGAAAAGCGGAGCAGATCGAAATTCATCTTGCGCCTCCCTTGGCGCGGCTGGCCGCGCTTTGCGTGAGCCTGTCGAGCACCATGGTCAGTATGACGATGGCGATGGCGGCGTTGATAGAGGTTGCAATGTCGAGCGTGCGCACGGCCGAATAGATCGTCTCGCCGAGACCGCCCGAACCGACGATGCCGGCGATGACGACCATGCCGAAGGCCATCATCAGGCTCTGGTTGATCCCCGCCATGACGCTCGGGATGGCGAAGGGGAGCCTGATCTTGACGAACATCTGCCAAGGGGTCAGGCCGGTCGCGTGTCCCAGCTCCACGAATTCGCGCGGCGTCATTCGGATGCCCAGCGCAGTGAGCCGGATGGCAGGAGGCATCGCGACGATGAAAGTGGCCACGAGCGCGGTCGCCGGTCCGTAACCCAGCAGCGCGATCGCCGGAAGAAGATAGATGTAGGGTGGCAGCGTCTGGATCAGGTCGAGTATCGGCTCGAGGAAACGGTCGAACGCCCTGCCGAAACCCGCCACGATGCCGATCGGAATGCCGAAGAGCAGCGCCAATATGGTGGCGGTAATCACCAGGGCGAGCGTGCTCACGGTCTCGGCCCAGAGCCCCATGACCGCGCAGAAGACCAGGGCAAGCCCGGCGAGAACGCCGGCGAGGGCATTGATCAGTCGCCACGCGAGCAGCGCCGCGACCATCGCGATCAGGTAGAACGGTGCGAGCTGCAGCAGCCAGAGGACGGTCATAGGTTCCTTCAAGCCCGGCCCTCAGCGTTTCGAACAGCCAGTCGCCATTGTCGCTGATCCAGCCGAGAGCCGTGTCGGTCCAACTGTCGAACGTGTCGGTGATGGTCGAGATGTCCATAGTGCTCCTCCCGAGCTATGCCGCCACGGGTTCCCCCGCAGGCTTGCCGGCGACACCGCGCAGCAGGCCGCGGATGGTGACGACGGCGACGACCGTTTCGCCCTCGACCACCGCGACCGCATCGCGATCGGACTGGGTCGTGAGGTCGATGAGCGCGCCGATGTCGGCCTCGGGCGACGTTTGGGGCAGGGCGTTCACGTCGCTATGCGGTTGCGCACTCTTGTATTCGCCCACTGGCGTCATCACGGAGTGCGCCTTGACCAGGTGAATCCTGGAAATGCCCGCCACGAAATCGGAGACGTAATCGTCTGCGGGTTTTGTCACGATGTCTTCAGCCGTCCCGACCTGGACGATGACGCCGTCCTTCATGATAGCAATACGGTCGCCGATGCGGATGGCTTCCTCGAGATCATGCGTGATGAAGACCGCCGACTTGCCGAGCGACTTCGTCAGTTGCCGGAACTCGTCCTGCAACTGACGGCGGATGAGCGGGTCGAGCGCGCTGAAAGGCTCGTCCATGAGGATGATTTCCGGGTCTGCCGCCAAGGCTCGGGCGAGGCCCACGCGCTGCTGCATGCCGCCGGAAAGCTCCGAGGGATAGCGCGATGTCCAATCGGCGAGCCCGACCTTTCCGAGGGCAGCACGGGCGATCTTGTTGCGTTCTTCCTTGGCGACGCCGCGCACCTCGAGGCCGAAGCCGGCGTTTTCCAGAACCGTGCGGTGCGGCAGGAGCGCCACGCTTTGGAACACCATGCCGATATTGCGGGCGCGCATGTCGCGCAGCTCGGAGGCATTGAGTTTGGCGATCTCCTTTCCCTTGACCGTGATCTTGCCGAGGCTCGGCTCGATCAGGCGATTAAGCAGACGGATCAGCGTCGACTTGCCGCTTCCCGAGAGGCCCATGATGCAGAAGATCTCGCCGCGGCGGACCTGGAGGCTAGCGTCGGCAACACCGACCACGCAGTTGAACTCCTGCAGCACCTGCTTTTTGGAGAGCCCGCGCTCGGGGATCGCCTTGACCGCGGCCGAGGCGCGGCTCCCGAACACCTTCCACACGGATTTGCAGTCGACCAACACTTCGTTGGGGGCATTCACGGTCATGTTCATTGCCTTCCCCATGGGCCACCAAATGGCTATCGTGTTTGGAGGCGGGCAGCCGGTTCGGCGGCCCGCCGTTGGTGTGATTACTCGCCCTTGATGTTTTCCCAGCGCTTCAGGAGATCGGCGTGAGCGTCGGTCCAGGCCTTGACGGCTTCATCCATCTTCTTGCCGTCGCTGACCGCGCCGTTGATGGCGGTAATATCAGCGAGCGGCACATAGACCGAGGCGATGACCTCGCGGGCATGCGGATGGTCGGCCGAGAAGCCCTTCTTGGCAATCCAGTAGTAGCTCTGCGGCGGCGGGAAGATGCCCTTCGGATCCTTGAGGAATTTCACGGGATACTTCTGCATCATCCAGGACGGCTCCCAGATGGTGACGGCGATCCATTCCTTGCGGTCGACGGCCGACTTCAGCGCGGCGGTCATCGCGGCGGTGCTGCCTTCGACCAGCTGGAGCTTCAGGCCGTATTCCTTGACCGCATTGGCGGCGTCGCGCATCAGGCCCGAACCCGGCTCGATGCCGACGATCTTGCCGCCGAACTTGTCGGCGTTGTCGTTGAGCTGCTCGGGCGAATCGATGGTCACGTAGTTCGGCACGGCGATCGCCTGGTAGAGGCCGTGCGAAACCGGAGAGATCTTCTCGAGGCGCTTCTTGTTCTTGTCCCAGTAGTCCTGCGCGACATAGTCCGTCTGCGAGGCGAGCAGTTGAATGTCGCCCTTGGTCAATGCGGCGTAGGCGATGCCCCATTCGGAAAAATCGACCACCTTGACGGTGTAGCCGGCGTCCTCAAGCACCTTCGTGGTGATGCCTGTGATGGGGGTGAGATCCTCCCACGACATCGTGCCAACGGTGATTGTCTTTTCTTCCGCCTGAGCGGACAGCATGGTCATCCCGACCATCGCGGCAGCGCAGAGCGCTTTCCACAACGTCTTCATGTTTCCTCACTCCTTAGTTTCCGTTTCCATTCCCGTTCGAAGACTTCGCGGTCTGCTCGGTCTTCACATTGCGCGGCGAGAACTCATCCCTCGCGGCCAGCACGCAATTCCTGCAAACGGATCACCGTGTTGATGCCCATCCACGCGAACGGTTCGGGAGGAAGCCGCGCGGGTTGGGGTTGATCCGCATATTTGTCGAGCATGTTCGACTGGGTGCCGGTCGCGAGATCCGCGGCCATGATGCCCGCGAGCGTGCTTTTCACGGTCCCAAGGCCGTTCTCGCAGCACGCCGAATAAAGGCCGTCTTCGATCTCGCCGAAGGCGGGCACGTGGTTGCGGCTGAGGCAAAGCCGTCCGGCCCAGACATATTCGAACGGCACATCCTTGAGGTCCGGAAATCTGGCATCGAGTGACGTCCGCTGCTCGGCGGCGATGCCGGCCAAGCGCTTCTCGCTGACCCGCACGGGCCAGTCATAGGTGAACCGGGTCCGGATCACGATCCGCGAGAGCCCGTCGTTGGTTATCTTCCGGACCGTGGCGCCCATCGGATCGGCCGGCAGCAATGCCCACCGGTCCTTGCCCGTCGACTTCGCGGTGAATGGGGCGGTCATCGATGCATAGGTGAAGATGTGCATCAGGCGGCCGCGGAAGTAACCGAAATCGTCGATATGGCCGTTGACGCCGAGGATGACTTTCGGCGCGGTGACGCTTCCGGTGCGCGACACCGCCTTCCAGGCTCTTCCGGCCCGGGTGAGCTTGAGCACCGGCGAGTGCTCGAAGATGTCGACCTTCGGTGCGAGCCCCGCCGCGAGCCCCCGGATATAGTCGGCAGGCTGGATCATCACGGCGCCGGGCGTGTAGAGGCCGCCGAGATAGTAGGACGACCCGGTGATTTCCCGCATGTCGCTCGCGTCGAGGAAGCGATGCTCTTCGCCGATCGTCTTGAGCGAGCGGCCGTAATTGGCATTGAGTGTCATGCCGCGTTCGGTCGCCGCGGCATTGATCTTGCCCGAGGGATCGAAGGTGCGCGCGGACATTGCGTATTCCGCGGCCGCCTCGGCGGCGAAAGCGATCGCGAAGCGATTCTCGGCGATCTCCGCCTTTGTTTCGGCCTCACCGGCGACGGAATATTCGCCCGACGACAAATTGTGCGGGGTGTCGATCATATAGCCGGAATTCCGGCCGGCGGGACCTTTGGCGACCTCTCCGGCTTCCAGCAGGACGATCCTGTCGCCCGGCCGAAGCTTTGCGAGCCGCCGGGCGGCGGAGAGGCCGGCGAAGCCGCCGCCGATGATCAGCCAGTCGGCCTTGATGTCGCCGTCGAGCGTGCGGACGGGGAAGCAGCGTCTGCTGATCGCCTCCCAGCCAGAGATTCCGGATTCAGCCGGAAGCCGCTTGACGACGAGATCGCTCACCGGACGGTCTCATCGACCGAACGGTCGGAGACGTCGATCCAGACCGTCTTCAGTTCGCAGTAATTGTCATGCGCGAAGACCGACTTGTCGCGCCCGCCGAAGCCGGATTCCTTGTAGCCGCCGAACGGTGTCGTCGCGTCGCCTTCGCCGAAGCAGTTGACGGTGACGACGCCGGCGCGGATCTCGCGGGAGAGCTTGATCGCCTTGCGCAGGCTCCCCGTGTAGACGGACGCGGTCAGGCCGTAATTCGTGTCGTTGGCGAGCGCGATCGCCTCGCCCAGCGAGTTGAACGTCGTCACCGACAGGATCGGCCCGAAAATTTCCTCCTGGAAGAGGCGGCTCGCAGGCGTGACACCGTCGACGACGGTCGGCTCGATATAGGCGCTCTTATGCGTGGCGCCGCCATGGGCGACCGAGAGCTTTTCGGTCTTAACGTCGCCGAGGAAGGATTTCACCTTCTCGAAATGGGTCTTGCTGACCAGCGCGCCGATGCGGTTTTCAGGGTCGAGCGGATCGCCGGTCTTCCATTCGCGCATGTAGGCGCCGATACGCTGCAGCAGCTCGTCCTTGATCTTGGCGTCGACGATGAGCCGCGAGGTGGCCGAGCAGTTCTCGCCCATGTTCCAGAACGCGCCGTTGACCACCTGTTCGGCGACGAGATCGAGGTCTTCGGCGTCGTCGAGAACCACGGCCGGGTTCTTGCCGCCGCATTCCAGCACGACGCGCTTGAGGTTGGAGTCGGCCGCGTAGCGCAGGAAACGGCGGCCGGTCGGCGTCGATCCGGTGAAGGCCACCATGTCGACGCCCATATGCATTCCGATCGGTTCGCCGACCTCCTTGCCGCCCCCCGGCACGACATTGAAGACGCCGGCCGGAATGCCGGCCTCATGGGCGAGCTCCGCGACATGCAGCGTGGTCAGCGTCGTCTCCTGGGCAGGCTTGACGATGACCGAGCACCCGGCCGCAAGCGCCGGGCCGATCTTCCAGGCCAGCATCAGCAGCGGAAAGTTCCACGGCAGGACGCAGCCGACGACGCCGACCGGTTCGCGCACGACCATGGTCAGCGCCTTCGAACCAACGGGCGCGGTGTTGTCGTAGAGCTTGTCGATCAGCTCGGCATGCCAGCGGATGGTATGGATCGTGTCCGGCACATCGACGGTCTGGCATTCGCGGATCGGCTTGCCGCTGTCGAGGCTCTCCATGACCGCGAGTTCGTGGCGGTTGCGCTCCAAAAGCTTCGCGAACTTCAAAAGCACGGTCTTGCGCTCGCCAGGCGCGAGATGCTGCCAGCGGCCGTCGTCGAAGGCCTCCCTGGCCTTGGCCACGGCGAAGTCGACATCTCTGGCGTTGCAAGCCGCGATGTCGGCAAGCACCTCGCCGGTCGCCGGATTGGTCGTCCTGAACGTCTTGCCGGAATTCGCCGGACGGAAGGCTCCGTCGATGAAGGCATTGGTCGGGAATTGAATCTCGGCGGCGAGCGCCTTGTATTCGGCGGCGGTCAAAGGCTCATGCATTGGTTTGCTCCCGACGTGATCTGGGCGACCGTCCGCTTCAGCGTGGCGACGACAGTCTGGAGGGATCGCTTTTCTTCCGAATTGAGAGGCCGCAACGGCGCCCGCACGCCGCCTGCCTTCAGGCCGATCAGCTCGCATCCATGCTTGATCGACTGGACGAACTTGCCGCATTCGAGAAAGTCCATCAGCGGCAGCATCGCGCTCATGATGGCGCGGCCCTTGTCGAAGTTCTTTTCGAGCACGCAGGCCTCGTAGAGCGCGACGTGCTCGCGCGGCAGGAAGTTCGAGCCGGCGCAGACCCAGCTCCTGGCGCCCCAGGCGAAGAATTCCAGCGCCTGATCGTCCCAGCCGCAGGAAAGCGAGATGTGCGGGAACTTGCGGGCAAGCCGGTGCAAATTGCCCATTTCGCCGGAGCTTTCCTTGATGGCGACGACGTTGCGGGATTTGCCGACGCGAGAGAAATACTCCTCGCCCATCATCACGCCCATGCGGGCCGGATAGTTGTAGAGCATGATCGGGAGGTTGGCCGCGCGGTCAACGGTGAGCGCATGAACCGCGTTCTCGCGCTCCGTCGGCAAGGCATATGGCGGCGACGAGACGAGGATCGCGTCGGCGCCGATCTCCTTCGCCGCTTTGGCGTATTCGACCGAATCTTCGGTCCTGGTAGCGCCTGTGCCGATGACCAGCGGAAGGCGGGTGCCGATCACCTGCTTGGCATAAGCACCGAGCTCGAAGCGCTCCTGGGCGCTTTGGGCATAATATTCACCGGTCGATCCACCAACGATGATGCCGTGCACCTTGGCTTCGATGAGCGACTCGAGAACGTCGGCGAAGGCCGCGTTATCGATCTGACCGTCCGGACCGATCGGCGTCACCGCCGGCGTGTAGATGCCCTCAAACTTCAAGACATTTCTCCATCGATGGAGTGGCCGTTTCGACCAATGCGTCATTCGGCAAAACGGAGGCCATCCGCGAATTCCCAAGCGGGGATTCGCAGCGCTCGAAACCGGTTGATCGCGTTTGATAACGCGCAAGATTGCACGTCAGCATCCGAGAGTCAACAGATTGTATAATTTACGTACACATAAAAAATATGGCACGAGTACAATTCTGGAGAGCGCGCCCGTCGCGCATTTGCGGACATGGAGCAGGTATTCGGTGGCGTCGCCGCAGATCTCCCAGCTCTCCAGCAGAACCGATTCGAAAGTGAAGTGAATTCGCGGGTACCTGACCAGCGGCTCCAGTCAGGTGCGGCTGATATTGGCCATCTCGACCCGCGGACCTTTTTTTGCTTCACGACCATGCCGAGGCGAAGCGTTCCGCCCTTCTTGCCTTCCTCGGCGATCGGCGGTGCAAAAGGTCTGGCTGGAACAGGCCTGACGGATCGGTGCCCCGAGGTGGCGGCCGCGGAATCTGCGTCTTAAGCGGGAGATTTCGCTGCCGGCACCGGGCCCGGCAGCAGGCGTTCTTCCTATCCCGGCCGCAATCGCTTTCCTAAGCGGCCGTCAGTTATCGCCGACCAGCGCGTCCGCCTTCATTCCCTGCGGCGCGATGAACATTTCCATGTTCTCGCGCGACAGTTCCCAGTGCTCGAACACCAGGTCGACGACGGCATCCTCGTCATGCGCGCCGATGGCCGAGATGAAGCCGTCATGATGTTCGACCGCCGTCTGCAGCCGCTTGCGCATGTCGTCATTGCGTGGGCGGAAGAAGGTATGGCCGATGCGGGCGTGGTCGATCAGCAACCTGCCGAGGCTGGGCTGAAGATAGGCGTTGGCGGACATCTCACCGATGATCTCGTGAAACCTGTTGTTCTCGACCACCATGGAAAGCGCGTCGCCTGACTTGCTGGCGGCGCGGAAACGCTCCTGCGTGTCCTTCAGGTCTACCATCTGCGAAGGCTTGAAATTCTGCACGGCCAACCGGCCGATGGCGGCGTAGACCATGGGGGCGACCAGGAAGAATTGCCGAAGGGTCGAATGGTTCATCGGAACGACCCTGGCGCCCCGGTTCGCGCGGATCTCGATGTAACCTTCGCCCTCCAGCCGGCGGAAGATTTCCCTGACAGGGGTCCGCGACAGGCCATAGCGCTCGCTCAGCGCCACCTCGTCCAGATCCTCGTCAGGATCGAGTTCCATTGTCAGGATGCGACGTTTCAGATCGTCATAGAGACTGCCCTTGCTTCCCTTCATCGCGCACCTTCGGAATCATCTCTGCCAATCGACATACCTGGCACGGTTGGAAGAGTCGCATGCACTTGCAAGTGAGTCAACGGATTGTATTTTCTTGGTACACAATATAAGACCGGATGGATCGGTGGCACAATGACAGCCCGGACGGCGATCTTGTCTGAATGAGCTTCGGATAACGCAAGGGACAGGTCCGCAAAGCATGGCCAAGAAGTTTGCGTTTCTCCTGGTGCGCGATTTCACTTTGTCGCCGCTGTCGCTTTTCATCGACACGCTGCGGCTCGCCGGCGATGAGGGCGATCGCAGCCGCAGGGTGGAGTTCGACTGGCAGATCGTCGGCGAGCGCGGCCTGCCGATCCGGGCGAGCTGTGGCGTCGAATTGCTGCCGACCAAGGCGATCGGCAATCCGGAGGACTTCGACAACGTCGTCGTGGTCGGAGGCCTGCTCGACACCAACCGCAATCTCAGCGCTGAAAAGGAGGCGTTCCTTCTGCGGGCCGCCGACAAGGGCGTGCCGATAACCGCGCTGTGCACGGGAAGCTTCGTGCTGGCCCGCTACGGCTTGCTGGACGGCTACAGCGCCGCCGTCAGCTGGTTCCACATCAAGGATTTTCGCGCCGAATTCCCCGATGTGAATGCGCATGCCGACAGCCTCTATTCGGTCGACCGCGGCCGCGCGACATGTGCCGGCGGCACCGGCGCGGCAGACCTCGCCGGTTATTTCGTGTCGCAATTCATCGGTCAGAAGGCGGCGGAAAAAGCCGCCAAGATCCTTGTGCTCGATCGCATCCGCAACATCCGGGACGTGCAGCCCGTCGGCGACCTGTTTCCCGAAGCGTCGAGCCGTGCGGTGAAACGGGCCTTGCTGCTGATGGAAAGCAGCCTGCAGGAAAAGATATCGGTCACCGAGATCGCAAGCCGGTTGAATTGCTCCCGGCGCCAGCTCGAGCGTCTTTTCGCGACCGAGCTGGGCACAAGCCCGATGGCCGCGTACCTGGCGCTCCGGGTTCACTACGCCAAGTCGCTGCTGGAAGGCAGCGACCTGCAGATAGGCGACATCGCCTACAGGTGCGGCTTCGAAAATGCCGGGCACTTCAGCCGGGTATTCCGCCAGCACACCGGCATCACGCCGACCAACCTCAGGCATCCAGGCCGCTTGGCTGCTCAAGCGGCGAAGCAGTGAATTCCTTAAGGCCGATGCGAACAGGGGCTTGGTAGGCTACGAAATCCGCTGCCCGTTCTCGTCCAGCAAAACACAGCCGCTCGGATCGAACCCGACCTCGATGATCTCGCCCTCCCGGACGATGCGGCCGTTGATCGGCGCGTTGGCGCGGATGCTCGTCTTGCCGCCGAAGTCGATCTCGTAAATGGCGCTGCCGCCGAGATAGGAGGTCGAGACGACCCGGCCGGAGAGCCGGTTGCCGCCTGCTGCAGGACCGACCGACAGTTTCTGCGGCCGCACCACCACGGTGATCTTGCTGCCCGGCGCCAGCGGCCGCGGCGACATCACGTTGACCGTCTGGCCAGCGGCAAGCGTCACCGCTATCTGCCCGTCAGATCTGCTGACGGTGCCGGCAAGCATGTTGGCCTTGCCGAGGAAGTCGGCGACGAAGGCGGTGGCGGGCCGCTCATAGACTTCCTCCGGCGTGCCGATCTGCTCGACCGAGCCGGCGTTCATCACCACGATGCGGTCCGACATGGAGAGCGCTTCTTCCTGGTCGTGGGTGACGAAGATGGCGGTGATGCCGGTTGCCTTCTGGATCTTCTTGATCTCGACGCGCATCTCCTCGCGCATGTTGGCGTCGAGCGCCGATAGCGGCTCGTCGAGCAGCAGCACCTGCGGTTCGAAGACGATGGCCCGCGCCAGCGCGATGCGCTGCTGCTGCCCGCCCGACAATTGTGAGGGCAGCTTCTTCTCGCTGCCCGGCAGCCGCACCATGTCGAGCGCCCGGCCGACCCTGCGCGCGATCTCGGGCTTCGGCACGTTGCGATACTTCAGGCCGAAGGCGACATTGTCGAACACGCTCTTGTGCGGGAACAGCGCGTAGCTCTGGAACACCAAGCCGATGTTGCGCTTGTAGATCGGCACGTCGTCGACCCGCCGCCCATCGATCATGATCTGGCCGCCCGAAATGTCGACCAGCCCGGCGATGGAGCGCAGGATCGTCGTCTTGCCGCAGCCCGACGGCCCAAGCAGGGTGACGAAACTGCCCTTGCGGATCGACAGCGAGAAGTCGCGCACCGCGACGAACTTGCCATAGGCGATGTCGATGTCGCGGAACTCGACCGCTGGCTGCTCCGCACTCATGTTGGGAGCTGTGCCGGGTGCCCCGGCCGAGACCGGCCGGGGGCTGAGTGACGCTTCGCTTCTGTCAGGCACCTTTCGCGATCCTGTCCCACTGCTTGGTCCAGGCGTCCTCGTTGGTCGCCCAGTAGACCGGATCGGCGAAGGTCAGCGCCTTCATCGAGCCGGTCTTGTCGAAAGCCGGCAGCTTCTCGATCTTCTCGGTTAGCTTCACCTTGGTCGGGTCGAGCGACGGCGGGTAGCTCTGGCCCTCGGCCACCGCGATCGAGGTCGCCGGATCGAGCATGAAGTTGATCAGCTCTTCGCATTCGGTCATCGGCGAGCCTTTCAGGATCAGCATGTCCTCCATCCAGGCATAGGAGCCCGCCGGATCGAGATAGCCGATCGGATGGCCCTGATCCTGCAGGGCGGCGACGCGGCCCGACCAGGCGTCGGTCACCACGATCTCGCCCTTGGACAACAGGTCCATCAGTTCCGCGCCGGAGCTCCAGAATTTCTTGGCGAGGTCGCGCGTCTCGCGCACCTTGGCCCAGATCGTATCCATGTCCTTGATGTTGTTGGGATCCTGTCCGGTGGCCAAAGCCGCGTACCAGACGCGGGTGGTCATGTCGGCATAGCCGCCGACCTTGCCGGCGTATTTCTTGTCGAGCAGCAGGCCGGCACCCTTTTCCTTCGCCTCCTCGGGCGAGATCACCTTGGTGTTGTAGGCGATGCCGGTGGTGCCGTAGTCGTAGGGCACCGCCGAGAGCTTTGGCGTCAGCTTGCGGAACGGCTCGATCATCGGCTGCAGCACATTCGCCATGTTGGGAATGTTGGCCTCGTTGATCTCCGAGTTCATGCCGGCATTGACGTATTTGATGTAGTAGTTGACGCCGGACGAATGCACGATCTGGAAGTCGCCTGGCTTCGCCGTCTTGATCTTGGTGATGATCTCGTTCTCGTCGCCGAACGTGCCCTGGACCACCTTGATCTTGGTCTTGGCTGTGTAGGGCTGGAAGGCGTATTTGTCGATCGCCTCCTGCACGGTTCCGCCCCAGCCGTCGAAGCGCACCTGCTCGACCGCGGCGAGCGCGCGGCTCATCCACGGCATGGAGAGGCCCGCCGAGGCCGCGGCGGCGGCGGTCAGGCTCAGAAAGGTGCGGCGGCTCAAATCGCCGTTCACGTAGCGGTCATGCAGCCGTTCCAGCCGTTTGGTGGTGGATAGTTTCATTTTGCTTCCTCCTTTGGTTCGCCTCGTCTTCTCAATTTTGTCAGGCTTTGCATGAGAATGCCGCCAATCAGCGGGATGCCGACGGTCACCAGGATCATGACCGTGCCCAGCGCATTGATCTCCGGGCTGATCGAAATCTTCAGCATCGAAAGGATTTGGGTAGGCATGGTCTCGACGCCGGCCGGCCGCCAGAACAGGCTGGCCGAGGTGTTGTCGAACGAGATGGTGAAGGCGAGCAGCGCGCCGGCAACGACCGCCGGGATGAGCAGCGGCAGCGTGATCTCGCGGAAGGACGAGAAGCGCGAGGCGCCGAGCGAAAGCGCGGCCTCCTCATAGACGCGCCGGATGCCCACCATGCGCGCCTGGGTGATCAGCACCACATAGGGCACGGCGAGCAGAATATGGCCGAGCACCAGGAGGAGCAACGTTCGCGGCTGGTCGACCGCCTTGATCAGCACCAGGAGGCCGACGCCCAGAATGGTTTCGGGCACCAGCGCCGGCAGGATCACCAGCGTGCTCAGCGTCTGCTTGCCGGGGAACTCGAAACGCACCAGCGCGAACGAGGTGACGACGCCGATCGCCGTGGCGGCGGCCGCAGTGACCAGGGCGATCCACAGCGACGTTCGGAACGCGGCCAGCACCGCCTCATTGGCCATCAGCTTGCCGTACCATTGCAGCGAAAAGCCGGTCATCGGGAAGCCGCCGAACATCGAGGCGTTGAACGACAGGATGACGGTCGCCGCAATCGGCGCGAACATGAAGATGTAGACGCAGAGCGTGACGAAGCCAGTCAGCCGCCAGGCCCATCTGCCTTCCTCTTTCCGGCGTGCAGGCTTCATCCGCCCAATCCCCTCATCCTCCAAGGCCTTTGACGATCTGCGACATGCCCATGTAGCGGGTGTAGATGGCGGCGAAGAAACCGAGCACGACGAACAGCACGATCGAAAGCGTGGCGCCCATCGGCCAGTTCAGCTCGCTCATGATGGTGTCGTAGATCAGATTGCCGAACAGCGCGTCGCGGCCCGAGCCCAGAAGCTGCGGCGTCACATAGCTGCCGGCGGCAAGCACGAAGCAGAGCAGCAGGCCGGCCGCGAGGCCGGGCAGCGAAAGCGGCAGCGTCACCTCGCGAAACGCCTGCGCACTGGTGCAGCCCATCGAGCGGGCTGCCGCAATCAGCGTGCGGTCGATGCTTTCCAGGCTGACATAGACGTTGAGGATCATGTAGGGCAGCAGGAAATGCAGCAGCCCCATGATCACCGCGCCCTCGGTGTAGAGCATCGGCAGCGGCTCGCTGACAATGCCCAACTTTATGAGCGCCACGTTGATGACGCCCTGTTCGCCGAGAATGTTGATCCAGGAAAAGGTGCGGATGGTGAAGCTGATCCAGAACGGCACGATGAGCAGGAGAAGCAGCAGCCACTTGTGCCTGAAGCTCGTCGCCCAGATGAAATAGGCCGGAAAATAGCCGAGCACGCCGCAGAGCAGCGCGGTGATGGCGCCGACCCGCAGCGTCTTCAATAGAAAGCCGTGATAGTAGCTGTCGGTGAGGAATTCGTGCCAGTTCGCGGTTGTCAGCGCGCTGGTTTCCACGCCGGCGGTGACGAAGGTGAAGAAGGTGTAGACCGACATCACGGCGATCGGCAGCACCAGGAAGAAGATCAAGAGCAGCAGCACCGGCGCGATAAGCATCCAGGCCAGCCGTGGATCATACAAGGTCCATCGATTTTTCATGCGCACCCGAAGGTCCGCGCTTTCTTTGAAGCGCTTCTGTTCCCGCAGCTCAGATTGGGTGATTGGGAGCGCGATGTCTACAGGCGGCGATTGAGCCAGAGAGCCTCCGACTGTTGGCGATCGCGTCGTGCCGTGCCTCCACGCAAACAGTCCAGGCAAGCAAGGGAAAGGGCCCGACATCGGGCCCTTCCCATTCTACCGGACACTCGGTGCGGCTGGATCAGGTAGCGCCAATTGGCGGAGGGAATGACCGCTTTGACCGCCCCTTATTTCAGCCCAATGGTCATGCCGCTGAGATCGGCATTGATCTGCAGGCCTACCTGCCGGCCTGTGAGCTGGAGCTCGGCGCCCTTGTCGTTGGTCATGACGATCACCTGAGCGCCTCTGCCGAGCGCGCCGCCGCCGCCCGCTGCGCCGTACACTCCCGCCACGTCGCGGGCGCGGCGAATGTGGCGCACTGTGCCTTTGAAATAGGTCTTGGAAGCCCCGAAGGCGAGGCCGCCCGAGATGCCCCCGATCGAGATGGGATAGTTGCGACCACGGAAGGTCAGCGTGCCTTCGCCGCCGGCGCCGCCGATGAAGAAGGCCGCCTTATAGATCGAGAAGCGGATCGTGCCGCTGTCGGCGTGAGCAGCGCTGGCAAAGCTCACGCCGACAGCGGCGATGACCGCAATCGCGGCTGAACGAATTCTGGACATGGTGAGACTCCTCGAAAGCGCCGATTGCCCAACCGGCAGGGCACGTCAGCGTTGTATGAAACGATAGCTGAACAGTCTCGCAGGTCTTTTGGTTCCAAGGCTGGCGGATTGAATCCGGTTGCGAGAGGACGCCACGAAAGCAGGCGGCGTAGCGTCGTGTAGCTATCTCGGGGTCTCATCGGCTCGGTCAGCGCCTCCTCCGCGCGCTGCGGACTCAGGCGCCCAATTCTTGCCTGTGCGCGTTGACGAGGTCGGCCATGCTGTCGAAGCGGAAGTCCACATTTGGCATGTCGCCGGGGTGCATCGTGGCGCCGAAGCCCTGGTCGGCGTGACGGCGATAGATCCAGCACGATGCCAGGCCGACGCGATTGGCGGGAGCGTGATCATGGAACATGCTTTCGGCAGTGTGCAGGACTTGGCTTTTCTCCACCCCGATCATCGCCAGCTTTTCGAGCATATAGTCGAAGTTGCGGGCGGAGGGCTTGTAGGAGCCGATGTCCTCTGCCGTGTATATCGCGTCGAAGTCGACGCCGAGCTTCTTGTTGCTGAACGAAAAGCTCTTGTTGTCGACGTTGGAAAGGATGATCAGCTTGTAGTGCTGCTTGAGATACCGCAAGGCTTCCGCCGAGTCGGCAAAGGCCGGCCAATCCTTCACGCTTTCGCCATAGGCCGTGCATTCCTCTGCGGTGGCGACGACGCCCCATTCCTCGGCAAGCCGCTTGTAGACGATCGGCAGAAGGTCGCGGTAGCGTCTTGCCGGAGTCCAGTTCTGCTGGCTGGATTCGTGCCGGGCATGCGCCTCGAGGATCTCGTCGCGGCTCAAACGGCGCCCGGCGCGCTCTGTCAGCGGCTTCAGGCCCTCGATCATGCCCGATTCCCAGTCGATGAGCGTGCCGTAGCAGTCGAAGGTCAGGGCCTTGAAATCGGTCAGCTTCATGGAATTGCACTCCTTGTTGGTGTCGCGTGATTATCCGGCAGGCTGCTCGCATGAGCTCAAACGCGCCTCGTCCTTCGATGCAGCGCTCCTCGATGCCGTGAGCCAGACACCGAACAGGGTCACCGCCAGGCCGAGGAACATCGCTCTCGATAGCGGTTCGCCGAAGATCAGCCACGCCCAGAGCATCGTCACCGGCGGGCTGAGATAGACCACGCTGCTGACCTGTGCGGCGGTGTAGTGACGCAGGCTCATATAGTAGACGCCGTAGCAGAAGAAGGTCGAGAACAGCACCAGCCACGCCATGCCGAATTGGAAACGCCCATCGAGCGGCGGTGTCAGGCCGCCGTTCCATTCGGCGCAGGCGGCAAAAAGGATCGCCGCCGTCAGGCATTGAATGCACAAGCTCTGATGGATGGGCATATCGATCGTCCTGATCCGCTTCTGCACCACGGTCGCCAGGGCGAACACCAGCATGGAAGCGATCGTGAGGACATAGGCCCAGACCGGTGCTTTGCCGAGACTGAGGCTGTCCAGGGAGACGATAAGGACGCCCGTTACGCCCAGGGCTGTTCCGATCCATTGTCTTGCGCTCAGCCGGTGGCCGAGAATGGGCTGCGACAGCGCCGCGATGGCGAGAGGGACAAGATCGGAGATCAGCGCGACAAGGCCGGTCGGAACGCGCTGGCCGATGGCAAGGGCGAATCCGCCTAGATAGAGGAACATCGTCGCCACGCCGAACGCCATCTGCTGCGCCAAGGCGCGCCCGCTGATGCGCTGCCCGATCAAAAGAGCAAATGGCAGAAGGATAAGTCCGGACAAAAAAGTCCGCCAGAACAGGACCAGCATGACGTCGGCGTTCTCGCTGGCGTAGCGGATGCCGACGAAGCCGGAGCTCCAGCTTAGGACCAGGGCTGCCGCCACGGTCGGCCATACCAGAGGATGAGGCTTGTTCTGCAGAAGCGTCATGGGCTGTCTTTATTCGAGCGGTGCGCCATGCTCCTGAAGCGGATCACCAGCGCTGTCTGGCGCAGACTTATGGCTGCACACTCGCTGCCTTGCACATGACAAATTTCGATAGGCTCATGAAACAGCTACGAACAATGACATAAATATTTGCCCGAAAATCCGCTCTGTGTCAGAGGTTTGGCGCGGTGCTTTCATTGCGAGCGAGGATTGTCATGGCTGGAATTATGAGCCGCCGCCTGGATGTCGATGCCCTGCGGGCGCTGGTCGCGATCGAGAAACATGGCGGTGTCACCCGTGCGGCCGAGGTTCTGGGTTTGTCGCAATCGGCCGTCAGCCACAAGATGAGGCGGCTGGAAGCGAGCCTCGACTGCGAAATCCTCAGCCGGAAGCCAAACGCGCCGCTGTTCACCACGGCCGGGCACGATCTCCTGGGTTATGCGCGGCGCATCCTGGGAATTCATGACGAGGCGGTACTGAGCCTCTCGAAAAGCACGCTGCAAGGCAAGATCGCGCTGGGAATGACCGAGGATACGACCTGCACGGATCTCTCGCGCATTCTTGGCCGGTTCCGCAGGCTTCATCCCGAGGTGAGCGTCCGTACGCAAGTGCGCATGAGCCTCGTCTTGCGGGAGCAGCTCAGCCAGGGGGCCCTTGACGCCGCGATCGTCCAGCTGTTCCAGCACGAGGTTCGCCCTGCCGACATCGTCCTCTACCGCGAGACGCTGCACTGGGTGAAGTCGCCGGATCTGGTCCTGTCGAAGGAAAAGCCGATCCCGTTCCTGTCCTTCGACGAGAACTGCTTCTATCGGCGCTGGGGCCTCGATCTTGGGCAGGACGAGGGAACGGTGTTCGAGACCGTGTTCGAATGCTCCAGCGCAGCCGGGATCGTCGCCGGCGTGACCTCCGGGCTCGGCGTCGCGCTCTTGAGCCAGCGGCACCTGCAACCCGGCATGGAGATCGTCGACAAACACTTCCCCAAGCCGCCGGACCTGGCCTATGTGATCAGGCGCGCACGCAACTCCCGAAATCCCGCGCTGGAGACTTTGGTCAGGGAGATCGAAGCCGAAGTCAAACGCTACGGGGCGCTTCAGATCGCCGTTTGAACAATCGTGCTGGCCAGGAGCGTGACAAGGCCGTCACAGAGCACGCAGCGGCGCGATTCACTGGTATCCTGAAAGAATGCTGGGATGGAATTAGCATGGCGAAGCTCGTCTTCGGAATGAATCAGTCACTGGACGGCTATGTCGACCACGAGGCATTTGCGCCCGATCCCGCGCTGTTTCGTCACTGGATAGAGCAAGTGCGCGGCCTGACGGGCAGCGTGTACGGCCGTCGCATGTACGAGGTCATGCGCTACTGGGACGAGGACCGTTCCGAGTGGACCCCTGAGCTCCGCGAATTCGCGACGGCGTGGCGGAGCCAGCCGAAGTGGGTCGTGTCGAGCACGCTGCAGTCCGTTGGCCCCAACGCCACGCTTGTCGAAGGCGGCCTGGCGGAGATGATACGTGACCTGAAGGCTCGGCTCGCTGGGGAGATCGCCGTTTCCGGACCGGACCTGGCGCGAAGCCTGACCGACCTCGGGCTTATCGATGAGTATCGTCTCTACATCCATCCCGTCGTGCTTGGTCACGGAAAGCCATTCTTCGCCGGCCCCCGGCCGCGGCTCCGGCTCGTGGCCAGTGATTTGATCGGGGAGGAAGCGATCAGGTTGACTTATGTTCCCGCGTAGGCACGCAACTCCCCGACGGAGGGCGCCGTCGCGTCGCGCGGAGCGCCCGCTCACCTCTCCGCAAACGCCCGGGCGAACGAATCCACCATCGGCCGCGCCAGATACTCGAAGAAGGTCCGGTCGCCGGTGTTGATGAAGGCTTCGACCGGCGTTCCCGGATAGAGTTGCTCCGGCTTGACGCCGGGCGGGAGCGCGTCGGCGATCTTCAGCTTGGCGCGGAAATAGGGTTCGTGGGTAGCCTGGTCGATCAGCCGGTCGGCCGAGATCTGCGTCACGGTCGCCGATACCTCTGGCGTCAGCCGCGTGTTGAGCGCTGACAGCCTGAGCTTCGCCGGCTGGCCGACGCGCACCTGATCGACGTCTTTCGGCCGCAGCTTGGCATCGACGTTGAGGCCCGATGCGGTGGGCAGGATCTCCATGATCTTTTCGCCGGGCGCGATCACGCTGCCTTTCGAATTATAGGTGGAGGACACCACGATGCCTGCCGCCGGCGCCTTGATCGTCGTGCGCTGAAGCACCGCTTCGGCTGCCCTGATCTGCTCCTCGATGTCGGCGAGGTTGGTGCGCACCTCGTCGAGCTTGGTCAGCGCTTCCTCCACGCGCTGCGTGGTCAGCCGCTCGACCTGCACCTGCGCCTCGACGATCTGGCTGTTGGCCCCGGCAAGATTGGCCTCCAGCGCGCCGGCCTGGCCGACCAGATCGGCTTCCGAGCGCAGCAACTGCGAATATTCGGTACGGTTGGTGAGGCCCTTGTCGAGCAGGCCTGTCTTGATGCCGAGCTCCTTCTTCACGACATCGGCCTGCTGCTGGATGGCGAGCTTCTGGGCGTTCAAGCCCACGACCGACTCGCGATGCATGGCGACCCGCTGCGCCATGATCGATTGCTCCGACCGGAACCGGGCGAGCCTGGCGTCGAACTCCTTCTGCTGCTCGCGGATGAGGTTTTGGAAATCCTGCTGGAACGGCGCCGGCGCTGCCTCGGTGATCGGCGCGAGCCTGTCCAGCCCGTCGCGCTCCGCCTCCAGCCGCGCCATGCTCGCCTTGAGCGCGATCGACTGCCTGGTCAGACGGTTGAGCTCGGCTTGCGCTGCCGTCCGGTCGAGCAGGATGAGGTCCTGGCCCTGCTGCACGCGGTCGCCCTCGCGGACCAGCAGCTGCTGGATGATGCCGCCCTCGGGCTGCTGGATGAGGATGTTGCCGCCCGTCGCCGAGATCGTGCCCTGCGTGATTACCGCGCCGGACAGCGGCGCGCTTACCGCCCAATAGCCGAAGCCGCCCGCAAAGAGCGCGATTGCCGCATATCCTATGAAGGCCACGCGCCGGAAGTCGGTGCGCGGCTGTCCATCCCAGGCAAGGCTCTCGATCGTCATCGTCTAGGATCCGAAGCGGATGCCGTGCGTGCGGATCATCGGCGCGAATGATCCGGTCACCACCGTGCCCTGCTGGGCGGCCGGGGCGTTGCCGGCGCCTCTATCGACAGTGGACCGCCGCAGCACCTCGGCGCTCGGGCCGAAGGCCTCGATCACCCCACCGCGCAGAACCATCACGCGGTCGCAGGCCGTTGCGATGGACGGCCGATGTGTGATCACGAGGATCGTGACGCCCGCCGCCCGCGCGGCGACCAGCACCACTTCGAGCGCCGCCTCGCCGCTGCCGTCGAGATGGGAACTGGGCTCGTCGAGCACGAGAATGCGCGGGTTGCCGTAGAAGGCGCGCGCCAGCCCGATCCTCTGGCGCTCGCCACCCGAGAGCGTCCTGTCGGAAGGGCCGATCATTGTCTGGTAGCCGTCGCGCTGCGCCAGGATCAACTCATGCGCCTGGGCGCGCCTGGCGGCCTCGACGATCGCGGCGTCCTCGGCCTGCGCGTCGAAGCGGGCGACATTGTCGCCGATCGTGCCGGGAAAGAGCTCCACCTCCTGCGCCAGGTAGCCGATCTGTCGCCCGAGCTGTTTTTCCTCCCAGGTCCTGAGGTCGGCGCCGTCGATCCTCACTGCGCCCCCGGTCGGCTGCGCGGCACCGACAAGCAGCCGCGCCAGCGTCGATTTGCCGGCGCCGCTCGGCCCGACGATCGCCACCGCTTCGCCGGCGCCGATCTGGAAATTCAGCCGCTTGAGGATAGGTTCGGTGCCGGGCTGTGCGTTCGGTGCCATGAAGAAAACGTCCTGCACCGAAATCGCGCCTAACGGATCGGGGAGCGCCAGTTTCCGCTTCTCGGCCGGGTGCGCAGCAAGCGCCGTCTCCAGCCGCTTCCAGGCCCGCTTTGCCTCGACGATTTGCCGCCAGGCGCCGATCAGCTGGTCGAGCGGCTGCAGCGCGCGCGACGACACCAGCGAGGAGGCGAAGATCATACCCGCCGTCATCTGCCCCTCGAGCACCAGCCACGCGCCGGCGCCGAGGATCGCCAGCTGCAGCATCATGCGCAGCGCCCGCGAGGCGCCGCTGAAGATCGCATTGGCGCTCGAGGAACGGTCGTAAAGCGTGAGCGCTGCCCCGACATGCCGCCCCCAGACCCGAGCGGCGTTCTCGACCATGCCCATGGCGCGCAGCGTTTCGGCATTGCGGGCAAAGACCTGTTCCGCATGGCTCGCCAACGCCGAGCGTTCCGCGGACATGGCATCGTTCCGGCCAATGGCGAGCTGGTTCGCGACGACAAGGACGAGCAGAAGCACCGCGCCGGCGACTGTCACCCAGAACAGCACCGGATGGATCAGATAGAGCAAAGCGAGGAAGACGGGCGCAAAGGGCAGGTCGAACAGCACCGCCACGCCGCGCGACCGGACGAAGGCGCAGACCGAGGCGAGATCACGCAGCGGCGACAGGCCGCCGGCATATTTGGGCGCCAGCGAGAGGGCGAATGTCCTTGCCCCGAGCTTCCTGTCGACGGCGGCCGCGACGCGCTGCGTGTAGACGGCGCGGATCGCGTCCAGCAGTCCGAGGAAAGCGAGCGCAAGAACCGCAATCGCCGACAGATAGACCAGCGTCTCGACGCTGGAGGAGGGCAGCACGCGGTCATAGACCTGAAGCAGATAAAGCGGGATCACCAGAAGCAGGATGTTGATCAGCAGCGAGAAGAGCCCGACATCGCCGACGGCGCGCAGGAACACCGCCCGCAGGCTCGACGGTGCAGTCATATCGGCCGCCGCTGCATGATCCCGGGACATCGAACCGATCGCCTGAAAATCTTAAGCGTGGCCCCCAAACTCGGAACCGTGATGCAGCGTGCTGCTGCCGAAGCTGTGCGTGGCAGTGCTGTGCGTTGCGGTGGTGGTGCTGCTGGTGGCGATCAGGGGGTTAGCCTCCACAGCGTCCAGCGTATAGGCGCGGATGTAGTCGATCTTCATCTCAGCCGGTGTGGCAAGATGATCCGGCGGCGCGCCGGCCTGGCCGCCGATCGCAAGATTGACCAGCATGTACATGGGCTTATCCATGTCCGAGGGCGTCGCCGCTTCCGCGACCTGCACGCCGTCATAGGTCCAGACAAGCTTGTCCGGCGTCCACAGCAGGCCATAGGTGTGGAAACCGGCAGTATCCATCGCATTCACCGTAGACCCGACCATGGTGTGCGTACCCGTCTCCATCGTATGCGCGGTCATCAGAAGCGAGCTCGGGGTCTGGCCGTATCTTTCGATGACGTCCAGCTCAGGCGGCCACGAGCCGTCTTCCGGCAGCAGCCAGAAGGCCGGCCAGGCGCCGGCGTTTTCCGGCAGGTCGGCGCGCATTTCGAAATAGCCGTATGTCTGCGAGAAGCTGTCATGCGTGGTCAGGATGCCGGAGGTGTATTCGTAATTGTTGATCAGCGGCTTGATGTCCGCCGGCGCTTGCGCCGCGGTGATGGTGAGCACGCCGTTGTTCACGCTGAACGGGTGGACCGAGCTCGTCGGCGCGTAATTGGCGTCGACATACCATTGCAGCTCGTTGTTGGTGGCGAGCGTGCTGCCGTTCGGCGCGCCCCACCAGAAGTTGGTATCCCACGTGCCGCCTTGGCTGTTGTGGAGGTTCAGCGCGTTGAAGTCGTCGCTGAAAGACAGCGTCATGTCGGACTTGTCGATCGGCAGCTGGAATTGGCTGGGCTGCAGCTTGTCGATGGTCGTGTCCCTGAACATGAGGATCTCGCCGGATCCGAGGTTCAAGATGACGTTCGGTCCCGCCTGGATCATGTTCGAGTGGATGGCGTCGAAGGAAGTGAACCCATAGCCATCGAGACGGACGCTGTCAGTCGCGGCAAAATTGGCGATCAGGTCGCTTCCGTTGCCTTTCGCGATGATGAAAGTGTCGTAACCGCCGCCGCCATCGATCAGCACATCATTGCCCTTGCCGCCGTCCAGCGTCTGGTGGCCGGCCTTGGCGGTGATGATGTTGTCCAGGTCGTTTCCAAAAGCGTAGTTCTTGGCGTTGGTGACGATCAGGTTCTCGACATTGTCGGGAAGCGTGTAGCTCATCCATGTGCTGATGGTGTCGATGCCTGCCCCATAGCCCTCGGCCACCTTGTTGCCCGCGGCATAGAGATAATAGATGTCATCGCCGTAGCTCCCGTGCATGGTGACATTGACGCCGGAAGCTCCATAGAAGGTGTCGTTTCCGGAGGTGCCCCACAAGTCCGGTCCGGACCCCGCCGCCGAGTACCAATGGTTGGACGAGCCGCTATAGGGGAGAGGAACGCCTACGGCATTGACGAAGCTGCTCATCGGACAACCCTCCTCGCAATACACGGCTTGCTTGAATCGGCATGCGAACTCAACCGATCGCTAGCGGGTCAACTTGTAATTCCGGGTATCGTTCCAAGGAATTGTGTAATAGTACAGAGAAAATTTGCCGTTCAGCGATCAATTATTCGCAAGAAAAGAGAGTGAGAACGCCCTAATACAATTTGCACGCGAGGGCTCACTCAGTTTTACACAATATTACTAATTTCTTTTATCAAAAATTAAGCATCGCGGCGCGAGGAGTTCGCGTAGGCGGCACGACTCACCTGAGCGGCGGGGCCCGATCCGGCGGATGCTCGCCTGATGCATTCCGCGCTCAAAGGGCGGCGTCGTCGGCTCACGCCTTGCCCATCGCGATCGACTTGAGGAACGCGGCCGCCAGTCCCTTGGCAACGGCCTGGTCGAAGCCCGCTTCGCGCATCGTCTCGATCGCGGCCGCTGTCGTGCCGCGATAGCCGAGAAAGGCCTCGACCGTATCGGCCGGTGAAGCGTCGTTGAGCTCCAGCAGCCGGCCGGTTCCGGTGAGCACGGTGTTGACCGCGCGGTGCGCGACCTCCGGCTTGAGGCCGAAGGCCACGGCGTCGCGCATCATCGCTTCGGCGAGCAGGGCAGGGAAGGCGGGCCCCGAGCCCGTCAGCCCGGTGAGATAGTCGATGTCGCGCTCGCTGCCGACCTCATCCTCAACGCCGCAGGCTCCGAAGATCGCGCGCACGGTCGCGCGGTCCAATTCGGTGGCGTCGCCGCTCGCGATCCACGGCGTGTACGATTTGCCGACCTCGGCAGCCGCGTTGGGCAGCGTGCGCACCACGCGGCCGGTGCCGTGCTTCTCGCCGATCTCGGCCATCCGGATGCCGGCCATAACCGAAATCACCAGCTTGCCCTTGGCATCCAGCTCGAGCGACGGCCAGTCCTGCGGCCGCACGGAAAGCATGATGACGTCCGAGCGGTCGGCGAGCGCCTGGTTGTCGTCGGTCCAAAAGACGCCTGGAAAGCGATCCGGCTTGGTGCTGCGATAGGAGAGGGCAAGGTTCTCCGCCCGCGCGACGCCGGCCGAAAGCGCGGCACCCGCGATGGCGCCGCCCAGCCAGCCAGCGCCGCCGACAATGCCCAGCCTGAGTGAAGCGCTCATCCTTGTCTCCCTTGCAGTCTTAAGGGTGCGGGAGGCGGCGGCCGCTGTCCAGCGGTCAAGCCGCAGCCGCGTCAGTCCGCTATCGACCGGGCTGGAAAAACCAGCCTGCCGCAAGACCGAACGCCGACAACGCCATCGCAACGGTCGAGAGCCAACCGAGCAGGCGCGCAGCGTTCCGGAGCAAGGGCCGGGAGAGCAGTGGATACGAAACCTTTGCGCCGGCTCCCTCCTGCCATCGGAGGGCGTTCGCCGGCCACGCATTGCCGGCGAAACGACCCGCCTGCCGAAAACGAGCCTCAGTACCCCCGCATCAATCCACCATCGACGCGGATGTTCTCGCCGGTGATATAGGCCGCGCCGTCGGAAGCGAGGAAGGAGATCGTTGCCGCCACTTCCTCGGATGTGCCGTAGCGCTTCATCGGCACGCTTTGGCGGCGTTCCTCTACGCTGGGCAGGCTGTCGATCCAGCCCGGCAGCACGTTGTTGATGCGGATGTTATCGGCCGCATAGGTGTCGGCAAAGATCTTGGTGAAGGCGGCGAGCCCGGCGCGCGCCACCGCCGAGGTCGGGAAGGCGACGCTCGGCTCGAACGCCCAGGCGGTCGAGATGTTGATGATGACGCCCGCCTTCTGCTTCTGCATCACCGGCGTCACCAGCCGGGTCGGTCGCACGACGTTGAGGAAATAGGTGTCGATGCCCTTGTGCCAGTCTTCGTCGCTGATCTCGATGATCTGCGCGCGCGGCCCGTGGCCGGCGCTGTTGACCAGCACGTCGATGCGGCCCCAGCGTTCCAGCGCGCCGTCGGTCAGCCGCTTCAGATCCTCGTTCGACTGGTTGGAGCCGGTGACGCCGAAACCGCCGAGTTCGTTGCCCAGCGCTTCGCCCTTACCGGAGGAGGAGAGCACGCCGACCTTGAAGCCGTCGGCGGCCAGCCGCTTCGCCGCCGCCGCGCCCATGCCGCTGCCCCCCGCCGTCACCAGAGCTACTTTTTCTCCTGCCATGTCGCTGTCCATCCTTGTTGAAAGCGCCTCTGTTAGCACGCGGCGGTGCAGGGCACGAACCGGTTTGGATTGCGCCACGATGCCGATTGGCGAAAGCGGACGCGGAGTCCGAACGCCATGCTCACACCTTGAAACCGCTCATCAGCGCCTTTGACACCACCGCACAGCGTCCGGGCTTCACGTCGCCCGCCTTCAGTGGCACGCCCTTTCCAGCCGGCACCGCCGGCCGGTACCAGCTCCGCAGCGCCTGGTCGCTGGCGCAATAGCCCCAATTGACGAGATCGATCGTCTCCTCGCTTCCCAGGAAATGAAGCGACGTGCCGATATCGGCAGGCGCGATTGCCGCGCTTTGCACGAAGCTCGGCTCGGCGGCGTCAGGCTTGCTGGCGATCGACCAGTAGACGCCGCGGGTGGCGGCATAGTCGGGCCGGGTCGCGTCATTGGGCAGGCCCTGGTCGTCGGCATCCTTCGCCGCCTGGAAGCGGGCGATGAGGTCGCGCCGCCGGAGCGAGCGCACCTGGTTGTCGGTGGTGTCGAGCACGCGCTTCAACTGCGAGAACCAGTTCCAGTAGCCGGAGCCGGACGCTCGCCAGGGCGCGCCGGCGTCGCTGACCAACAGCCAGCGGCAGCGCTTCAGCGCCGGCTCGATGCCGTGATTGTCATAGACGCCGCCATCGGTGAGCACGGCGCGGCCGGCCGGGACCGGCGGGCCGACGCTCGCGTCGAGCTTGTCGTTCTCCCACGCGAACTGAGTGAGGTCGAGCCTGAGCGGCGACAGGAACTGCGGGAAGGCAGACGACGCCGCGACCGCGGTCGCGACCGGCAGGTCCGCATGCTTGGCCATGCCGATCCGGTAATCGGCAATGTAGCGGTTGGACATGCGAAACAGCGAGCCGGTGCTGAGACCACGAACCACGGACGCCGGGTCAGGCTCTTCAGCGTCGGCACCTTGCCGTCGAACAGATGGCGCTCGTAGCAGGCGGCGACTTCGCGCGCCGCGCTCGAAAACGGGTTGAACACGCCCTTGAGGATCGACGGCGCGTCAAGGAAGACCTGCGAGAAAGCGAGGATTTTTTCGACGTAAAGCTCGCGGAAATTCGTGGCAACGCCGTCGGCAAAGCTGAGGCGCGGCCAGAGAACCGCAAGCAGCCCGGCGGCAATCGAGCCGCCCGAGACCGAACTGACCATGTCGATTTTCTGAAGCAGGCCGGCCTCGTTCAGCCGGCAGAGCACGCCGGCATGGAACAGCATGGCGCGATAGCCGCCGCCCGACAGGCAGAGGCCGAGCTCGTAATGCTCGACCTTGTCGTCAGCCGGTGACGATCCGGCTGGAATCGGCTCCATCGCGCCCCCCTTCTGCCTGTCCGTTCGGCATTCGAGCTCGGCTTTGCTCAATCCAGCCCAGCGCAGCCGTTCTGGCAAGCGGGGGAAACGCGTAACGTCGCGGAGTGGAAAGCGGGGCCGCTTGCCGGCCGCTTCGTCGCGGCCGGCCGCATAGACCTTGCGATCGATCTTTACTGATTGATCTCGGGCTCGACGAGCCTTGCCAGGTTCTTGAGCGACTCCTGCCAGCCGAGATAGCAGGCCTCGGCGGGGATGGCGTCCGGAATGCCGGCCTGGGTGATCTCCATCTCCGTGCCGACCGAGACTTTCTTCAACGTCACCGTCACCTGCATCTCGCCGGGCAGGTTGGGATCGTCGAACTTGTCGGTGTAGCGCACGAGCTCACCCGGAACGAGCTCGACATAGTCGCCGCCGAAAGCATGGCTTTCGCCCGTGGTGAAGTTGCGGAACGACATTTTGAAGTTGCCGCCGGCCTTTGCATCCAAGTGATGCACCGTGCAGGTGAAGCCGTTCGGCGGCAGCCATTTCGCCAGCGCGTCCGCCTCGATGAAAGCGCGATAGACTTTTTCAGGTTTGGTGGCGAGCACGCGGTGCAGGCGGACAGTGCTGGGCATATCGTTTCTCCTGTTGATTGCCGGTCTATGCTCCTATGACGAACGGTGATTGGCCAGTCCGACATCGATGGTGAAGTTTTTTGAACGCTGCTGCCGATCTCTCGATGGGGAGATTATCCGAACCGGTTGCCCTGCACGCCGCGCACGCCGGGCCTGAGCGCGAACAGGCCGCCTTCGAAGGGGCTGGCGTCGAGATGCTCGGCGCTCATGGTGAAGCGCGCCGAGGTGACGAACAGCGTGTCGAGGCCGGGGCCGCCGAAGGCGCAGCTCGTCGGCCAGCTGCAAGGCAATTCGGCGATCCGGTCCAGCCTGCCGTCGGGCGCGATGCGGGCGAGGCAGCTTCCGCCAACCACCCGGCAGTTCCAGATATAGCCCTCTGCGTCAAGGCAGGAGCCGTCCGGCAGGCCGCGCTCGAAGCCGGTGAAGAAGGGGAGCGCCCGGCCGAGCCGTCCCGCCTTCTTGTCCCAGTCATAGCAGTAGAGCGCATTCTTCGTCGTGTCGGCGGTGACGAAGCGTCCGTCGGGCAGCCACACCATCGTGTTGGTGATGCCGAACCGGTCTTCGCTGAGCGGCGTCGCTTTGCCGTCCGGGCCGACCCGGTAGAGCCGACCTTCATCGCTGGCGATGGGCACCGGCGCGTCGTCCGGGCCGATGTTGTTGGCCATCGTTCCAACCCAGAACGAACCGTCCGGCGCCACCACGCCCTCGTTGAGCCGCGTTCCCGGTCTGTCGTCCTCGATCGTCGCGAGCGCCCGGAACGGCCCGTAGAAGTCCCATAGCGCGATCTCCTTGCGCAACCCGACGATCGCGCCGCCGTCGTTGCGCAAGCCGACCGAGGTCACGAGATCGGGCGTCTGCCAGCTTTCATGCGCGCCGCTCAGCGGATCCAGCCGATGGATCCTGCGGCCGATGATGTCGACCCAAACCAGCCTTTCGCGGCGCTCGTCCCACACCAGGCTTTCGCCGACCACGTCGCGCGCATCGAAGATCAGGCCGGCTTGCTTCTCGTGCATGGGGCGCCTCGGGGCAGCGTGTCAGAAAATCAGCTTGACATATATCTTTAAGCCGAACTATGAGCAATTCAACATAAACCTGTCATACAGGTGTTGAGGAAACGCATGCAAGAGCAGACGGACCCACCTGATGAACCGAGTCCTGGCCTGGTCAGCACGGCGATTCAGGCGATAACCCAGCACATCCGCTCGGAAGGCCTGGCACCTGGCGATCCGCTGCCCAGCGAAGCCGCCATGACGCGCCAGCTCAACGTTTCCCGAACGGTCGTGCGCGAGGCCTTCCGCTCGCTGTCGGCGATGCGGCTGATCGACATGAGCGCCGGGCGCCGCGCCACCGTCGCCAAGCTCGACACCGGCGCCATGTCGATGGTGATCGAGCATGGCATCACCACCCAGCAGATCAGCGTGCAGCAGGTCTATGACGTCAGGCGCACCATCGAGATGCGCACCGTGGCGCTGGCCGCGCTGCGCCGCACCAACGCGGAAGCCGCGGCGATCGCCCAGTCGGCCCGGCTGATGCGCGAGAGTTGCAAGAGCCCCGAGACCGTCATGGAGCATGACATCGCCTTCCACGAGGCGATCGCGGCGGCCTCGCACAATCCGGTCTTTTCGCTGATCGTCACCGCCTTCAGCGGCGTGACGCGGCGCACCTGGGTCATCGGCTGGCGAACCCGTTCCTCCGACGAGGACCAGCTCAAGATGATCAAGGGCCATGAGGACATCGCCGACGCCATCCTCAAGGGCGATCCGCGGCTTGCGGCCGAGCATATGGCCGAGCATTTCGACAAGAGCGTCAAGGCGCTCATCGACGCGGGGATAGCCTGATGAAGATCCGCGCCATCGAGACCGTCGGCATCGAGGAACGGCCCAACCTGCTCTGGGTCGAGGTTCATACCGACGAGGGCATCACCGGACTCGGCGAGACGTTTTATCTATCGCGCACCGTCGAGGAATATCTGCACGAATATGTGGCGCCCAGGGTGATCGGCCGCGATCCGCTGGAGATCGATCTTTTGGCCGCCGATCTCGTCGGCTATCTCGGCTTCCGCTCCAGCGGCGCCGAGGTGCGCGGCAACTCCGCCTTCGACATCGCGCTGTGGGACATTTTCGGCAAGGCCACTGGCCAGCCGGTCGCGCAGCTGCTCGGCGGTTTCAGCCGTCGCTCGATCCGCACTTACAACACCTGCGCCGGCACCGAGTACATCAAGGACGCCAAGGGCCAGACGACGGCCAATTACGGCATCGGCGCCGGGCGCGATTACGACGATCTCAACGCCTTCCTCACCCGCGCCGGCGAGCTGGCCGAGGAATTGCTCTCCGACGGCATCACCGCAATGAAGATCTGGCCGTTCGACCACGCGGCGGAGAAGACGCGCGGCAACGACATCTCGGCAGCCGACTTGAAGGCGGCGCTCGAGCCTTTTGAAAAGATTCGCAAAGCCGTCGGCGACAGGATCGACATCATGGTCGAGTTCCATTCGATGTGGCAGCTCCTGCCGGCGATGAGGATCGCCGAGGCGCTCAGGCCCTACGCCACCTATTGGCACGAGGACCCGATCCGCATGGACAGCCTCGGCGATTTGAGGCGTTACGCCGCCGCCAGTCCGGCCCCGATCTCGGCCTCCGAGACGCTGGGCAGCCGCTGGGCTTTCCGCGACCTTCTGGAGACTGGAGCGGCGGGGATCGTCATGCTCGACATCTCCTGGTGCGGCGGCCTGTCGGAGGCGCGCAAGATCGCTTCGATGGCCGAGGCTTGGCGGCTGCCGGTGGCGCCGCACGACTGCACCGGTCCGGTCGTGCTCGCAGCGTCGACCCATTTGTCGCTCAACGCGCCCAACGCGCTCGTCCAGGAAAGCGTGCGCGCCTTCTACCGCACCTGGTACCGCGACTTGGTGACGGCGCTGCCCGAGGTGAAAGACGGCATGATCACCGTGCCGCCGGGGCCTGGGCTCGGGCTGGCGCTCAGTCCCGATCTTGGCAAGGCCTACACCGTCCACCGCCGCGTCAGCAGCCAGACGGACATTTAGCCCAAGACGCACATCTAGGATCCATAGGGAGGAACAAACATGAGAAAACTGACAGCAATGCTTCTGCTCGGCGCCGCCCTCATCGGCGGGCAATCGGCCGCCAAAGCCGACGGGCTCAACATCGTCTTTACCCATCATTCGTCGGCCTCCAACACATTCTGGCAGGCGGTGAAGAAAGGTTTCGACGATGGCTGCGCCAAGGTCGAGGCCAACTGCAACATGGTCTTCACCCAGACCGAGGGATCGATCGAGCAGCAGGTCGCGAACATGCGCGCGGCCCTTGCCGCCAAGCCCGACGCGCTGCTCACCTCCATCGTCGACGACCATGCCTTCGACGATGTCATCAAGGAGGCCCGCGACGCCGGCGTGGTGGTGATCGCCGTCAATGTCGACGACACCGAAGGCGCCAAGGGCAATGCGCGCCAGGCCTTCATCGGCCAGGGCTTCAAGCCAGCCGGCTACTCGCTCGCCAAGGCGATTTCCGAGAGCTTCCCGAAGGATGGTCCGATCAAGGTGCTGGTCGGCATCTCGGCGCCGGGCCAGAACTGGTCCGAAACCCGCGGCGCCGGCGTCATGCAGTTCCTCGAGGAATACAAGGCCGCTCATAAGGACCGCGACCTTTCGTGGGAGCGCATCGACAGCGGCACCGACCTCGCCATCACTTCCGACCGCGTCGGCGCCTATCTCAACGCGCATCCCGACACCACCGCCTATTTCGACACCGGCTTCTGGTGCGCCGGCGTGGCGCGCGTGCTGGCCGATCGCGGGGTCGCGCCCGGCAAGGTCCTGCTCGGCGGCTTCGATCTCGTGCCGGAAGTGCTGCAGCAGATGCAGAAGGGCTATGTCCAGGCGCTGGTCGACCAGCAGCCCTACATGCAGGGCTTCATGCCGGTGATGGAAGTCTATCTCAACAAGAAGCTCGGTCTTGCGCCTTCCGACATCGACACGGGGCAGGGCATCGTGCGCCAGAAGGACGCCGATGCGATCATGGCGCTGTCCGCGCAGGGCATGCGCTGAGGTCGCATGCCTTTGAGATTGGCCGAGACGCCCGTCACCGAAATGCTGGCGGGACATCACCCCCCTCTGTCCTGCCGGACCGTCCGGCAGGACAGAGGGGGGTGTGAAGGAACGCGGCGCCACAGTACCTTTCACAATCACCGCACCGGAGCCTTTCATTGAAGCGCCTGTTCAAGACCTATCTCGAGAAGCCGGAACTGGCCGGGCTGATCCTCCTGGTGCTGCTCATTGTCCTGTTCCAGGTCCGCTCCCACGGCGTGTTCCTGAACCAGGACAATCTGCGAGGCATCCTCGGCATCCTGCCGGAGGCCGGCCTCGTCGCCATCGGCGTTACCATCCTGATGATCAGCGGCGAGTTCGACCTGTCGGTCGGTTCGGTCTTCGCGCTGATGCCGATGACGATGGCGGTGCTGATGGTGCAGGGCTGGCCGTTCCCGCTGGCGCTGCTCGCCGGGCTGCTCGTCTCGGCGGCCATCGGCTTCATCAACGGTTACGTCACCATCCGCTTCGCCATCCCGAGCTTCATCACCACGCTCGGCATGCTGTTCATGGCGCGCTCGCTCACCGTCGTCGTGTCCGGCGGCTTCCCGCCGCTGCTGCCCGCCGACCTGCCGACTTGGCTGTTCACTTCCTTTGTCGGCCCGGGCAACATGTTCCGCATGTCGTTTCTGTGGTTCGTCGCGGTCGCGGTGCTGACCTCGCTGATGCTGTCGCGCACCAATTTCGGCAACTGGATCAAGGCTACCGGCGGCTTCCTGCCGGCCGCCGCCGCGATGGGCATCCCGACCGCCAGGGTCAAAATCGTCTGCTTCATGCTGTGCTCGGTGCTCTCGGGTTTCGCCGGCATGCTGCAGGTGCTGCGGCTGGGGTCGCCGCTGCCTTCGATCGGCGAGGGCATGGAGCTGCAGGCGGTGGCATCCGCCGTCATCGGCGGCGCCTCGCTCGCCGGCGGCATCGGCACCGTCATGGGCGGCATCATCGGCACGACGCTCATCCGCGTCATCGACAACGGCCTCGTGCTCAGCCATGTCGACGCCAACTGGTTCAAATTCGCCATCGGCTTCCTGACCATCTTCGCCGTCGTCGCCAATGCCTGGATGCGCAAGCGCGCCAAGGCCATCAAGATGGAGGGCTGAGCCGTGAGCGATGCCATCATCTCGGTGCGCGATCTGCACAAATGGTATTCCGGCGTGCATGCCCTCAAAGGCGTCACGCTCGACTTCAAGCGCGGCGAGGCGCTCGGACTGGTCGGCGACAACGGCGCCGGCAAGTCGACCTTGATCAACATCCTGTCCGGCGTCCACCGCGCCGACCAGGGCGAGATCAAGGTCGAGGGCAGGGAGGTCAGCATCGCGACGCCGCGCGACGCGATGGATCTCGGCATTGAGACCATCTACCAGTACAATTCCATGGTCCCCACCATGTCGATCGCCCGCAACCTGTTCATCGGCCGTGAGCCGACCCGGTTTTCGATCCTCGGCGTCGGCATCCTCGACCAGAAGAAGATGGCCGAGGAAAGCGTGCGCGCCATCGCCAATGTCGACCTGCATCTGCGCTCCCCCGACGCGCTCGTCGGCGAGCTCTCCGGAGGCCAGCGCCAGGGCGTCGCGATCGCGCGCGCCATGCACTTCAAGTCGAAGGTAATGATCCTCGACGAGCCAACCAATCACCTCTCGGTCAAGGAGACCAACAAGGTGATCGGCTTCGTGCGCGGCCTGAAGGAACAGGGGGTGACAGGCGTCTTCATCAGTCACAACATGCACCACGTCTTCGAGTGCTGCGACCGTATCGTCGCGATGGCGCGCGGCGAGATCGTGCTGGACAAGCGCATCGGCGACACTTCGATCGACGAAGTCCATTCTGTCCTGTGAGGGTAGGCAATGAAGGCACTCGCTGGTCGTAAAGTGTTGCTGACGGGCGGCCTCGGCTCGCTCGGCCGGGCCCAGGCGGTGACGCTGGCGCGGGACGGCGCGCGCGTGCTGGTGCTCGACCGCCCCGACATCGGCGATGCCGAGCAGACGGTGGCGGGACTTGCCGGGCAGGCCAGGGGCGATATTGCCTTCGTCGGCTGCGATCTCAACCGGCTGACCGATGCGGAAGCGGCTGTTGCCGCGCTGGCGGCCAAGGAAGGCGGGATCGATATCCTGATCAACAACGCGGCGCTGATCATCAACCGGCCGTTCGAGCAGTTCTCGCTGGCCGAATATGAGGATCAGATCCGCGTCAACTCCTCGGCCGCCTTTGCGCTGGCGCGGGCCTGCGCGCCGGGCATGAAGGCGAAGGGCTACGGCAAGATCGTCAACTTCTGCTCGATCACGATCAACGGCCGCTGGGACGGCTACGTGCCCTATGTCGCCTCGAAGGGCGCCATGCTCGGGCTCACCAAGTCGCTCGCGCGCGAGCTCGGGCCGCATGGCATCCGCGTCAACGCCGTGTCGCCGGGCGCGGTGGTCTCGGAGGCGGAGGCGCGCGTCTTCGGCGACCGGTTGAAGCAGTACAATGACTGGATCCTCGAGAACCAAAGCCTCAAGACGCGCATCGAGCCTGACAATGTCGCCGAGCTCGTGCTGTTCCTCGTCTCACCCGCCTCCGACATGATCAGCGGCCAGAACATCGCCATCGATGGCGGCTGGTGAGGATATGGCCGGCGCGGTCGAGCTGAACGACGGGCAGGCGAGGCTGGTCCTGGCGCCTGAGAAGGGCGCGGCGATCGCGCGCTATGACGCGCTGGTGATCGGCAGCGCGCCGGTTCCGCTGCTGAAGCCGGGCGATGGCACCGGCACGTCCGGCTGCCAACTCCTGGTGCCGTGGTCGAACCGCATCTCCGGCGGCGGCTTCACTTTCGACGGCCGCTTCCACGCCGTCGCGCCGAACATTCCGGGCGAAGCCTTTCCGATCCATGGCGACGGTCTCCAAAAACCGTGGCGGCTCGCCCGCCGCACTGACACCGAGGCGGAGCTGGTGCTCGACGAGGGCGCGATCGGTCCTTACCGCTATGCGGCTACCGTGACCTATGCGCTGCGGGACGGCGCGCTGGAGGCGCGGCTGACGGTGGAGAACCGCGCCGGCATGCGCCTGCCTTACGGCCTCGGTTTCCATCCGTGGTTCCCGCGCGGCGACACAACCCTGCTCGAGGCCAAGGCCAGGCGTGTCTGGCTGGAGGACGAGCGCCATTTGCCGGTCGGCGTGGTGCCCGTGAGCGAGCGCCCGGCCTGGGATTTCTCGCGCTCCATCCCGCTGCCGTGGGACTGGGTCAACAACGCCTTCGACGGCTGGAATCGTCGCGCCTCGATCGCGCAGCTCGAGGAGGGGATCGGGGTCACGCTCACCGCCTCGCCGGAGCTTGGCGTCTATATCCTCTATTCCCCGTCATCCGACGCCGACTTCTTCTGCTTCGAGCCGGTGTCGCACCCGGTCGATGCGCATCACGGCGAAGGGCTGACGGTGCTTGAAGATGGGCAAACGATGAGCGCGGCGATGCGGCTGGACTGGGCGGTGGCGGGTTGAGGGCAGCCGACCGAGCGCGTGATCTCAACCCTTGAGGGGGAGACGGCCGGCAGGCCAGAGAGGGTCGTCTCATAGATCGCCAGCATTGTCTTCGTCGCCGACGACGCCGGCGCTTCACGCGCGGCGACGCCCTCTGCCGCCTTCGGCGACATCTCCCCACAAGGGGGAGATCGGACGGCGCGTCGGCTTTCGCCAATCTCCAGCGCCGCAGAGCAGATGCCGAAGCACCTCCCTCACAGCTCCTTCTCCGCCAGCTCCCTGAATTCATCCGGCACCGAGCGCGCTGCTTGCAGCGCGACGGTGCCGTAGCCGACGGCCTGCTTGCCGAAGCGCTGGCGGATCTTGTCTATGGCGCGGTCGGCGCCGAAGCGGGCGAGGCCTTTGCGGCTGCCGGGCTTCAGCTTCTCGTCCGCCAGGCCGAGCGGCAGTTCGAGCTGCAGCTCGGCATGCTCTTCCAGATGCGAGACCGAGATCGCCAGCAGCGAGATTTCCCGTTCGCCCGGGTGAGCGGCGAGCACGCCTCTGACCAGCTCTTCCGCGACGTCAGCGAGCATGGCCGTCGCCTGGATCGGCTGCTCCAGCGTCACCGAGCGCGTGACCGCGCGCATGTCGGCAAAGCGCACGCGCACCGTCACCGTGCGGCCGGGCCGGTCCTTGGCGCGCAGGCGGCTGGCGACGCGATCGGCGAGATGCAGGAGCGTCGGCACGAAGACGCGCGGCAGCGCCGGTTTGCGGCCCAGCGCCGACTGCGCGCCGGCCGAATGGGCGCGGCGATGCGTCTCCAGCCGGCGCGGGTCGCGGTTCCAGGCAAGGGCCGCGAGCTTCTGGCCGGCGGCATGGCCGATCAGCCGCTCCAGCGCGCCGCTATGCGTGCGCGCCAATTGCCCGATCGTCTCGACGCCGATCTCGGCGAGCCTGGCTTTGGTTGCCGGACCGACGCCCCACATCAGCGACACCGGCAAATCGTGCAGGAAGGAAAGCTCGGTGCCGGGCTCGACCACCACCAGCCCGTCGGGCTTGGCCACCTGCGAGGCGATCTTGGCGAGATGCTTCGTCCGGGCCACGCCGATCGAGATCGGCAGGCCGAGCTCGCTCTTCACGCGGCGGCGGATGGTTCGCGCAATTTCGTCCGGCGGTCCGAACAGATGCGTGCAGCCGGCGACATCGGCGAAAGCCTCGTCGATCGAGATGCGCTCGACCAGCGGCGTGAAATCGTCGAGCACCTTGATCGCGGCGTCGCCGAGACGCTGGTATTCGCCGAAGCGGCCGCCGACGAAGATGAGCTGCGGACAGAGCTCGCGCGCCCTGCGGCCGGGCATGCCGCCGCGCACGCCAAAAATCTTCGCCTCATAAGAAGCGGCAAGCACTACGCCGCCGCCGACCGCGATCGGCTTGCCGCGCAGCGACGGGTCGAGCAGTTGCTCGACCGAGGCGTAGAAGGCGTCGAGATCGGCATGCAGGATCGTAGCGGCCGAAGCGGCGTTCGTGGCGGCCATCGCGCTCCCGGCTCCATCCATCCGCTTTGCGGCATCGCAGCATTAGCAGCAACTGTTGTAAGCGGTAATGCGTATGAACATAAAGAGAACAAAAGGAGTTTCCTGTCAAGCCGGCCAGCTGGGTATGAGAACATCTGCAACCCGTCACAACCAAGGGCTTTGACCGGTTGCGCCGGTGTGCTCCCCTTTGACGGGTTGACCGCTGACCAGGGAGGGGCGCGAAGGATCGCGGCCCAAAACTGCGTCATGCCAGGACGAAGTCAGGAGCCGAGCGACGCGCGAAGACCAGGATGACGAAGTGCGGCCGAGCCGGAGATCCAGGTTCTGAGACGATGGCGGGACAGCGCCCCCTCTGATCGTCCCACATGGGGGATCGGCCGTCCCTTCGCCGACAGCCGCCGCTAGGCCGGTTTGGCGTATTGCTCGGCGCTGAGCACCTCGATGCATTGGAATGGCTCATTGCCTTCCACCCAGGCGTCATGCCCGGGCGGGATGGTATAGGACGTGCCGGCCTCGAAGGTCTTCTGCGTCCCATCGTCCATGCGTATGGTGATCGTCCCGGACACGACATAGCCGACATGCGAGACTTGGCAGCTGTCGGTCTTGACCACCGGCTTCACGCATTCGGACCATCTCCAGCCCGGCTCCATGTTGAGCCGCCCGAGCGTGTAGCCCGGCAGCCGCACCACTTCGACGCGGGTCTTGGCGGGCGAGCGAACCTCGTCGGGATTGTTATGCGACTTGGATTCGAGCTTGGTGACCTTCATTGCAGCTTCGGCCATGGCATCCTCCCATTTCCAAGGATTGCAAGCGGGGCCTGACGCGCGATCGTCGGCGACCGCCGCTGGATTGATACGCCTTTCAATGAATGATTGCTAATGTAATTGCCGGGCGCGGCGCGAAATCGATTTTGCCGCGCAGGCCCTATTGCAAGCACGCTCTGCCGGTGTTTTGCTGTTCCTTGCGCCTGGCACGACGGTGGTTGAGGGGCCACCCCGTTTCTCGCCCCTTGGGGAGAATCCTGTGAACCCTCGGCAAGTGAATTTCGCCAATAGCGCCGCGGCAAAGCCAGGCCCCGTCCGCGATAGTCCATTTTCATTTCCGCTCGCGGGCGCGCGCTCACCGCGCCCATCGAAACCGCCATAGGCGAGGCCAAGCCGGGTGTAAGGCGATACTCGAAAAATCAGAAAAACTGGGAGGAATCGATGCTTCATCAGGTAGGAAAAACGGAAACCCGTCCGCCGGTCGGGGCAGTGCGCCGCACTCCGCCGGCGCTTCGCCAGTGCTGCGACAACTATATCTGTCCGACCTGCGACCAAGTCGTCGAACTGACGGACTTCCGCCAGGTCGTCTGGCATCAAAGGCCGGGCCATCGGCCGATGGAATTGGATGACTGAGCGGACCTGCCCGAGAAAAGAGGGCCCGAGAGAAAAAGGGCCCGCGCCTACCAGAGGAATGCGCGGGCCGAAGCTGGAGTAGCCATTCGATAAACGCGCAGCCGGCCTGCCGGTTGCGCCTGGCGGATCAGCCGCCGTTGGCCGGCGCCGGGGCCGGAGCCGGTGCGGCCGGTGCGGGTGCCGGCGTCGTCGACGGTGCCGCAGGCGTCTCCACCTTGGGCGCCTCGACCTTCGGCGCATCGAGCTTCACGTTGACATCCGTCGATCCGCCACCGCCGGTGCGGCCACCGACATTGATGATGCCGGTAAAGAACAGCAGGGCCACGATCGCGATGATGGCAAGAACGATGGCCACGGCTGTGCCGGCGCCGCCCCCGCCACTGGTGTTTACAACTGTAGGTCTGTCGGCCATGGTTTCCTCTCCTCTGCCGATTGGGATGTCGTGGCAACGGCGCCAAAGCTGGAATGTTCCTGCTTTCGGGCCACGGTCCCTTGTCAGGCGGGACCTGAGGCCGCACCTTTGAGCGCAGAGGTCCGAATGGGCGATTTCCGGAAACAAGTAGGCCCACAACTCATTGTGGCACAACCGTCGAGTAACGTCCCTTCATCGGCGGTTTGAAAGTGGAGTTGCCCGCCATTTCCTGCGATGTGGCGGGCAACTCCCACAATCCCGCAGTCTGCCGAGATTCGCGAACCTGTTCGCCGCGCTTTTGCCGGTCGATCCGACCACAGGCGTGCGCGACGTGCTTTTAAGCCCTGCCTGCCGCTTCGCTCGATCTCGGCGCGGGCCGCCCAGGCTGTCGCCAAATCATGATGCACCACTCCGAGCGGAACCCGGCCGCCCGTCACGCCGTTGTCTTCCGCGAAGGGATCCTGTGGGCGGAGGCCGCCATGGACAGCTTCGAACTGATCGATCTTCTCTGCGTCGTCGACGCCTGCGCCAGCGATGGCGCGGCTGGGCGCCTTGTTTCAATGTCGAAAGCCGTCGAGGAACTGCGCGTCTTGACCGGGGACTTCGTCTCGTCCGACGAAGCGGCGGCGAACGCGTTGAGCCAGGTGGCGCTGCAGCGCGGCTGCGCGGTGTTGTTCGACGAACAGCCGGGCGCCGATATCGTCGGCGAGTGCTGATTTCCCCTTGAAGAAGAGCGGCGCTATTTCACCAGGGTGATCATCCTGCCGGCATACATCTCGCGATTGCCGAGCTCGGCCGCGCAGTCCGATTTCACCGCCGAGTTTCCGGTCATGCCTACGGTATTGCCGACCAGCCGCAGGCAATTGCCCTGCGCGTTCATGTCCGAATTCCCGGCATAGGAGATCGCCGCGTCGGGGGCATAGATGAAGCCGCTGACCACCGAGCCGGATCCGCCGTTGATCGTCAGCGCCGAGGTGTTGCCCTTGGCCTGGAAGATGGTGATGCCTGCATAGGCGCCGCTGGCCGGCGGCGAGAGGTTCACCTGCTCATTGGCATTGATGTAGAGCTGCGAGCCTTCCATCAGGAAGATCGTCACGCCCTGGCCGGTGAGGCTGCCGTTGCCGCCGGGCTTTATGGTGACATTGCGCAGGATGTAGACGCCCGGATTAAGCGTGATCTTTCCTGACCAGGTCTTGTCGCAATAGGTGCCGGGCGAAAGCGTGACCGTCTTGCCGTTCGGCATCGATTGGCACATGCCATAAGCGGGCGGGGTGACATTGGCCAACGGGTCGAACGATGCGTACTGGTTTTCGAGCGGTGCGTCGCACGAGAGTGTTGCGTTGGGCGGCGTTATCCCCGAGGTCGAGCCGACCGTCGAGACGCATGCCGCGCTGAGCAGGGCCGAGCCGCCGCGGTCGATGGCGTCGGCCGCGTCCGAGTTTGCGGCGATCACGCAGCCGTTCATCGCGACATTGGTCGAGCCCTGCAGGTTGACGGCGGAGCCGACATGCGGATCGAGCGCCAGAACGCACGCTTGCGCCCCGGGTTTGACCTCGACGGAGGCGGAGCGGGTCGCCTGCCAGGCCGGCGCGCCGCTGATGAAAGCCGCACGGCTGATGCTCGACGACAGGGCGATGGTGTAGCCGCTCGGATCGCCGCTGGCCGCTGCCTGGAAGGCCCCGACGCTGCCCGAATATTCGCCGGCATCGGCGACGCTCAGATTGGCTGAGAAGAAAGTCAGGCCGAGCTGGCGCACATCGCCGGCCGACATGGTCGGTTGGTATTTCGTGCCCACCGCCAGCCCGGCTGCGTCCAGCGAGTTCTGCAGTTGCGCCGCGTCGTCGCTCGTGCCGGCCACATCGACGGCGCCGGCCACGACAAGCATCAGCGGCACCATGGCGATTGCGGTCGCCAGCGCGAAATTGCCGCGCGTCGAAGCCCAGAACCGTCTGATCATGGCAGCACCCCTCGCCGGAAACGGCAGAGACACTACTCCAGCCGTCTCTACGACCGATTTCCGAAAAAGATAAAATGCAGCAAAAGCTAAAATCGCTGATTTATCCGCAGCTTGACCTAACGTCCTATATAGAGTGGGACCTAAGTCTGAGTCGTGGCCGCGCAGGGCGGTAAATATGCATGCAAGGGTCTGAAAATCGCAAGTCGAGGAAAAAAATTAGCCATTCGTTTATCGCCGGGTGTTGAACGTGGTGGCTGGGATAGCTTGGGCGCGCTCGGCCATGAACACATTCGGTCGGATTTTCAGACAGTTCGTCTCCCGCCGCCTGCGGCGCGGCGAGAGCGGCAATGTTGCGACGATCTTCGCGCTCACCCTGCCGATCGTCGTCGGCGGGGCAGGGCTCGGCGTCGAGACGTCCTACTGGTACTATTCGAGCCTGAAGCTGCAGGCGACGGCGGACGCCGCCGCCTATGCCGGCGCGCTGGAAAAGATCCAGGGATCGGACACTGCGACGATCACGGCGGCCGCGACCCAGTCGGCGACCGACAACGGCCTCGGCAATGGCACCATCACCGTCCACACGCCGCCCACCTCGGGGCCGAACACGGCCAAGAAGGCAGTCGAGGTCATCCTCAACCAGAACCTCGACCGGATGTTCACCTCGATCTTCACGCAGACCAAGGTGCCGGAGCAGGCGAGGGCGGTGGCGCTCATTACCGATGCTTCCAAGGCCTGCGTGCTGGCGCTAAATAAGTCGGCCTCGCAGGCGGCGCTTTTCTCCGGCAGCACCAGCGTCAAGCTGACCGGCTGCTCGGTCATGTCGAATTCGAGCGCCGCGGACGCCATCAAGGTCCAGGGGTCGGCAGGGCTTCAGGCCGACTGCCTGATCTCGGTCGGCGGCGTTTCGCTGAACAACCCGGTGACCACGACCTGCAAGTCGCCGATAACCCAGGCCTTGCCCGCGTCCGATCCGTTCTCCAGCCTGCCGGCGCCCTCGACCAGCGGCTCTTGCCAGAATGTCAACAGCGGCAAGTCAACGCAAACAATCCAGCCCGGTACCTACTGCAATGGTATGAACCTCAACGGCAATGTCGCGCTTTCTTCCGGCACTTACGTTGTCCAGGGCAATTTGAAGATCAACGCCGGCGCGGTCATCACCTGCGCTGCACCCTGCACCAACGGCGTAACCATCTATATGACGGGCAGCAACACCATAAGCATGAACGGCAACGCCACGGTGACGCTCAGCGCGCCGACCTCGGGGACCTATTCCGGCGTGCTGTTTTATGGCGACAGGACGGGCAACGCCGCACAGAGCACCTTCAACGGCACGGCGACTTCTTCGCTGACCGGGGCAATCTATTTCCCCAAGCAGCAGGTCAATTATCTCGGCAATTTCTCGGGCGCGAACGGCTGCACCCAGGTTGTGGCCGACACCATCCAGTGGTCGGGCAATTCCACAATCAACCAGAACTGCTCGAGCCTTGGGCTGCAAGACATCCCCGCCGCCCCGTCTGTTGCGATTGTCGAGTAGCCGCGTGGCGCCGGCAGCGATCCGCTTCCGCAAGAATCGCTCCGGCGCGGCCGCGGTGGAATTCGCGCTGGTGTTGCCGGTGCTGTGCGTCGCGCTGTTCGGAATCGCCGATGGCTGGTCCTATGTCACCAGCTCGATGGCGATGCGGGCGGGTGTGAAGACGGCGGCGAATCTGCTGCTGGCCGGCGGGGGAGACGACACCGCCGTTCAGGCCGCCGCTCTTGCGAGTTGGGAGAAGAAACCCTCCGATGCGGCGATCACGGTGACACGCACCTACAAATGCGGAACGACCGTGGTCACGTCGTCGACCACCTGTGCGGGATCGAAAGTACCTTCCATCTATGTCCAGATCCAGGCGTCGGGCACCTGGGTTCCGCCGTTCACCTTCGGCGTCTTCCCGGGCAATAGCGCGCTCAGCCATCAGCAGGTGGTCCGTGTCCGCTAAGCAAAAAACCAGGCTGTTTGCCAGCAACGCCTCTGGCGGCGCCGCGATCGAGTTCGCGCTAATCGTGCCTTTCCTGATCATGCTTCTGTTCGGCATCTTCGCCTTCGGCTGGTCGATGAACAACGAGTCCAGCGTGCGCTATGCGCTCGAGGCCTCGGCGCGCTCGCTGCAGCTTGACAGGACGATGACCCAGGCTCAGATCCAGGCGATCGCGACGCAGAAACTACAGGCGCTCGGCTTGCAGAACGTGACAGTTACGATCACCACCGACCCGCCGAGCGGCGGGTTCAAGATGGCGCATGTCAGCGCCAGCTATGCCTTCGTCATCAACTTTCCCTATTTCAGCGATTTTCCGATCAATTACTCGACCACTGTCACCGTGCCGCTGATCAACAGCTGAAGCACGTCTCCCCAAAGTGGGACTTCGTTTCGGGTCAAAGCCAGGGCTAAGCTTAACAAGCTGTGTGGGCCGAAAGATTGCGACACGCTTCAGGGCATGCCGAGGAAGAATATATAAGTATATATCTGGGATTGGCCGCAAAGCGGGATAAGAACACCTCGGTAGCGCGCCCCAAGCGCTGGTGGCATCACCGCTCCCGCGGGTTGCCCGAAACGATGCCGCGCACGTCCGAAAATCGCCTTTATAAACAGGCGTCTTGTACTCCTCGACGGACGCTGGCCGCATAGCGTTGGGCCCATGGTCCGACGGGAGGTGGGCCTTCATTGTTCCAGAGGGCGGACCTGGCCTTAGCCCATTTATTTACGCAATAATTTCAGCAAGTTAACAGGTGTTCAGCAGGATTTCCGGAGCTGCTTCTCGGGATACTCTCTTGCCGCCACCGAATTTGTTTAAAAGTTACTCCAAGCCGTTAGGGAAATCTCATATGACGCGATCTAGCGGTTGGGCATTGGTGGCGATTCACCTGCGGAGAAACATGATGACAATCCGGAAAACACTTTTGGCTTCGCTTGCCATTCTGGCGCTCGCGGCTGCTCCCGCACTCGCCGGAGCCGGCGGCAATGGCGGTGGCAACGGCAATGGCGGCAGCCATGGCGGCGGCAACGGCAATGGCGGCGGTAACGGCAATGGCGGCGGTAATGGCAACGGCGGCGGCAACGGCGGCGGCAAGGGCCAAAGCAGCAACAGCGGCGCCTCGCACGGCAAGTCGGCATCGGCAAAGGCCGCCAAGTCGCAGGTCGACGATGCAACCGATGACGACACGACGGACGATACCACTACGGCCGCCACCCCGAAGGAGAAGAACATCCATGCCAAGCTCGGCCGGCTGAACTCGCTCCAGCGCAACATCAATGCCTACATGAATTCCAAGAGCAAGAAGTTCGCGGGCATTCAGGCTTATGTGACCCAGGCCGCCGTAGCCCAGAACGCGCAGGCCAAGCTTGACGCGGCAAACGCGAAGCTGGCCGCCGACCAGGCCCAGCTCGGCACGCTCACCCAACAGCTCGCCGACCTCAATGCAACAGACACGACCAACATGACGGCCGAGGAAAAGGCGGCTTTCGATGCGCAGGTTGCCGACGTTCAGGCGCAGATCGACGCCCAGAACGCCGCGATCGCCGCTGACACCCAGGCGGTCACGGATGCCCAGGCTGCGGTGACCGCTAACCCTGCCCCCGATGACGCCACGCTCGACGCCGCCCTGCAGGACATGGCCAACAAGCCGGTCGATCAGGAGGTGACGGACTGGGCCAAGGACGTGCTGGCCGACAAGATCGACCAGGCGGCCGCGGCGACGTCCACGCCATAAGGCACACGCGGCGAACCTGCCGCAGTGGAGTGCATGCATGCCGCCGGGGCGACCCGGCGGCATTTTGTTTGGCTTGACGGCAATGCATTGGAACGATGGCTACTGATCCAGGGAAGGCCGGGGGGAATCCTGGTTGCGGCGAGCAGAAACGCCACGCCGAGGCACAGGGCGGAGTTCAAAAAAAGGCTCGCCCTTGAGGCGAGCCCAAAAGTAGCAAAAGCCGAGGTGGTCAGACGGCTTCTACCCGCGTCCGAAGGTTAACATGCGGGGGTGTACCGACCGAATAACATTAGTTAAGGAATAGCTAAAAATCCCTCGGCGTCCGCACCGCTGGAAGCCTTTCGTCGGTTTTGGTCGGCGTTGTGCCACGTGTTTGAAACGGTGGCAGAACCGACGGCGGTGACGCAGACCGGGTAGTCGAAAATCGGCGCGCCGAAAACGAGTTTGACCGGGAGCTGCGTGGTCAGCTCCCGGCCCCGGTTGCCACCCCCGAGATCTCGCTGTGAATGTCGTACTACGATATAAAAGCCGGCGTTGGAATGGGGAACGGGCAATTTCTTTTGCGAGCCGCCCTGCATTGGGGAAAACAACTGCAGGCCCGGGAGCGCTGCCCCGCCGCCGCCGACCTTGCGAGTCTTTTTGCCTCGCCTGACGCTGTGCGCAATGCACACCAAAACGTCGCTGTCGTGTGGCTAATATGCATTGCGGTGTGTAGACTTAGCGGGTGAGGGATTTCACAGGGCATTGGGAGGACAACAAAATGCCACGGGTTTCGGAGCTTTTCTTCAAGACGGCCAGCATCTTTCTCATCCTGGGCATAGCCGCCGGGCTGCAGATGGCGATTTCGGGCGACCACGGCGCCTTCCCGGCGCACGCCCACATCAACCTTCTCGGCTGGGTGACCAGCGCGATCTTCGGCGGTTACTACGCGCTCAATCCGGCCAAGGCCGAGCGCCGCATCGCCATGATCCACTACGGTCTTTACACGGTTGGCCTCGTGATCATGCTGCCGGCGCTCTACTGGATGCTGGCCGCAGGCCATCCGGAGATCGAGCCGGTCGTGGCGATCGGCTCGCTGATCGTCGCCGCCGCGGTGCTGACCTTTGCCTTCATCGTCTTCTCGTCCGCAGAGACGGTGCGCTCGGCCACGGTCGCTCCGGCGCAGTAACGGTGCACCCAACAGCGCGTCGCCTGAACCGGCCCAGTGCGACGCGCTCAATTGCTCGATCGCACGCGGCCAAGATTGGCACGTCATCCTGTGGCGGAGCAGGGAGCGAAGCGACGCGGCGCAGACTGCAGGCCGTAAGCTCAGAGCGTTACGACGGTTGAGAATTCCGCCGCGCTGCGTTCCTCGACGAGGTCACAGCGTGGGTTCTCGGGTCTTCGCTCCGCTTCGCGTCGCTACGCCCAACGATGACGGCGTCGGGGCTTCGGCCGGACGCTGAGCCGCCTTACGGCAGCAGCCTCGGGAACAGCCGCGAGATGAGCGCGTGGACGATGCCGTCGCGCTCGAACGGGCCGGGCAGCTTGGCGGGGGCGCCGGCGTCGCTCGCCTTGCTCTCGTCCGTGGCCCGGCCTTCGGCTTGCACGAGCCACAGCACGGCCACGAAGTAGCCTGCCTGCAGCACCACGCCCGCCAGGAACGTCCAGCCAAGCGACTGCCAGACGGACCCGGTGGACATGAAGGTCCAGCCGAGAACCACCAGAAGCGTTGCCGTCATTCCCACAAGAAACTGCGGAAAATACATTTGCCCAACCGAGCGCCGCGACCAGTTAGGGTCTTCGACGATCTCGCCCATTGCTCTACCCATTTTGACCCTTGCACTTTTTCCGCCAGGATCGCAAGACTTCACGCAGACCCCTTGCCATAGGTCTTAATTCCGGCCCGCCGAAGGACCTACGCCTGAGGAACCCAGCCGAGGCCGATTCCGTTCCCTCGCGGAACGATGATCAGGAGTAGCTAATGGACGGCAGCGTCTACGCGGCGCGCTGGCTTGTTGCGCCTGCTTTTGGAACGCGCATCGTCTTCGCCGCTGCCGCAATGCTGCTGTGCTGACGCCCTCTGACGATCGCCGCAGTGCCCGCCCGCCGAGCACGTCCCTTCATCGGCGGGAGGCCGGCCTCTCCGCCTTTCCGCGAAAGAAGTGGAGGGTTAGCTCTGACCCCCATTTCGGCCGGATCACGTCGCGGCCGGCTAGGGGCTGGCCCACCGGCTATCGGGATTGGGGCCTTGGCTGCACCATTCTTGTATCGAAGGCGTCGGGCAGGCGAACGTGCGCCAGCGCCCTGACCGATCCCGTTCTCATGGCATCCGGCGGCAAGAGGATGACCATCTTGGCCTCGCGATCCGGCCAGAGTGGCCTGCCGCCTGCGAAGAACACAAGCGCCACAACGCCGATCAGAAGAACGGCGGCGAACAGGTTCGCAATGATCTCTCCGAGTTGCATGCAGCACCCCCAAAAGGAGCACCCGCCGCATCGCAGGTAGCGGCGGGTGCAACAACAACCGACGATGAAGGGACCTATGCTCGCCAGTCATGATCCAACAAGATAACTGCCTGTATGTTTCGAGAGGGGGACCAATGCCCTGCCAAACCAGACCTCAGTCCGACGGCTGTGTTCCGGTGGGGGCGGGCGATAAGGCTTTGATGGGGCTGCCCCGGCCTCGGGGAGAGGGGCGTTTGCGCCCGCGGCTGAAGCGACATAAGAAAAGCCCGCCATGCCATGCGGCACGGCAGGCCTCCTGTCTGAAATGCTGTCTGGATCAGGCCTCCAGGATCACGACGATCTTGTAGGTGTCCGGATCCACGATCACGATGCGCCCGTCGGCCAGCACGAAATACATATAGGTTTCGTAAGCCGGGACGATCTTGACGATGCGGGCCGGCAGGCGATGCAGCCGGATCTTTTGCCGCGGAACCTCGACCCCGACCGAGATGTCGAAGCTGACATCGCGAACCGGCTGGACGTTGGTCTCGCGGATGATCTGCGTGATCTGCGTCCGCTGCTCGACCGTCACATTGGTGATCGAGGCCGTCTTGTCCTGGTCGGTCTGGACGTTGCCCTGGGCGTTCTGCTCGGTCTGCATCTTGGTGGTGCCCTGGGCGTTCTGCTCGGTCTGCATCTTGGTGGTGCCCTGGGCGTTCTGCTCGGTGGTGGTGCCGGTCTTGCCCTGAGCATTCTGCTCGGTCTGCACCTTTGTGTTGCTGTCAGCATTCTGTTCGGTGCTGGTGCCGGTCTTGTCCTGGGCCTGCTGTTTCTTCTTCAGCGTGGTATTGTCCTGAGCGTTCTGCTCAGTCTTTGTGTCGGCCTTGCCCTGCGCCTGCTGCTTCTTCTTCAGCTGCGTATTGTCCTCGGCGTTCTGCTCGGTGCTGGTGCCAGCCTCGCCCTGGGCATTCTGCTCAGTCTTCATCTTGGTGGTGCCCTGGGCATTCTGCTCGGTCTGAGACTTCATCTTGCCTTGGGCCTGCTCGCCAGCCTTGCCGCCCTTCGGGCAGTCGGCCTGGCCGGCGGCACAACTATCGCCGCCGCTCGGCTGCACGGACTCGGTCTGCGCCATCGCGGCGCCGCAACCAACGCCGAGCGCGATCATGCTCGTGATCAGAAGATGCTTCATCTGATTTCTCCTCGGAAAGTCGGTCCCTTCGTTGGTTAAACACGACTTGGAAGGCATTGTTCCGAGATTGTTTAGCCAAGCGGCGGCGGCGTTCTTACGCCGGCGGATGCGCGGAATTTTGCAGGAACAAGCCGCGGTCCTCGGCGTTAGGACGGTGCCGATCGGCTGTGGAAATCGCAGGCGCAGCAGAGGAGGCGATTGACCACACAAAGGAGACGACCATGAAAATGCACATCACCACCGCCGCCGCGGCCCTCCTGCTTCTCGCCGGCGCTGGCGCCGTCGCTGCGCAGGACACCGTCGTGATCGCGCCCGAGCAGGAAACCGTCATCAAGGAATATGTGCAAAAGCAGCCGCTGGCTTCGGTGAAGGTTCCCGGCATCGAGCTGAACATCGGCAGCACGCTTCCCGAGACGGTCGAACTGCACGAGGTGCCGAACGTCAAATATCGCTATGTCGTGGTCGATAACCGGACTGTGATCGTCGACCCCGGCACGCGCAAGATCATCAAGGTGCTCAATTAACCGATAGCGTAATCGGCCGAACGGATGGCCCGCCGCCGGTCACGGCGGCGGGCGGTTAACGGAAAATTATTAATTTACGATATGCTAACGGAACCTTTGACCCACACCCAAGTTGGGCGCTTTGGGTCAAATCTGTCTCATAGGCAACACAAACCGGTGGCAGAAACAAACCTGTCTCATAGGCAACACAAACCGGTGGCAGAAAGCAGAATCGGGCGGCGGCGAACAGGCATGGGCAGGGGCGAGGAGGACTAGTTAACATGTCGAAACGAGAAATCGGAACATCCCGCTCGCTCGGGATGCGCGTCGCCGAGTTGCGGGCCAGGATGGAAGACGCCCACATCACCGCACATGAAATAAAGACCTTCCAGAAGGTCGCGGCCATAATGGGGGGCGGCGATGGCTCCCTACGCATCGATGCGGACGATCTGATCGCCGCATCTTTCCTCACCGAGTCGTGCGAAGCTTCGCTGAACTGACAGCCGTTATCGATGTCGACTGGCTGCCGTCCAGCACTGGGCGGCAGTGAGCGGCGCTACGCGACAAAAGCCTTCGGCCGCGAGGGCTTTTTCGATGATGCTTGGTCCGATAAGCCCGATCCTATAGGCCCGGACTTCAGCAGCCTGTCACGCCAGCGGCCATTGCCGGCGCTGCTGGCTTATGCTCCTGGCCTTGAGACGTCTGATCTTGGCTTCGCGTAGCGCGGTGACGGGGTCGACGCCGGTCCACAGAATGCCGGCCTTCTGAGCGAATGCCACGAAGGCCTGCCGCGCTTCCCCGAGTTTCCTCTCGCCTGTCCGCGCCGCCTCGCAGGTCTGCACGGCCGCGGCATAACAGTCGCCGCGCATTGCCGGCGGCCATTCTTTGAGGAAATTCTGCATCGCCGCCAGGGAAGCGATCTCGCGCTTGAAACCGGCCCCGACTGCGATCGCCACCGGCGCGCGGAGCGGCATGTCGCTTGTGATGTGAACTGCAGTCATGGCGGGCCTTTGCTGGTCGAATTTATTCAATTCAAACAATGCGAAGCTGCCCCGGCGGTTCCGCCGGCAACAATCAATTAGGCGCCGCAGACGGAACAAGACCCCAATGCACGCGTTTGCCCCGGGAGCTCCTATGTTCGACCTGCCAGGTTTCCGCGACGGCGGAGGCGGGCGGAGCTCGCCAACACAACAGGAGACTTATGATGAAACGCACCCTTATTCCTGCTGTTGCCGGCCTTGCTCTGATCGCCGGCGTAGGCTTTGCCGCTGCGGACCAGATCATCGTCACGCCGGAGCAGCAGACTGTCGTCAAGGAATATGTCCACAAGCACCCGATCGCCTCGGTCAACATACTGGGGCTGGAACTGGGCGTCGGCTCGACGGTGCCTGACACGGTCGAGCTGCGGGAGGTGCCGGACGTTCAGTACAGATATGCCGTGGTCAACGATCGCACTGTCCTGATCGATCCTGGTACACGCAGGGTCATCCACGTCATCGAGTGATCTTACGCTTACGAGCCCCGATCCTCCCGCCATGCCGGCGGGGGGATGCCGGCTCCTAGGAAGGAGTCGCAGCCATGCATCACCCCCATGTCGAATCAGTCGACTGTGCAAAGGCGGTCGACCAGCTTCTGGCCGAACGCCGCACTGGCCTCTTATCGATGAAGGAAGCGATTGGCCTGCTGCGCAGGCGCACCGGAACCGAACGCTCTGACGCCGATTTAGCCGCATTGATTACAAAGAAGGCGGCGTATCTGGGCGTTGCGATCGTCTCCGACGTGCACTGAAGAAATCGCTGCCGAAGTTCAGGCACCTACGCGTCGATGCGCAAGACGCCACCGGAAAATTCAGCTAATGTTTCCGTCGGGGAGCGGCCCCACTCAAAGGAGGCGACAGTGACGGACGACAGGCAGGAACGCATTCGCCGGCGGGCGCACGAGATCTGGGAGCAGGCCGGCCGGCCGGAAGGCGCGCATATGGAGCACTGGGACCAGGCGGCCGCCGAGATCGACGCCGAAGTAAAGCCGAAGTCCAAGGCCGCGCCCAAAAAGACGGCCGCCGCCAAGCCGAAGTCGGCCAAGGCCGAAACGCCCGCCAAAGCCCCCGCCAAGGCCAAGGCTCCTGCCAAGCCGAAAGCCAAGGCCTGACCCCAGCGGCCGTTCCGCCGCTGCCATCCGCACCAACCGAAATGTAGCAAGCCCGCGCCCGAAGATTTAGGGCGCGGAGGTGGAGGCTAAACGGCTATCGCCTCCCTTGCTTTCTGGCGTATTGCGCAACGGCGCAGAGGAAAGCCAGCGCGGCGGTATCGCAGGCCGCCCGCGACGGCGACGGACCCTTGGCAAAAAGCACCGCGTCCGCGATCGGGATCGTCAGCCCATGCTTCCTGGCGAATGAGGTGACTTCGTAAGGCTGATCGTCGGCTGGTGCGCCGATGTCGATTTGCTGGTCTATCAAACGAGTTCCTCCCTGGTACGCGACTATGCCTTCCTTCGCCCGAAAGGAATTAACTACCGGCCGCTCGCCCGCGTCCACCAATTGGCAATTGTGTGAAACGATACATTTGTCGAGGTGCATCCGAAGGTTGCAAAATGGAATTCTCTACACCCGGCGCGGGCGGAAACCGTTCCGTCGCCGCGCTCCTTCGCGCCCCTCTGTCTCGTCGCGATTGGTGGTCTTCTTCCGCGAAGAAGGAAGACATCTCACTGCCAGGCATCGCTCGATTTTGCAAAGCGCACGGCCGCCGCAGTCATCGCGCACTCGCATTCGCTGATCAGCCTGAGGTTCCTCAAATATCGCGCGATCGTTTCGGGCAGCCAGGCTGCGCAGGCCTCGACATAGGCGCGGCCGTGCACCAGCGTGCCGGTCGAAAGCCGGTCGTCCTTCTCCGCGATCACCTTCAGATATTGCCGGATGAAGCGGATGTCGTCGGCGATGTCCTGGCTGGCCATGCGCCACGCGCCGGCCAGGCGTTCGCGCTCGGCGAGCGGCAAAGGCGAGAGCAAGGGGCGGGAAAGGTCGGCGAAAGCGGCATGGTTCGCGGTGTTCAAGAATATCCCCTCAACGAAGGGCAATATCGTACATTAGGTACGAAAAGTGGTCAAGAACGTTTCGTACAATTTGAACGATACCTCACCTGGACCGTCTCATGAAACCGTCGAGCTCGATGCGCGCTTCGTCGAGCGCCCTGCCGAGGACCAGGTCCACCATCTCGCGCCTGTCCGGCTGAAGCAGTTGCAAGCCTTTGCGCAGCGCCTCACGCCATGCTTCGCCCCGGTTCCACGCTTCCGCGAAGGCATGGGCGAGGTCGTCTCGCCGACGCGTGGTCTCGAGCGCCTCGACCAGCAGGCCCGCTTGATGCAGGTCCTTTTCCCGCTTGGCGGCAGCGCTTCGTTCGCGTCGCGCCGCGACGATCAGCTTGTGGACCGCAAAGCGTTCGGGAGAGGGGACCAGCACCGGCACGCCGGAGCGGTGGAGCAGTACTGCCCGCACCGGGTCTCGGATCAGGAAATCGAGGAAGCGCAAGGGCTGGGCCGAGGCGCCGCCCAGCGACGGCATCGGGCTGGCATGGTCAGCATGCTCGTCGCTGCCTCGGTTCGGAGTGAGGAATTCTATGCGGTAGCGCGAAGCATTCTCGAACTGCGTCGTGCGCCCCGCATCGGTTCGGTGCGGGATTTCCCGGAATGTCGGGTCGACCGCCTTCAGCACCTCGATGAGCGGCGGCATGCTGTCGTCGACTTCGGCCGAGACGGAATGGAACTGGGCAAAGTCGGCATCGCCGGTCTGCAGCGCGGCTCCTGGCAGTTTGACGCCGAGATGCCCTGCATAGGTCTGGAAGGCGACGGTGCCGACGAGCACCGCGCGCAGGCGGAAGAGCCCGGCCTTTTCCAGCGCCTCGACGACGTCGCCACTGAAAGCATCGGGCGCCGCCAGGCCGGCGTCGCGAACCAGCGTGGAGACCAGCTTGCGGCGAGCCCTGAGATCGTCCTTGATCTCCTTGAAGGCCGCGACCCGTTTGGCGATCTCGGGATCTTCCGCCGGGCCGACATAGCGCCTGAACTTTTGCGGCCGCGTCTCTTCGAAATACCAGTAGTCGCGGCCTTTCACCGGCACGCGCACGAAATTGCCTGCCGTCGAGAATTCGGTCTCGAAGGAGGCATCCAGGCTGCGCTGCACCAGCTCGGCATAGAGGGTACGATAGGCAAGATCGATGGTTTTCATGGCCGCTCCCGGGCGTGCGCAGCCTTATAAGAAACCTGCAATTTTCTTATAACTGGGCCTTATTCGGCGAGATTCAAGAGCATTATAAGAAACTGGTAAAAATCTTATAACGACCGGCATCTCCTAAGAGAGATGGGCCGCTCTTCTGCGGATTGGGGAAACGGTTTGCCCGGTGCGGTCGACGTCACGCCCGAAGACTCGACCTGGAAGGCGTTGAGGCCGGGCTTGGAAGCTTGGAGCAGCGCAGCTTCCGTTACGCCGATTACGGCTGCCGGACGAGCACACTACCTTGATCATTTCCGGAAACGCGTTCCTTGGCGCCAACCGACAAGCCGCCGCTGCTTTTTTCGAGGGACGCGGGCCGGCTACGCCTTCGCCGTCGACCGCGCGAAGCACGCAGGCGACCCGCTGATCGCGGCGAACAAGGACACGCTCACCAACCCGGCGCTGAACGACCGGCATTTTTTGAAGGAATGCTAACGGCGCCATCGGCACCATGGACATGGCGAAGATGGAAGCGATGGGCGGGTATTTGTTTGCCTCGGGAATTCTGCTCGACGGCAACGGCAAGGCGCTGAAGGAAAGGCCATACTTCGAGACATAGCGCAGGTAATTGTTGCAGGTGGCCGGCGTTTCGCGCGCCATGACATGATTGAGCATGTCGAGTTGCCCGAAAGCGCTAGCGAGAACTAGCTGTCCGGCGCTGAAGGCAGGAGCCGTGCATATCTGTGCCGCAGATCGGCGACGGCCTGTCTGCTGGTATTGCGCACTTCTGTTTGGCTTCCGGTCTGGGCGGCGGCAGTGATCTTGCGCAGCATCGCATCGTAGTCGTCCGGAAATTCGCGGGCGACAGCCTCAGAGATCTGGAGATCCTGCTTCCGGATCTAGGCATCGATGTAGGCGGTGATCACAGGCTGGGGCGGCTTCGCCACCGACTCATGGTGATATCTGCCGCCACCGAACATCGCTGGTAGCACTTTTGCCTCAACGAAGCTCAAAGGGGACGACCGCCTCCACCTGCAACCATTTCCAACGCGACATCCGCCCCTCTAAAATGCCTGTCTAGTTCAGTCCGAGGCTCAGCGCCTTCTTGCGGTCGGCCTCGGCGCGCTTCAAATCGCCCTTAGCTCTCCAGGAATGTGCCCTCAAATCGTAGGCGTCGGCATATGTCGGGTCGATCTCGATAGAGCGGCTGTACTCGGCGATGGCGCCATCGTGGTCGCCTTGGCTTTCCTTGATTGCACCTAGACCGAAATGGGCGCCAGCGCTCTTCTTCCGGTCCAGGCTGATCGCCTTGTTGAAGTCTCGCGTTGCGCTGTCGATGTCTTTTTTGCCGCATAGGCAAAGCCGCGATCGATGTAGAAGCGCGCGACTTTGGGATCCAGTTCGATCGCCTTGTCGAAGTCTGTCATCGCACCCTCGTAATCGGCCTTCTCCAGCCTTTTGGTTGCCCGTCCGTAATAGGCCATGCTCCAACTCTGATCGATCTCGAGGCCTCGGTCATAGTCGGCTAACGCCCGGTCAAGCTCGTTTTTCTTCCCCCACAAAGCGGCACGCCCAAAATAGGCATCGCTGCTCTTCGGCGCGAGTTCGATGACCTTGCTGAAATCGGCAATGGCGCCATCATAGTCATGGGTGTCGGTGCGGACCATCGCCCGTCCGCGATAGCCGGCGGGGTTTTTCGGATCGAGCGCGATGGCCTGTTCGAACGCGGTGGTGGCGCGTGCATACTTGCGTTTCTTGTACCAGACGTAGCCGTGGTCGACGATGGTCTTCAACTTGCTCTGGTCAGAGCCGACAGGATCGCTTCCGGCTGACTTGCGTTTGGCCGCCACGGCGAGCTTGCGGCCCTCCTCGGCTAGGGCCAGCCTTGGATCCAGCTTGAGCGCCTGGTCGTAGTCCGCAATCGCCTGGTCGTAATCGCCGTTGGCGAGCCAGGCGCTGCCACGCCCGAAATAGATTGGCGCAGAACTGGGGTCGATCTTGGCCGCGCGGCTGAAATCGGCGATCGCTCGATCCAGTTCGTTCTTCTTGCTCCAGGCGACGGCGCGGCCGAGGTAAGCTTCGACGTAGGCAGGATAGAGTTCGATCCCCTTGCCGTAATCATCGATGGCCGCGTCATACTTGCCCTTCGCTACCAGCGACATGCCGCGCCCCAGATATGCGGACGCCATTTTCGGATCGAGCGTGATGGCTTTGTTGTATTCGGCAATGGCGCGATCAAATTTGTGCCTCTTGTAGAGGGCATCGCCGAGATCGGTGAAAGCCTTGAGCTTCTTCGGATCAGGCCCGCCGGCTTCGGCCGCGACATCGCCTTTTCCTCTTGCCGCGTCGGCCGCCTTGCGGCTGACCAGGTAATCCGGATTGTGCGGGTCGAGGTCGATTGCCCGGTCGAAATCGGCGATGGCGCCGTCATAGTCCTTCCTGTCGGCCCGTGCCATGCCGCGCCCATAATAGCTGGCGGCGTCTTTCGGATCGATCGCGATCGCTAATGAATAGGCCGCGATCGCCCGCCCGCCGTCGCCCTTGGCGTGCCAGGCCATGCCCTTGCAAAAGAACGCGTCGCGCGCCTTCGGGTCGAGCGTGGCGGCATGGCCGCAATCGGCAAGCGCGCCCTCGACATCGCCCGACATGGTTTTGGCCATCCCCCGGCGAATATGGGCCGAGACCAGATCCGGAACGAGCTGGATCACCCGATCGTAGTCGGCGATCGCTAGGTCGTAGGCGCGCTTGGCGGCCAAGGCCTTGCCGACAGCCGCATCTGGGCGCGCTCGAGCAGGATCCTGGCGGTCGCCGGATCCCTGCCTGGCTTCGCGGCGGTCGGCTTGCCTTGCTCGCCGGGCAGGTGTTCCCTGCACGTGCCTGCCCGCTTCGGGTCGAGCTCGACGGCTCGCCGGCAGTCGCCGACGGCGAGGTCGAAATTGCCAAGCAAGGCCTCCGCGATGGATCGGTGGTAGTAGGCATCGGCGTTGTAGGGATCGAGGCCGATGACAAAGCTGAATGTATCTATCGCGCCCTTGGGGTCGACCTGCATCTGCTGCAACCCCGATTTCATATTCCAGTCGATGGCGGCGGAATTGTCGCGCTTGGCATAGAGTTGCGGCGGCTCATACGTGGGAGGCGCGATAGGCTTGGCCGCCTGCGGCTCAGCTGGGATTGGGACATGAGCCTGACTGGTCGTAGCGCCCGGTGACTGCAGCACGGGTTGCCACTCGGCCCTGCGCTTGCCAATCTGGACGCTCAGCCGTTCCTTTCGGTAGTCCGCGTTGGCCGGGTCGAGCGCGATTGCCTTGTCCAGGTCCGCTATTGCCTTATCAGGATCGCTCGCCTCCCAGACAAGCGCCCTCTCGAAATACGATTTTGGATCGTCGGCACTGATGGAAATCGCTTTGTCGAGATCGGCAAGCGCCTCTTTCGAATTGCCGACTCGAGCCATAGTCATGCCGCGCACGCGGTAAGCCGGGGCGTTGGCCGGGTCGCGGCGTACGGCTTCATCCAGATCGGCGATAGCGCGGGCATAATTCTTCTTTAAGCCCCAGCTCTTGGCGCGGTTGAAGTAGAATGCGGAACTTGCTGGATTGAGCCGGATCGCCTCGTCGAATGCGGCGATGGCGCGGGTATGGTCGCCCTTTTCCTGCCATTCTATGCCGACCGCATTTTGGGCGGTGGCGGTTTTCTCGCCACCTCCGTCGCGCGGCTCGCCAAAAGCCTCGGCGATCCGGCGTGAGCAATCACGCCCTTTGTCTGCATCGACGCCGGCGATGTGCTTGCAATCGGCTTCCGCGCGCCTGCGCTCGCCCTTGGCGATCCATGAAAGTGCGCGGTCATGGTAAGGGGTGATGGGGTCCGCGCGGACGCTCTCTGCTTTGTCATAGTCGGCTTGGGCCCGCGTGGCGTCGCCCTTGTCCTCCCAGGCGACGCCGCGCACGCCATAGGCCATCTCGTTGGCGGGATCGATGTCGATCGCCTTGTCGCATTCGACAATCGCACGGTCGTGCTCGCCTTTCTTGTTGAGTGCCCTGGCGCGGTCGGCATAGAGGTTGGCATCGTCTGGCGTGAGCGCGATTGCGCGAGTGTAGTCCGCGACGGCTCGCTCGAAATCTGCCTTGCTCTCCCAGGCAATGGCGCGATTGGTAAAGGCGGGCACGTATGTCGGATCAAGCGCGAGCACGTCGGTCATGTCGGCGATGACGCGGTCGATATCGTTCTTCTGCGTGTAAGCCAGGCCACGCCAGAAATAGGCGTTAACGCGAAGATCGGGAATCTCGGCGCTGTCCTCGGCGATGGGCGTGCAGACGCTAATCTGCTGGTCGGCGGAGAGGGCGCCGTCGCTGAAGCAAGTAGCGTAATCCTTGCTCTCTGCGAGGGCCGGACTGCGAAGCCCGCCAAGCGTCACCACTATTCCCGCCGGCGCCAAAAGCGGGCCAAATGAAAGCCATGCAACGAATGCGCGGGTGAACGCGCCGGTGCGGCGTGACATGTTTTGATCCTCCCCCCGGAGTTGCCGCGGCAGCGGCTGCAATTGCCTATATAGTTCCGTTTTTGTTCCGAAATGCAAGCAGAAATTGCGAACGCTATCCTGTGTTCGCTCTCGGCCAAAGAACGCAACCCTCAAAGCCTGGCAACGCGACGTTCTTCTTGTTCTTCGTTGAGCGACGGTTTCTCAGCGAGATTGTCTCTCACATATCGATCATTGAGCGCTTGACCCGCCCGATGATGGTGATCGCGCCTTCGAGCTCCGGCGGCGGGATGTCGAGATAGGACGCCGGCTGGAAGGGCGGGGTGTCGTTCGGGCGGTAGCGCTTGTAGGTGGCGCGGCCGGTTTCGTCGGCGATCACATAGCAGCCATTGGTCACCAGCCGCTTGTCGCGCAGGTTGACGAAGATGATCGAATCCGGCGGCGAGATCTTGTTCATCGACGGTCCGTCGACGCGCAGCGCAATCCACTCGCCTTCCTCGAGATCGGCGGTGGGGATGGTCGGGTAGTCCGAAAGGTTGACCACGCTGTCCTGGCTGCCGAGTTCGCCGGCGCTGATCCACGATACGATCGGCACGTCGATGGTGATGGGCGAGGCGGCGAGGTGCACAGGCGCGGCTTCGACGCCGTCGGCGTCAAACAAGAGCCAGCCCGGGTCGACGCCGAACAGCCGGCCGTATTTCTCCGCCGCCTTGCGCGACAGCGGCCGGTTGCCGTTCTCATGGCTGATAAGCGTGTTCTTGTTGATTTCGCGCAAGGCCCGAGCGGCATCGCTGGGCGAGGCATAGCCGGCCTGGGCGCGCGCCTGCTGCAATCTGTGCCGAGAATCCATCATCGTACAAAATGCCTGAAAATTATCGTCCAAATTGTACGATTTCGCTTGCGCGTCATTCGTACATAACGTACGCTTAGCGCATGAATGAGCCTACCGCAAGCGTTTCCGCATTCCCTGCGAGCATCTCCGCCGCGAATGTGCCGGGGCCGCCCACGAGCATCTCGGGGCTGCCAACGAGCATCTCGGGGCTAATTGATTCCTGGCAGAGTATCGGCGCCTTCGCCGCAGATGTCGGCTGCGGCTATGAAGCCGCCCGCCAGATGCGCCGTCGCGGACGCATCGCGCCGCAGCACTGGCCGCATGTGGTGGCCGCGAGCCGCAGGCGCGGCATTGCCGGTATCAGCTACGAATGGCTGGCGGGCCATCGCGCCGCTGCCGCCATGCAAGGGGAGGCGGCATGAACGCGCTTGCCTCGCCTGTCGAATTCCAATCGTCCGGGCCGTCCTCCTCCCCGGTCCGGACGCTTTCCGGGGCCTCTGCCCCGGATCCGGTCGAACCGCCCGCACCCCGGTTCACCGGAACGGCCGGAGCCGCTCCTCCCCCGGCTCCGGCCCCCAATTCGGGCCGGCTCGTCTCCTGCATCCGCACCGAGGACGGCACCGTCATCCTGTTCGACCGCAAGGCGGGCCTGGCGGTGTCGGGCCTGACCCGGGCCGCCGCCGAGGCGGCCCTTCTTCGCCTGCTTGGTGCGGCGCCCGGCGCCGCCTGATCCCAACCGTTTCCCTGACCTGACCAACGGCCCCGCGGCCGAACCCTGGCGCTTGGCCACATGCCGAGCGCTTCGCAACCCTTCGCAAGCAATGGAATGAGACATGGCTGCCGCCTACACCGAAAAGGAAATCGACGAGATCGCCGCCTGGCTGAAGGAGGGGCTATCGGCCTCCCGCATCGCCGGCCGCTTCAGCGCGCTGCGCGGCAGCCCGGTCTCGCGCAACGCCATTATCGGCATCGTGCACCGCAACGCCGGCCTTCGTGCCATCGGCTTCGCCAACCCGAAGGGTGGCCGCGCCGCGGCAGGCCGCGGAAACATGCACGGCCGGACCGGCCGGGCCGGCGGGGCAGGGTGGCGGCTGGAGGTGTCACGCTCTCCGAGCCGGCAGCGCTTTCCAGGCATGCCGAACTGATTGAGGGCGCCGGCGCCGCAACTGCCAATCTCCCCCCTTGCGGGGGAGATGCCCGGCAGGGCAGAGGGGGGTGCTGTCCCGCCAACCTATCGGCTGTTGAGCTATCCACGGAGCCGGATGCCCGCACTCCCCCCAAACCCAAAAAATCCAAAGCCCGCAAACCGGCGCGCAGCATGCCGCCCGCCTGGCTTTCCCCCGGCACCCGCGAGAAATCGGACGTCCAGCTCTACAAGCTCCCCGCGCCGCCGCCCCCGGTAAACCCCGGCCGCCAGCCGCATGTCGCGGCGATGCGCTTCCTTGATTGCCTGTTCAAGCGCTGCCGCGCGCCGGTCGATCTCGCGTTGCGCGAGGAGGCGGACGAGGATCCCGTCGGCGCGCGGCCCGGTCCCGACATGCTCTGCTGCGGCCTGCCGACGTCGGCCACGCGCTCCTACTGCGCGCATCATCATGCGCGGTTTCACGGCCATCGCGGGAGGGGGATGTGAGAGTGGCAACAATGAAGGCGCCGGGCAGCGGCAGGTGGCTAATCTCCCCCCTTGCGGGGGAGATGTCCGGCAGGACAGAGGGGGGTGTGAAGGAACGCCAGCCTCGCCAATCCTTTCAAGGTACGACAGCAGTACAATGGGCAAAGTGGAGGACAAGCAGAGCGGATAGGCTGGCGGGACAGCACCCCCCTCTGGCCTGCCGGCCATCTCCCCCGCAAGGGGGGAGATTAGCCACCTGCCGCTGCCCGGCCTCTCATCAGGCAATCCCATGAGCGGTACGACCTGGTCGAAGTTTTTCTGGTCGGATTGGGAGTCCGATCCAAATCTGCGCCTCTGCTCGCTGGCGGCCCAAGGCCTGTGGATGCGGATGCTCTGCATTGCCGCCGCGCACGAGCCGGTTGGCTATGTCGCCATCGCCGGCAAGGGGCTGGAGGAGGCGGCGCTCGCGCGCCTTGCCGGCTGCACAGAAATGGAGCTGGGATGCCTGCTTGCCGAGCTCGAGCAGAACCGCGTCTTCTCGCGAGACCGGCATGGCCGCATCTACTCCCGGCGCATGATCGCGGATGCGCGTAAGGCGCGCGTGGTGCGCCGCAACGGCCTCAAGGGCGGCAACCCAAGCCTTTCGAAAGAAAGGGCGTTTTCGCGCTTGGATAAGCGGCGGGTTAAGTCAGGGGATAAGGGGGAGGATAAGCCCCAGAGTCCAGAATCCAAGAATCCAGAATCCAACAATCCAATAGCCATAGATCCATCGGGAGAAAACGCCCTGGCGTTTTCTTCCCGGGCTGCCGCTCCGCGGCAAAAGAACGAGAAATTATTTTCGGGCCGTTCAGCCGGACAGAACTGGCATCGCCGCAAGACACATGTCGATGCCGCCAACGCCATCATCGAGGAGATCAATGACCGCAGCCGAATTGCAGCAGGCGGCGAAAGCGCTGGCCGCGATGTTCAGTTGCTTCCCGCAATCCGCGCTCGCTGATCCCGAGATGCAGCTGCGCGGCTATCTCGCAGCCGTGCAGGATGCCGAGCTTGCCGATGTGCAAGCCGCGATCCAGCGCTTCATCCGCGGCGAGGCGAAGGTCGACAACGCCCAGTTCTGCCCGTCCAGCGCCCAGCTTTCGATCGAGGTGCGGGAACGGCGGCTGATGCGGGAGCTGTTGGCGAAGCGGGCGCTCATTTCTTCGCCGCCGCGAAGTGGGGGGTCCGAAGGACGGGCGAGACCCGTGGTTCGCCCCGGCTAGTCGCGCGGCGCAGCCGCGACGGAGGGGGAGCCGACAATGATCGAAATGCCGGCGGGACGGCGCCCCCCTCTGTCCTGCCGGACATCTCCCCCACAAGGGGGGAGATCAGACTTCGCCACCGCTTTCGCCAACCTCCACCCTCGCAGGTCTGAGCGGGGACGCCCAAGCTGCCAATCTCCCCCCAAGTGGGGGAGATGCCCGGCAGGGCAGAGGGGGGCGCGAAGGAACGCAGCCTCTCCCGTTGGCCACTCACACCACCCACCACAAAGGACACCGCCCATGCCCCGCAAAGCCGCCAAGAAACCGCAACCCCCGAAACTCCCCAAGGGCGAGGCCGAGCAGGTGCGCATCCGCCGCGAGATCGGCCATGACTTCGCGCTGAAGCCCGACGCCTTCGGCCGCCAGCGCCTCACCCCCGGCACGGCCGAGGCGCGCCGCGTCTACCAGGTGTCGAACGGTGGCTACACCTCAACCGGCGGCATCGTGCGCCTGCGCAATGTCGATCCGCTCACCGGCATCACCTCGCTCACCCGTCAGCAGCGCGAAGCCGGCCAGCGTTTTCGCGACGATTTCGAGCGCTCCGCCCGCGAGGGCCTGCAGCCGCAATCCTGGAGCGAGCGCATCGACGGCGGCCGCCTCGGCGGCGGCGTGCCCGACCGCGTGCTCTCAGCCGGCCGCGCCCACGCCCACGCAGCGGCCGCGCTCGCCCACTGGGAGGTGGCGGAGGTGGTGCGCAAGATTTGCCTCGAAGGCCAGTCGGTGAAGGCCATCGCCGAACGCACCGGCGACGGCCGCGATGTGGTGGTCAAGCTGCTGAAGGTCGGGCTGGATTTGTTGGCGGTGCATTACGGGATGATGATGGGGAGGAAGGTAGGGTGAGGGGAAAGCGATGTGCCTAGCTTGTGCCGGATCGAAAGCTGCTTATGTGACTATGCAACTGGAGTGACTGAATGCGTTTCATTAGACTTGTTTTCGGTTCAATGATGTTCATGATCGGCGTCGCTGCAGTAATTGCGACCGTGTTTAGCGCCCATCCTGTTCTCAACACCGCAATGTTGATGACACTGCTGTTTGTGCTTAAGGCCGCCTGGGGGCACCTAAATCGAGCTGGCGATGACCGTTAATCCACTGATCTCCGGATTGAAGATGACCCGGCCAGCCGACCACGACCACCTCGCTTCGCAGTGACCATCCAGTCTAGAAGAGGCGGATGCGATTTACTGGTTCCGTCGGCTTGGCTCGTGGGGCCTGCTGGTTGTCGAGGAAGGCGCCGATCCAGCAACACCCTACCAGCTTATGGTTGCAAAGCCTATGCCACTGGGGCAGACGGGGTGAGAGCCGACGCCGGCGAAAGTTTGAAGTGGCTGAAACTGGCCGCTGAAGCTGGAAGCAGGAGGCGGCTGCGGCTCTCTCCCAATCCCAGCACTGATTAAACCACGTGCCGAAGGACAAATTCGCATTGTTATTCATTCCGACGATTCACTGCGAAGAGCGTATTGAAAGACGACCGCGCAAAAACTTCTGGCCTCGGCGCTGCCCCTCATCCGCCTGCCGGCACCTTCTCCCCGTATAGTGACGGGGAGAAGGGGATGGCCGCGACGCTGGCAGCTATTCCGCGACGTTGGCGGTTGGCGAAAGCGGCGGTGACAGCATCTTTCTCCCCGTCACTATACGGGGAGAAATGCCCGGCAGGGCAATGAGGGGCAGCGCCGATCGATGCGGTTATCTGCGCGCTTTGCGTGACGCCGTTTCAGCCGTGTCTCAAGCGCCTTTCTTCAGCGGCTTCGGGTCGCTATCAGGTGGTGGTTCCCACCCAAACACGCTCCGCCCTCCGAGCAAATGCGACTGGTCCATTTCCCCCGCGACGATCTCCTTCAGGCTCGGCCCCGTCACATAGCGCTCCATCCGGCGTGACTCCCCGTCCAGCCGCTTGAGCGCCTGCAGCTCTTCCTCGCGCCCGAGCCTGGCCTTGCTCACCGCCGATTTCAGCACCGAGATCGTCTCGTCATAGACCTTAAGCGGCACGGGGAAGGGGTGGCGGTCCTTGCCGCCGTGGGCGAGCGAGAAGCGCGCCGGGTCGGAGAAGCGGCAGGGCGCGCCGTGCACCACCTCGGAGACCATGGCGAGCGCGCGCACCGTGCGCGGGCCGACGCCGGGCACCAGCAGCAGTTCGGGAAAATCCTTCGGGCCGCTCTCGATCGCGGCGGCAATGTTGCCGTGCAGGCGGCGCATGACGATGTCGCTTTCGCGCACGTCGTGATGCGCCGGCATGACGAGGTTGGGCAGCAGCGGCTGCGCGGCCGGCTCGGGCGCTTCGGCTCGCGGCTCCAGCACGGCAAGCTCGCTCAGGATCTTTTCCGGGCTCATCGTCTTCAGAAGCGCGATCTGCCCACCGCGGGCTTTCTCCGCGCGGTGGTCGGTGAGGTTGACGATCTCGCCTTGGCGTTCGCCCTCGATCGCCGCATGCGGCTGGTCGACGAAGCTGGTCAGCCCCTCCGAAAGCCAGTGGTAGCGGCGCGCCTGGCGGGCGTCGCCGTTCATGCCCTGCTGCACCACCACCCAGCGCCCGTCATCGCTGACGATGAAGCCGTGCAGGTAGAGGTCGTAGCCATCCTGCACGGCGGCGCTGTCCACCTTGGCGACCAGCCGGCTGGCAGTGGCAAGAGCTTGGCCGTCGAGGCCGACATGGTCGCCGATCGCCAGCAACTCGCCCGGCGTCTTGCGCGAATGTGCGCCGCGCCCGCCGCAGACATGGATGCCAAGCTCGCCGGCCATCGGATTGAGGCCCCGCTTCAGCGCGCCGATGACGGAAGTGGTGATGCCGGAAGAATGCCAGTCCATGCCCATCACGGCGCCGAAGGACTGGAACCAGAAGGGATGGGCGAGGCGCCGCAAAAGCTCGTCGCGGCCGTAATGATGGATGATGGCTTCGCACAGCACCGCGCCGAGCCTCGTCATGCGATCGCCCAGCCATTTCGGGACCCGCCCGCCATGCAGCGGCAGGTCGGCGCTGCCGCTTCGCTGCGTCACTTTTTGCTTTCCTTATGAATGCCGGCTTCTAGATGGCATTTTGGCGGGAATTTGCAAGGCGGCGCAGCCGCAGCCGGACATCTCCCCTCGCCCGAGGGGAGATGTCCGCTCGCTGGTCGGTCAGCGCCGGCAGATGCGGATCTTTTCGATGACGCGGTGGCCGTGGCGCCAGTGCTTCACGATCTTGATCCGGCAATGATCGCGATAATACCGGTTATGATAGCGCACCACATAACGCTCGCGATAGGGAGTGTAGTAGTCGTCACCGTAGACGTGTCGGTAATAGCGGTGAGGGTAATACCCGCCATAGTAGTCACCATAGTAATCGCCGTAGCTGGGGCCGACGCCGATGCCGAACTGAACGCTACCGGCACTCGCCGGCGCGATCGCAAACGCCGAGGCGATGGCGATCATCGAAGCAAGCAGAAGCTTTTTCATCGCTGCCTCCTTGAGGTCGATGGTTGCCCCTTCGAGGCACAAACGGTTTCGGGACCGGTGGTGTTCCGAGAAAGTTGGGCGGCGATCCTGGGCCCAGCAAGGAGCGAAGCGGCGCCGAAGCTGACGATCTTCGCCCTTGCGGGGAAGGTCACGCTTTTCTTCGCCCCGCTGTTTTCGATCTTCGGAGTCGCCATATCGCCACCTGCTGTCGCCGTGCAGCGCGTGCGCGCTCGGCGTCGTCGTCTATTGCCACGTCCAGCCAATCCCAACCGCAGGAGCCTGCCATGACCAAGCCCACTATCCTGAAATTCGGCCCCGTCGAGCATGGCGATGGCGGCGATCTGCCGGGCTGGATCGCGGTCGAGGGATCGCCGACCATGCAGACCGCCGTCCAGCACACCAGCGAGGACGGCAAGGTGATGTCCGGCACCTGGCGCGCTTCGCCCGGCACCTATCACGCCACCTACACCGACTATGAATTCGTCCACATGATCGCCGGCCGCATCCTCATCACGCCCGATGGCGGCGAGCCGGTCGAGGTCGGCCCCGGCGACGCCTTCGTGGTCGAAGCCGATTTCAAGGGCACCTGGAAGATCCTCGAGCCGGTGACCAAGCATTTTGTGGTTGTGGCGGAGTGAGCAGAAGCTGCTGATCTCCCCCCTTGCGGGGGATGTCTGGCAGGACAGACGAGGTGTGAAGGAACGCCGACGGTCGCACGGTCGCAATCCTCGGGCTTGACCCGAGGATCCATGCGGTGACCTTCGGCGTGAAGCGCTACGGTGCAGAATTCTGTCACTGGTGCAACGCTTTAGCGTCACGGCATGGATCCTAGGGTCTGCGCGCGTCGCTTCGCTCCTTGCTCCGCCCTAGCATGACGAACGACAGGGGCGGCGCCCTACCTTCCCACCTTCGAGATCACGCGTCTTTCCACCTCCGGTTCCAGCGATTCCGCGAACGGCGTCGCCAGATGATGCTGGTCGCGGAAGGCGAGCTGGCCGTCGATGAAGACGTGGCAGGTGGTGGCGTTGCAGAAGCGGTCGGTGAGGTCGACGTAGGTGGCATTGGGCACGCTGGTGACGATCTCGCGCTCGACCGCCGCCATCTGGTCGTTGGCGGCATAGGCGCGGCTCTGGTCGCAGAGCGAGGGCGCCTTGTCGCGCCACAGCGCGCGCGACACGCAGGTGTCGATGTTCTCGTCGTTGAAGGGCACGTCGCGGATGAAGGCGATCTTCAGCCCAGCCTTGCTCAAGCTGGTCAGTGTCGAGCGCAGGCCGGCCCGCCATACGGCGTCCGGCGTGTCCGGCTCGCCCTTGCCCGCCGCCATCTTGCGCGAGGAGGTCAGCGCCAGTTCGGAGATCACCACCAGCGAAGGCCTGGCCGCGATGATCTCCTTGATCGCCTGTTCGCGCCATTGGTCGCATTCGCGGTAGTCGCGGTTGAGCTTCGTGACAAAGTAGGAAAACCGTGAGGGCCGGCACGAGCTCTTCAGCCAGGTCTCGACGCGGTAGCCGTTCTTCTTTCCTGCCTCGATCAGCGGTGTCGACCAGTGATCGGCGTGCGAATCGCCGAACAGCGCGATCACGCGCTGGCCATTGCCGAACACGCAGGGTTTCGGCGTTACCGTGTCGTAGCCCTCGACGCAGGCCTTGGCGCGCGCGGTGGCCGGCTCGGCCGCACTTGCCGCGATCGCGCGCTGCTCGGGGTCCTCGGCGCGCACGGCAAGCGCTGCGTTGCCGTAAGCGGCTGCGACGCCGGTGCCGGTCAGGAGGAGGGCCGGCACCAGCGCCCGCGCCGCATTGGCCATAAGCCAGCCATTGCGGCGGATTGGATTCTCGATGAAATGATAGCTCAGCGCAGAGAGCGCCAACGTCAGCCCGAGGCAGGCGAGGCGTTGCGCAAAAGTCAGCTCCTCGACCAGCATGCCGGCATAGACGATCACCGGCCAGTGCCAGAGATAGAGCGAGTAGGAAACCTTTCCGATCCACTGCAAGGGCGGCAGCGCCAGGGCGGCATTCACGCAATTCGAGGAAAAGAGCCCCGCGTTTTTCCGTTCGAAATTGCGTGAAAGAATGCCGTCCCCGACGCCGGCCGCGCCCGCCAGCAAGAGAAGGACAGTACCGGCCACGGGCACGAGCGCCAGGAAACCGGGGAAGGGAGCCTCCTCGCTGAAGGTGAGGTAAGCGAAGGCAATGAGGACCAGCCCGCAGAGGCTGAACGCCGTCCCGAGCCGCGGGCGGTTCTGGAGCAGCCATGCCGGCGCCATCGAAGCCAGCCCGCCGGCGGCGAATTCCCAGGCGCGCAGCGGCGAGAAGTAGAAGGCCCAGGGCTGCGAAATGGGGGTCAGCCAGGCGCAGACCGCGAAGGAGACCAGGCCGGCAATGCCGATCGCAAGCATGATCGTCCGCTTGCCGGGCCTCAGCCAGGCCGCCAGCATCAGCAGCGCCGGCCAGGCGAGGTAAAACTGCTCCTCCACCGACAGCGACCAGTAGTGGATGAAGGGATTGTTGGCGGCGTCGTTGGCGAAATAGTCGAACGACCAGCGGATCAGCCACAGATTGATCATGTAAGCGGAGGCGAACATCGCGCCCTTGGAATAGAGCTGCTGCTCCTCCGGCGACAGGATCAGCGTGCCGACGGCAAGCGTGGCGGCGATGACGAACAGCGCCACCGGCAGCAGGCGCCGCGCGCGTCGGGCATAAAAGCGAAGGAGGTCGAGCCGGCCGGTGAGCGAAATCTCGCTGACCAAATGGCGGGTGATGAGATAGCCGGAGATGACGAAAAAGATGTCCACGCCGGCAAAGCCGCCGGGCAGGGCGGTGAGGCCGAAGTGGAAAGCGACAACGCCCGCCACGGCGAGCGCCCGCAACCCCTCAATGTCGGGCCGGAAGTCCGGCGATGGTGCTGACACGAAGGCGAACCTCGCAACGGTCGTTCGTATCCCGCCTTGGTAAAGCCTCGCGCCTATGGGCTCATACCGCAATGCAACAAATCTAACGCAGTGCAACATAAAGGGAGGCGGCAGCAACGGCGGCGGCAGTCGAAGCTTCGGCAGCCTAGGGTCTGCGCGCGTCGTTTCGCTCAGGATAACGAAGGAGCTCAGCCGCCGTTTCCCCAGTGTTCGAGAGCATGGAAGGACATTGGCGAATGCTAAGGCAAATTGTCCGCCTGCAGGTAATCTGGTAGGATCAGTGCACCGACGAACGGCTCTGGGACGCCGTGACGTCCGACATCATGGACAAAGACATCAACTCGAACCGGAGAACGGCCATGAAACGGCTTCTGACGGTCGCTGCGCTGTTGGCAGCGGGCAGTTTGATTGCGATCCAGGGCGCAGCTGCCGACGATGCTGCGCTGATCAAAAGCGCCGAGTCCGCCGCACCCGCCGCAGTGGCGAGTGGCGCTGCGGTCTACGCCATGGATGAAAAGGGGAACATGCGCACCCTGCGCGAGGGCAAGACCGGCTTCTGGTGCATGCCGGACAATCCGGCCTCGCCCGGTCCGGATCCGATGTGCGGCGATGCCAACTCGATGGAATGGGCGATGGCCTGGCTGGAAAAGAAGGAACCGCCCAAAGGCAAGGTCGGCTTCATGTATATGCTGTCCGGCGGCACCGACGGCAGCAATACCGATCCTTATGCGACGAAGCCCGAGGCAGGCAACAATTGGATCGAGACGGGGCCGCATGTGATGATCGTCAACGCGATGGACATGATGAAAGGCTATCCGACCGATGCCAAGCCCGACACGTCCAAGCCTTACGTGATGTGGCCGGGCACGCCCTACGCGCATCTCATGATCCCGGTAAAATAGCCGGGCACGGACCTTCAGGTGCGGCGGCGAGCGCTTCAAATCTCCCCTTGTCCGCAAGGGGAGATTTGCATCAGCCGCTTCGTCCTCGCTCCAACTGATAGCGCCTCGCAACCATCCTCCGATCCGCGCGTTGCACGCCGGCGAAAGCCAATCATGGCGGGCAGGGTGGAGACTCACGGTGGCGGATAATCGTCAGAACGGCACGCGCGAGTCGGAACCGGGGCTGGCGGGCCTGCTTGCTGCCTCGCGCAGCCATCCGCGCACGGCGCTGCCGACGGTCGCAACCGTCGTCGCGTCGGTTGCGGCGCTCTATTTCGGGCGCGAGGTGTTTTTGCCGATCGCAGTCGCGCTGCTGTTGACTTTCGCCATCGCGCCGCTCGTGTCGGCGTTGAAACGCGTCGGCATTCCGCGCCTGCCTGCCGTGATCGCCAGCGTTTTGGGCGCCTTTGCCGCGCTTGCGCTGTTCTCCTTCGTGGTGGCCACGCAGGTCAGCGACCTCGCCCAGAACATCCCCGTCTATCAGATCAACATCCTGACAAAGATCCGCGCGCTGAAGGAAAACGGGCTGGGCAACGGCATCATCTCGCGCTTGAGCGGCGTGATCGAGCGCGTCGGCCAGGAGTTCGAGCGCCAGGAGCCGCAGCTGCCGTCCGCCGCCGAGACGCCGAAGCGCGATCCGATCCCGGTCGAGATCGTCGCGCAGGAAAGGCCGCTCGAAGTATTGCAAAGGGTCATAGAGCCGCTGCTCAGCCCGCTCGGCTCGGCCGGCCTTGTGGTCGTCGTCGTCATCTTCATGCTGATGGAGCGGGAGGATCTGCGCGACCGCTTCATCCGTCTCGTCGGCTATGGCGATCTCCACCGCACCACCCAGGCGCTGCAGGACGCCGGCAAGCGGGTCGGCCAGTATCTGTTGATGCAGCTGGTGGTCAACGTTATCTACGCCATCCCGATCACCATCGGCCTGTGGGTGCTGGGCATACCCAATGCGCTGCTTTGGGGCATGCTGGCGCTCGCCCTGCGCTTCGTTCCCTATATCGGGCCGATCATCGGCGCGCTGCTGCCGCTGTTCCTGGCGCTGGCGGTGGCGCCCGGCTGGTCGCTGCTTCTGTGGACCGGGGCACTGTTCATCGCCATGGAGCTGATCACCGGCAACGTCATCGAGCCATGGCTCTATGGCTCGCGCACCGGCCTCTCGCCGCTCGCCATCATCGTCGCGGCGATCTTCTGGACCTGGCTCTGGGGGCCGATCGGCCTGGTGCTGTCGACGCCGCTCACCGTCTGCCTCGTCGTCCTCGGCCGCCACGTGCCGCAGTTCGAGTTCCTCGACGTGCTGTTCGGGAACGAGCCGGTGCTCGAGCCGCACGCGCGTCTCTATCAGCGGCTGCTCGCCGCCGATCCGGACGAGGCGACCGACCACGCCGAGGAGATGCTCGAAGAAAAATACCTGTTCGAGTTCTACGACCAGGTGGCGATTCCGGCGCTGCTGCTTGGCGAGCAGGACCGCATGCGCGGCGTTATGGATGACGAACAGCGCAAACAGGTCGCAGCGAGCGCGCTGACGCTCGTCGCCAATCTGGACGCCAGCGCCCAGGAGGAAGCGGAGGAGGCGGAAGCCGAGGAGGAAGAGGACCAGCAGGCAGCCACTGCCTCGGCCGAGGCCTCGCCGGGCAAGGCAGCCTCAGCCAAGATCACCGCGGGCAAGGCTGCTGAAGGCAAGGCGAACGATCGGAAGGCCGGCGACGGCAAGGAGCCTCTATCCGAGGAGGTCGATCTTCCGGATGGCGTGGGCTTCTCCGTGCTTTGCGCCGGCGGGCGGGGCGAGCTCGACGACGCCGCCGCCGCGATGCTGGCGCAGGTGCTGGAGGTGCAGGGCGCCGAAGTGTCGAGAGCGAGTTTCATTGACCTCGAACCTGCCGGGATCCGCCGCCTCGACCTGAGCGGCGTCGATACGGTGGTGATCGGTTTCCTCAACCGCGACTCCACCAAGCACGCGCGCTTCATGGTGCGGCGGCTGAAGCGGCTGAAACCGCGTCTCAGGGTCGGCATCGTGTCCTGGTCGGAAATCGGCAACGGCGACGCCAAGGCCGCGGCCGAACTTGCCGCCGGGCTTAACGCCGATTTCGTCGCCCATGGCATGGTCAGCGCCGTGACGGGCGCCCTGTCGAGCGAGCCGCCGGTGATGCTGAAGCTTGCGCCGCAACGCCGGCCACGCCGCCGGCCGGCCCGCAAGAAGGAGCTGCAGGCGGCTGGATGAGGGAGGCGACTTTCCCCCTCAATTGACCGGCCCGAAGGCCCGCGCGAACCGCGCGGCTTTGCGATCCGCGCGGGCAGGCGCCGGCCCCGCCGGCGGCGCCACGCCCCAGCCCTCAGGCTGGCCGGGTGGCTGTCTGGTTCGGCCCTTGTCCGGCCGTTTCTGTTCTGCCTCGCCGATCCGGGCAGAAGCCCGGATCCTTCGGAGCGCGCTAGAAATGCAGGTCCAGTGCAGGCGGATGGCTTGGCCTGGATCGTCTTGCGGCGCTGCTGCGGAGCCGGCGGGACGGCTTGCTTGCTCCTGGTTGCACTGCCCAGTGAGCTTGCGGCGGCCGTGAAAGCATGATCTTCGCTCGAACAAGAGGCCAATCCCGATTCTGTCGGGACGGAACAGGTGCAGCCGGATGGCACTGAACATCGCGCAGAAGTTACGACTGACTTCGGTCGTGCTGGGAACCGCCAGCCGCAAGGATCTGGCGGCGGCGTTCCGTGCGGTCAATCCGAAGACGGCTTTCGATATCGGCCGCGCGGACAAATGGCTGCAAGGCCGCGCGCAGCCTCGCGAGCACAGCGTCTATGAAGACTGGGCGAAAGTGCTGCGCCTCGAGCGACCCGGCGCCTGGATCGCCGAGAGCGATCTGCCGAGCTTCACGGCCGCGATCGCGGCCCGGCACGGCATCGACGCGACGGAGCTCGAACGCCGCGCCCACGCGCAGGTCGAGGCCTCGCCCGGGCATGACGACAAGGGCACCGGGCTGGCGCTTGCCGGGACCTATGCCTGCTATTCGCGCGCCTGGTCGCCTTACTATCGCGGCCAACTCATCAGGGGCCGCCTGTCGATCGAGGCCGGACCCGGCGCGCATGCGTTCACCGCCACATATCGCGAGACATTGCCGACCGGGCAGTTGCAGCTCGGCGGGCCGGTCACGCCGGCAAAGCGCAGCCTCTACCTGCATCTGAAGGAGGTGGGCGGCGAAGCGCAGTTCTTCCTTTGCCTGTTCCCGCAGACGCAGCCGGTGAGCGTGCTCGGCGGCTATATGGTCGGCACCGCCATCATCGGCCCGGAGGCGCAGCCCTCGCTGACAAGAATCCTGCTGGTGCGCCTGCGCGATGCGCCAGCCGCCGAGCAATGGGGCGGGTACCTGCCGCCGGGCACCTCGATCGCCGCCGATCTCGCGAGCCTCGGCATCGTCATGGAGCACCCGGAAGCGGTCGACCGGCAGCTCGGCCAGTTCCTCAGTGCCGACAGCGACGGCGGCGTCAACCAAATCCCGCCGTCCGAGTACCGCGCCATCCTCGACGTGTTCGACCGCCATTGGCTGCAGCACGCGGGCTAGGAACGAACCTCAGCAGGCTCGATGTTGCCGGCTCACCACAGCCTGCCCGCATTCGGTTGCAGCCGGCTCGCTTTGCACGCATCTCACGAAAACGTTTTTTGACAAAACGGCACTTCCCTTGCGTCTTGAGGCGGCAAATTGGGCAAGGGGCATATCCATGAAGAAGATCTATGAGAAACCGGTGCTGGTGAAGCGCCAGAAGCTGTCGAGCGTCGTTGCCGGGTCGTCGGCCCCGCTCCCGCCGCGCTGACCTAAGCAACAGCCAGCAGGGCAAGCATTCCCGGGCTAAGCTTGACAGGGCGGCCGCATCGCGTTCACCTGCGCAGGTCGTTGACCCGCCCAGGAATGGACGATGAAGAAGACTTACGAAAAGCCGCGGCTGCAAAAGCGCGGCAGGCTGTCGGCCGCGACCGCCGCCGCGCCGTCGTCCGGCTTTACCTTCTGAGGCGAGCCAGGCCGCCCTGCGGCACTCCTTTGCGGCGGTCCGAGATCGGTCGAAACTATTGGCTTTGCCACGGCGCACCAATCGGCGTACCCTGCCGTATCGCTGGTAACCACCCACCGGACACCATTGGCGACTGAGAGACGTTGATCCGCGCTCCCGTCTGAACAGGGAGAGCGGCATGCTCGAGAACAAGAATCCCCACTAGCCCGCGCGCGGGCACGCGGCCGCAGATTTCCAGGACCAACTGATTGAGGAGAGCAGAAGGGCGCTGATCCGCTCTTACGACCTGTTGCGTCGTACGGAGCGCCTGGTGAACGCTTCCGGCCGCAAGCTTGATGGTCGCTCCCCGGCAGCGCTCGCCCGCGCGAAGCGTCTTCAGGAGGGAATTGCGATCAAGAAGGCCTATAGCGAGCCGACGCTTGAAAAGCTGGCAACGGTTCGTCAGTAGCGGTCTGGGCACCCTTTCTGAGCCTCGTACGCGAAACCTCGCGCCGCTGCCGGCCAGGAGCGGGCGGTACACTACGCAAGTGCCCGCCCGTCCGGCGCCGCCGCCAAGCTGCTGAAACCCCGTCCGTCCCCAACAGCAACGGTCATGGCGTGACCAGTCACTGCGGATTGCCATTGGCCCGGCTGGCTGTCAACGTCGGCGGCGGCGCCTCCGGAACAGCGTTTTTTTCCGTTGTGCAATGCCGTAATCGGGCTGCCGCATTTCCGCGGTTGCCGCGCCGGCAGGCCCCGAAATGGCGGATTTCCGGGCTTTTCGGCCGTTGCGGCAAGCGACACGAATGTTGCCGCCTACACGTTTGAATAGGCTGGTTTTTCACTGGTTGAGGCGTTTTGAGGTCCGGTTCTCAACCTGACTTTTTTTGGGCGCATTTCGGCAACGCAGCATTGGCGGGCAAACGGCAGTGAATTACCCGTCGCGCTAGCGGTTTCGTCGCCCCTCAAAGACTGCGGAGAGGAACGCTGCCGCTCTGTGAACCGCTTCATGATGCGCACATGCAGGGATGCTAAAATTCGCCATCCGATGAGGGTGGGCGATCGGTTGCTCGAAGTGTCCCGGCGCAGGTCCTGGCCGGCAGATCGGGCAGAGGTGCTCGCGCAGCGACGGAGCGGGGGTTCTTGTTGGGCGTCCCTCCGCTCCGTCCCGGCGTCGCCAAGGAACCTGTCTCCACACTTTGTTGGGGCCAAAATCTGGTCTGTCGGCGCGGCGTTCCTTCGCGCCCCGCCTGCGTCCCGGTCGCCGCGAAAGGAGATCGGCTGTCTCACCGCCCTCCGCAGATCTCCCTCACCAGGCCCCGCAGCCAGCGATGCGCGGGGTCGGCGTCGAGGCGCGGGTGCCATAGCAGCGAAATGGTGAGCCCGGCGAGCTTCACCGGCAATGCGAAGGTGAGCAGGCCTTCGCGCAGCTTGCCGGTATAGCGCTCGGGCACCGTGGCGATGAGATCGGAGCCGCGCGCCAGCGCCAGCGCTTCCGCGAAGCCGCCGACCACGGTGGCGATTGTCCGCGTCAGCCCGGCGAGTTCCAGCGCGTCGTCGATAGGCCCGCGATCCAGCCCGCGGCGCGAGATCAATATATGCCGGCCGGCGGCGAAGCGGGCGGCGGTGATCTTGCCGTCGCACAGCGGATGGCCGCTGCGCACCACGCCGACGAAACGGTCGCGGAACAGCGCCTGCGCCCGCACCTCGGGGCCGGTCGAGCCGCCGATAACGCCGGTCTCGAGATCGACACTGCCTTCGCGCATCGGCGCGCTGTCCTTGTCGGGCTTCGGCACGAAGCGCAGCTGCACGCCCGGCGCTTCCTCCGCGACGCGCGCGAGAAGGGAAGGGCCGAAATTTTCCACAAAACCATCGCTGTTGCGCAGCGTGAAACTGCGCGTAAGCCGCTTCAGATCAAGGCGTTCGGCGGGGCGCAGCACAGCCTCCGCCTCCTTCACCAGCCGGCCGACATCCGTCCCGAGCTCGATGGCGCGCGGCGTCGGCACCAGGCCGCGCCCGGCGCGGACCAGAAGCGGATCGCCGGTCACCTCGCGCAGTCTTGCGAGCGCGCGGCTCATTGCCGACGGGCTGAGCTTCAGCCGCTGCGCGGCTTTCGCGACACTGCCTTCGGCGATGAGCACGTCCAGCGTGACGAGCAGGTTGAGATCGGGTCGGGACATGGCGCGATCTTAGCACGTCCTCGATGCAGTGATATGGCGTTTCATGCACTATTCGAGTGCAAATGCTGCGCGTTCCGCCGCATCGGCCAGGCACCTATTCTCCCGGCAAGTTCCACCCGAGCCGGAGAAGAACCATGGCCGATATCGCAGATCCACGCACCGTTCCCGCAAGCCGCTCGGCAAGCGGCGCGCTGGCCAGCCTGTCGCTGGCGATGCTTTTGTCCTCGCTCAGCACCAGCATCGCCAATGTCGCGCTGCCGACGCTGAGCACCGCCTTCGCCGCATCTTTCCAGGCGGTGCAATGGGTGGTGCTTGCCTATCTGCTTGTCATCACCGCGCTCATCGTCAGCGTCGGGCGTCTTGGCGATCTCGTCGGCCGCCGGCTGCTGCTGGTCGCCGGTCTTGGCCTGTTCAGCGCCGCGTCGCTGGCGGCCGCGCTTGCGCCGTCGCTGCCGCTGCTGGTCGCCGCCCGCGCCGCTCAAGGCCTCGGCGCCGCGGTGATGATGGCGCTGACCATGGCCTTGGTCGGCACGACGATGCCGAAAGTGCGCACCGGCAGCGCCATGGGCCTGCTCGGCACCATGTCCGCGATCGGCACCGCGCTTGGGCCGTCGCTTGGCGGCGTGCTGATCGCTTCCCTCGGCTGGCGCGCGATCTTCCTCGTCACTGCCGGGCTGGGTGTCGTGGCCATGATCCTCGCCCGGCGCTTCCTGCCGGGCGATCAAACCGCGACGTTCCTCCGCAATGAGGCGCAGGGCGTTGGCCCGCGCTTCGACGCGCTGGGCACACTGCTGCTTGCCTTGACGCTCGCCGCCTATGCGCTGGCGATGACGACAGGACGCGGCCATTTCGGCGGCACGAACGTCGCGCTGCTCGGCATGGCCGGTCTCGGCGCCGCTCTGTTCCTCTATGCGCAGCGGAGAGTGGCGTCGCCTCTGGTCAAACCAGCGCTGTTCAGCGATCCGGTGCTGGCGCCGAGCCTTGCCATGAACGGGCTGGTCTCCACCGTGATGATGGCGACGCTTGTCGTCGGGCCCTTCTTCCTGTCGCGCGCGCTGGGCCTGGGCGAAGCGCAGGTCGGCGCCGTGCTGTCGATCGGCCCGGTCGTCTCGGCGCTGTGCGGCGTGATTGCCGGCCGTATCGTCGATCGCCTGGGCGCGTCCGCCATGGTCGTTGCCGGGCTGGTGCTGATGACCATCGGCTGCGCCGCGCTCACTCTGCTGCCGGCGCTGTTCGGCATCGCCGGCTACGCGGCGGCGATCATGCTGTTGACGCCCGGCTATCAGCTCTTTCAGGCGGCGAACAACACCGCCGTCATGGCCGATGTCGATAAGAACGAGCGCGGCGTGGTCTCGGGCATGCTCAGCCTGTCGCGCAATCTCGGCCTGATCACCGGCACGGCGGTGATGGGCGCGGTGTTTGCCTTCGCAGTGGGCACTGGCGAGATCGGCGCCGCGACACCGGAAGCAGTCGCGGGCGGGATGGGGTTTGCGTTCGCAGTGGCGGCGGGTTTGGTCGCCCTGGCGGTGGCAATTGCGGTGGTTGGAAGTTTGCGAAAGCGCCGGTGACATCCAATCTCCCCCCTTGCGGGGGAGATGTCCGGCAGGACAGAGGGGGTCGTCTCACTTGGATTGCCAACGCCGTCTGATGTCGGGGAGAGCGCTGGCGCTTCACGCGAGGCGCCCCCTCTGTCACCGTCGGCGACAGCTCCCCTCGAAGGGAGAGTACGCATCGCCGCCAATGTAACCCATCGCACATTCCCAACGCCCGTCTTGCCGTATCGGCTTCCGTAAATTAGCCGATTTTGATATTCCGTTGCGGTCTTCTCCCGCCGCATCGACGAGGAGCCAGATGGCAGTGGAAGGGTGCCCGGCCGGATGACCGACGCTCCGCATAAGGGGCTGCTGGACCTGTGCGTGCTCGGCGACTTCCAGGTGGTCCGCGACGGCGCGCTGCTCGACCTGCCTCCGTCGCGCAAGACGAGAGCCTTGCTTGCCTATCTCGCCGTCACCGGCAAGGCGCATCAGCGCGAGCGGCTCTGCGAAATCTTCTGGGACATTCCCGACGATCCGCGCGGCGCCTTGCGCTGGAGCCTGTCCAAGATCCGCCAGGTGCTTGGCGAGGACGAACCCGCTCTGGTCGCCGACCGCAACACTGTCTCGCTGAAACTTGGCACGGACTATGCCCGGCTGCTGCCGCTGGTGAAGGCCGATCTTTCCATGGCGTCCACGGAAGAGCTGGAGGCCGTGGCCGGTTCGATCCGCGGCGATTTCCTCGCCGATCTTTCGCTCGAGCGCTGCTTCGAATACGAGGCCTGGCGCGCGGGCGTCGCCAGCGAGGTCGAGATCGCCGAGCTCGGCATGTTGCGCGAGCTGATCGAGCGCCTGGCCGGCGAGCCGAGGCGTGCGTTGCCGCTTGCCCGGCGCCTGCGGCGGCTGCTGCCGGAGGATATCGGCCTGGCGGAAGAGATCGCGGCGCTGGAAGAGAAGGTGAGGGCGGCAGCCGCCCAGCCGACGGGACGTTCCGCGCAACGCGGCGCCACGGACGTGGCCCAGATGCAATCACCTTCGCCTTCGCTCGCCAAGGCGCCGACGCCCGCGCAGGATCCCGGCCGCGCCGTCCATTTCTGCCGGGCTCGCGACGGCACAAGGCTTGCTTTTGCCAAGACCGGCAGCGGCCCGCCCATCCTGCGCGCCGCGCATTGGATGTCGCATCTGACCTTCGACTGGGACAGCCCGATCTGGCGGCACTGGATGAGGGAACTGTCACGCCGGAACCAGTTGGTGCGCTACGACGAGCGCTGCAATGGCCTGTCGCAACGCCACGTGGCCGACGTCTCGTTCGACACGATGGTGTCGGATCTCGAATGCGTCGTCGAGGCCGCGGGGCTCGATCGCTTCACGCTTCTTGGTCTGTCGCAGAGCTGCGCGGTTTCGATCGCCTATGCCATACGCCACCCCGAGAAAGTCTCGGGCATGATCCTCTACGGCGGCTACGTCAAAGGCTGGCGGGCGCGCGGCGACCCCGGCGAGATCGCCACGCGCGAGGCCGTATCGACGCTGATGCGCGAGAGCTGGGGCAAGTCGAACCCGATGTTCCGCCAAGCCTTCTGCTCCATGTTCATCCCCGGCGCCACGCACGAACATTTCGCCTGGATGGACGATCTGATGCGGCGCACGGTTTTGCCGGACGACGCCTGGCGCCTGCAGACCGCCTTTTCCGTGATCGATGTCAGCGAGCTGCTCGAAAAAGTGCGGGTGCCGACCCTGGTGCTGCACGCGCGGGAAGACAATGTTGCCCCGGTCGAGTCCGGCCGCACCATGGCGGCAGGCATTCCCGGCGCCAGCTTCCTCGAGCTGGAAAGCCAAAACCACATCCTGCTTGAGGGCGAGCCGGCCTTCGACGAGTTCGTCGCCCACGTCCGGGCCTTCGTCGCCGGTACGGCAGGTTCCTAGGATCTCCTACCGCGATCGCGTAATTTAATCTTGGCGTGGGAAGATTATCTTTGGGTGGCGGCGGTGCCCATTCCGCCCCCTTCGGCCGGTGCTTCAGCTACCCCAACGCCCCCCGCCCGCTGCGGCACCGGCCTCATTCGTCTCGTTCTGCGATGCCGCCTCGGCCGAGCCGGCTTCCGCTTCGCGCTCCAGCTCGACCAGCTTCGACTTGATCTCTTGCGTGTCCGCATGCTCGAGCCCAACCACGTCATTGCGTGTCTGCCGCAGCGCGATCACGATCTCGTCGAGTTTGGCGTGGATGGCCGCCGTGTCCCGGTACCCCTGGATAAGCACGATCCCCGTGATGATGATGGCCGCTGCCGACAGCGCATAGGTCACCGTGTTGGTAAGTCCGAAGGGTACGAGCAAGGTGCACGCAACCATCGCGATAACCATCGCATAGAAGCCGGGCGGCCTAGACAGAAAATCGGCGAGGATGAAGAGGAGCCGATTCATGGGCGACGCTATGAAAGCAGGAACCCGGCTATCAGCACGGTGAGGACCATCGAGGCCGGCACGGCAAGCAGCCAGCGAGCCTCCAGGACACTGTTGGTCGGGTCTTCCATATTTATCCTCCCATCGGCGAATTGCTTGCCGGCAAACGGCGACCAAGAGCGTTCGTTCCACTCATCGGCCAACCGTCCGAAGCGCCGTCGGACTGAAGTCCGGAAAGCAAAGAAGAGGATCGACCGTCGCAACCTAAGTAATGCTTCCGCATTTCTGACGCGCCATTGCATCGGGAGGCGATATATGACCGACGGACTCGCGGACGATCTGGAAGACCAGCCCTATGAAACAGCGTCCTTCGCCAGCAAATACGGGCTCTCCGACAAGCTTGCCAAGGCCATGTTGATCGCGAACGGACCGTCGCGACGCGCCTGCGACGCCGCGGCGAGCACTTACCTCAGATATGTTGCGCTGCGGCGCGAACGCCCGAAATGACCTTCGCTGCGTTGCTGCCGGGCAGCCCGATCCAGGCCGGAACCAAACAGCCCGGCAGGGGTTTATCCGGCGAAGGGACGCTCCACCAACCAGGAATATTGCAATGAAAACAGTGCTTCTCGCAGCGTTGGCGCTTTGCGTCGCGGCACCCGCCGTCGCATCCGCCGCCGAGGCCGATGTGGTCATCACGACGCATCACAGGCACCATTACCATCACCGTCCCGCCATCGTCATAAATGAGGAAGGCCACCGCCTTCATCACCGCCATCACGGCACCGTCGCATTCTATGACAACGGCCGCCGCGCCTGGCATCGCCATCACCGCTCGGACGCCGTCGTCGTCACGAACTCAGTCGAGCGCCATCACCGCTACCACCGTCGTCCGGTCACCGTCGAAAGCGACACCGACTATTGACGGCTATCGGCCCGGCTCCGGAACCGAAAGCCGGGCCAACCGTTGCCGGCGGTCATTTGTCCGCCTCGCCCCCGGCGAGCGGCACGGTGAACACCGTCGCGGTGCCGGTGAGACAAAGCTCGCCGGCCTCGTTGCGCACCGAGGTCTCCAATTTCGTGATCGGCTCGTCGGCGCGCACGTCCTTGACCTCGACGCGGGCGGTGATCAGTTCGCCGACACCGACCGCCTTGACGAATTTCCAGGAGACTTCGAGGAACACCGAGCCGGGCCCGGGAAGGTCCTCCGCGACCACCGCGTTCAGGATGCCGGAGGTGACGCCGCCCTGCACGATGAGCTTGCCGAACACCGAGGCCTCGGCCAACGCCTTGTCGTAATGCAGCGGATTGCGGTCGCCGGTCATCTCCGCGAAGGCGTCGATATCCTGCGGTTGCGTGCGCCGCGAACGCTCGGCGACGGCGCCGACCTGCGGCCGCCCCTTGATGACGCCGATCCACCCGTCCTTCATCAAATGTACGGTCATGGTCTTACTCCCGTTCGGTTGCGATAGAGGCTCGAGCCCGCCATTGCCTGCGGTTCGTTTGCCGGCGCTCGATAAGTCGCCAGCTCGCTCATGGCGGGCACGGCGCGGCGGACCGGCATCGGGTGTGCGGCGAGCGCCCGGACCTCGGCCTTCATCACCGCGCTGAAGCGGCGGTGCCGCTCGCCGATATCGGCCAGCGACCAGTCGAAACCGGCAATGGCGTCGGTGGTGTCGAGGATCTGATGGGCGAAGAGATCGCGCTCCTGCTGCCAGGTCGCGAAGGCTGCTTCCGATCCGTCCAGGATCGCCCGCGCTAGGCTCTCGGCGTCGCGCAGCGCGTCGGCAATGCCATGCGAGGTGAGCGGGTCGCGGAAGAAGCCGGCATCGCCGACCAGCGCCCAGCCTGGTCCGTGAGCGTGGCGGATGTAGCCCGGCACGCCGCGGAACGCCTGCAGGCGGGCATCGTCGGGCGCCGGGCTCGCCTGTTCGGCCAGTGCGGGCGAAAGCGCCTCCAGCACCTCCATGCGGGCGCGGAAATGATCAAGGCGGAAGCGCTCGTCGAACAGCTTGGTCGGCACCGAAGCGACGATGCAGGCCAGCCCGGCATTGGTCGGAATGAGGGAGCCGGCGATGCCGTCGCGGAAATACCAGTGATAGCCGGCGCCGGGTTCGACCGGCGCGTAGCCATAGACATGGGCTGCCGAGACCGTGCCCCTTCTGAGCACTTGCGCGTCGCAGCATTTCGCCACCGTGGAGCCGATGCCGTCGCCGCCGATCACGATGTCGGCGCTTAAACGTAAGGCCGCGCGGCCGGCGCCGCGGATCTCGACGCCGCGCACGCGTCCGCGCGTGTCGGCAAAGAGGTCGCCGACCGCCACGTCGTGCAGGAACTCGGCGCCGGCCTTGCGCGCGGCATCGACGAGCATGCGGTCTAGCACGGTGCGCCTAGGCGCGATCAGCCCGGGAAGATCGGGCCCGGCATTGAGCGGAATCGTGATCTCCTCCTCGCCATAGTGGAACGTCGTTGTCTCGATCAGCGGCGTGCCGGCCCTGAGCAGCGGTTTGAGCAGGCCCCAGCGCGACAGCTGCAGCACGGCGGGCCGCATCAGCGCGTGCGTCGACAGCGTGTCTGAGCCGTAGGGCCGGCGCTCGATCGTCAGCACCGTCAGGCCGGCGCGGGCAAGCAGCAGCGCCGTCGAGGCGCCGGCGCAGCGCGCACCGACGATGATGGCGTCGTAATGGGCGCGCTTGGGCGTGGGCGGCAGGGAAATCGCGGTCGTTGGCATCTTCGGTGTCCTCACGGCGGCCTCTCAGGCGGCTTGGCGACCTTTGCGGTCGAGATAGATGGAGACCTCGGCGGCGATCGCTTGCGCGTCGACGCCGGCGCCGCCGATGAAGTTGGAATCGCGCTTGCGCAGAAAGCGGAAGCCGAGCGCGTAGAGTCCGGGAACGCTGGTGATCCCGCCGCGGTGCGCCAGCTCGCCATCCGGCCCAACCGCCGACGGCTCCAGCCAGTCGAACGAGCGGGCATAGCCCGTCGCCCAGATCACCGTGCCGGTCGCCCCCTCCGACAGCGAAAGCCGCTGGCGGCGCGCAGAGGGCGTCGCCACCGGCTCGCGCCGGCCGGGCCGCGCGGCGCCGGCGAAGCGGTCGATCTCGGCAAGCAGCCGCCCCTGCTTCGCGTCCGCCGCCGCGATCTGCGCGGCAAGATCGTCGGCAAAGGCAATCTCGCGGTTGGCTATGCCGCGCACGCGGCCGGTGAGCTCGACGCCGAGCGCCTGCAGCGTGGCAAGGTCGACATCGGCCTTGTCCGGTCGTCCGGCGAGTTGCAGCGAGGGCTGCCGCCTGGCGCTCTCCGGATTGGCAAGTCCGTCGAGCGGCTGGGCCATCACGCCCATCTGACAGAGCCAGAAGAAGATGTCCTTGCCGCGCCACAGTCTCGGCAGGCGCGTATGCTTGCCGACGGACAGCATCACACGCCGGCCGGCGCGCGCGAGCTCGTCGGCGATCTGCACGCCGGAAGATGAGGCGCCGACGATCAGCACCCCGCCGGGCGGCAGCTCGCCGGGAGAGCGATACTGCGAAGCGTGGATATTCAGCGGTCCGCCTCTGGTCTCGGACACAAAGGGCATCATCGGCCGGTCGCAATGCCCCGTCGCCACCACTACGACCCTGGCCGACCAGTCGCCGGCGCTGGTGGAAAGCGCGAAGCTGCTGCCGGTCCGCCTGCAGGAGGTGACCTCGACGCCGCATTCCACCGGCACCTGCCAGCGGCTTGCATAGGTTTCGAGATCATGGACGAACACGTCCTTTGTCCTGAAGCCGTCGGGGTCCGGGCCGTCATAGGGCGAGCCGGGCAGGCCGTTCAGCCAGTTCGGCGTCAACAGCCTCAGCGATCGCCAGCTCTGCGTGCGCCAGCGCTCGCCGATGCGGCCGCGCTCCAGCACGACATGGTCGATTCCGGCGCGGCCAAGGCAATGGCTGAGCGCAAGCCCGGCCTGCCCGCCGCCGATGATGACGACGTCAGCATGTTTCATGGCTCTGTTCCGAGGCCCTGGGAGAGACGGTCCGGATTTCTCCGAACCGTCGCTTCAGCTAACGCATTTCGCCCAGAAGTGTGCAGCGGTTCTGGGACAACGACATGCGTCAAAACAAAGAACTAAGGCGCGTCGCCTGAACCGTTTTCAGGACGACGCGCTTTAGGTCACTGGATGGTCTTGATGCCGACCGTGACCGGCACGCCGTTGGTCAGCACGTCGAACACGGCCGAGCGTGCGCGGGCCTGCTCGACCAGCTGCTCAAGCTTCTCGGCCGGTGCGTCGCCCTCGACCTCGAACGACACCTGGATGTTCTGGAAGCCGTTGCGTACCTCGTCCGAGATGCCGAGGATGCCGCGCAGGTCGATGTCGCCGTCGACCGAGCACTTCACGCTGGTGAGCTTGATGCCGCGCGCGGCGGCGATGTTGGCGAGCCCCGCCATCAGGCAGCTCGCCAGCCCATGCAGCAGCCACTCGACAGGGGTCGGGGCGTTGTCGGCGCCGCACAGGATCGCCGGATGGTCGCTGTCGGCATAGAAGGGCTTCTCGTGCTTCTGCTCCTGGCCGGCGCCGTGGAAGCCATGCATGACGCTCTTGCTGTGGGTGCCTTCGATCCACTCGTTGTGGGCGCGGAACTGGAACTTCGCCAGCTCCGGCTGACCGGCGACGAAATTGATGGTCGCCAGGAGGTTCGGTGTGTCGACGCCGTTGAGCGGAACGCGGGCAGGTTTGGTGTTAGGTTGCATGTCACTACTCCGAAGGTTGCTTTGCGGCTTGGTTGCCGTGACGGCTTCCTTTCTGACGCCGATGCGTTTGAACGAGAGTGGATGGCAGCGTGGAATTTCTGGTGCGCCCACCGTGGAAATTGCATCGCCCGTTTCATTTGGGCGGGCAGCCGCGACCGGTCCCAATGCCGGCAATGCTTCGCGCCGGAACGCGAAAACCCCGGCGAGCCGGGGTTTTCACCAGCCTTCCGGCCGGCCGCCGATGCAGTCGTTCATCCGCTTCAGGCATCCGTCCTGCCGGCTGCGGCGAGCGCGGCGCGCGTGGACGTGTAGTGCTCGATCTGCGAGCGGCTGATGCCCATGTCTTTGAGCAAATAGTCCGGCATGGCGCGCAGCGCGGCGCGATCGCTGCGCATCCGCATGGCGTGATAGGCCAGCCGCAATCCGCGGCGGGCAGAGCCGAACAGGTTGAAGCCCGTGCGGTCGGTTTCGTACTGCAAACGATCCATCGTCGTCATTGTCGTCTCCATTGTTGCGAGCGCGTTCATTCGCGCCGTCGATGGGGACAATGACGTACGGGCGAGGGAGCCAGCGTTGGAGGCGACGTCGAAATTGCCGTGGAATCGTGAGGAGGGAGATTACCCGCTCCGCTGCCCTCATTGGACTTGCCCCGGCACAACCCCATATTGAATCCCAAGGAGCTTTGAGGCGTGAAACTCGCGCGGGTGGCCCTTCTGGCAGCGGCTTTCATGGCCGCCGCGGCGGTTTTCCCCTTCTCCTCGGCCGAAACGGCGGGGGAGAGGATGGCCTTGAGCATCGCGATTGACGGCGCCATCGGTCCGGCGAGTTCGCGCCAGCTCAAGGAAGCGCTCAAGACCGCGGCCGAGCGCAACGCCGGGGCTCTCATCCTTCAGCTCGACACGCCCGGCGGCCTCGTCACCTCGATGCGCGAGATGATCGCCGATATCCTGGCATCCCCCGTTCCCGTCATCGGCTATGTCGCGCCCGCCGGCGGTCATGCGGCGAGCGCCGGAACCTATATCCTTTACTCGACCCATGTCGCGGCGATGGCGCCCGGCACCAATCTGGGCGCCGCGACTCCGGTCGAGATCGGCGGGCTGCCCTCGCTTCCCGGCGGTGAGAAGGACGACAAGGACACCGGGACGCCAGCCGGGGACCCGATGACGGCCAAGGCGACCAACGACGCGGTGGCGCTGATCCGCTCCCTCGCCGAACTGCGCGGGCGCAATGGCGACTGGGGCGAGAAGGCGGTTCGCGAGGCGGCGAGCCTCTCGGCAGGTGCGGCGCTGCAGCAACATGTCATCGACTTTGTCGCCCGTGACACGGCGGAGCTGCTGCAGCTCGCCGACGGCCGCACCGTCGACGTGGCCGGCAAGAAAGAGGTGCTGGCGACGAAGGGCCTGGCCGTCGAGGTCCTGGATCCCGGCTGGTTCATCCGGCTTCTCGCGGTCATCACCGATCCGAACGTTGCCGTCCTCCTGATGCTGATCGGCTTCTACGGCATCGTCTTCGAGGTCACGAGCCCAGGTGCGGTGGCGCCTGGCGTCATTGGCGCCATCTGCCTCGTACTCGGCCTCTACGCGCTCGATCTCTTGCCGATCAACTATACCGGTCTCGCCCTGATGCTGCTCGGCGTCGCCTTCCTCATCGTCGAGGCTTTCAGTCCGACAGTGGTGCTGGGTGTCGGCGGCGCGGCCGCCTTCCTGCTCGGTGCGGCCATGCTGCTCAAGGTCGAGGGGCCGGGCTTCGCCATATCGTGGGCGGTCATCGGCCCCGCCGCGGCGCTGACGCTGGGCCTCGCGCTGCTGGCCGGCAGCTATCTTTGGGCGGCGCGCCGCAATCCGCCGCGCGTCGGCGGCGGGGCCATGCACGGTCTTTCCGTGAACGTTCTCGACTGGGAAGGCGGAGAAGGTCATGTGCTGGCGCTCGGCGAGCGCTGGCGCGCCAAGGCCGAGGAGCCGATCGCGCCCGGAGATCGTGCTGAGGTGACCGCCGTCAGCGATCTCGTGCTGACGGTGCGGCGGCGTGGTGCAGGTCACAACGGAGCGGGAAACGACGGAGCAAAACGATGACGCTCGGCTATGTCGCCTATCTGATCCTCGCGCTGCTGGTGATCATGTTCCTGTCGGCGGCGATCCGCATCCTGAGGGAATATGAGCGCGGCGTGGTCTTCACGCTCGGCCGCTTCACCGGGGTCAAGGGGCCCGGCCTCATCCTGCTCGTTCCCTTCATCCAGCAGATGGTGCGCGTGGACCTGCGCGTTGTGGTGCAGGACGTGCCGCCGCAGGACGTCATCTCGCGCGACAATGTCTCGGTCAAGGTCAACGCGGTGCTCTATTTCCGCATCGTCGACGCCGAGCGGGCGATCATCCAGGTCGAGGATTTCATGACCGCCACCAACCAGCTGGCGCAGACCACGCTGCGTTCGGTGCTCGGCAAGCACGAGCTGGACGAGATGCTGGCCGAGCGCGACAAGCTCAACAGCGACATCCAGGACATCCTCGACCAGCGCACCGACGCCTGGGGCATCAAGGTCTCCAATGTCGAGATCAAGCATGTCGACCTGAATGAGAGCATGGTCCGGGCCATCGCCAAGCAGGCAGAGGCCGAGCGGCTGCGGCGCGCCAAGGTCATCAACGCCGACGGCGAGCAGCAGGCGGCGGCCAAGCTGGTCGAGGCCGGCCGCATGCTGGCGGCCGAACCGCAGGCCATGCAGCTGCGCTATTTCGAGGCCCTGCACGACATCGCCGGCGAGCGCTCATCGACCGTGGTCTTCCCGCTGCCGATGGATCTGCTCAGCCAGTTTTTGAAGGGCCAGAGCCAGGGCAAGTGATCTCCCCCTCGAGGGGGAGATGCCCGGCAGGGCAGAGGGGGTCGGTCCGACTGGACTCGGCCTATTGCGACGGTTGTAGGTTGGCGCCCCACGCGCGGCGACCCCCTCTGTCGCCTTCGGCGACATCTCCCCCTCGAGGGCCCTCGAGGGGGGAGACAAGGCCGGCGCTAAATCAACTTCTCCAGCGTAATCGGCAGGTCCCGCACCCGCTTCCCCGTCGCGTGGAACACCGCGTTGGCAATCGCCGGCGCGACGCCGACGATGCCGAGCTCGCCGACGCCCTTGCCGCCCAGCGCCGAGGAATGCGGGTCGGGGATGCCGACCGAGATCGTCTGGATATCCGGGATGTCGGCATTGGTCGGCAGCATGTAGTCGGCGAGATTGCCGTTGACGATCCGGCCATGGCGGCGGTCGACGATGCCTTCTTCCAGCAGCGCCTGGCCGATACCCATGATGATGCCGCCCTTCCACTGGCTCTCCGCCAGCTTGGGGTTGTAGAGCCGGCCGGAATCGAGCGCCGACACGACGCGCGACACGCGCACCGTGCCAAAATCCTCGTCGACGCGCACCTCGACGAAATGCGCGCACCAGGAGTGGCGGGAATAATCGCCCTCGGTGTGTGGCAGCGCCATGGCGATGGTAGTGTAGTTGTTGTAGCGCTGCTCCGGCGTGAAGCTGGCCGGGACAGTGTCGCCCTTGGCCTCGATCTTTTCGCGACCGAGGGCGCGCATCAGCTCGGCGATCGAGAACTCCGGGCCGTCACCGCGCGGCGAGGCGATGCGGCCACCCTTCACTTGAAGCGTGTTCGCCTGCAGCCCATGGAAGGGCGAGCGCGGATCGGAGAGCGCCAGCCCGATCAGCTCGTCCAGCGCCTGGCCCGCCGCCTTGTAGACGGCGCCGGTCATGACCCCGGCAAGCCGCGAGCCGCCGGTGACGCCGGCGCGGGCGAAATGGGAATCCCCCAGCCTCACCGACACCTTCTCTACCGGCACGCCAAGCGTCTCGGCCGCGGTCTGCGCCAGGATCGTGTAGGTGCCCTGGCCCATGTCGATGGAGGAGCTCTCGACCTCGACCGAGCCGTCGGCCAGGAGCTTCACCACGGCCTCGCCATAGGCGCGCCGAACCGGATAGGTGCCGGCCGCGACGCCCCAGCCGATGAGCTGGTGGCCGTCACGCATCGAGCGCGGCTCGCGCGAACGCTTCGCCCAGCCGAAGGCTTCCGCGCCGGCGGCAAAGGCCTCCCGCAACTGCCTTGTCGACCACGCCTTCTTTGCGTGGGGATCCTGCTCGGCATAATTGATCAGCCGCATCTCCAGCGGGTCGATACCGAGCTCATGGGCGAGCTCGTCGATGGCGCATTCGATACCGAAGGCGCTCGGGTTCTCGCCCGGCGCGCGCTTCGCCCCCGGCACCACCGTGTTCACCCTGACCACATTCTGTTTCGAGGAGAAATTGGGCGTCGCATACATGATCGAGGTGACGGAGCCGAGCGGCTCGACCCACATGCCGTCGACCGCCGTCTCGTTGACGCCGCGATGCACGATCGACTGGATGCGGCCCGCCTTGTCGGCGCCGATCGCAACCGTCTGGCGCGTCGCGGCGCGGCCGCCATAGGAGGTGAAATTCTGCGGGCGGTTGAGCACCAGCTTCACCGGGCGTCCGAGCATCTTTGCCGCCGCCGCCGCCACCGCGCTGTGCGCGAGCGCCAGCGCCTTGGAGCCGAAGCCGCCGCCGATATAGGGCGAGACCAGCCGCACATTCTCGAACGGCACGCCGAACCATTCGGCATAGGTGCGCGCCATGCCGTCGAGCCACTGGCTCGGTTCCCAGATGGTGAGCTGGTCGCCCTCCCAGCGCGCGATCAGCCCGTGCGGCTCCATAGCCGCCTGGAACTCGCGCGGCGTGTTGTAGGCGGCGCAGACGCGCACCGGTGCCTCGGCAAAGGCGGCCTCGGCGTCGCCCCATTCCTTGGTCATGGCGTCGACCGGAATACCGTCGCTGCCGTCGCTCAGGTCGACGACTGCCGGCGTCTCGTCATAGCTGACCTTGACCAGCGCCGCGGCGGCGACGACCTGCTCGAAGGTCTCGGCCACGACGGCAGCAACGTGCTGGCCGGAAAAGGTGACCTCGCGCACGAGCGGGCAATAGGTTTCTTCGGACGGCTGTCTGCCGAACCAGTCCGATGCCGAATTCAGTTCCATGATGGTCTCGGGCGTCAGCACCGCGAGCACGCCTGGCGCGGTTTCAGCCGCGCGCGTGTCGATGCCGGTGACCTTGCCGGCGGCAATCGTCGCGCCGACCAGCACCGCATGGGTCAGCCCTTCGAGCTGCTGTTCGAACGCGTAACGCGCGGCGCCGGTGATCTTGGCCGGGCCGTCGACGCGCGACAGGCGCCCGCCCACCGCTTCGAGGCGCGCGCTGTCGGAGCCTGCGTGTTTCATGTCATGAACGGTCATGCCGTTTCTCCCAATTGGAGGATGGCGCGCGCGATCACGCGGGGCGCCAATGCGATCTTGTAGTGGTTGGCGCCGTGGTCGACGGCGCCCTCCATGACGAGCTCGCTCGCCTTGCGAACGGACGCTTCGTCGAGCGGCTTGCCCTTCAGCGCCTCTTCGACGGCGCGCGCCCGCCACGGTTTCGTCGCGACGCCGCCGACCGCGACGCGGATGTCGCGTATGGTGCGGCCGTCGCCCTCGAGCTCCAGTCCGACGGCAGCGCTCGCCGCCGCGAACTCATAGGACTTGCGGTCGCGGACCTTGAGATAGGTCGACCGCCGGGCCGCGGCCGAGCCCGGGATCTCGATGGCCGTGATCAGTTCGCCGGGGCGGATGTCGTGCTCGCGTTCGGCCGTGGCGCCAGGGGCGAGGAAAAAGTCCTCGACCTTCAGCTTCCGCTCGCCAAGATCGACCTCGGCGTCGAAGGCGACAAGCGCGATGGCAAGATCGCCCGGATAGGTGGCGATGCAGGCTTCGCTGGTGCCGAGCACCGCATGGCCGCGCGTGACGCCGCCGATCGCCGAGCAGCCGCTGCCCGGCTCGCGCTTGTTGCAGGCCGGGAAGTTCTGCGGATCGCGGAAATAGGGACAGCGCGTGCGCTGCATCAGGTTGCCGCCGATGGTCGCCATGTTGCGCAGCTGCGCCGAGGCCGCCTGCCACAACGCTTCCGAAACCGCCGGGAAGTGGCTTTTCACCTCGGCGTTGTCGGCGACATGGCTCATCTTGGCCAGCGCGCCGATGACGGCGCGGTCGGCGGTTACATCAATGGCGTTGAGCCCCTCGATATGGCTGATGTCGATGACGGTGGCCGGTTCGGCGACGCCGCATTTGGCGAGATCGATGAGCGTCGTGCCGCCGGCAAGCAGCATGGCGCCGGGAAGGGCGGCCGCGTTGCGGGCGGCCTCGACGCTGTCGGCGCGAAGATAGGAAAAATCTCTCATGAGCGGAGTCCCTCGGCTGCCTGGCGGACGGCGGCGACGATGTGCGGATAGGCGCCGCAGCGGCACAGATTGCCGGCCATGTATTCGCGGATCTCCTCGTCGGAGCCGGCATGGCCCTCGCGGATGCAGGCCACCGCCGACATGATCTGTCCGGGCGTGCAATAGCCGCACTGGAAGGCGTCCTGTTCGAGGAAGGCGGCCTGCACGGCGTGCAGCGTGCCGTCTTCGTCGGCGAGCCCTTCTATTGTTGTGATCGAGCGTCCCTCGACCTGGGCGGCGAGCGTCAGGCAGGCCAGCACCCGCTCACCGTCGACATGAACGGTGCAGGCGCCGCACTGGCCCTGGTCGCAGCCCTTCTTGGTGCCGGTGAGGTGGAGCCGCTCGCGCAACGCGTCGAGCAGGGTAACCCGCGGCTCGATATCGAGCGCGTGGTCACGGCCGTTGATGGTGAGGTGGATGGACAAGGTGGTGGGGCTTGCGCCATTGCTGGCCTGGCCGTTCCTGAAATGGCCGTCTTCGGGAGGATCGATGATCGTCTGGCTGGTCATGAGGCGTCGGGCTCCGATTGCTGGACGCTAGGGGGAGGGAAATGGGGCTTGGGAGGAGAGGGGCAAGGCGTCGAAGCAGCTAATCTCCCCCCTTGCGGGGGAGATGCCCGGCAGGGCAGAGGGGGTCGTCTCACGTAGAGCGCCAACGCCCTCGCGCGTCGCGCGCCAGCAAGGCGTTTCACGCGCGGCGACCCCCTCTGTCGCCTTCGGCGACATCTCCCCCTCGAGGGGGAAGATTAGGCGCTTACACCGTGACATATCGCTTCCCATGATTATATGATAAGACAACTCCACTAAAACGGAGGCGCCTCCGTTTATTTACGTGGGGGCTGACCCGGATGGGTTCAAGCCCCATATTGCGACAGTGGAGAAAAAACTGACTGAACAGCCCTCGGAGCCTGCCGAAAAGCCTGAAACGCCGGCCCCAAAGCCGCTGCGCGCCGATGCGCGGCGCAACCGCGACAAGCTTGTCGAGGCGGCGGCGCAGGCGTTTGCCGCCGAGGGTGTCGATGCCTCGCTGGAGGAGATCGCCAAGCGGGCAGGAGTCGGCATCGGCACGCTCTACCGGCATTTCCCGACGCGCGAGCATCTGGTCGAGGTGGTCTACCGCCGCGAGGTGGAAGCGCTCTGCCATGCGGCCGAGGAACTTGCCGGCGCTCATCCGGCCGATGTGGCGCTGGAACTCTGGATGCAGCGCTTCGTCGACTATATCGCCACCAAGCGCGGTCTGGCGACAAGCCTGCGGCTGTTGCTCACCACCAACTCGACGCTGTTCTCCGATACCTCAGGCCGCGTATCCGGCGCGCTGAAGGGGCTGGTCGAACAGGCCGCAGCTGCGGGGAAGATCCGCGCCGACGTCGATGCGTCGGACGTGCTGCATGCGCTGGCCGGCATCTACTCCGCCCCCAACACGCCCGACTGGCGGGACCGCTCGGGGCGGCTGGTGAAGCTCTTGATGGATGGGCTGAGGTTCGGGGCATCGGACGCGGCGAAAGCCGGCTGAAGCTCGGCTAGCCGGGAGCGCTTTGTCTGGTCCGGTTCCTAGCTGGTGATCCAATCCGCAAAGGCCGACATCGCGGCGGTCGGTTCCCTGGACTTCAACTTGGTCAGCCAGTAGCTGCCGAGCGATATGGAGGCCTGGAAAGGGCGCCTTATCGACCCCTTGCTCAGTTGTCGCGAAAACATCAGCGCCGGAGCCAGCGCAACGCCTGCCCCTTGTTCGGCGGCTTCCATCATCGCCAGTGAAGAATCGAAGACGATCGCGCTCGCGAAGTTCGCAGGCGCTTCCATGCCGGCGGCCTCGAACCAGCGGCTCCATTCGTCCTGACGGTAGCTGCGCAGCAAGGTAAGCGCGCCGAGGTCCTGCGGCGCGTGAAGCGTCGCCGCCAGCTCCGGCGTGCAAAGCGGCGTCAGAGGTGCTTCGAAAAGTTCCGTCGCATCAAGGCCATTCCAGGCGCCATTGCCGAAGCGGATCGAAAAATCCAATCCCTCGGCCGCCAGGTCGACGCGGTTGTTGTTGGTGGACAGGCGCAGCTCGACGAACGGATGGGTGCGCCGGAAGTCTTCCAGTCTCGGAAGCAGCCAGCCGACGGCGAAGGTTCCGACGGCGCCGACGACGAGCGGTTCGCGCAGTTTTCCAGATCCGACCCGCTCCAGCGATCGCGCCAGGCGGTCGAAGGCGTCGCCGACGATCGGCAGCAGAGCCTCGCCTTCCGCCGTGATCTTGAGGCCGCGAGGCAACCTGCGAAACAGCTGCACGCCGAGCCGCTGTTCGAGCGATCGAACCTGCTGGCTAACGGCGGCCTGCGTCACCGCCAGTTCGATGCCGGCACGTGTGAAGCTGAGATGCCTGGCCGACGCCTCGAAGGCCCGCAATGCATTGAGCGGCAGGTAAGGTCGAACCATCGATGCCCAAGATTATCTTATAGCTGTTGCGATTTATCATCGTTTGTAGCCGGTTCGAAGGGGTCATAAACCCGCAATCGTCCGATCCAGAGGGAGCAGATCATGTGCAGCCGGCTTCGCTTCACCATCGCTGCCGTCGTCCTCGCCTGCGCCCCGGGCAGTCTGTCGGGCGCTCGCGCCGCCGATCAGGACGCCAAGATAAGGCAGCTCGTCGATGAGGCGGTGAAGCCGGTGATCGCGCAGTACGGCATTCCGGGGATGGCCGTCGCCGTGTCCGTGAACGGCGAGCGCTTCTTCATCGACTATGGCGTGGCCGAAAAGGACACCCGGGCCGCCGTCACGCGCGATACATTGTTCGAGCTCGGCTCGATCAGCAAAACCTTCACCGCGACGCTCGCGGCCTATGCCGAGGTCGAGGGCAAGCTGGCGCTCGGCGACAAGGTCGGCAAGCACATGCCCGAGCTTCAAGGCAGCGCGCTGGGCGATGTCAGGCTGCTCGACCTCGCCACGCACACGGCCGGCGGTTTCCCGCTGCAGCTGCCCGATACGGTGAAGACGCAAAAACAGCTCATCGCCTATTATCGCCAATGGAAGCCGCAATTCGCGGCCGCCACCACCCGCACCTACGCCAACCCGAGCATCGGCCTGCTCGGGATGGCCACCGCCAAGGCGATGGGCGCGAGCTTCCCGGCGCTGATGGAAAAACGGCTGCTGCCGGAACTCGGCTTGCGGCGAACCTACGTCAACGTCCCGGCCGCACAGATGAAATCCTACGCCTGGGGCTATAACCGCAACGACAAGCCCGTCCGCGTCACCCCGGCATTGCTCGCCGAAGAGGCCTACGGGATCAAGTCGAACGCAGTCGACATGATCCGCTTCATCGAGGCCAACATGGGCATCGGCAAGGTGCCGGACGATGTCGCACGCGCGCTCGAAGCCACCCACACCGGTTATTTCCGCGCTGGCGAACTCATCCAGGATCTGATCTGGGAGCAGTATCCCTATCCGGTCGACCTGGCGAAGATCGTCGCCGGGAATGCGCCCAGTATGCTTCAGCCGATCCCTGCAACTGCGATCGAGCCGCCGATGGCGCCACGCGCCGACGTGGTGCTCAACAAGACCGGCTCGACGAACGGCTTCGGCGCCTATGTCGCCTATGTCCCGTCGAGGAAGATCGGCATCGTCATGCTGGCGAACAAGGCTTACCCGAATGAGGCGCGAGTCAGGGCGGCCTACCAGGTGCTGTCGCGGCTCACCGACTAGCCGCGCGTCCGATCGCTTCGGCGCTCCTTGGCCAATGCACTTTTCACCGGCGCTCCGCCTGCGCCCCAAAAAAACCTGCCCAAAATGGAGAAACAGATGACCTCGATCACCCGGCGTTCAGCGCTTGCCGGCGCATTCGCATCCTTGCCGATCGTCCGTATCCAGGCGGCGACGCGGCCGGGCAAGGCCGATGTGGTGGCCGCGACCAAGGCGGTCGAAGCGCTCGAAGCCAGGAATGGCGGGCGCCTGGGCGTCATGATTCTCGATATCGGGACCAACGCCGCGATCGAGTACCGGGCGGACGAGCTGTTTCCGATGACCAGCACCTTCAAGTTCCTCGCCGCCGCGGGCGTGCTCAAGGCCGTCGATGACGGCAAGGCCAAGCTCGACGACCGCATCGTCTATGCCGCATCCGATGTCGAGCAGGGCTATTCGCCGATCACGAAGGACCACGTCGGCGATGGCATGAAGCTCGAGGATGTCTGCGCCGCGGCGGTCGTCTGGAGCGACAACACCGCCGGCAACCTGCTGCTCAGGGTGCTCGGCGGGCCGCAGGGCCTTACGCGCTTCGCACGCTCGCTCGGCGACGATGTCACCCGGCTCGATCGCACCGAGCCGACGCTGAACACGGCCATCCCCGGCGACAAGCGCGATACGACCAGCCCGAGGGCGGCGCTTGGCGACGCCAGGCGCATCCTGCTGGGGGACGCGCTGTCGCCGGCATCTCGCAAACGGCTCGAGGCCTGGCTGATCGAAGACAAGGTTGGCGCGGCGCGAATTCGTGCCGGGCTGCCCGCAACGTGGGGCATCGGCGACAAGACCGGCAGCGGCGACAACGGGACGACCAACATCGTCGCAATCCTTTGGCCGCCCGAGGGCGCGCCCATTCTCGTGGCCGTCTATTACACCGGATCCACCGCGCCGCGGGCGTCGCGCGAGGCAGTCCACCGCGATATGGCCCGCATCATCGTCGAGACGTTCGCGGGATAGTGCGGCCTGGGCGGCGTCGCCGACGGCCGTACGGGACCAAACTCGGCGACGGCAGCGTTTATGTTTTGAGGCGTTGAAACTGCCAATCTCCCCCCTTGCGGGGGAGATGCCTGGCAGGGCAGAGGGGGGTGCTGTCCCGCCAGCCTGTCAATTCTTGGCAGTCCCACATTCATCCTGTCGGTGAACCGATCCGGCCAACGGTAGCGTTCCTTCGCACCCCCCTCTGGCCTGCCGGCCATCTCCCCCGCAAGGGGGGAGATTAGCGGCTTCGGCGTCTCGCCTTCTCCTGTTGCCGGAGAACGGCTAGGCTTCGTGCCAAAGCACCCCCAGGAGCCCACCCATTCCAAAGCCCACCTTCCTCGAAATCGCCCGCCGCGCCGGGGTCGGCACGGCGACGGTGGAGCGCGTTTTGAACGGCAGGGGCGGGGTGCGCCCCGAGACGGTCGAGAAGGTGGTGGCGGCGGCGCGCTCGCTCGACTATCCGCGCCGACTGCCCGAAGCGCATCGGGGCGTCATCCGCATCGAGGTGATCCTGGTCAGGCCCGACGCCACCTTCTTCGCGCGCCTCTCCCGCGCCTTCGAACGCATCGCGGCGACGCTCGACCGCTCGATCGCCGTCCACCGCACCTTTCTCGACGAGGCCAATCCGGCGGCGATCGCCAAGCGCATCCTCGAACCGGAGATGCGGCGCGCCGCGCTGATCCTCGCCGTGCCCGACCATCCGCTGGTGAGCGCGGCGGTGGCGAAGCTGGAGGCGGAAAACATCCCGACGGTGCAGATCGTCACCCAGATCTCCGGCACCAAGAGCACCTATGTCGGCATCGACAATTACGCCGCCGGCCGCATGGCGGGGCTGCTGATGGCGAAGATGCAGCGGCGGCCGGGCAAGGTGGTCGCGATCTGTCACAGCCAGATCTATCGCGTCCACCGCGACCGCGTACGGGGCTTCTTCGACTATCTGATCGACGAGGGGCGGGATTTCGAGCCCATCGCCACCCTGTTCGGTTTCGACAAGGGCGACCGCAATGCCGAGCAGTTGCATGAGGCGTTTGTGCGCTGGCCCGACCTTGCCGGCCTGTACAATGCCGGCGGCGCCAACACGGCCCTGAACGAAGTGCTGCGCCGGCACCCACGCGGTCGCGACGTCTTCTTCGTCGGCCATGAACTAACCGAGCGCAGCACGCGCGGCCTGCATGACGGCACGATGGACGTCGTGCTCGACCAGGCGCCGGAGGCGCAGGCGCGCCGCGCCATCGACCTGGTGCTGGCGGCGCTCAACCTGCACGACCTGCCGGTCGATAACCCGCCGATCCGCTTCATCACCTTCACTGCCGAGAACCTTTGATCTGATTTGATCAAGGTTGCGCGAGCCTTGGCCGGCATCGCGGTGCTAACTCGACCGCGAACGGGAGACGAGCATGTGCGAATTCTCCCCCTCATCCGGCCGCTGCGCGGCCACCTTCTCCCGAGCGGAGAAGAGGGCCGGCACCGACGCAGCCTGGCTCCTCTCTCCCTGGGGAGAGGTCGGATGGCCCCGAATTGCGCTTCGCAAGTCGGCTGCCAATCCGGGTGAGGGGGACCTTTCACAAGCCTGATCGTCCGCCCGCGAACGGGAGGATCATCGGTGGCAAGACGCTTGACGGCCTACGACCTGCAAACCGCCAAGGGCAGCAGGAAATGGCTGCAGCTGCATGTCGACACGCCGGCCGAGGCGGCGGCCGCGGTCGCCTGCGACATCGTCATCCTCTCCTGCGAGCCCGACCACAATCTGGAATCGATCCGCCAAGCGGCGCCTCACGCGTTCCTCTCCGTCGGCATGCCGCATGGCGCGGTCGCGTCGCCGGACGAGGCGGTGCGGCTGGGCTTCGCCATGATGAAGCGCGGCGCCGACGCGGTCTATTCATCGCACTCGCCGCGCTTCATCGAGGCGATGGCGGCGGAGGGCATTCCCGTCACCGGCCATGTCGGCCTGGTGCCGAACCGCGCCACCTGGACGAATTTCCGAGCCGTCGGCCGCACGGCGGAAGAGGCCTTCAAGGTGCTGCGCGCGGCCAAGGACCTGGAGAATGCGGGTGCGGCCTGCATCGAGGTCGAAGTGGTGCCGGTCAGGCTCGCCGACCACATCACCCGCTCGACGCCGCTGATCACCATGGGCATGGGCTGCGGCACTGCCTGCGACACGCAGTATCTGTTCTCCTGCGACGTGCTGGGCACCCACACCGGCCACTATCCGCGCCATGCCAAGCGCTATGCCCACTTCGTCACGCTGGAGGCCGAGCTGCAGGAAAGGCGCATCAGTGCGTTCCGCGCCTTCGGCCGCGACGTGGCCGAAGGCAGCTACCCGGAAGCGAAGCACCAGGTGGACATGGACGATGCCGCCTATGACCGCCTCCTCACGCTCTCTCAATCGCTGTGAGACCAGCCATGGACGACCTGCAATACGGCACGCGCAACAAGAGGGGCGATTGGGCCCCGAACGAACCGGCCGGCACCGCGCCGCTCTTTGCGTTTCCGCCGCGACCGCTGGCGCTGCTGAAGTGGCTGCCGCATTATTTCCTGCCCTACAACCTGCTCTTCGCCCTCTCGGCAGTGGTGTGGTGGCGCTACGTGCTGCCGGACGTCGAGACGATGAAGACGCTCGCCATCGGCTGGATCCTGCGCCTGTTCATCGTCAACTGCGCGGCGCTGCTTGTCTTCTTCGGCGCTTTCGAGCTTCGACTCTACATTTTGAGAGCCCAGGGCAACCGCTTCAAATACAACGGCAAATGGCCCTCGGAGCAGAAGAGCAAAGCCTTCTTCTTCGAGAACCAGAACATCGACAACATGCTGCGCACCTTCGGCACCGGCATGCCGATCTGGACGGCGATCGAGGTGGCGATCCTCTACGCCTACGCCAACGGCTACGTGCCGTGGCTGACCTTCGCGGAGAACCCCGTCTACCTGTTCTGCCTGGCGCTGGTGGTGCCGATCATCCACGAGACGCATTTCTTCCTGCTGCACCGGACGATCCATTTGGGGCCGCTCTACAAATGGGTGCATTCGGTGCACCACAATTCGGTCAACCCGTCGCCCTGGTCGTCGCTGTCGATGCATCCGGTGGAGCAGCTCGGCTATCTCGGCGTCGCCTTCTGGCACCTGATCATTCCGTCCAACCCGCTGCTGGCGCTCTACCAGCTCCACTATGCCGGCTTCGGCGCGATCCCGGGCCATGTCGGCTTCGACAAGGTGGAACTGACCGAGGACAGATCGGTGGATAGCCACGCCTATATCCATTACCTGCACCACAAATATTTCGAGGTGAACTACGGCGACGGCCTGATCCCGTTCGACCGCTGGTTCGGCACTTTCCACGACGGCAGCAAGGACGGCGAGGCGCGCATGCAGGCCCGCTACGAGAAGAAGAAGGCGCGCGCCAACGCCGCCGCGAAATGACAGCTGCAGAGAAAGCCACGTGGCCGGCCTGAGCCGCCCGCTTCAACGATCCCGAAAGGGCCGGCGAACAAGACAGGAGTGAGCCGGCACTCCAAATCCAGAGGGAGGAAACCCGTGAAGAAGCTTCTCATCTCGACGGCGCTCGCCGCTTTGATGGCGACCGCGTTCGCGACTGTCTCGACCGGCGCCTTCGCCGCCAAGCTCGGCGTCTCGATCGTCAACTTCGACAACAATTTCCAGACGCTGCTGATGCATGGCATGCAGGCCCGCGCCAAGGAGAAGGGTGCCGAGATCCAGGTCGAGGACGCCCAGAACGACGTCGCCAAACAGCTCGACCAGGTCAAGAATTTCATCGCCAGCGGTGTCGACGCCATCATCGTCACGCTGGTCGACACCAATGCCTCGAAGACCATGAGCGAGGAAGCCGCCAAGGCCGGCATTCCGCTGGTTTTCGTCAACCTCGAGCCATCGGACATGAAGAACCTGCCGGAGAAGCAGGTCTATGTCGGCTCGAACGAGGTCGAGTCCGGCACGCTGGAAGCTTTCGAGGTCTGCAAGATGCTGCGCGCCAAGGGCAAGTCGGCCGGCGCTACGGCCTACATCATCATGGGCAGCTTGGTGCATCAGGCGGCGCTCCAGCGCACCAAGGATGTCGAGCAGATCTTTTCGACCGACATGTGCAATTTCATCAAGGTCACCGACAAGCAGTCGTCCGAATGGTCGCGCGACAATGCGCAGAACCTGATGACCAACTGGCTGACTGCCGGCCCGGCGCCCGACGCCGTCATCGCCAACAACGACGAATCCGCCATCGGCGCCATCCTGGCGCTCAAGGCCAACGGCGTCGACCTGAAGAACGTCGTGGTCGGCGGCATCGATGCCACCCAGGACGGGCTCCAGGCGATGAAGGCCGGCGAGCTCTCGGTCACGGTGTTCCAGAACGCCAAGGGCCAAGGCGGCGGCGGTGTCGATGCGGCGCTCGCGCTTGCCAAAGGCGAGAAGGTCGACCGCGTCGTCTATGTGCCGTTCGAACTGGTGACGCCCGCCAACGCGGCGGAATACCTGAACAAGAACTAGACCCGGATCATCGGGGCGGCCGGCTTCGCCGCCCCGATGGGTTCGCCTCAATCTGAAGGCAAGACAGATCTGAAGGGAAGAAAAATGACCGGTTGGATCAGGGCCTGCGGGCTCGACGACATCGAACAGGAAGGCGCCCGCCGCTTCGACCATGGCGGCAAGACCTATGCCGTCTTTCGCTCGCCCGACGACGAGGTCTTCTGCACCGACGGGCTTTGCACGCATGAGGCGGTGCACATCGCCGACGGCCTGGTCATGGACTACGAGGTCGAATGCCCAAAGCACGCCGGCGCCTTCGACTACCGCACCGGAGCCGCCAAGCGCCTGCCGCCATGCATCAACCTCAGGACCTATCCGGCGAAGGTCGAGGCGGGAGCGGTGATGGTGGCGGTGGGCTGAAAAGCTCCCCTTCTCCCCTTGTGGGAGAAGGTGGATCGGCGCGCAGCGCCGAGACGGATGAGGGGTGTTCCAGCTTGGCGGCCACGACGACAGCGCAGCGACATTCCCCAGCGCCTCACTCCGTCCAGCACCCCTCATCCGTCGCCTTCGGCGACACCTTCTCCCACAAGGGGAGAAGGAAAGAGGCGCTAAATCCCCTCGCCATCCACCAGCGGCACGTCGTCGCCTTCCCAGGGGCTCGGCAACGAACCTCGCCCCGCCGTGGGCAGCGGCATCCAGCATCTGAGCTCCGGCTCGGCATACTCGACGACGCGTCCGGGCGATGAATCCGACGCCCGCCAGCCTTCCTCGCCGAACTGGTCGGCGCGCGACCAGTAGGCCATGTCGACCTCGGCCGGTCCCTGTTCGGACGAGCGCACCGTCACCAGGATGCGACTGCCGTCCCGCGGCGCGCTCGCCATGTTGCGCCAGTGGTCGGTCTCGTCCATGTGGTCTCCTCCCAAGAAGCTTCGTGGCAATAGTCGCCGCCCGCCGGGGAGGGGTCAACCCGAACTTGGCGCGAGACAGAAATATCGTTCACGGCTAATATGTTCGCCGACCGCAATCGGACGGACGACGATGGGCGAAGGGTTGCCTCAAGCCACCCGTCTCGGGCCGGTCCATCTCAGGGTGACCGACATCCCGGCTGCCTTGATCGTCTGGCGCGACACGATCGGATTGGCGGTCCTCGGCGAGGATGCCGCCACGGCGGAGCTCGGCGCCGGCGGGCGGAAGCTTATCGTGCTCCACCCCGGAGCGCAGATCGCCCTGCCGCAGAAATCGCGCGATCTCTTCCATGTCGCCATCCATGTGACGAGCCGCCGCGACCTCGCCCACACCGCCGCCCGGCTTAAGGCTTCCGGCTTGCGCTACAGCGCCCAGGACCACCTGGTTTCGGAATCGCTCTACGTTTCCGACCCGTCCGGCAACGGCATCGAGATCTGCTTCGACACGCCGGAACGCTGTCTGCGCCGCGAGGTGTCGGCCGATGGCCGCGTGGCGCTGATCGGCACCGACGGCAGCGCGCATTCCGGGCTCGAGCCGCTCCATCTCCCGGGCCTTTTGCGCGACCTCGGCAATTCCGGCCATGTCGAGCAGAGGATGGCGAAGAACGCCTTCATCGGCCACATCCATATGCGCGCCCGCGCGCCGGAAGAACTGATGGAATTCTATGTCGGTGTGCTCGGCTTCCGCCCGCACATCCAGTCGAGAAGTTTCGGCATGTTCGACTGCGGCACCGGGAGCCGGCCGCATATGGTCGCCTTCAACATCTGGGCGCGTGACGAGCTGCGCGAGCCGCCGCCGGGTGCCGCCGGCCTCGACCATTTCACGGTTGAGCTTGCATCGGTCGAGGAGCTGGCTGCGCTGGAACGCAGGCTCGATGCCGCCAACCTGCCGCCGAAAAAGATCGGCGGTGCCGTGGAGACCGCGGACCCGGAAGGCAATCGCTTGCGGTTCGTGCTTCGGGAAGGTTGATCGCGCCGCAGCCGACGATTGGGGAAGACAAGTGGGAGGAGGGGAGAATGACCATCAGGGTGATAGGAACCGGCTTCGGCCGCACCGGCACGGATTCGATGCGCGAGGCGCTGACCATGCTCGGCTTCGGCCCGTGCCATCACATGTCGGAGGTCATGGCGCATGCGGAGCAGAAGCGGCTCTGGCGAGCGCTCGCCCAAGGCGCCGCGCCGGATTGGAATCGGCTGTTTGCCGGTTATAAATCCTGCGTCGACTGGCCCTCGGTGCATTACTGGCGCGAGCTGATCGAAGTCTTTCCGCAAGCGCGCGTCATCCTCACCTGGCGCTCGCCGGAAAGCTGGTGGGAGAGTTTCGCAAAAACCATCCTGCCGGCCGTCATTGACAGCCAGGATCAGGAGTCGTTGGGCGTCGCCCTTGTCACGAAGCAGGTTTTCGGCGGCCGCCCGCAGGACCGCGCGCATGCGATTGCCGTCTATGAGGCCAATATCGAAGCGGTGCTGAAGACGGTGCCGGCCGAGCGCCTGCTGGTTCACAAGCTGGGCGACGGCTGGGCGCCGCTCTGCGCCCATCTCGGCGTTCCGGTGCCGGACGAGCCCTATCCCAACCGCAACACCACGAAGGAGTTCCGGACGGCGCTTTCGTTGAATTGAAGGGAAGGGAGGGGAATAGGGGAATAGGGGAAAAAGGTACTGGCATCCGATGCGCGGAGTTCACGAATTCTGATCTTCCCTACTCCCATATTTCCGTTCCGCAGGAAGGAACACCACCATGATGAGCCATTTGGACACCACCTTCCTGACCGCGTCGCAACTGGCGGCGGCGATCCGCGAGAAGAAGGTCGGCGCTGTCGAGGCGATGGAGGCGCAGCTTGCCCGCATCGCTGTCGTCAATCCGCTGCTCAACGCCATCGTCACCCTCGACGAGGAGGCGGCCCGCGCCGGAGCGCAGGCCGCGGATATGGCGGTCGTGCGAGGCGAGGCCGTCGGTCCGCTCAACGGTGTGCCGGTCACGCTGAAGGACGGCCATGCCACAGCCGGCATGCGCACCACCATCGGTTTGGAAGCCTTTTCCGGTCATGTCCCGGCGACGGACAGCACGATTGCCGCGCGGCTGCGCAAGGCCGGCGCCGTCATCATCGGCAAGACCAACGTGCCGCCCAGGCTGCGCGACCTGCAGACCGACAATCCGATCTTCGGCCGCACCGTCAATCCGTGGGACGTTACCCGCACGCCCGGCGGCTCCAGCGGCGGCGCGGCGGCCGCGGTCGCCGCCGGGCTGGTGCCGCTCGAGATCGGCAGCGATGCCGGCGGCTCGATCCGGATGCCGGCGCATCTGTGCGGCGTCTATGGCTTCAAGCCGACGCAGGCGACGGTGCCGATCACCGGCAGCTACGCCGATCCGCCCGACCTGCCGCGCAGCTTCCGCCTGCTGTTCGACATCGGGCCTTTGGCCCGCGACGTCGACGATCTCATCCTGGCCCACCGCATCATCGCCGGCGCCGACGGTCTCGACACCGAAGTGCCGCCGGTGGCGACGGACGAGGCGCCGGAGCCGCCGCTGGGGACGCTCAGGGTTGCCTTCGCGCCCGAATTTCCCGGAGTGCCGACCGCGCTCGACATCGCCGACGCGATCGCAGGCTTCGCGGGCGCCATCGAGGTCGGCGGCGCGCGGGTAGGGCAGGCATTGCCGCAGCACGATTTCGCGGCCGAGCGGGCGCTGTTTTCCGATCTCATCACCTGGTATTCGCAGGTCTTCCGGCAGCCGCGCGAAACCTCGCCCTCGCTGGCCGCCTATCTCGAGGCGCTCAACCAGCGCGACGAATTCATCGCTGCCTGGGAGCGGTTCTTCGACGGGTGGGACGTGCTGGTCTGTCCGGCGATGATGTGCACGGCCTTCCGCCACCGCGAAATGGGTGCGCCGATCCCCGTCGACGGCATCGAGACGCCCTACTGGAGCGGGCTCAGCCACGCCTGCCGCTTCAACCTGACCGGGCATCCGGCCGCCGTCATTCCAATCGGTGTCGACCGGGAGGGCCTGCCGATCGGCGCCCAGCTGGTCGGCCGCCGCCATTCGGACATGAAGCTGCTGGCCGTGGCGAAAGCGCTGGCGCGTCTCACCGACGGTTTCGTCAGGCCACCGGGATTGTGAGCGCGTGGAAACGGCGGGCTGCCTGAAAGACCAAGGGCCGCCGCCCCAGGCTCAAACATGCACGTCGCCGAACGACAGTTCGCCGTCGTCGGCGCGCATCAGGAAGGCGGCGGCAAGCATCCCGAGATAGAATACGACGACGCCACAGACCACCACGACGCCGGGGATGGGACCGAGCGTCGCCACGCGAAAGGTGTCGAGCAGCGAGGCGCTGAAGCCGATCGGCGAGCCTTCACGCTGCAGGCTGGGCGTGGTGATCTTCAAGACCCAGGCAAGCATCAGGATCGTGTACATGAAGACGTAGTTTCGCCGCAGCCTCCGGACCAGCGCCGCGCGCTGCGAGATGAGGAAGCGCGGCGAGCGCAGGCCTTCGCCGAGGATGGCAAGCCAGTTGGAGGCGAAATCCGGCTGCGGCGAAAAGATCTGCGCAAAGTAGTAGCGCTCGAACTGACGCACCCGCGCCCGATAGACGTCGAAGAACCGGTAGCGCCGCGCTTCGATCCATAGAAGCAGCGTGATGAGCAGCATGGCGAAGAGCAGCACGCCGTGATGCGCCGAAGGCGTCGACAGCGACACGGACAGCATCGCCGCCACCACGGTGATTGCCCAATTGCTGGTGCGGTCGAGCCGGTCGCGCCAGCCCGCCATGCGCGCGATCTCCGCGCGGTGGAAATGCGACATGGTGGTTGCGAATTCGGAGGAAGTGAGCTTCAGCGCGAACGCATCGGAGCCCCTTGGCGGCGCCGCTGCTTCGGCTGGCTTTACGGTCTGGACCTGCGACATCCCCTTGCCACGTGCCTCCCGCCGTGGCCGGCCGTTGAGCCGGCCACACCCCATATAGCACAATGTGGGGCCGGCAGAAATGTTCCTGCTGACGCTCTCCGACGGAAGCTCTTATGCGCTCAGCCAGACCCGTTCGGCCACGCGATGATCGCTGAGCAGGAAGTTGGGATTGGGAACGAAACCCCTTACCTCCTGGCGCGCCGCGTCGATCCAACTGGCGAAGGCCGGGATGATGGTCGGGCACTCGTCATGGATCATCTGCTGCAGCTCGAAATAGACGTCGCGGCGTTTCGCCGGATCGGCCAATGAGCGCGACTCCGTCAGCCGTCTGTCGAAGCTGTCGTTCTTCCAATGCGTTTCGTTCCACGGCGCGCCCGAGGCGTAGACGGAGGAAAACATCATGCTCGCCGATGGCCGCCCGGCCCAGAAGGAAGCCACCCATGGCTTCTTCAGCCACACGTCGCTCCAGTAGCCGTCATCGGGCTCGCGCTTGACATTGATGGTGATGCCGGCGGGCTTGGCCGATTGCGCGAAAAGCTCGGCCGTGTTGACCGCCTGCTCGAACGCCACGGGGGCGGCGTGCAGCTCGAGGGTAAGATCGCTCTTGCCGGCTTTCTTGAGGTGAAAACGGGCCTTGTCCGGATCGTAGGCGCGCTGCGCGATGTTAGGATTGAAGCTCGGATCGCTGGCAGCGATCGGATGGTCGTTGCCGACCCGTCCGAAGCCGGCCATCAGCAGCTTCACCATCTGCTCACGGTCGAGCGCGAGCTTGAGCGCCAGCACGACATCGGGGCTGTTGAACGGCTCCTTCGTGGCGTCCATCGGCAGCGAGAAATGCTGCTTGCCTTCGGTGACCAGCAGATAGGCGCGGGGGTCCTTCTTGAGCAGCGGTGCGATCTTGTAGTCGATGCCGTTGACGATGTGCACCGAGCCGCCTTGAAGAGCCGAGACGCGTGCCGCGGCGTCGTTGATCACGACCGTCTCGACCGTGTCGACATGGCCGCGATCGCTGCGCCAGTAGGTCTCGTTGCGGGCGGCGGTGGCGTGCACGCCGGGCTGGAAGGCGGTGAGCTTGAACGGACCGGTGCCGATCGCTTTCGACCAGTCGGCGAAGCCTGCGGGCACCATGGCGAAATGCAGATCCGACAGCACATAATCCATGTCGGGATTTGGCGATTTGAGCAGGATCTCGACTTGCGTCGGCGAGATGGCCCGCACTTCCGCGACGTCGGCGACCAGCCCTTTGGCCTTCGACTTGGTCTTGTCGCCGATATGCAGGCCCAGCGAGTATTTGACGTCGTCGGCGTCGAACGTCTTGCCGTTGTGAAACTGCACGCCCGGCCTGAGATTGAGGATCCAGCGCATGTTGCCGTCGCTGGCTTCCCAGCTTGCCGCGAGCTCCGGCGCCGGCTTGCCGTCATCGCCGATCTCCACCAGCGTGTTGTAGACCTGCCGCGACACGTTGATGGAAAAAGTGCCGATCAGCTGCGTCGGGTCCAGCGTGTCGGCGGAGCTGCCGCCGTTGAGGCCAAGGCGCAGCGCGCCGCCTTTGCGCGGCGCCTCGGCAAGGCCGGTATGTGGAAACGCCGCCGTGGCGAAGGCAGCCGCAGCGGCCGTCTTGATGAAGCTGCGGCGGTTCATGCTGTCCAGGCTCGAGAAGACGCTTCTGTCGTTCATGTCATTCTCCCATTGGTTCAGTACGCGCCAAGGACTTCGTTGACCATCAGCGGCTGTGGCGGCAGCCGCCGGTCGAGAACCGCGCTCAGTGCGCGCGCCTGCGCGCCGAGTGCTCGCTCGGGGAACAGGTTCCAGTGCTCCCAGGGGTCTTCGCGAAGATCGAACAGCTCCCCCCAGGCCGGCTGGTTGGGATAGCGGGTGAACCGCCACTCCTTGGAGATGATCGACTGATTGTAGAGGCAGGCGTCACGTCGCGGATGATATTCACCGAACAGGAAGTCGCGGACGTCGGCGACCCGGCCGTCGATCAGCGGCTTGAGATCGGTGCCGTCGGTCGCGGGCGCCGGCAGGCCGAGCAGCGATGCGATGGTCGCGAACAGGTCGAGGTGGCTGGTCAGCGCATCGAGGCTTGTTCCGGCGCGGATGCCTGGACCGCTAAGAACCAGCGGGACCTGCAGCAGTTGTCGGTAGGGCGGTGGCCCCTTGCGCAGCAGCCCGTGGTCGCCGAGCAACTCGCCATGATCGGCGGTAAACAGCACGAAGCTGTCGTCGAGCACGCCAACGTCGTCCAGTGCGACGAGCAGCCGCCCGACGGCATCGTCGATCATCTGGATCATGCCATGCGTGTGGGCGATTGCGATGGCCAGCGTTTCGTCGGAGATATCGTCGGTGCGCAGGAGGAAGCCCTGCTCGCGCGGCTGCTCGCCGGAGGCGATGTAGGGCACTTTGGTCGGATCGTCGCCTTCGCCGAGATAGGCCGGCATCCGCTCCAGCTCGCCCGCCCGGATGGTCGGCGTGGGCATCAGCTCCGGTCGGAACAGGTCGCAATAGGGCCGGGGCGGGGCGAAGGGGTGGTGCGGGTCCGGAAACGAGACGAACAAGCCGAACGGCTCTGCCTGCTTGCCCTGGCGCTCGATGAAGTCGATCGCCCGATCCGCGATCCAACTGGTGTAGTGCAACTCGGGCGGCACCGCGCTTTTCCAGACTTCGTTCAGATCCTGCGCCCGGCTGTCGGGACTGGCGTCGGGCTCGTAGAGGTCCACCACTTCGGGGTGGTTGCGCTTGAGCCAGGCGGCGTAGTGGCCGGCGCGAGTGGCTTCGTTGGCTTCGCCCATGACGAGGTCGACGGCATCGAAGCCGAAATAGGGACCCTGCCAGTCCTCGCAGCCCGGCCTTTCCCAATAGGCAAGCGATTCCGGCATGTCGCGTTCGACGGGCGCGAGCAGTGGCTGAAAGTGCAGCTTTCCGACGCCTTTTGTGGCGTATCCGGCAAGCGACAGCGCCTGCCACAGATTAGGGAGCTGACCGTCGAGCGCCACGCCGTTGCGCCACAATCCGTGATGGCGTGGATAGAGCCCTGTTGCCATGGTCGCTCGGCTTGGCGAGCAAATCTGGTTAGGCGTGAAATGCCGATGGAAGGTTGCGCCGCGCGCGGCGATGCGGTCGATGTTTGCGGTATGGGCGACGCGGTTGCCGGTGACCGAGAGCGCGTCGTAGCGCATCTGGTCGGCACAGATGAAGATGACATTGGCTCGCTTCACGACGGCTCCGTCCGTTTCTGCCAAGCTTGCAGCTAGGGCCCGAAACGCAGCGAAATCAAAGATCAAGATTTTGGTCCGGTATGTGCTAATCCTATACCGGGAGGAAGAGATGCGTTTTTCCGGGCTCAGCGTTCGTCAACTGGAGGCCTTCGAGTCAACGATGGTGGCCGGCTCCGTGTCGGGCGCTGCGATCGCGCTCAACGTCTCGCAGCCGAGCGTCAGCCGGCTGCTGCAGGAGCTGGAGATCGACACCGGCCTCAGCCTGTTCGATCGATCGCACGGTCGGCTGGTTCCGACCGAGCAGGGCCTGCTGTTCTACGGCGAGGTCGGCAAGACGTTTCATGGCGCGCGCAATCTGATCATGGCGGCGCAGGAGATCAGGGAACTGAAGCGCGGCGTCGTGCGCATCGGCACGCTGGCGGCGATGTCCTTCAAGATCGTGCCGGAAGCGATCCAGCAGCTTCGGACGCGCTTTCCAGAGGCCAGGACCACCATCGCGGTGCGGAGCTCGACGGAGATCGTCTCCTCCGTCGCCTCGCGCCTGACCGACGTCGGCCTGGTGGACGCGGGCGTTTCCTTCCTGGATGCCAAATGCGTCGCCACTTTCGAGCGCAATAGCGTTTGTGTCATGGACCAGAGGCATCCGCTTGCCGAGAGCGAGCGCGTCCGGTTGGAGGATTTTTCCCTCTATCCGTTCGTGTCGCTGGGCGAGCTCTATTTCCGCCGCAGCCGCGACGGCGCGAGGCTGCTCGAAGTGACCGCGGCCAACACCGTCGCCGACATCTTCCAGTCATTCTTGGCTTGCGCGCTGGTCAGGGGCGGCCGCTCGCTGGCTGTGGTCGATCCGTTCACTGCGGGCTTCTATTCCGAGTTCGGACTGGCACTCAGGCCAATCGAGTTCGACATTCCGTTTCGCATCTCGATCATCGTCAATGATCGGTCGGCGACGGGCGCGGCGGCCGGCAAGGTCATCGAGGCGATGACCGATCTGATCGGCCGTTAATCATCATTGCCGGCCGCCGGTCATGGATGCTTCCTATCGCTGAGCGGCTGATATCGGAAACGGCACCACTTCGGCCTCGGGCCGGGCATAGAGGGCGGTCGCGACCGCCTCGATCACAAGGTCGAGCGCCGCAAGCGCCGTGCGGCTGGTCTCGTCGTCGCCGCGCAGATAATGGCAGGCCCTGTCGAGGTGCAGGTGGGCGGCGGCAAAGTCGCTTTTCATTAGCTTCTCCTTATTGCCCCGCCGTGCAGCGACCATGCGTGAGTCGCTTTACCGACAAGCAAAGATGGGCGGCAGCATTTGAATCGAATTGTACGCGACGTCGAAGCTGCTTGAGAGAGGCGGCCGGCGCCGGAGTTGCCACTCTCTCGCGTTGTGAAGGAAATGTCCGGCAGGGTAGAGGAGGCGCTGTCCCGCCGGCATCCCAGCCCTTGCAGGCACCTCCATCACGGTTAAAAGTGGCCTGCTTTGGAGATAGGTTGAATCGACGTTGGTCCTCCACGGCGCCCCCCCCGTCCTGCCGGACATCGCCCCCACAACGGGAGAGAGTGGCAGTTCCACCGCCGTGCAACCGATGCATGTGCGAAACCGTTATGGCGAGGATAATCGAGGGGTGCGGCAATTGTCCTTCATGCCCAACCGGCGCCGGCCGGTTTCTCTCGCGCTTGCCGCGGCGGCGCTTGCATCGATGCCGGCCGCCGCCTTCGCCGCCGAAAAAACCGGCATGTCGAGCGAAGGCATCTTCGTTCTCGAAGTCATCTTGCTGCTCGTCGTCGGCCGAGGCATCGGCGAATTGCTGGAGCGCCTCGGCCAGCCGGCGGTGATGGGACAGCTGATCGGCGGCATCCTGCTCGGGCCCTCGCTGCTCGGCTGGCTGTGGCCCGCGGCCGAGCGGCTGGTCTTTGCGGGCGATGCCGCGCAGAAGTCGATGATCAACGCCATCGCCCAGTTCGGCGTGCTGATGCTTCTGCTGCTGACCGGCATGGAAACGGACCTGAGGCTGGTGCGCCGCGTCGGCCGCGCGTGCTTTTCGATCTCCGCCACCGGCGTCGCCGTGCCCTTCGCGCTCGGCTTTGTGGCGGCGCAGTTCATGCCGGCCTCGCTGCTCGCCACCGGCAGCGAGCGCATCGTCTCCGGCCTGTTCCTCGGCACCGCGCTTTCGATCTCCTCGGTCAAGATCGTCGCCATGGTGGTGCGCGAGATGAACTTCATGCGCCGCGACCTCGGCCAGATCATCGTCTCCTCGGCCATCATCGAGGACACGATCGGCTGGGTGATCATCGCCATCACCATCGGCATCGCCACGCATGGCCGCATCGAGCTCGCCAGCCTCGCCTTCACGCTCGCCGGCGTCGCCGCCTTCATGGCCTTTTCCTTCACGCTCGGCCGCCGCATCGTCTTCGATGCCATCCGCTGGACCAACGACACCTTCCGCTCGGAATACGCAGTGGTCACCGTCATCCTCGCCATCATGGGCGGCATGGCGCTGGTTACCGACTTAATCGGCGTGCATACGGTGCTTGGTGCCTTCGTCGCCGGCATATTGGTCGGCGAGTCGCCGATCCTGTCGCGTCACATCGAGGGGCAATTGCGCGGCGTGATCACGGCACTCTTCATGCCGGTCTTCTTCGGCGTCGCCGGTCTCTCAGCCGACCTGACAGTGCTCGTCGATCCCGAGCTTGCACTGCTCACCGTGGCGCTGGTGGCGATCGCCAGCCTCGGCAAGTTCGGCGGCGCCTTCATCGGCGCGGAGGCCGCGGGCATGAGCCGCAGCGAGGGCATTGCCGTCGGCTGCGGCATGAATGCGCGAGGCTCGACCGAGGTCATCGTCGCCTCGATCGGTCTGTCGATCGGCGTGATCTCGCACACGCTTTTCACCATGATCGTCACCATGGCCGTCATCACCACCTTGGCCATGCCGCCGACGCTGCGCTGGGCGCTGGGGCGGCTGCCGATGGGGGAGGCGGAAAAGAAAAGGCTGGAGCGCGAGGAGGTCGACCAGCGCGGCTTCATCACCAATCTGGAGCGGCTGCTGGTGGTGGTCGACGAGGGCGTCGTCGGCCGCTTCGCCGCCTACCTCGCCGGTGTCATCGGAGCCGGCAAGCCGACGACCGTGCTCCGTACAAGCGGCGAAAGCGAAGCCGACCCCGTCGAGGCGGCGCATCTGGACGAGATCGAGAAAGGCGCTGAGCAGGGCCGCGAGGCGGCGAAGGAAGCCGACGAGGAGCCCGCGCATGAAGCCCCCCTCACGCGCCGCCCGCATGACGCTCCGCTCTCCGCCGAGGCGGTCGCCAAGGAGGCGCGCAAGGGCTACGGCATGCTGCTCATCGGCCTCGGCCGAGCGGTGACCGCGAAGGGCGGCTTCTCGCGCCGGCTCAACGAGGTCGCCGGCGCTTTCGAGGGCCCGCTCTGCCTGGTGCTGAAGCCGGCCGGCGTCGGCCGGCAGATGCCGCGCCTTGGGCCGGGATCCGGCAGGATCCTGGTGCCGGTCAACGGCACGGCGAATGCGCGCCGCGGCGCGGAACTCGCGCTTGCCGTCGCCTCCGTCACCGGCGCGCCGGTCAAGGTCCTCTATGTCGCGCGTCCGGGTCGCGACGAACCGCGAGACACCGTCTCGCATCGCCGCAGGGAGGCTGTGCTGAAGGACATTGTCGCGCTTGCCGACCGTTATGGCGTCGAGATCGAGACGGCCATCCGCTCGAGGGCCGCCGCCGCCGATGCCATTGCCCGTCAGGCGGGCAGGAACGTGGCGCTGATCGTCATGGGCGTGGCGCGGCGGCCCGGCGAGGAGCTCATCTTCGGCGAGACGACGAGCGGCGTGCTGCAGCGCTGCCCATGCCCGGTGATGCTGATCTCCGACGCGCGGCTGCGCCGCGACGACGAGGGCAGGGAGGCGCTGAGGTCAGGTACGGGCACGGGCTGAGGGCAGCTTCGGCCTGACGGTTCCAATGGCTGACGGCCGCGCTTCACTTGCCTTCGAAAAAGCGATGGATCGCGGCGTCCAGCTTGCCGATGAGCTCGGCGTTGCGCGTGCTGCCGGCCCAGATCAGCGCATTGAGCCGCATGTCCTTGTTGAGGAAGTTCACCTTGCGGGATTCCAGCAGATATTGCGCGACTTCGAAGTGGCGTCCCTTGATCGCCTCGATGAGCGCGCTGTTGCGTCCCGTCTTGTCGGCGAGATTGACGTCGGCGCCATGCTCGACCAGCAGCTTGACGATATCGAGATGCCCGTTCCTTGCGGCTTCGATGAGCGGCGTCCTGCCGTAATAGTCGGCGCGGGCGTCGATATCGATCTGCCGATGCTTCAGCAGCGCCCGGATACAGGCGAGGTGACCCCTAGCCGCAGCCAGGCTCAATGGTGTGCTCTTCCATTTGTTTCTGCAGTTCACGTCGACCGCCGGGTGGCCGATCAAAGTTTCGAGCACGGCGGTGCGGCCGTTATGCGCCGCGAGGTGCAGGCTTGACCAGCCGTCTTCATCGGTCTGGTTGATATCCGCGCCCGCTGCGAGCTCCGCGCGCGAGGCTTCGGCATCGCCGCTCTCGGCCGCGACCAGCAGGCGGGACCAATTCCTTGCTTCTGCGGCTTCCAGGCCTGTGTCCACTGCAATATCCCCGACCGCGGATGGCGCCGGCCCGGCCGGCATTCAGATGCAGCGTCTTCTCGCGCGGAGAGTTTCACACTCGCCGTCGTCGGGCAATGGATTTCGCGTCGGCGGTGCGGGCAACTCGAGGGGAGATGCCGGCAGGGCAGGTCCTGGCGCGTGGATCGCCGGCGCCCCAAGCGACGGAGAGGGGCGTCGGCCAGTCACGCGCCGTGACCCCCTCTGCCGCCTACGGCGACATCTCCCCCTCGAGGAGGGAGATTCATCTCGCTATGCCATCTGCAGCCGCTGCCGGCTCGGCTGCGGCGGGAAGGCGATCGCGATGCCGGCGGCGCCCAGGCCGACCAGCGCCGAGCCGATGAACAGCCAGGAATAGCTGGCATAGGCGTCGTAGATCATGCCGCCGGCGAGCGGGCCGAACGACATGCCGAGGCTGGAGAGCATGGTGGCGGCGCCGAACACCGTGCCGATGATGCGCGGCCCGAAATATTCGCGTGCTAGCACCGCATAGAGCGGCATGACGCCGCCGTAGGTGGCGCCGAAGATGACGGCCAGGACGTAGAACTGCTCGAGCCGGCCGACCGCTAGATAGGCGGCGATCACGGCGGCCTGGATGGCAAGGCCGGTGATCAGCACCGGCTTGACCCCCAGCCGGTCGCCGAGCACGCCGTAGAGCAGGCGTCCGCCAAGGCCGGCAAGGCCCTCGACGCTATAGATCGAGACGGCAGCCATCGGTGCCACACCGCAGGCCATCGCATAGCTGACCATGTGGAAGATCGGCCCCGAATGCGCCGCGCAGCAGGCGAAGAAGGTCATGCCCAGCACCAGGAACTGCGGCGAGCGCAGCGCCTGGCCGACGCTCATGCCGGGGTCGACGGCGGCACGCGCCGGCATGCCGCCGTCGGCCGCCGCGCCGGCCGCCGGCGGCTGGCGTACCAGGAAGACGGCGGGCAGCAGGAGCACCCAGGCCATGACGCCGATGTCGAACATGGCGGTCCGCCAGTCATAGGCCGAGATCAGCCAGCGGGCGAAGGGCGAGATGGTCATCGGCGCCACTCCCATGCCGGCCGAAACCAGCGACACGGCAAGGCTTCGGTTGGTGTCGAACCAGGCGGTGGTGAGCGCGATCATAGGCGCGAAGAACGCGCTGGCCGCCAGCCCGACGATCACTCCGTAGCTGAGCTGGAAGATCAGCAGCGAGTTGGCGCGGCTCGCCACCACCAGCGCCAGCCCGAGCAGCACCGCGCCGGCAAGCACGACGGGGCGGGCACCGACGCGGTCATAGATCGCGCCCCAGGCGAAGCCGCCGACGCCCATCACCAGAAAATTCAGCGTCATGGCGCTGGAAATGCCGGCGCGCGACCAGCCGGTGTCGATCGACATCGGCTCGAGAAAGATCGCCAGCGAGAACATCGCGCCGAGCGCCACACAGGTCATCAGCGCGCCGGCCGCGACGATGACCCAACGATAGGAAGGATTCATGGTTTTCTCCCATGCCGTAAGGCATCCTGTTTGATGCGGCACGGTTTTTCCAGGTCCATCGCGCCGCTTGCGTCCGAAGGACGCCGAGGCGGACACCGATCCTACAATCTGGTTGCATTTTTTATCCGGATTTTTCGGACGCGTTATCGTCGCCAACGTCGGCGCTCCGTCACGCCCCCCTCTGCCCTGCCGGGCATCTCCCCTCAAGAGCGGAGAATCGGCTGTGTCGTGATCCGCGCCTCTCCTTACAACGTCGGTGATTGGCGAAACCCGCGAAGAAACTGATCTCCCCACTTGAGGGGGAGATGTCCGGCAGGACAGAGGGGGGTGCCTCGCGCCGATCTCTCTACCTGTCAGCAGTCTTCCGCACCCACATTGACCGCGCACCAGGCCCTTCTAGATTGAGCCGCTGCAATCGGGAGGAGGCAACACGCCATGCAACTCTATCGCGGCCGGCTCATCGACCACCTTCATCTGGTGGTGCGCGACGTCAAGGCGAGCCGGCGTTTCTACGGCGCGGTGCTCGAAGTGCTGGGCATCCCGATCGGCGGCGAGGCCGAGGATTATTTCTGGGCGGACGAACTGTTCGTTTCCAGCGCCGATAGCCGCGCGGCCCAGGGCGTGCTCACCGGCCGTCACCATCTCGCCTTCCAGGCCAAGGACCGCGCCATGGTCGACGCCTTCTACCAGGCGGGCCTCGCCGCCGGCGGCAAGGACAACGGCGCGCCGGGCGAGCGTCCCTACCACCCCGGCTACTACGCCGCCTTCCTGCTCGACCCCGACGGCAGCAACATCGAGGCGGTGTTTCATGGCGAGGCGAAGCGTAGTGCGCCGGCGGTGGAGATCAGTTTTTAGCGCGGCGGCGGGCGCCGTTATCTCCCCCTAGCGGCCCCTAGCTAGCGGGGAAGAAAGCGCGACGCACCACCCCCTCGGCTACTTGCTCGCCACCCCGTCGGAGCATCGGGGCTGGGCATCGACGGGCATGAGTTCGAAACCGGCGGCGATGAGTTGCAGCTTCGTTTTCTCGAAATGCCGCTTGGCGCCGCTGTCGATCGCGGCCGGTGCTATCCCGTCACCAATCCGGACGCCATCCGCGTCATCCGCGAGGCTGCCATGCTGGTGCCGATCCGCTAAAATCCATCGATCGGCGGGTGCCTCGTGCAATGGCCATGACCGCCAAAGCGGACGCTATTCCTTCACCGCGCCCGTCATCGAGGAGACGTAGTGCTCGACGAAGAACGAATAAAGCACCACCACCGGCAGCGAGCCGATCAGCGCGCCCGCCATCAGCGCTCCCCATTCGTAGACGTCTGAGCGGACGAGCTCGGTGAGCACGCCGACTGGCACCGTCTTCTTCTCCGACGACTGGATGAAGGTCAGCGCGTAGATGAATTCGTTCCAGGACAGCGTGAAGGCGAATATGCCGGCCGAGATCAGGCCCGGCACCGAAAGCGGCAGCACGATCTTGGTCAGGATCTGCCAGCGGGTGGCGCCGTCGATAAGCGCGCATTCCTCCAATTCGAAGGGGATCGAACGGAAGTAGCCCATCAACAGCCAGGTGCAGAACGGGATCAGGAAGGTCGGGTAGGTGAGGATCAGCGCGAAGGGCGTGTCGTAGAGACCGAGGTTGAACACCATCACCGACAGCGGGATGAACAGGATCGAGGGCGGCACCAGATAGGCGAGGAAGACGGCAAGGCCGACTTGGCGGGCGCCGGAGAACCGCAGCCGCTCGATCGCGTAGGCGGCGAGCACCGCAGCCGCCAGCGACAGGAAGGTGGCCGCCGTCGATATGATCACCGTGTTGAGCAGCCAGCCGGGGTAGGAGGTCTCCAGGAGCAAATAGCGTATGTGCTCCAGCGTCGGATGCACGACCCAGAACGGATTGTAGTTCACATAATCGGTCATCTCGACATTGGGCTTAACCGCCGTGATCGTCATCCAATAGAATGGAAACAGCAGCACGATGAGAAACACCAGCAGCGGCAGATAGACCGTGACCACCCGGCGCGGCAGGCTCTGCAGGTAGCCCATGCCGCCTTCGGTGTCCAGGCGCTCGACTTCTCTGATCGCGGCCATATCAGTCTCCGCCGCCTTGCTGCCACCTGCGCCGTTGCAGGCCGAAATAGCTGAACAGGATCGCCGCCAGCAGGAAGGGGATCATGGCGACCGCGATTGCCGCGCCTTCGCCGAGCTGGCCGCCGGCAATGCCGCGCTGGAAGGACAAGGTCGCCATCAGGTGGGTGGCGTTCACCGGCCCGCCGCGGGTCAGCACATAGATCAGCTGGAAATCGGTGAAGGTGAAGAGCACCGAGAAGGTCATGGTGATGGCGATGATGGGCGTCAAAAGCGGCAGCGTCACATGGCGAAACAACTGCCAGCGGCTGGCGCCGTCGAGCGTGGCGGCTTCATAGAGCGACTGCGGGATGGTCTGCAGGCCGGCAAGCAGCGTGATGGCGACGAACGGGATGCCGCGCCAGACATTGGCCGCGATGACGGAAGCGCGCGCGTTGGTCGGATCGCCAAGGAAGTTGATGCGGTGGTCGATCAGCCCCATCTGCTGCAGCGCCCAGGACAGGATCGAGAACTGCGAATCGTAGATCCACCAGAAGGCGATGGCCGACAGCACCGTCGGCACCACCCAGGGCAGCAGCACCACCGCGCGGAAGAACGACTTGAAGGGCAGCTTCTCGTTGAGGATGAGAGCCAGCCAGAGGCCGAGCACGAATTTCAGGATCGAAGCGCTGACCGTGTAGAGCACGGTGTTGAAGACCGACAGCCAGAACACGCTGTCGCTCCAGAGATATTCATAGTTCTCGACACCGATATAGATGCCGGGCCGGCCGATGCGTGTGTCGGTGAAGCCAAGCCAGACGCCGAGTCCCAGCGGATAGGTGAGAAAGACCAGGAGCAGCGCCGCCGCCGGCAGCATGAAGCCGAGACCAAGAGTGTTCCGGCTCTCGGCAAGTCGCGAAAGCATCGACGGACGCCGCTGAACGGCAACGGATGACACGGCCATGGGCGCGGATTCCTCGCAACATGCGGTGGAGTGGTGGTGGCCGCGTGGTCCTTCCGTGCCCCGGAAGATCCCGACGCGGCCACCCTTGCTTCAGGTGCCCGGCAGGATCAGACGCGATAATAGCGGTTGGCGCGCTTTTCGGCCTCTTCCATCGCCTCTTGCGGTGTCGCCTGTCCCGTCACCGCCTTGGCGAACATGTCGACCAGCACATAATCGGCCATGGTCGCGGCCGAGGCATAGCCGAGCGGCCCGGCATAGCCGTTGGGTCGCAGCGTCGCCGAGGCTTTCGCGTAAGCGGCATTGTTCGGGTCGGCCTTCCACACCGGATTGTTGTCGAAGGCCTTCAGCGTCTGGCAGCAATAGCCGGCCGACGACGTGATCCAGTCCGACATCTGCGGGTCCTCGAACATGAACTGCAGATAGGCTTTGGCCGCGTTGGGGTAGGGCGTGTAGTTGAAGATGACGGCCGTGGTCACCTGGAACAGCTCGACCGATTTCCCGACCGGACCGATCGGCAGATTGGTGGTGCGGATGTCCTTGGCTATTTCGGCCAGCTTCGGGTCGTTGTCCTTGTTGACCTTGGCGGTGTTGTAGGCCGAGATGCCGTTGGCGATCACGCTTATTTCGCCGGCCAGGAAGGCGCGGTTGTTGTTGACGTCGAGCCAGCTTTCCGTGCCGGGGATGAAGGTCTTGTAGAGCTCCTGCGCATACTGGATCGCCTTCAGCGTCTCGGGGCTGTTGATCGTCACCTTGCCGGCTTCGTCGACCATTTGGCCGCCATGGCTCCATAGCAGCCAATGCGCATAGTTGTTACCGTCGCCGACGCCGTGGCCATGGGTGAACCCGGCGGGATGGCCCTTTGCCTTGAGCGCCTTGCACAGCTCGAGGAAACCCGCCGTGTCCTTCGGGAATTCCGAGAAGCCGGCCTCCTTCACCCAGCTTTCGCGATAGACGATGGCGTTGCCGATGGTGGCGAGCGGCAGGCCGAGGAACTTGCCCTCGCGCGTCGCATACTGCTTCGGGCCGTCGTGCCAGCCGCCATATTTCTTGCCGAGATGGTCGCCGAGTTCGGTCACGTCGAGCAGCTTGTCGGGATATTGGTGCGGGTCGTCGAACCAGACGAACATCAGGTCGGGACCGGAGCCGACATTGGCGGCGACGGCCGCCTTGGGCCGGATGTCTTCCCAGCTCTCCTTGTCGACGCGCACCTCCACGCCGGTCGCCTCGGTGAACCGCTTCGTATTCTTCAGCCATTGGTCCTCGTCGCCCTGCACGAAAGGCGACCAGCGCAGCAGCCGGAGCTTGGCGCCTTCCTCCGGCTTGTAGGTCAGGCCCTCCTGGGCGAAGGCGCTCGAGCCGACGAAGCGGCTGCCCAAGGCCCCGGCGGCCGCGCCGGCGGTCGTGCGGATCACGTCGCGTCTGGTGAACTTCATGCTCGTCTCCTCCTGTGGGTTTCCTCGTTGCGTGGTCTATGGCGCCGCTTCGATCCGCTGGCCCGTTTCGCCGTGAAACAGATGAATGGGGCCGGGTTCCACCGACAGCCGGATGGTTTCTCCCGGCGCGAAGGAATGGCGTTCGCGGAAATTGGCGACGATATCCTCTCCGCCGGCCGTCCGGCCGATGATCTGCACTTCCGAGCCGGTCGGCTCGATCACCACCACGGTGACCGGAATGCCGTCCTCGGCCAGCCGCAGATGCTCAGGCCGAACGCCGAGCACGACGGCTTCGCCGTTGCCGATCGCGGGTGGTTTCGACAGAGGCACGGAGACGCCACCCGCGCCCCGGAACGACGACGGCGTGCCGTCATTGGCGAATGTGCCCTTGAGCAGGTTCATGGCCGGCGAGCCGATGAAGCTCGCGACGAAGAGGTTGTTCGGCCGGTCGTAGAGCTCGAGCGGCGGCCCGATCTGCTCGACGAGGCCGTCATGCATGACGACGATCTTGTCGGCCATGGTCATGGCCTCGATCTGATCGTGCGTGACATAGATCGTCGTGGTCTTCAGCCGCTGGTGCAGTTCCTTGATCTCGGCGCGCATCTGGACCCTCAGCTTGGCGTCAAGATTGCTGAGCGGCTCGTCGAACAAAAACACCTGCGGATTGCGCACGATCGCCCGGCCCATGGCGACGCGCTGCCGCTGGCCGCCCGAAAGCTGGCGCGGATAACGCGACAGAAGCGGCACCAGCCCGAGGATCTCGGCCGCCCGCTTCACCCCGGCATCGCTCTCCGCCTTGGCCACTCCCTTCAGCATGAGCGAGAACGCCATGTTCTCGGCAACGGTCATGTGCGGATAGAGCGCGTAGTTCTGGAAGACCATGGCCACGTCGCGCTCCTTCGGCGCAACATCGTTGACGACACGGCTGCCGATCGAAATATGGCCGCGGGAGATTTTTTCCAGCCCGGCAATCATCCGCAGAAGCGTCGATTTTCCGCAGCCCGATGGCCCGACCAGCGTGACGAACTCGCCGTCCTCTATGTCGACGCTGACGCCGTGCAGGATCTGGGTGGCTCCGAACGACTTGTAGACATCGCCAATCGCGACAGACGCCATCGAACTCCTCCCGATGGTCCCTGCGGGTTTCGCGGGGAGCCGTTTCCAATCAAGGTGTGGCTGAAACGGATGCCGGCAAGCATCCACCACTGGCGTCGGCGACGTTTGCCCCAGCTCCCCCCGGGTCACGCGACTGTGAAACGGTAGCGCTACCAAACCCGCCTGTAAAGCTGCGGCGCATACCCTTAGACTTTCGTCTCAAAGGACAAAGGAGCCAAGCCTACGGTGAGCTAAGTCAATCCAGGGCCGTACCGCGTGGCCGCTAATCAGGTCGGCGAAGAAGGCTGAATGCGCATTAGCAAGTACTAAGGTGTAGATTTCAACCTGGGCCGAGAAAGAGCTGACGAGTGCCCGTTTCCGCGCAGACGGAATTTGGCAGCTATCCCATTCGAGATGCGGTCATGCTGATAGCGGTGCTTCCGGTGTGGCCCTGCTGCCACCGCGGGAAGGGGCGCGGCCGCTTCTTGGCCGTGTTCACCCGCCGATCAGAAACGCCGCAATCAGCTTCTGCAAGTTCCCGCCCGGCCCGAACTCGACCTTGTCGAAGTCGCGGCTGGCCCGGCGCTGCTCCTTGGAAAGCTGGTCGAGATAATTCGTCAGCTCCGCCCTGATCTTGGTGCAGCCGGGGTCATCGGCGACGGTGAGGCCGGTGCTGAAGGCGACGATCTTGTCCACCATGTCGACGATGCCGGCGCCGTGGACCTTCTCGTGTGCGGCGAGGCCGGCGGCAAACGCGTCCCACCGCGCCTGCACGGCGGGGGCAAGTTTTGCGGCGGGCTTCGGCAACGTGTAGGTGATGATCAGCTTCGGGCGAGCGGTCTTCAGCACGCAGGCGCCGCCTTCAGTCTGATAATCGCGCTGCCAGGTCAGCTTGAAGTTGGTCTGCGCGATTGCCCGCCGCCCGTTGCCGGCCGAGTCCCCGCCGATCACAGGGCCTTTCTCGCCGATCGAGACATAGAGCGCCTCCACGCTTTGTCCTGAGATCGCATAGGTCTCGACCTTCTCGCTCGGCTTCCATTGGGCGAGGGCGGGTGAGGAGAGGAGCAGGGCGGAAAGCAGCAAGACGGATTTCATGAGGACTCGGCAGAATTCCGGGACGAGCCTGCGTGCATAGCGGTTGTCGGGGCAAGAGCAAAGACCGCGCGGCGCTTTCTCCCGCAAGGCGGAGACAACGCCGTCGGAACCCGCTCCACCCGTCCGCCGTTTCCTTGTCATCGTTCCGCCCCAGGGAGACAAGGATGACCCGCAACGAGATCATTTCCGTTCTTGGCCCTGTCGACGAGGCCGTCATCGCCGACGTCGCGCTCACCGGCGCCAGCCTCGAGGAATTGCGCGAGGCCTTCGCCTGGATCGGCGCCGACGAGGCGCTGATGAACGAGGGTCGCGCGATGCCGGGCGCCAGGGTAGCGCGGCTGATCGAGATTCTCGAACCGCCCGAGGACGAGGCCGAAGCGCCGAGCGGGACGGAGTAGAGCGCGAATCCTGATCTCCCCCCTTGAGGCCTGAGGGGTCGTCTCACGCAGATCGCCGACGTTGTATTCCTCCGCGCAACGCGCCGGCACTTCACGCGCAGCGATCCCTCCGTCGCCTTCGGCGACATTTCCCGATAAGGAGCGAGATAAGACTCCGGCGCCTCGCTCGGCCATTCATCCGATTTCGCTCGGTGCACCCTGTCCCGCAAGTTCCAGGTGATCCCCCTACTTGCTCCTCCGCCACCTCGGGCATAGCTTCTTCCTGCCTTGGGGGGAGGAGGTTGCCTTGGATACCAATGTCGTCATTGTCGGCGCGGGACCGGCGGGGCTGGCTGTCGGGGCCTGCCTGAAGCGGGCCGGAGTCGATTTCATCATCCTCGAAAAGGCGAGCGAGCTGGCGCCGGCCTGGCGGCGGCATTACCGGCGGCTGCACCTGCACACGGTGAAGTCCTTCTCGTCACTGCCTTTCCTGCCGTTCCCGAAAAGCCACCCACGCTACGTTCCGCGTGAAAAGGTGGTCGCCTATCTCGACGCCTATGCCGCGCGTTTCAGCCTGGAGCCGCGCTTCGGCGTCACGGTGAAATCGATCCGCCGGGCGGGCGAAAAAATCGTGGTCGAGACCGATGCCGGTCCTTTCAACGCCCGCAAGATCGTCATCGCCACCGGCAATAACGCAGAGCCGATAACGCCGGCCTTTGCCGGCATCGAAACCTTCAAGGGAGAGGTGCTGCACAGCGCCGCCTACACCGAGGCCACGCCCTATACGGCCAGGAACGTTCTGGTCGTCGGCATGGGCAACACCGGCGCCGAGATCGCGCTCGACCTTGCCGAGAGCGGCGCGCATCCGACGATCTCGGTGCGCAGGGGCGTCCACATCGTGCCGCGCCAGCTTTTCGGCGTGCCGATCCAGATGGTCGGCATCGCCAGCCGGCCGATGCCGCGGGCGCTGAACGACTGGATGTTCCCGAAAATCCTCGACCTTGCGCTGGGCAGGCTGGAGCGATACGGCATCGTCAGGCCGAAGGAAGGCATCCTCAAGCAGATCGACGCCGGCCGCATTCCCGTCATCGATGTCGGAACTGTAGCAGCGATCAAGGCGGGCAGGATCGGCATTCTCCCCGATATCGTCAGCTTCACCGAGGACGGCGCAACATTCGCCGGCGGGCAGGAGCAAAACTTCGACGCCGTAATCTTCGCCACGGGCTACCGTCCTGGCTATGACGGCATCCTGCCGGCGGAGCTGCGGCCGGGGAAGAGTGGAGTGAATCCACCCGCGACGGCGCTGGGTGTCTACCTCGTCGGCTTCTACAATCCGGTCACCGGCCTGCTGCGCGAGATCGGCATCGAGGCGCAGGCGGTGGCGAGGGATATCGCGGGGTGAGGCGTGGCGGAACTGCCGATCTCCCCCCTTGAGGGGGAGATGGTCGGAAGACCAGAGGGGGTCGCAGCGCCTTACGCGGTCCGCCACGAACACGACGCTGACGATTTACGGGAGACGACCCCCTCTGTCGCCTTCGGCGACATCTCCCCCTCAAGGGAGGAAATCAAGGCGCATAAATCGGGTGGCGCCCGCGCGCGCCCCATGCGAAGCCAGCCTGGCCAAGGAGGGACGCACCCATGCTCACGCTCTACGATTATCTGCCCTCGCAAAATGCCTGGAAGGTTCGTGTCCTGCTTGGCCTGCTCGGCATCGCTTATGAAACCCGGATCGTCTCGATCTTCGAGGGCGAGAGCCGTACGGAGGCCTTCCTGAAGCTCAATCCGGCCGGCGCCGTTCCCGTGCTCGCCGTGGAGAATGGGGCGGCGATCGCCGAATCCAACGCCATCCTCGCTTGCGTCGCGGAGGGGACGCCCTACCTGCCGGCGGACCGGCTCACGCGCGCCAAGGCCATGCAGTGGCTGTTCTTCGAGCAGTACTATGTCGAGCCGGTCATCGGCTCGCTGCGCTTCTGGTCGCTGACCGGGCGGCTGGACCGCAATCAGCCGATGGTGGCCGGCAAGCGTGAGGCGGGCGCCCGCGCGCTTGGCGCTCTCGAGCGCAGCCTGCAGGACACGCCGTTCCTTGTCGGCGGCTCGCTCACCATCGCCGACATCGCCGTCTATGCCTACGGCCATCGCGCCGAGGATTGCGGCTTTTCGCTTGCCGACTATCCGGCGGTCAGCGCCTGGATCGATCGGGTGAGCGGGACGATCGGCTCAGGCTATCCCGTGCATCCCTACAGCATCGATCCGCATTCGGGCGGTTGAGCGCCGGAACAGAAGGCCCGGGGAGGGCGTTTGCCCAACCGGTGCGCTGGTTCCGTCGACGAACGGCGCCGGCAGCGCCGGCCTGTTTTCCAGCAACTGACAATGGAGGCCAGGAATGGTTCGCACCGTCGCTCTCGCAATCCTCGCTACCGGCATTGCCAGCCTGCCTGCTGTCGCGGCCGAGGAATGGTGGGTCGCCAGGGACGCCGTTTCGAAACAGTGCGAGATCGTGCCGAAGAAGCCCGACGGAACGCTGGTCGTCGATCTGGGCAAGAAGAGATACGCCAGCGAGGCCGAGGCCAAGAAGGCGATGGCGGCGCTGGCGGATTGCAATAAGCAGTAGGATTGACCGAGTTGATCTCCCCCTTGAGGACCCGAGAGCGGGGAGATTACCGCACCCCTACCGATCCACCATCGACATCGTCCGCTCGTTATAGCGCGGCCCCGATACCTTCTCAGGCGTCAGCGCCATGTCGAGCCCCAGCATCTCGGTGGCGTCGAGCTTGATGTCGGCGGCGGCGACATTCTCCTCCAGATAGGTCCGTCGCTTGGTGCCGGGGATCGGCACGATGTCGATGCCGAATTCCGGCCCCTTGGCCAGCAGCCAGGCGAGCGCCACCTGGCCGGGCTTGACCCCCTTGGCGACGGCGATCTCGCGGACCGTGGAGGCCGCGGCGACATTGGCGTCGAAATTTTCGCCCTGATAGCGCGGGTCGCCGCGCCGGAAATCGCCTTCGGGATAGTCTTCCGCCCGCTTGACGTCGCCGGCGAGAAAACCGCGGCCGAGCGGTGCGAACGGCACCAGGCCGATGCCCAATTCTGCAAGCGCCGGGATGATCTCGGGCTCGAGGTTGCGCTCCCACAGCGAATATTCGCTCTGCAGCGCCGAGACCGGGTGCACGGCATGGGCGCGGCGGATGTTGGAAACCCCCGCCTCCGACAGGCCGAAGAAGCGCACCTTGCCCTCCGCAACCAGCTCGCCGACTGCGCCCGCGACATCCTCCATCGGCACATCAGGATCGACGCGGTGCTGGTAGAGCAGGTCGATGCGGTCGGTCGCGAGCCGCATGAGCGAAGCCTCGACCACGTCGCGGATATGCTCCGGCCGGCTGTCGCGCCCGGTGCCATCCTGCTTGCCGTCGACGATGCGGAAGCCGAATTTTGTCGCGATCGTCACCTCGTCGCGCCGGCCCTTCAGCGCGCGTCCAAGCAGCTCCTCGTTGATGAAAGGCCCGTAGACCTCGGCCGTGTCGAGGAAGGTGCAGCCAAGCTCGATCGCCCGGTGGATCGTCGCGATCGACTCCGCTTCGTCGGCCGGGCCGTAGGATTGGCTCATGCCCATGCAGCCGAGGCCGATGGCCGACACGACGAGCCCCTGGCTGCCGAGTTTCTGCTTGCCGAGGCTCATTCATCTGTCTCCGGTAAGAAATTAGCACCCGCGAAATTATAATGCCGGGACGCGATGCGTCCAGCGCGGCCTCAAGCCATCGGCAGCATTCGGCGCATGATCAGCGAGGCATGGCCGCCGACGCCATGTGCGGCCGGCCGGCGCTCGACCACCTCGAAGCCGTGCTTGCGGTAGAAGGCGATCGCCCGCTCATTGCCCTCGATCACCTCCAGGGCGATGCTTGGAATGCCGGCATGGGCCGCAAGCACCGCGTGCAAGAGGTCGACGGCGAGGCCGCTGCCGAACTCTTCCGGCTCGATATGCAGCCGGTCGAGCATGACATCGCCCCTCTCGTCCATCGCTGCCATGGCATAGCCGGCGATCGATCCGTCGGTCCGCTCGGCCACGAACGACATCTTGTTGTCGTCGGCGAGCTCTTCGGCGAGCTTGTCGGGCGCATGTTTTTCGTCGGAGAGCCGGGCCACGGTTTCCTCACCCATGATCGGCGAATAGGTCCGCCGCCAGGATCCTCCCAGCAGCCGCGAGACGGCTGGCAGATCGTTCTTCGTCATCGCCCGGATGTGAGACATGTGCTTCCCTCGTTGCACTCCAAGATAGGGCGCGGCGCTGGCGACAGCCAATCTTCCCCTTGTTGTGGCGGAGATGCCGACAGAGCAGAGGGGGCGCTGTCCCGCCGACGCATCGTAGTTTCTTGTTGGGAGATCGATAGCAACAAAGCGGCGGCCCTTATTGGCTCAAACGCCTCGGTCCTTCCGGTGCCTCTCTGGTCTGGCCTGCCGGCCGTCTCGCCCGCTTGACGGGAGCTTGGCGCTCCGTCGCCCCGCCAAATTGACTCGCCCCCCGCTCTCATTCATCCTTAGAGACTGTTCAGCGCCAGCGTCTACAGAGTGAGCCATGGCCAGTCCCGTCGCCAGAGAAAAGTCCCGCCGCGCCGCGGTGAAGAAGGCGCTCGACCGCCACAAGGTCTACGTCACTGCGCAGAGCTTTTCCGGCGGCACCTACAGCGCCCGCGTGCTGGTCGACGGCGAGGCCTATTGGGTCGACGAATTCCGGCTGAGCCAGCTGCGGCAGGGTCTGACGCCGGCCGAGCTGGAATTGACGCCGGCGACCGACGATTGAGTGGAGTGCCTTCGTCATCCCAGGGCGGAGCAGGAGCGAAGCGACGTCGCGGAGACCCTGGGATCCATGCCGTGACCTGGACGCGTCACGACGGTCCAAGTTCTGCTCGGCTGCACTCGGCGGTAAAGGTCACGGCATGGATCCTCGGGTCAAGCGCGAGGATGACGACCGCGCGGGCTCGGGGGCGCGAAGGATCGCGGCCCTTGCCACTGTCGGCTACGCGCTTCGGCACTTAACCCATGCCAGCTCCCCAACTCAAAACCTACCGCGCCAAGCGCGAATTCTCCCGCACCCCAGAACCGGCGGGCGGCACGGCAGGCGAAAGCGGCAATCGCTTCGTCATCCACAAGCACCACGCCACCGCCGATCACTACGATCTGCGCCTCGAAGTCGGCGGCGTGCTGAAGAGCTGGGCGGTGCCGCGCGGGCCTTCGCTCAATCCGGCCGACAAGCGCCTCGCGGTCGAGACCGAGGATCATCCGATCGAATATATCGACTTCGAGGGCGTCATCCCCGAGGGCGAGTATGGCGGCGGGCCGATGATCGTCTGGGACACCGGCACCTGGGCGCCGATGGAGGATGTCGAAAAGAGCCTGCGCACCGGCGCCTTCAAGTTCCGCCTCGCCGGCCAGAAGCTCAATGGCGGCTGGATGCTGACCCGGCTGAAGCCCAAGCCCGGCGAGGACGAGAACAAGAAGAACTGGCTGCTTTTCAAGGAGCGCGATCTCGCCTCCGACTCCGAGCTCGACATTCTCGAAGCGCGGCCGGAAAGCGTCAAGTCGGGCCGGCGCATCGAGGAACTGGCGGCGCCGCCGAAGAAGCCGCAGCGCCTGCCGCCGAAACCTGGCTCGCTGAAACCCGGCGCGCTGCCCGGCGCGGTCAAGGCAGACCCGCCAAGCCGCATCGAGCCGCAGCTCGCCGCGCAGGTAAGCGAGCCGCCCGGTGGCGAGGACACCGGCACGCTCTGGCTGCACGAGATCAAATTCGACGGCTACCGCACCATGGCGCATGTCGTGGACGGGAATGTGCGGCTGATCACCCGCGGCGGCCTCGACTGGACCAAGCGCTACGGCGACCTGCCGCAGGCTTTTTCGCGGCTGCCGGCCAGCCGGGCGATCATCGACGGCGAGATCATGGTGCTGGACGACAAGGGCATCTCGCGCTTCGCGCTGCTGCAGGACGCGCTGGCCCAGGGCGCCGGCTCGAAGCTGCATTTCTACGCCTTCGATCTCCTGCATCTCGATGGCTGGGACCTGCGCAGGGCGCCGCTGCAGAAGCGTAAGGCGCTGCTTGCCGAACTGCTCGCCGGCCAGGCGGCAAACTCCGCCATCCAGTACAGCGACCACGTCGAGGGCGATGGCCGCGGGCTTTACGACCAGGCCTCGGACCTTGGGCTGGAAGGCGTCGTCTCGAAGCGCGCCGATGCCATCTACATGAGCGGCCGAACCAAGAGCTGGACCAAGGTCAAGGCGCAAAAGACGGATGATTTCGTCATCGCCGGCTACACCGTTTCCGACCGGGCGGAAGGGCTTGCGGCGCTGGGCATGGCCGAGTTCGTCGACGGCGAATTGCACTATCGCGGCAAGGTCGGCACCGGCTTCGACCGCGACATGGCGACCGACCTGCTGACCCGGCTGGAGCGGCTGACCGCCGGCGCCACGCCGCCCGAAGGCGTGCCGCGCGAGATCATGCGCGAGATGCATTGGGTGAAGCCGCTGCTGTCGGCACGCGTCCGTTATTCGAACCGCACCGCCGACAATGCGATCCGCCACGGCGTCTTCCGCGGCCTGCGCGATGTCGGCGGCCTGACCACGCCGGTTGCGGTCAAGCGCAAGCGGCTGATCGCCGAGTCCGACCTCGCCACCATCTGGGTCACCAATCCGGAGCGGCGGCTGTTCGGCAAGACCGGGCCGACCAAGCTCGACATTGCCGTCTATTACGCGCTGGTCGGCGATTTCATGCTGCCGCACATCATCGGCCGCCCGGTGTCGCTGGTGCGCTGCCCGACGGGGCGGCCGCAGGACTGCTTCTTCCAGCGCCACGCCTTCACCGGCATGCCGCCTTCGGTGGCGGTGTTCGAGAGCGTCAGTTCGGAAGGCGAGACCAAGACCTACCTCTCGGTCGAGGACGCCAAGGGCTATCTGGCACTGGCGCAGTTCGGCGTCGTCGAGTTCCACACCTGGGGCACGCACCGCACCAAGCTCGACAGGCCCGACCAGATCGTCTTCGACCTCGACCCGGGCGAGGGGATTTCCTGGCGCGAGGTGGTCGAGGCGGCCGTCCACATCAAGGGCGGGCTGGAGAGCCTCGGCCTGGTGCCGTTTGCAAAGACGTCCGGCGGCAAGGGCATCCACATCACAGTGCCGGTGACGCGCAAGCAGAACTGGAAGAAACTGCACCAGGCCTCGAGCACCATTTCCACTTTGCTCGCGGCAAGCGCGCCCGACACTTTCGTCACCGTCATGGGCAAGGAAAACCGCAAGAAGCGCATTTTCATCGACTTCCACCGCAACGCCCGCGGCCACACCTCCGCCGCTCCCTATTCGCTGCGCGCCCGCACCAACCTGCCGGCATCGACCCCGATGAGTTGGACCGATCTGGAGGCTATCGACGCGCCCGAGGATCTGAACTACGCCTCGCTGCCGGGACTGTTGGAGACCTCGGGCGATCCCTGGGCGGAGATCGACGAGGCCGCCAGGGATTTGCCGGTAGTTGAGGGAAAGTAAACCGCAGGCGTTGGCGATCCGTCACACCCCCCTCTGTCCTGCCAGCGTTCGGTTTCCATCTCCATCGACGCTTCCTACAATTTGAATTATCCTCCGCGCCAACCGGCCCAAGAACACTTCGTCAGCAATTTGCATGTACCATCAAGGGTCGGTGTAGCATTTCCGGAGCGCCAACCGTCCTTCGGACGAAGCGCCGGAGCATGATCCCGAAAAGTGGGAAACCGGTTTTCGGCAAAGATCAGGCTTCCAAAAAAAGTAAAACTGTCAGTGCATGGCCGCGTAGGAGTTCATCATGGCGCCCAGGGCAAGTTGGAAAGGTTACCTCAAGCTCAGCCTCGTCAGCTGTCCGGTCCGGCTTTATCCGGCCACCAGCGCGAGCGAGCGCATCTCGTTCAACCAGCTGCACAAGAAGACCCACAACCGCATCAACATGAAGCCGGTCGACCCCGAACTCGGCCTGGTCGAACGCTCGGACCTGGTCCGGGGCTACGAATATGAGGACAAGCAGTACATCATCATCGATGATGCCGATCTCGACGCGGTCCGGATCGAATCCAACCACACGATGAACATCGAGGCCTTCGTCGACGAGAATGAGGTCGACGTCATCTACCAGGACTCGCCCTATTACCTTGCCCCGGACGGCGCCATGGCCGAGGAGACCTTCGCGGTGCTGCGCGAAGCGATGCGCAGATCCGGCAAGCTGGCGATCGCCCGCCTGGTCCTTTCCAGCCGCGAGCGCGTGGTGACGATCGGCCCGCGCGAGAACGGCATGTTCGTCTGCACCTTGAGGAACCCCAACGAAGTGCGCGGCACGGCTGAATATTTCGGCAACATCCCGGCCGGCACGCCGGATCCGGAAATGCTCGATCTCGCCCAGGCGCTGATCAAGCAGAAGGAAACTCATTTCGATCCGAAGAATTACGAGGATCGCTACGAAGTGGCGCTGATGGGGATGATCCGCGAGAAGCTCAAAGGCCACAAGCCGATCATCGCGGCGGCGCCCGAACGCGGCAATGTCATCAACCTTATGGATGCGCTGAAAGCGAGCCTGTCGCAGTCGGCCAAGCCGCCGGCCAAGTCGAAGAGCAAGGCCGAGGAGGCGCCGGCCAAGCCGGCCAAGAAGGCGGCCGCCGCCGGCGGCGCGCCTGAGAACCCGCTGAAAGCGAACCTGTTGAAAGCCGCCGGCAAGAGCAAGAAGTGACGGGAGGGCCGGTGATCCTCCCCGGCGCCGTGTTCGGCGCCGTCGGCCCGCTGGCCGCGTTTCCGCTCAGGCTCGCCGCGCGCGAGGTCGAGCGCCGCCATGCCGAGTTGAGGCGCGGCGTCACCCGTCGCACCACCCATGTCGTGTTCGGCCGCACGCTGCTGGCCAAGGCGGCCACGGCAAGAACGGGCGATGGCGACATCGAGCGCCGCGTGCAGGCCGAGCGCGAAGCCGGGCGCGAATTGGTCAGCGAAAACGGCTTCCTGCGCTTGCTCGGCTTGTTGAAGGCGCCTCAGGCGTCGTCGCTGTCCCGGCAATCGCTGATCGACCAGTCGCGGCTTGCCGCCAGCGATCTCGACATGCTGTCGCTGTTCGACGCCTTCGAACGTGACGGCGAACCCTATTCCTTCCGCGACCTGATCCTGGCCAGAAAATATGCCGGGTTGATCGCCAGCGGCGCGACATGGGGCGCGATCGCGCGCTCGGTGGATCGCTCCGGCCCGGTCGCCTCGCTCACCGCCAAGTCGCTCAATCTCGGTTCGCAGCATGGCCGGCCGGACGCGATCTATCTCGACGAGGGCCGCAGCGAGCTCGACGGCCAGCTTCTCTTCGACCTCGGCTCACCGGAAGACGACACGCTGGAGGAGCTGTTCGCCGAGGCGGAAGCCGCGGAAGAGGAGGGGCGGCACGACGAGGCCGCAGCGCTCTACCAGCGCTGCATGGCGATCGATCCAAAAGATGCCATCGCCGCCTTCAACCGCGCCAACTGCCTGCGCGGCGCCGGCCGCGCAGCGGAAGCCGCGCATGATTATGCCCGCGCGATAAAGCTCGATCCCGGCTTCGTCGAAGCCTGGTTCAACCTCGCCGGCTTGGTGGGCGACGAAGGCAAGGTCGCGTCGGCGCGGCGGCACCTGCAGAAGGCGATGGCGCTCGACAAGGCCTATGCCGACCCGGTGTTTAACCTGGCCCGGCTTGAGTTCGACGCCGGCAATCTGGCCGAAGCCCGCCGGCTGTGGGCGCGCTATCTGGAGCTCGACGCGGAGTCCGAATGGGCAAGACTGGCGCAGAAGGGGATCCAGTTCGTGGATTTGCACATGGCCGGTGAGCGAGATGTTCGCGCTTGAGACGGAGTGCGGCCTTGCCAGGAAGCCCGCCCGATGACCTACTTCCTCTTCGACGGCCCCGACTCCGCCCCCGTCACCATTCTGCTCGCGCACGGCGCCGGTGCGGCGATGGACTCTCCCTCGATGACCGCCACCGCCAAGGCTCTCGCCACCGCCGGCTTCCGCGTCGCGCGCTTCGAGTTCCACTACATGGCTGCGCGCCGTTTTGGCCATCGCAAGCCGCCGCCGCGCGCCGAGACCGTGAACCCGGAATATGTCAAGGCGATCGCCGATCTGCGCGCCAAAGACGTGACCGGCAAGCTCATCATCGGCGGCAAGTCGATGGGCGGGCGCGTCGCCTCGATGGTCGCCGACGAGATGTTTGCTAGGGGCGAGATCGCCGGGCTGGTTTGTCTGGGCTACCCCTTCCATCCGCCCGGAAAGCCGGAGCAACTGCGGACAAAACATCTCGCCGACCTGAAGACGCCGACGCTGATCTTCCAGGGCACCCGCGACGACTTCGGCACCAAGCATGAGGTCGCGACCTACGGCCTTTCCGCGGCAATAGAGATGATCTGGCTGGAGGACGGCGACCACGATCTCAAGCCCCGCAAGGCGGTGTCGGGGTTTTCCGTGGCGGATCACCTGAAGACGGTGGCGGAGACGATAAAAGCTCGGATGGCGCCTCTCGCTTCGTCATCTTAGGGCGAAGCAAGGAGCGAAGCGACGCGGCGCAGGCCCTAGGATCCATGCCGTGACGCTAGGGCATTGGAACGGCTCAGAATTTTGCCCCCGCAAGGTTCCACGGCGATGGTCACGGCATCGATCCTCGGGTCAAGCCCGAGGATGACGAATGAAGAGGCGTCTTCGGCAAATGAAACTCGCCACCTTCAACATCAACAACATCAACAGCCGGCTGGAAAACCTCTTGGCTTGGCTCGTCAAAGCCAAGCCCGACGTCGTCTGTCTGCAGGAACTGAAATCCCGCGACACGCAGTTTCCGCTGACCCGGCTGGCGAAGGCCGGTTATGGCGCGGTGTGGAAGGGCGAGCCGACCTGGAACGGCGTCGCCATCCTGGCTCGCGGCGCCGAGCCGGTGCTGACACGCGACGCGCTGCCCGGCGACGATGCCGACCGCCAGGCGCGCTACATCGAGGCGGCGGTCAACGGCATCGTGATTGCCTGCCTCTACGCGCCGAACGGCAACCCGCAGCCCGGGCCTAAGTTCACCTACAAGCTCGCCTGGCACCAGCGCTTCGCGGCGCATGCGAGCGAATTGTTCGACACCGGCCTGCCGGTCGTGCTTGCCGGCGACTTCAACGTTGTGCCCGAGCCGCGCGACATCTACGCCACCCGCTCCTATGACGACAACGCGCTGGTGCAGCCTGAAAGCCGCGCCGCCTTTGCGGCGCTGATCGATCAGGGCTGGACGGATGCGCTGCGCAAGGTCTTTCCGAAGCAGGAGAAGCTCTACACATTCTGGGACTACCGCCGGAACCGCTGGCCGCGCGACGCCGGCCTACGGCTCGACCACATTCTGTTGTCGAAGAAGCTGGTGCGGAAGCTGAAAGGAGCGGGCATCGATCGGGAGGTGCGTGCCGAGGAAAACGCCAGCGACCATGCGCCGGTGTGGGTGGAACTGGCGACCTGAGCTTCTAGACGGGAGAAGGGAAAGGCGGCGCTGTCCCGCCGGCGTCTCTACGTTTTGATGCCAGCCTCTCGCAAATAATGTCTGTGCAGCAACGTCGGCTCGCGTTAGCTTTTGCAGGACTACGAGGGGGCGCGGACCTTATGCTTTTCAGCTTGAGTATTTTTCTCCAGCCAACGCTTCCCCGCCGTGGCTGACAACGCCCTCGTTCTCTTCATCTCCGTCCTTGTCATCGCCGGCGCCACTGCCCTCATGGCGCTCGCTTTGCGCTGGCGGCGCAAGCGCCGCAGGGCGCGCGGCAATCCCAATCCGGCCGGCGATTATGCGTCGCGCACCGCCTGGGGTCCGACATCCGGCAAGCTGAACTTCTCATCCTTCGTCTTCATGGATGTCGACGGCGACGGAACCTATGGTCAGGCCGACCGCCCGATGGCCGGCATCGTGGTGCGGCTGTTCGACCAGTCCGGCCGCTTCATCGTCGCGGCGCGAAGCAACGCTGCCGGTTTTGCCAATTTCCCGATGTCGTCGACGCGGCGCAGCGCCGTGATCCGCTCGCCTGGAACGTTTCGCTTTTCGGTCTCCGTGCCGCCCGGCTGGCGCGCCAGCGGCGCCAACGAGAACCAGCCTGTGCGCGTGACGGATGCGCCCGGCTCGCTTGTCGGTTTGGCCGGAGAGGGCCTGCCAGGGCCCGTCGGCCTTACCCCTGCGCGCATGGTGAGCGGCAGGACGCCGGCCGCGGCCACCGCAACCCTATCCGTGATGGGCAACGGCCAGCTGCTCGAAAGCCACCCGCTCGGCGCGGCCACCACCTTCCGCTTCCCGCTCGCCGCCGAGGCCGATCAGGTCGTGATCGCCGGCGGCGGGTTCGACCGGCGCCTCGCGCTGTCGGCCTATCCGGCCGACCTCGGCTTGCTTGCGTCCGGGGCGCTTGAGCCCGACGCGGCGCTCAGCACCATCGGCTTCGACGACATCACCACGCGCGGCCTGAGCAAGATTCCTTCCGGGTACGCCGGGCTCGACTGGTACAATCTCAACGCCATGTCGCGTGACCACACCAGGAACAGCGAAGGCTACGTCAACGGCAACGTCTCGGGCGCCTATATCGCCTATACCAGCAGCGGCCATCCGGCAGAGTTCGGCCGTGCGGCGCCTTTCGGCTTCCATTCGGTGATGCTGACCGCCGCATGGCTGCGCTCGGAAGGGGAGAGCGCGCTGGTCGAAAGCTGGCTGGGGGACGAGTTGATCGCGCGCGACGAGGTCACGCTGTCGGCGCTGGCGCCGGTTCAATACGCGCCGATGCTGAAGGCGGTGACGCGCGTGCGTCTATCGACCAAGCATCACTGGCAGATGGTGTTGGATGATCTCGTGCTGGCGCTCTGATGCATGTCGGCTAAAGCGCGGCGGCTTTGCGGGGGACATGTGTCAAGCAAAGGCGAACTGGGTCGCCCAGAGGATGCCGCAGCTTCGGGAGAAGAAGTGCATTAAAACAAGGAATTGCAGCGCGTTGCCTGAATTTCGGTGCAACGCGCTGTAATGGTCAGAAGGTGAGCGAAGTGGCGCCGTTGGCGGTGACTGCCGAAAGCCTGCCCTTCTTGACCAGCCTTGGTTTCTCATAGGTTTTCTTCATGGCCGGTTCCGCGAATTTCCTGGATCGCAAGAAGGAGCCAGGGTCGGCAGGCATCAACAGCAGATTGTCCGGCAGATCAGCTCGCCGGGCCGCCGCCATTGATAACAGTAGAAGGACCGCCGGCGACAATTGTCGAAAGCTTGCCTTTGCGGACCAACACAGGCTTCTCGTAAGTCTTCTTCATGATTGAACCCCCGTTAACCATTCGAACTGACAAGACGATAATCAGCCGCCTTGTCACGCAACAAGCCAGGATGACAGCTGGCCCCAAACATCAATGAAGCTGATCGAGCTGTCCCCGAATCAACCCGGGACCGGTGTCGAACCCGCGACGACCATCGAAAGCTTGCCTTTGCGGACCAACACAGGCTTCTCGTAAATCTTCTTCATGCTGTGGCTCTCCTGAAAATCCCGGGCGGATAATGTCATAAGAGCGTTTGCTGTCAACCAGCGCGGGTAGTCGAGCTTGTTATTCTTGGGGAGTGTGGCTTTCTGCTCACGGGCCGCTTGTTTATGGAGCGAAAGACATCACGCTTCGGTTCTGAGCATCGGGATATTGGCCGGCCGGCTGAGTAAAGCGAAATTCGGCCGGCGGCGGGATTGAAGAAGTCACGCCGCGCCAAAGCACGTTTACCTTTCTTCGTGTGATCTCTTGCACTTAGCCCCGGCGAAAAGCTCGGCTAGAATGGCCGATGCGCCTTCCGCCAGTTGGAGTGGAGGCGCCTGGGGGATGCCGATGAAAAGATCGACCGACAGGCTGTTGGCGCTGGCGATGCTCGTCGTCGGCTTCGCTTGCTTCGCCAAGCTTTATCTGGCGCTGGGGGGCAAGCCCCCGGCCACGACGAGCGCCGGGATCTTCGGCGCGGCGGGCATGCTTTCGATTCTCGCCGGGCTTTCGTTCCTTGCCGGCCTGCTGCCGGGCGCGCCAAGGCATGAGCCTACGGCGCCGCTGTTCGGCCGCGACGCTGCGACCGTGCCGGCCGGGCGTCCGCGGCTGCGCCGCATCGCGCTTGCCGTGCCGCTCAGCGCCCTTGTCGTCATCCTCGCCGACCAGTTCGGCCGGTGGCGGGAAACAGGGGGCGATGCGGCCGCGCCGGCCAGGGAAGTCGCCTTCGCTCCGGCAGAGCCTGGGACCGAGCCGGCCTCTGCGCCTGTCGCGCCGGCGCCCCCGGCCGCATCGTCCGAGCCGGCGGCCGCTCCGCCGCAGCCCGCCGCACCGGCGCAGCCTGCAACCACGCCGGCCCGGCAGACCGCGCTGGCGCCGGCCACGCCGCCGCAGACGCTGGCGCCGCCTCGGCCACCGCCCCCAGCCCAGCCGACCGCGCCGGAAGGCCACCGCGATGCCGTCGTCTGGCTGGCGGTGTCGGCCGACGGCCACCAGATCATGAGCGCCAGCACCGATCGCATGATCAAGCTCTGGGATATCGACGGCAAGCGGCTGATCCGCGACCTCGGCGTCCACAAGGACATGGCGCGCAGCGCGCTCTTCATGCCCGACGGCAGAAGCGCGCTCACCGCCGGCGACGACGGCGAGATCGTGCTGCGCCAGCTTTCCGATGGCACAGTGCTGCATGTCTTCTCGTCCGGAGCGAACGGCGGCGTCCGGCAACTGAAGATCAGCCCCGACGGCAAGCTCGCCGTCAGCGGCCACGACACCGGTTCCGTCGTCGTCTGGGATTTGCAGAAAGGCACGGTGCTGCATGTCCTGCCGGGCCACGATTGGTCGGTGAGTTCCGTCGCCATCTCGCCAGATGGCGCCAGGGCGCTCACCGGCAGCATCGACGGCGAACTGAAGCTCTGGGACATCCTTGCGGGCAAGCAGCTGCGCAGCTGGCACGGCCACGATCGCGGCGCCTATGGCGCGGTCTTCCTGGCCGACGGCCACCATGCGGTGACCGGCAGCGGCGACTACACGATAAAAGTCTGGGATCTCGACACCTTCAAGGAGGTCCGCCGCTTCGACGGCCACTCCGGCACCGTCTATGCGCTCGCCTTATCGGCCGACGGCAAACGGCTCGGCTCCGCCTCGCTCGACGGCACGGCGCGGATCTGGAATATGGATACGGGCGCCGAGATCGCCGAGTTCGACCCCGGCACCGGGCCGATCTACTCGGTCGCCTTCGCCGCCGACGGCACGCTTCTCACCGGCGGCATCGACGGCACCATCCGCAACTGGCCGGCGGCAGGAGGGGAGGGCACGGTGCTGTTCGCCGGCGCGCCGCAGTAGCAAAGTAGGAGATTGGCGACAGCTTGCGCGACATCCAATCTCCCCCCTTGCGGGGGAGATGCCCAACAGGGCAGAGAGGCAAGCGAAGGAATGTGACCTGTCTGAAGAAAGCCTGTACAAGTATTGTCCAAGCAGCCATCGTCACCATGTGAGCAACACTGCCGAATCCATCTATTTTGTCCTGCAGGAGATCGATCCTGCGACCGGTTCGGCGGTCGCCGAAGCCCGAATTCGCGTCTCAGACCTGGAAGAGCTTCGCGCGGTTCTGGCGTGCGACAGTCCACAGCTATCCGGTTCATGGCATTTGGACCCGGACGACCTCGAGCGACTTGGCGCGATATGCATTCCACCTCGCGAGCTTGATCGAAGGCTCAACCGCATCGAGTCCTGGCATCCAATCCGTGAGGTCCCGTATCTCGTTCATACGAATTTCGAGCTGCCGCTGATGCTGGAAGGTCGCAAGCCGCTGGCAGTCTTCCATGACGCTTATCCGGCGGAATGGCTGTCGGAAACGTTGGCTCGCCTCGACCCGTTTGTGCGCTCGGGCCGGTTGGTGCGTCATGTCATCGATACTCCCTTTACCGAAGCCGAGCACGCCCGTTTCCCCGACTTCCAAGGGTGGCGGCGCGCCTTCTTCTCACTCCCCGGGGAGGAGTGGCGGATAGACGCGTTTCTGCTGTTATCGAAAGTGTTCGCCAAAACCGGCTGGAACGAATCTCTCGAGCGGATGGAGGGCTCGCTTCTCGGCGATGAAGATTGGCAGAACGACTGGTGGATCGAACGCAAGTCAAAACACCGAACTAGCACCTCTTCGATCGTCTGAATTGTCGGCAGGACAGCGCCCGCCTCTGGCTTGCCGGCCATCTCCCCGACCTTTGGGGAGATCAGCAGATCGGCTACGGGGCCCTCCCTGCAACGTCGGCGGTTTGGCAAAAGCTTGCGCGACATCCAAGCTCCCTCCTTGCGGGGGAGATGCCCGGCAGGGCAGAGGGGGTGTGACGGATCGCGGCTTACGAATTTCGAGCCAACCTTCGCCGGACGCGTGATTGCTGACAAGAGGTTCGCCAAGCCATGAATATAGTCGAAGCCTCGATCGCCGACCTGCGCCGCGCGCTGGAAGACGGCACAGTCACAAGCGTCGAGCTCACCGGCGCGTACCTGCGGCGCATCGCCCACTACGACCGCCACGGCATAGCGCTGAACGCCGTGCCCATCCTCAATCCAAAGGTGTTCGAGGAGGCGGCAGCTTCCGACCGCCGACGCCGCGCGGGCAAAACGCTTGGACCGCTGGACGGCATCCCCTACACCGCCAAGGACAGCTACAAGGTGAAAGGCCTGACGGTCGCGGCCGGCTCGCCGGCCTTCGAGCATCTGATCGCCAGCGAGGACGCCTTCACGATCGCCCGGCTGCGCGCCGCGGGCGCGGTGCTCATCGGCCTCACCAACATGCCGCCGATGGCCAATGGCGGCATGCAGCGCGGCGTCTATGGTCGCGCCGAGAGCCCCTACAACAAGGATTATCTCACCGCCGCCTTCGCCTCCGGCTCGTCGAACGGCTCGGGGACGGCGACGACCGCGTCCTTCGCCGCCTTCGGGCTCGGCGAAGAAACCTGGTCGTCCGGCCGCGCGCCGGCCTCCAACAACGCTCTGGTCGCCTACACGCCGTCGCGCGGCGTGATCTCGGTGCGCGGCAACTGGCCGCTGGTGCCGACCATGGATGTGGTGGTGCCGCATACGCGGAGCGTGCCGGACATGCTGGAACTGCTCGACGTCATCGTCGCCGACGACCATGACACGCGCGGCGATTTCTGGCGTGTGCAGCCCTGGGTTTCGGTCCCGAAGGCATCAGCGCTGAGGCCGGCGAGCTATACCGGGCTTTCCTTGCAAGGTGCGCTCGAGGGCAAGCGGCTCGGCGTGCCGAAAATGTATATCGGCAAGGATCTCGGCGCCGGCCGGCCGATCGAGACGCGCGCCTCGGTGCTGGAGCTCTGGCGGCAGGCCGCGCATGACCTGCAGGCACTCGGCGCCGAGGTGGTCGAGGTCGATTTCCCCGTCGTATCGAACTATGAGCGCGACCGTCCGGGCGCGCGCTCCATGGTTGATCGCGGCCTGGTGCCGGAGGAATTTGCAAACCGCGAGATCTGGGACCTGTCAATCTGGTCGTGGGACGATTTCCTGCGCGCCAATGCTGATCCCGCGATTCCCGATCTCGCCTCGGTTGATGGCCCGAAAATCTTTCCACAGCCGCCGGGCACGCTGCCCGACCGCTATGGCGACGACGGCTTCGACCTGGCGGACTATGTCGAGCGGGCGAAGGACGGGGTGAGCCCGCTCGAGGCCATTCCCACCATGGAGGACGGGCTGAAGGGGCTGGAAGAGACGCGCCGCATCGACTTCGAGATCTGGCTTGACGCCAACCGCCTCGACGCCGTGGTGCTTCCGGCCGTCGCCGATGTCGGCCCGGCCGATGCGGATGTCAACGAGGCCTCCGCCGATCTTGCCTGGCGCAACGGCACCTGGGTCGCCAACGGCAATCTGGTCTGGCGCCATCTCGGCATCCCGACGGTGACGGTGCCGATGGGCACCATGGCCGATATCGGCATGCCGGTCGGCCTCACCTTCGCCGGCAAGGCCTATGACGACGTGGCGCTGCTGACGATGGCCGGCGGCTACGAGCGCGCCACCCAGCGCCGCACCGTCCCGCCACGCACGCCGCCGCTGGCCGATGATGTGTTTGAACGGAGCGAGGGCACATTGGGTCGCCCCAGCGAAGCGCTGCTTATGCTGGCCCTCACCGCCGAGACAATCCATGCCGGCGACACGGACGAGATCGCGATCGCGCTGGAGATCGACGCGGGCGAGGCCGGGCCGGATGCAGCCGTGAAAGTCCACGTCAACGGCGAACCGGTCGCCATGCAGGGAAGCGGCAACCGCCACACCGGCCGGGCCGTCGTGCCGGCTGCGACGCATCAGGGCTTCCACAGCGTCTGGCGCCGCGCTTACGGCTCGGTCGTCACGGCGATCGTGAGGCTGCCGGCTCGGCGAGTTGGCGGGGCTTATGTTGTGACCGGCGGGATTGGGTAGGGCGCTTATCTTCTCCCCTTGTGGGAGAAAGAGGATCGGCGGGTAGCGCCGAGACGGATGAGGGTGCTGGAAGAAGATTGAGCGCTCCGGCAGCGGTGCCGTGCCTGTAGGAGGCGGGCGTCCTTAATCTCAAACTAACCAGCGGAACAATAGAATACATCCATGAATTGGTGGATCGGACTTTGCTGGTCGGCTGGGACCCTTTGCTTTGCGGCGCTCGACTATCGGGCCCGGAAATCGGCCGGCAGGCGACATTCAGACTGGCTCTGGCGCCTGGCCATGTACTTTGCGGTGGGCGGCGGCCTTTTCGCGGCCATGGGATATGCGCCCATCGCCCTTTACCGCTTGGGTGAGTCCATCGTCGGTTTATACAATCATCCACCTGCACCGAAGATGCTGCTGGCTTTCGCAACTACTGCGGTCTGCGTAGTTCTCGCCCTGGAAATTCTTAAGGTAGCCGTTGGAACACTGCGCGAAGCCGGCAGTTCGCTGCCGGGTCGCCGCTCATTGGATGTTGCCTGGCGGATCGCTATTGCTCTCGTGTTGTTCGCCATAGCGGTGGGCCTCCTTGCTGGCAGCGTCTATGTTCTGAGGAACCGCTAGCAGAATGCTCTAGCTCGTACCCTGAATCCAAGCTGTGGCGAGCGGCGCCGAACTGTCGATCTGCCACAAGGGCGGGATCACGCTCCGCGTCCTTGACCCACCCCCCACCTCCGCTATCTTCGCGCCCATGCCAGATACCGCTCCCTCGGCCGCCGCTCCGCTGATCGTCATCGACCTGCAGACCGGCATGTTCGACGGCCGTTTCGATCCGCCGATCCATGATGCCGACGTCATTGCCGAGCGCGCGCGAAAACTGATCGATTGGGCGCGGAAAACGGGCCGCAAGGTGGCCTTCGTGCGCCATGACGGGCCGGCGGGCGATCCGCTGGCGCCGGGCGCTTCCGGCTGGCCGGTATGGCCGCAGCTCGGCCAGGCGGCCGGCGAACCGACCTTCGGCAAGAGCGTCGGCAATGCCTTCTCCAACGCCGATCTTGGGCAGTGGGTCGCGGGGCAGGGCGTTCGCGACGTGGTGCTCATCGGCGCGCAGAGCGATTTCTGCGTCGCCGCCACGGTGAAAGGCGCTCTTGCCCAGGGCCTCGGCGTCACCGTCGTTTCGGATGCGCATTCGACGCTCGATTCCGAGGAGGAGAAAGCGCCCGACATCATCGTCCGGCACAACAAAGCCTTCGCCAAGCAGGGCGCGCGGCTGACGACGACCGCGGCGCTGATTGGGGGCTGAGGGCTTGGCTCCTCCTTCTTCCTTGTGGGAAGAACGTGTCGCCGAAGGCGACGGATGAGAAGGGAAAACCAACCAAGGAGCGCTCATGCCAATCCCCTCCCTGCCCGCCGAAGGTGGCTGCCGCTGCGGCCGCGTGCGCCTCAGGATCTCCGCCAAGCCGCTGCTCACCATGGCCTGCCATTGCACCGGCTGCCAGAAGATGTCGTCGAGCGCTTATTCGCTGAGCGCCGCCATTCCCGCGGATGGCTTCGAGATCACCAAGGGCGAGCCGGTGATCGGCGGCCTGCACGGCGCTTCGAAGCACTATTTCTGCGGCTACTGCATGAGCTGGATGTTCACCCGGCCGGAGGGGCTCGACTGGTTCGTCAATCTGCGCCCGACCATGCTGGATGACCCCGCCTGGTTCACGCCTTTCGTCGAGACCTGGACCAGCGAGAAGCTGCCCTGGGCCGAGACGCCCGCCCTGCACAGCTACGCGGCCCTGCCGGCCTTCGAGGAATATGACGGGCTGGTCGCGGAATATGCAAAGTCCCAGGCCTGATCGCCCAAAACAAAACGGCGACCCGGGTCAGATCGCCGTTCAGTACAAGGTCGACGCGGCCGTTGGGGGCGACATTGTTGGGGATGTGCTTGGGCGTCCGCGTCGACCAAGGCGGCCTCGTACCGCAGCCTGGACTATGGCATGTTTTTCTCGTGCCGAAACTTCCGCGATAGCGGAATAGGCAGGCGACAGGGACTTCCCCACCGGCGCTTGGAATTAAGGTTAACGGCGGCGCAGGCGATCGGGCGCGCGATCTGCCAACCGCGGGTGACAGAGAACTTCGGCGAAACACTTTCTATCCCGATCCGCATTGACCTCTGCCTGCCGAGGGACGACGACTGATGCATCATTGCTGATGGATTGCATCTTGCCCCGCTTTCTCAACGCAAAACTCGCCGACGGCTCCCTGGCCGACCTCACCGTTGCCGACGGCCGCTTCAACGCCATCACGCCCGCCGCCAATGCCGCCGGCGCGGCGCCAGGCGCCGTCGATCTCGCCGGCCAGCTCGTGCTGCCGGCCTTCGTCGAGGGCCACATCCATCTCGACACCTCCTTCTATGGCGATGCCTGGCGCTCGCACATTCCCTGCACCAACGGCTTCGATGTGCGCGAGCGGGTCGCCTTCCAGATGCGGAACCTCGAGCAGGCCGCGCCGATGGAAGAGCGCGCGAAAAACCAGCTCGAGCTTTGCATCGGCAATGGCAGCCTTGCGATGCGCAGCCACGTCATGGTCGACGCCGCGGTCGGGCTGAAACATGTCGAAACGATCCTTGCCGTGCGCGAAAAATATCGCGAGCTGATCGACATCCAGCTCGTCGCCTTCCCGCAAAGCGGCATCCAGTCGTCGCCCGGCACCGCCGAACTTCTGGACGAGGCTTTGAAGCTCGGCTGCGATCTGATCGGCGGGCTGGACCCGGCAAGCTTCGACCGCGATGTGAAGGGCCATCTCGACGTCGTCTTCGGCCTTGCCGAAAAACACGGCGCCGGAATCGATATCCACCTGCATGACGGCGGCACCCTCGGCCTGTTCGAGATCGAGGAGATCGCCGCGCGGACCACGGCACTGGGCATGCAAGGCAAAGTCGCTGTCAGCCACGCCTATGCGCTGGGCGACATTTCCGCCGACGCGCTGGCCGAAGCCGGCGAGCTGCTCGCCGCCTCCGGCGTCGCCATCATGACCAACGCGCCCGGCAACCATCCTTTCCCGCCGGTGGCGGCATTGCGCAAGGCGGGCGTCACGGTCTTTGCCGGCTCCGACAACATCCGCGATTCCTGGTGGCCCTACGGCGATGGCGACATGCTGAACCGCGCCAACATGATCGGCTACCGCTCCGGCTTCTACGAGGATCGCGAGCTGGAAGCCGCCTACGCCGTGGTGAGCCATGCCGGCGCCAGGGCGCTAGGACTCGAAGGCTATGGCATCGCCGTCGGCGCCAAGGCCGATTTCGTCGCGCTCAGGGCCGAGCATGTGCCGGAAGCGGTGGTGGCCGTGCCGAAGGAGCGGACCGTGTATCGCGCGGGCAGGGAAGTGATCAGGGACGGGAAGGTGGTTGATCGGGCCGGCCTCACCGGCCTGCCATCTGCTTGACAGTCCGATAGCCGTACCGCATTTTCCGGCGAGGCAGGGGAGATTTCGCCATGAAAAAAGAATATTCGAAGCCGACGTTCGTCCGCAAAGGCCGGCTCTCGGCGCAGACCGCGCAGCAACTTCCTTCCGGTGGTACGGACTAACACCTGACGCCTATCTTGGCGGACAAGGCAATCAGCAATTGTGCGCCCGTTATTGCCGGCAGCGCCGCCTGTTGGCACTCGCCTCTAGTCTAGTGCCGCGACGTCGAAACCCAATTTAATTCGCACACAAATGTTTCAGGCCGCTCCGGCTTCGTGAAGCATTTCACCGTCTGCGCGCAATCGCCTGGTTACAGACGCACCTCAAAAGCGGCGCCCGGAGGGCGGCCGCCAGTTCTGCCGCTGCTTTGTGGAGGTTGCGATGTTTAAGAGCCTTAACCGAATTCGCGCCGCGTTCGCGCAGGCGAGCAGGCGCCGCAGGACGACGCGCGAGCTGAACGAACTGCCGCCGGAGATCCGCAAGGACATCGGATGGCCCGATTCCGCCCGGGACGACGAGATTCGATTGCCTTTCTAGAGCAATTTCAGGAAAAGTGTGAAGCGGTTTTCCGTCCGAAATTGCGTCAAAACAAAGAGATAGGACATTTCGCCGTTTCCGTGAAACGGTGAAACGTCCTAATGCCTGTCGCCCAAGAGTGCGGAGCGGTTTTTTGGGATAAGGGCATGCGTCGAAGCAAAGCCTCGGCCTGCGGTGACGTGATGCTGGCAGCACGGGACGACGAACGCGCCGTCCGTGCTGCCTGGCCGGACGGTCAGCCGGCGGGCTTGTAGGCGCCGGCAGCCTTGTTGGCGACCGCGAGCACCGCTTTCATGTCGAGTTCTTCGAGGACGACCAGCTCGCTCAACGAGCCGCTCGCGCGCACGGCAAGGGCCATGCCCATCCCGGCGACCTGATCCGGCACCTCGCCATTGACGACGACGTCGTAAATGCCGCGCGTGAACATAAGGCTGCTCATCCTGCCACCGACGCTTTCAAAGACCGCCTGGACTGCAGCTTCGCGGTTCGATCCCTGCATCAGCCCTTTGGCCGCATGGGGTTCGTACTTTGCCAGTATGGTGACCTTCATTGCTATCTCCTCCAAATATCATTGCCTCAGGCTGCTCATTGGGTTGAGCAGCCGAGGTTTGTTTCACTGACATTTGACCTGGTCACGGACCGCCTGGGCATTTTGGCCAACAGGCGGTTCAGCCGGAGCACGGCTTCGGCTTGCGACAATATGCGCCCATTCTAATATTGCGACAATCCCGCGATGAGCGGACCGCCGTCGTGCCTGATATCTCCATCAGGATATGTGGGCCAAATGTCGTCAGAGCGATGCGCCATGGCCGTTTTGTGTATTCACGCGACGGACGTGGCCTGATAATAGGTCAACCAACCTGACCTAAATTACTGAAATGAAGCACTGCGGGAGGTGCGCTTTGACCCTGTTGAATCTTCTGGCCTCGCGCTCCTCGCGCATGAAGGCCTCGGAAATCCGCGAGCTCCTGAAGCTGCTCGATCAGCCCGACATCATCTCGTTCGCCGGCGGTATTCCCGATGCCTCGCTGTTTCCGGCCGAGGCCATCGGCGACGCCTATCAGGCCGTGCTCGGCGGCGCGGAAGCGGGGGCCGCGCTGCAATACCAGGTCAGCGAAGGTTTCCTGCCGCTGCGCAAATGGCTGGCCGGCTATATGGGCGGACTCGGCATCCGATGCGACGAGGGCAACATCTTCATCACCTCCGGCTCGCAGCAGGCGCTCGATTATCTCGGCAAGCTGTTTCTGTCGCCCGGCGACACCGCGCTGGTCACCTGGCCGACCTATCTCGGCGCGCTGCAAGCCTTCAACGCCTACGAGCCGCGTTACGACCGGCTGAACACCGCCGGCGGCAACATGACGCCGGAGGCCTATCGCGCGGCAGCCGCCGGCAACGGCGGCAAGGTGAAATTCGCCTATCTGGTGCCGGATTTCGCCAACCCGACCGGCAACACGCTGGATAGCAAGCAGCGCGAGGCGGTGCTCGACCTCGCCGGCGAGCTCGACATCGCCGTCATCGAGGACGCCGCCTACCGGGCGCTGCGGTATGACGGCGCGGCGGTGCCGCCGATTCTGGCGCTGGATTGCGCCCGCTCGGGCGGCATCGATAATGCCCGCACGCTCTATTGCGGCTCCTTCTCCAAGATTCTGTCCCCAGGCATGCGCGTCGGCTGGGTCTGCGCGCCGCGCCATGTGGTGGAAAAGCTGGTGCTCATGAAACAGGCCTCCGATCTGCACAGCCCGTCGATCAACCAGATGGTCATGCATCGCGTTGCCGAGACCATCTTCGACGCCCAGGTGGAGAAGCTGATCGGTGCCTATCGCCGTCGCCGCGACGCGCTGCTCGGCGCGCTCGAGGAAAACATGCCGGACGGCATTTCCTGGAGTCGGCCGGAAGGCGGCATGTTCGTCTGGCTGACGCTGCCCGAAGGCACTGACGCCACCGCGTTGCTGGCGCGTTCGGTGCAGGAGGCGCGCGTCGCCTTCGTGCCGGGCAACGCCTTTTATGCCGACGGCACCGGCCGCAACACGCTGCGCATGTCCTTCACGCTGGCCGACGACCGCGCGGTGGGCGAGGGCGTGCCGCGATTGGCGAAGCTGCTGAGGTAGCCAATTCCCTCAAAGAGAGATCGACAGCCGGCTATCACCTCCTTCTCGCGCAGGCGTGATTGGTAGTGCGCAGCCGTGATTATAGCCCCGCCGATTCTTCGGCTAGGGTCGCGGCCGATCCAACACCCCCTGGATCGGCAGGCAGCGAAGTCCCACCTTCAAGGCCTCAACGAAAGAGCCCCGACGGCTTCCACCGGCGGGGCTTTTTTGTGTCGGCGATCCGGCGCGAATCGAAACCGCCCTACTTGTTGCAGTTCTGCATGTTCGAGGTCGTATTGCCGCTGGCCGTGTTGTTGTCGGTATCGTTGGCGCCCGTATCCTTGCAGCGATCCTGCATGCCGGCCGGCTGGTTCGTCGAATTCGTGGAATTCATGGAATTCGTGGTGGTCGTATCCGTGCCAGGGGTTGTCGGCGTGGTGACCGTGGCACCGCCCGTCGCACTGCCCGAGGCGCCGCCAGTCGTGCCCGAGACGCCGCCCGAAACGCTGCCGCTGGCGTCGCCGCTCGCGCCGCCTGTCTGAGCCATGGCGCCCGAGGTCGCGAGCGCCAGGGTAAGAACGGAAGCTGCGAGTATCTTCTTCATCATCAGGAAATCTCCATTGGTTTGCATCGTTGACTAAGTTTCCAACGGAGCTTTCCAGGGGATGTTCCGGCTGAAAAAATTCGTGAAGAACCGCATAGCTCTGTTGGCCTAACGGCAAGATCGGGTGGCGGCACTTTTAGGAAAGGCCGGCAAGGACAAATCGGGTCGCCCGCGTTGGCGAGAGGGGGATAGTATGGACTCGCCGCCGCGCGTGACACTGCTCGTCGGCAGTGCTCCGGAACTCCTCCTTGTGGGGGAAATCGGCAGCTCCGGTGCCTGCCGGCCGTCACGCAAAGTTGCTCGGCTCCGGCGCGCCTTTCGGATAGACTTTGGGCAATCCAAGTAGAAGGAGTGAAGCCATGACTTCGCGCCTCAGCCTGATTGGACTTGCCTTCGCTGCCTTCGCCACCCAGGCATCCGCCTTCGAGATCTCCAGCCCATCGGTTTACAACGACAAGTGGGACGCAAAATATCTCGGCGACAAGCCCGGATGCGGCGGCAAGAGCGTCTCGATCGCGCTTGCCTGGAAAGACCCGCCGGCGGGCACCAGGAGCTACGCGCTCACCATGTTCGATCCCGATGCCAACGACGGTAAGGGGTTTTGGCATTGGCTTGCCTGGGACATCCCGGCAAGCGCCAAGGGCCTCGCCGAAGGCGCCGGCTCCAAAGGCGGCAAGCGCCTGCCGAAGGGCACGGTGTCCGGCACGGGCGGCGTCGGTCGCGCCGGCTACTTCGGCCCATGTCCGCCGCCCGGCAGCGGCACGCACCACTATGTCTTCACGCTCTATGCGCTGAGTGAGGCGAAGCTGCGCACGCCGGAAAATCCGTCGCCCGAAATGGTGTCGGTCGCGGCGAAGAGCCAGGCGCTGGCGGAGGCCAGTGTGACGTATACCTACGGGAGGTAGCTGATCTTCCCCCTTGAGGGCCCTTGAGGGGGAGATGTCGCCAAAGGCGACAGAGGGGGTCGGCGCGCACGATGCGCCAACTTGCCCTCTTATTGTTCGTCGGGCGTCGGCGCTCCAGGCGCAGCGACCCGCTTTGGCCTGCCGGCCATCTCCCACGCAAGGGGAAATCAGCAGCTCACTCCGCCGCTTGCAACCTGTCCTGCGTCTTCGTCTCGAAATCGCTGGCGTCGTGGCGCTCGTGCAACTGATAGGCCGGATCGCCGGAGATGCGGTTGACCATGCGGCCGCGCCTTACCGCCGGCCTGGCGTCGATCGCATCGGCCCAGCGCTGCACGTGCTTGTATTCATGCACGGCGAGGAACTGCGCGGCATCGTTGTAGCTGCGGCCTTTGGCGAGCCCGCCATACCAAGGCCAGACCGCCATGTCGGCGATGGTGTAGTCCGGCCCTGCGAGATACTCGCTTTCGGCCAGCCGCCGATCCAGCACGTCCATCTGCCGCTTGGTTTCCATTGCGAAGCGGTCGATGGCGTATTCGATCTTCTCCGGCGCATAGGCGTAAAAATGCCCGAAGCCGCCGCCGAGATAGGGCGCCGAGCCCATCTGCCAGAACAGCCACGAGAAGGTTTCGGCCCGCGCTGCACGCTCCGTCGGCAGAAACTCGCCGAATTTTTCCGCCAGATAGGTGAGGATCGAGCCCGACTCGAACACGCGCACCGGCTTCGGCTCGCTGCGGTCCATCAGCGCCGGGATCTTGGAGTTCGGGTTGACCTCGACGAAGCCCGAGCCGAACTGGTCGCCGTCATTGATGCGGATCAGCCAGGCGTCGTATTCGGCGCCCTTGTGGCCGCGCGCCAGCAACTCCTCCAGCATGATCGTCACCTTCTGGCCGTTGGGCGTGGCCAGCGAATAGAGCTGCAGCGGATGCTTGCCGACAGGCAATTCCTTCTCATGCGTCGGCCCGGCGACTGGCCGGTTGATGGAGGCGAAGGTGCCGCCATTCGGCTTGTTCCAGGTCCAGACTTTCGGCGGGTTGTACTGGTTCATCTCGGGAGGCCTTGTTGCTGTGAGCGGGATGCGGGGTTCGTTGGCGCAAGATTTAGGTGCGGTTGCGCGGGCGTCAAAGAAAAAAGTTCAAATTTCGTTGAACTAATGCTTGGGCCAGCAGCGCCCCGCCTTTTCCGTCAGGGACAGATGCCCTTGCACCGCGTCCCTTTGGCCATACTTATAGAAAAAGACCCGTAATTCAGGATCGACGATGACCATCGAAAAAATCTCGCGCTCCGTCGTGGCCGTGCGCGCCACGGTTCCGGACGACGCCTTCACCGCCAATGCGCTGGGCACGCGCCGTGAGGGCAGCGGCGTGGTGATCCGCGACAGCGGGCTGGTTCTCACCATCGGCTATCTCATCACCGAGGCCGAGGAGGTCTGGCTGACCGACCAGGACGGCCGCGTGGTTGCGGCGCATGCGCTGGCCTATGACCAGGAGACCGGCTTCGGCCTGGTGCAGGCGCTGGTGCCGCTCGGGCTGCCGGCAGTCAAGTTCGGCAATGCCAGGAAGGCCAATATCGGCGACGCCGTGACGCTTGCCGACGGCATCGGCCAGCAGGTCGACGCCCACATCGTCACCAAGCAGGAGTTCGCCGGCTATTGGGAATATCTCATCGACGAGGCGATCTTCACCGCGCCGGCGCATCCGTCGTGGGGTGGTGCTGCGCTGTTCGACCGTGACGGCAAGCTGCTCGGCGTCGGCTCGCTGCGCCTGCAGATGAGCCGCGCCGGCGAGGTTGCCGACATCAACATGATCGTGCCGATCGACCTTCTGACGCCGATCCTCGACGATCTGGTCAAGCGCGGTCAGGTCGCCAAGCCGCCGCGCCCGTGGCTCGGCGCCTTCTCGGCGGAGTCGAACGGCATGGTGGTGGTGATGAGCGTCGCCGAAGGTGGTCCCGCGGCAAAGGCTGGCCTTCGCCAAGGCGACATCATCTCCGACGTGCGCGACGGCGAGGTTGACGGTCTCGCCGACTTCTATCGAAAACTCTGGCAGAACCCGGCCGGCGCGGAAATTCCGTTGCGCGTCGTGCGCGACGGCCGTGAGACCTGGCTTCGCGTAAAATCGGCCGACCGCAACTCCTTCCTCAAGAAGCCGCAGCTGCAGTAACGTGCATCCAAGGCTGCTGAAGACCTTTCTCGCGGTCGCGCGCACACGCAACGTCACGCGCGCGGCGGGCGAGCTCAATCTCGCACAGTCGAGCGTCAGCGACCAGATCCAGGCGCTCGAGGCCGAGCTGGGCGCGACGCTGTTCATACGGTCGCGGCAAGGGCTGGACCTGACGCCGGCCGGCGAGGCGCTGCAACCTTACGCCGAGGAATTGCTGGCGCTCGCCGACGACGCCCGGACCGCCATCGATGCCACCAAGGCCGAGACGGCCGGCAGCCTGTCGATCGGCGCGCTCGAGACGATCGCTTCGGCAAAACTTCCCGGCTGGCTCGCCGATTTCCAGGCCGTTCATCCCGACATCGACATCAGGCTGAAAATCGCAGGCAGCGGCGAGTTGCGCCGCAGGCTGGGAGAGGGTGGGATCGACGTCGCCTTCTGCTTCGACAGACCGGGCGCCAGCGAGCCCGACGAGCGCTTCGCCAGGCGCCCCGTCGCGGCCGAGCCGCTGGTGCTGATCGCGCCGCCGGGCGAGAACCGGGCGGATGTCGATCTGGCGGAGCTTGCCGAAAAGCGTTTCGTCGCCACCGAAACCGGATGCGTCTACCGCGTCATGGTCGACACGGCCTTCACCGAGGCGGGGCTCGGCGGACCGAAGCTCGCGGCCGAGGCTGGCAGCATTGACGCCATCGCCGGCTTGGTGGCGGCCGGCGCCGGCTTCGGCCTTGTGCCGCGGCTGGCGGTCGCCGCGGCGCTCGATCGCGGCGAGGTGGCCGAGATCGCATGGCCGGGCCCGATCCGCTCGGCGGAGCTGGTCATGATCTGGCGGCGCCGGCGCGTCCAGCCGCCGGCGCTGAAGCTCTTGCTCGCGGCGATGGGCGAAAACTTCGCGCTCGTCAGACCAGCCGCTGCCCGCCCTCGACATGCAGCGTCGTTCCCGTCGTAAAGCCGTTGCCCATCAGGAAGCGGATCGCGTCCGCAATGTCTTCCGGCCGTCCGACCCGTCCCGCCGGCAGGCGCTTCGCCATCGCGGCAAGCGTCTCGTCCTTCGCATCGCCGGCAACGAATTGCCAGATCGGCGTGTCGACCCAGCCGGGCGAGACGGCATTGACGCGGATCGGCGCCAGCTCGATGGCCAAGGCCCGCACCAGCCCTTCGAGCCCGGCGTTGACGGCCGCGACCACCGAGCCGCGCGCGGCCGGGCGGTAGGCGGCAATGCCGGAGACGAAGGTGAGCGAACCATTGGCCGAAAGTTTCGGCGCGCCATGCTTGGCCAACAGCAGCGGCCCGTAGAACTTGCTGTCGACAACCTTTTGCGCCGCCGAAAGCTCGATGTCGGGCAAAAGCCGGTAGGCGCCTTCGATATCGGCCGCCGTGCTGACGATATGCTCGAGCCGGCCGATGTGCGCGAACAGCGCCGCGACCTCGGCCTCGCGGCTGATGTCTGCCACCGCCGTTGCCAGCGCGGCCGGGCAGCCGAGCTCATCGCGCGCGGCGTTCAGCCTCGCTGCATTGCGCCCGGCGATGATGACGCCGGAGCCTTCGGCGAGGCAGCGCCTGGCAAGCGCCAGCCCCATGCCCGAACTGCCGCCGACGATCAGGATTTTTGTCTCGTCCATGTCCATGCCTTTCCTTTGCATGGACGGTGATGTGGCAGGCCGGCCGGCGGAGCGGAAACGGAAGAAACCGATAGTGTTATCGGAGAGTCCGATGGTTGGCTGGCGCGGCTTTGATAATTCAACCAGGCAGGGCAGGGGGGCGCCAAGAAACGCGGCCTTAAATTCCCACGACTATAAGCTAAGGCGGCGGCGTCTCGACAGGGCTGGCGGGACAGCGCGCCCTCTGGTCTGCCGGCCGTCTCCCCAACAAAGGGGAAGATCGGAGCCTCGGCTCAGGCAAGAAGGAACACCGATGGCCCCCATCAAGGTCGACCCGAGCAAGGTCCACGAGTTCTCGGACGCTGAAAGCTTCTACGCCTGGCTCAGCCAAAACCACGCCGGCGAAAGCGAGGTCTGGATCAAGATCCACAAGGTTGGCTCTGGCCTTCCTTCGATCACGCCGAAGGAAGCGATCGACGTCGTGCTCTGCTTCGGCTGGATCGATGCGGTGCGCAAGTCGCTCGACGAGAAGAGCTTTCTGCAGCGCTACACGCCGCGCGGCAGGAAGAGCATCTGGAGCAGGATCAACGTCGACAACGTCGCGCGCTTGATCGAAGAGGGCCGCATGACGGAGCATGGCCTGCGCGAAGTCGAGGCGGCCAAAGCCGATGGCCGCTGGGACCGCGCCTATGGCGGCTCGAAAGAGATGACAATTCCGCCCGACCTGCAGGCCGCGATCGATGCCGAACCGAAGGCCAAAGCGATGCTGGCAAAGCTTTCGGCGCAGAACCGTTTCGCGCTCGCCTTCCGCGTCCACAACATGAAGACCGAGGCGGGGCGCAAGAAGAAGATCGAGACGTTCGTCGAAATGCTGAAGCGCGGCGAGACGATCTATCCGCAGAAGAAGTAGGGCACGATCCGGACCGGACGACCGCGCCAGCGACCCGGTAAGCAAAAACGCCGCCTTTGAGGGACGGCGTTTCCGGGAAGCGATGATCCCGAACCCTGTTGAAGCGGTCCGGGATCATTCGGTCATGAAGTCTTTGGCCAATTGCTGAAAAGCCAAAAGCCGGCGACGCGCCTTATGCGGCGAGCTTCTTGCCGTGCTTCTTGTGGGTACGCTTCTTGGTGTGGTGCTTCACATGATGCTTCTTGGCGTGATGCTTCGAGTGCTTCCTCACGTGATGCTTGCGGGCGTGACGGCGATGATGCTTGACGTGCTTCTTGTGCGGGCCGTTGGCGTCCGGCTTGGCCGTCTCGGTGGCCGCAGCCGGAGCCGCGGTGGTCGTCGTGGTCGCAGCCGTCGTGGTCGCGGCAGCGTTGGCTTCGGTAGTGCCGAGCGCCGGCACCGCGAAAGCAAGCGCGACCGCCAGGCCGAGAACGGAGAGAAGGGTCTTTTTCATAAGTCGGCATTCCTTTTTCGAAGATCGATATCAGGTTGTCGCTGGCCGTAGTTCGGCTGCTCCGGTGCCGCTTATGACAGCCGGTCTTTTCGCGAGTTTTTCCGGGCTGTTGAATCTTGTTTCCGGATTGTGTCTGGCGGGGAGGGGGCGCTTGCTGGTCAATTCGACCTGCCCCGGCTGGGTCGCGACATGGGCGGTGCCGGCGGCCGCCCCGTCGCGCAAGGCGCAGCCGGCATCGTCTGCGCCGCAACCTTGCCCGACGGTCCGACCGGCGGCTTTTTAGCGATGGCAAGCGGCTGCCCTGGTGAAGGGACACCATGCTGCCCCCAACCCATCCGCATGCTACGAAAATAGCATTCCCGGCCAGCGAAATGTGATGCTAGGCTCGCGCCCGTGCACCCAAGGCGCGCGGCGGCCCAGCCGCAAACGAGCAGGCCCGCAAGAATAGGAGTGGCAGGCGGGATCGAGGCCTCAATCCACAATCCGACGGAACTGTTGAACCATTGCGAGGTCCGCCGCGTTTCCCGTGGTTGACCACAAGGGAGGAACTACCAGTGAAAGCATCCTATCTCGTCTCCGCCGCGCTCATTGCGGCATCCGCAATGCCGGCGGCGGCTGGCGAAATCTCGGACGGCAAGGTCAAGATCGGCATCTTGAACGACCAGTCCGGCGTCTATGCCGATTTCGGCGGCAAATGGTCGGTAGAGGCCGCCAAGATGGCGGTCGAGGATTTCGGCGGCAAGGTGCAGGGCGCGCCGATCGAGATCGTCAGCGCCGACCACCAGAACAAGCCGGACATCGCCTCCAACATCGCGCGCCAGTGGTACGACACCGAGCAGGTCGACGCGATCATGGAGCTCACCACGTCTTCCGTCGCGCTCGCCGTCCAGGGGCTTTCCAAGGAAAAGAAGAAGATCGACATCGTCACCGGCGCCGCCTCCACCGACCTCACCGGCAAGCAGTGCTCGCCCTATGGTTTCCACTGGGCCTACGACACCCACTCCCAAGCGGTCGGCACCGGCGGCGCACTGGTGCAGCAGGGCGGCGACAGCTGGTATTTCATCACCGTCGACTATGCATTCGGCTATTCGCTGAAGGACCAGACCGCCAAGCTCGTGGAATCCAGTGGCGGCAAGGTGCTGGGCGAGGTGCGCTATCCGCTTGGCTCCACCGACTATTCCTCCTTCCTGCTGCAGGCGCAGTCCTCCGGCGCCAAGATCATCGGCCTAGCCAATGCCGGCCTCGACACCTCGAACTCGATCAAGCAGGCGGCCGAGTTCGGCATCGTCGCCGGCGGCCAGCGGTTGGCGGCGCTGCTCTTCACGCTGGCCGAGGTGCATGGCCTTGGCCTGCAGGCGGCGCAGGGCGTTGTGCTGACGGAAGGCTATTACTGGGACCGCGACGATGTGAGCCGCGATTTCGCGCAACGCTTCTTCAAGCGCACCAACCGCATGCCAAACATGGTCCAGGCCGGCACCTATTCGGCGGTGACGCAGTATCTGAAGGCCATCGACAAGGCCGGCACCGACGAGACTGAAGCGGTGGCCAAGCAATTGCATGAGATGCCGGTCAACGACGTGTTCACGGTGAACGGCAAGGTGCAGGCCGACGGCTCGATGGTGCACGACATGTATCTCTACCAGGTCAAGAAGCCGGAGGAGAGCAAGAAGGACTGGGACTACTACACCTACCTGGCGACCATTCCCGGCGACAAGGCCTTCATGAAAGCCGAGGACAGCGGCTGCCCGCTCGTCAGCAAGTGACGCTCGACACCGCCACCGCCGTCCGCCGGGACGGCATCGACCAGACGCCGCGGGTGGTGCTTTCCGCCCGCGGCCTGCGGCGCGACTTCGCCGGATTCGTCGCCGTGAAGGATGTCGACCTCGACGTCCACCACGGCAGGATCCATGCCTTGATCGGCCCGAACGGCGCCGGCAAGACCACCATCTTCAACCTGTTGACCAAATTCCTGCAGCCGACCAGCGGCACCATCCAGCTGCTCGGCACCGACATCACCCGCACGCCGCCGGCCAAGGTGGCGCGCATGGGCCTTGTACGCTCCTTCCAGATATCGGCGATCTTTCCGCATCTCAGCGTGCTCGACAATGTGCGCGTCGCGCTGCAGCGTCCGGGCGGGCTGGGCTATCAGTTCTGGCGCCCGGTCTCGGCGCTGGACCAGCTGACGCCCCGGGCGCGCGAGCTGCTAGCCATAGTCGGGCTCGACGACGCCGCGCATCGGCTGGCGGGCGATCTCTCCTATGGCAGGAAGCGTGTGCTGGAAATCGCCACCACGCTGGCGCTCGATCCAAAAGTTCTGCTGCTCGACGAGCCGATGGCCGGCATGGGGCATGAGGATGTGGGCACGATCTCAGGCATCATCCGCTCGCTGGCGAAAGACCGCGCCGTGCTGATGGTCGAGCACAACCTCACCGTCGTTGCCGATCTCTGCGACTGGATCACCGTCATGCAGCGCGGCCAGGTGCTTGCCGCCGGCGACTACGCGACTGTGAGCCAGGACGAGCGCGTGCGCGTCGCCTATATGGGGACCGAGCATGAGTGAGCCACTGCTTGCCGTGCGCGACCTTCATGCCTGGTACGGCGAGGGCCATGCGCTGCACGGCGTCAACCTCGAAGTCCTGCGCGGCGAGACGGTTACGCTGCTTGGCCGCAACGGCGTCGGCAAGACGACGACGCTGCGCGCCATCATGGGGCTGATCCGCAAACGGACGGGCAGCGTCACTTTCAACGGCAAGGACCTGATCCGCCTGCCGCTGCATCGCGTCGCCCACCAGGGCATCGGCTTCGTGCCGGAGGAGCGCGGCATCTTCGCCACGCTCACCGTCGACGAAAATCTGATCCTGCCGCCGATGGTGGCCAAGGGCGGCATGAGCGTGGACGAGATCTTCGAGCTCTTCCCCAACCTCAAGGAACGTCGCAACAGCCAGGGCACGAAGCTTTCCGGCGGCGAGCAGCAGATGCTGGCGATCGCCCGCGTCCTGAGGACCGGCGTCGAAATGCTTTTGCTCGACGAGCCGACCGAGGGCCTGGCGCCGGTCATCGTCCAGCGCATCGGCGAATTGCTGGCGACGCTGAAGAAGCGTGGCATGACCATCCTTTTGGTCGAGCAGAATTTCCGCTTCGCCGCCCGCATCGCCGATCGCTTCTACCTGATGGATCACGGCAAGGTGGTGGAAGGTTTCCCGGTTGGCCAGCTTTCCGCGCACACCGACAAACTGCACGAGGTGCTGGGGGTATGATGGCCAAATGACCATGATCTTCGGCATCCCCATCCAAGCCTTGCTCGGCCAACTGCTTGTCGGCCTGATCAACGGCTCTTTTTACGCCATGCTCAGCCTCGGGCTGGCCGTCATCTTCGGGCTCTTGCGCATCATCAACTTCGCCCATGGCGCGCTCTATATGTTCGGCGCCTTCATCGGCTATCTGCTGCTCGTCCATCTCGGCATCGGCTACTGGCCGGCGCTGATCATCGTGCCTTTGGCCGTCGGCCTGTTCGGCATCGTGGTGGAGCGCGTAGCGCTGTCGCGGCTCTACCGGCTCGACCCGCTCTATGGCCTGCTTTTCACCTTCGGCCTTGCGCTGGTCATCGAAGGCGTGTTCCGCTTCTATTATGGCGTCTCCGGCAATCCTTACGCGGTGCCGACCCTGCTTGCCGGGGGCACCAATCTCGGCTTCATGTTCCTGCCCAATTACCGCGGCTGGGTGGTGGTGGCCTCGCTCATCGTCTGCATCGGCACCTGGCTGCTGATCGAAAAGACCAGGCTCGGCTCCTATCTGCGCGCCGCCACGGAGAACCCCGAGCTGGTGCAGGCTTTCGGCGTCAACGTGCCGCTGCTGCTGACGCTCACTTATGGGCTGGGCGCAGCACTTGCCGGGCTGGCCGGCATCCTTGCGGCACCCGTCTACCAGGTCAGCCCGCTGATGGGATCGGACCTCATCATCGTCGTCTTCGCCGTCGTCGTGGTCGGCGGCATGGGCTCGATCCTCGGCGCCATCGTCACCGGCTACATGCTCGGCCTTGCCGAGGGCCTGACCAAAGTTTTCTATCCGGAGGCCTCGAATCTGGTGGTCTTCGTCATCATGGCGATCGTGCTTTTGCTCCGCCCCGCGGGCCTGTTCGGAAGGGACGCGTAAGATGAGCGAGGCGACCCTTCACGCAGAGCGCGCCGCTGCCTCCGTCCGGCTGGAACGGGCGCTTGTGGCGCTGGGGGTCGTGGCGCTCATCGCCGCCCCCTTCCTCATCTATCCGATCTTCGTCATGAAGATGCTGTGCTTCGCGCTGTTCGCCTGCGCCTTCAACCTGCTCCTCGGCTACACCGGGCTGCTCTCCTTCGGCCACGCCGCCTTCTTTGGCGGCGCCGCCTATTTCTGCGCCTATGCCGTGAAAGCCTGGGGCTGGCCGCCGGAGGCCGGCATCCTGCTCGGCGCTGCGGGCGCGGCAGGCATGGGCCTCGTCGTCGGCTTCCTCGCCATCCGCCGGCAAGGCATCTATTTCGCCATGATCACGCTGGCGATGGCGCAGATGTTCTATTTCTTCTGCGTGCAGGCGCCCTTCACCGAAGGCGAGGACGGCATCCAGGGCGTGCCGCGGGGCCATCTCTTCGGCATGCTCGACCTCAACGTGCCGATGAACATGTATTTCTTCGTGCTCGCCATCTTCCTGATCGGCCTCTTCGCCATCTGGCGCATCGTCAACTCGCCCTTCGGCATGATCCTGCGCTCGATCCGCGAGAACGAGAACCGTGCCATTTCGCTCGGCTATTCCGTCGGCCGCTACAAGCTCGCCGCCTTCGTCATGTCGGCGGCCCTTGCCGGCCTCGCCGGCGCGGTGAAGGCGACCGTCTTCCAGTTCGCGACCCTCACCGACGTCACCTGGCAGATGTCGGGCGAGGTCATCCTGATGACGCTTCTTGGCGGCATCGGCACCATGGTCGGCCCGGTGGTCGGCGCCGGCCTCGTCGTCGGCCTCGAGAACACCCTTGCCACCTCCGGCTTCCCGGTGACGATAGCGACCGGCGTGATCTTCATGGTCTGCGTGCTGATCTTCCGGCGCGGGATCGTTGGGGAGATCTATGCGCGGTTGCTGGGGAGGGAGGGCGGCAAGAGCTCTTAAGCAGCCGCCTCGAACCGTTTAATTTCCTTGAGCTCTTCCTGCAGCGACGCGCCCTCCACGGCCAGGTCGTAACTGGCTTGCATGTTCATCCAGAACTGTGGCGTGGTCCCAAAGAATTTGGCGAGACGCAGAGCGGTGTCCGGCGTAACGGGCGTGGTCTCGTTGGCGAGGCGCTCGATACGGGTACGTGGGACGTGAAGCTTTTTCGCCAGGGTGTATGGCTTCAGGTCGAGTGGCTCTAGGAACTCGGCCCGCAATATCTCGCCGGGATGAATAGGCTTATCGAGGTTGATCATTGGTTCCGCTCCTGTCGACAGAGCTGTTGGTTTAGCTAATGGTAGTCGGTGATCTCCACATTGTCCGCTCCTCCATCGGTCCACCGAAAGCAAACACGAAATTGGTCGTTGATACGGATTGAGTACTGACCGGCGCGATCGCCCTTCAGCGCTTCAAGCCGATTTCCCGGTGGGACTTTGAGGTCGGCCAGTTCGGCTGCGTTGTCCAGCATGAACAGTTTCCGCTGAGCGACACGAATGAGATCTGCCGGAAATCCTTTCGGAGCTTTGCCTGTCGAATCGCTTCAGTGGTCTTGTCTGTGAACGAACGTATCATCCACTGCCCCTCGCAACGTATCTTTGCATGATACGTCTGCGAGATCAAGCGCAGAGTATCATGCCGCGATACGAAATGCCCCGAGGGATCATGTTGAGTGAGGTGCGCCCACCGGCACCTCCAGCCCGACCTTTACCCGATCCATCGCAACGAACGTGCGAAACCGCCTGACGTTGTTGTTCTCCAAAAACAATCGCCGGGTCAGCGCCTCGTAGTCGGCCATCGTCGCCACGGTGACGACCAGGATGAAGTCGGCCTCGCCGGTCACGTAATAGCACTGCTGTACTTCGGGCACCGCGGCGAAGCCGCGCTTGGCGGCGTCGATCAGCTCGGCCCGCTCGCTCTCCACCTCGACCTCGACGAAGATGGTGATCGGATGGCCGACCTTGGCCGGATCGACCAGCGCGACATTGGCGCGGATGACGCCCATTTCCTCCATGCGCTTGATGCGCCGCTGCACGGCCGGCGCCGAGAGGTTCACCGTCTCGCCGATAATGCGCTGGGGCGTGCTGTTGTCCTTCTGCAGGATGGCGAGGATGGCGCGGTCGAAGGCGTCGAGGTCGGGCAAAATGGACATGACAGCATCTGAACGAAACAAACTTGCATTTCAGGTGCCGAAACAGAGCGCCTTTCTCACTGGACTTGCAATAAATTTCAGCCAACAAGACAGAGAAAGCCGATCCATGTTCCTGCTCAACCACCACCCGAGCCATCGCCAGCCGCTGACCGAACAAGACGCCGCGACGCTTGGGCTCGCCGGAGCCGCCGACGCCGAGCGCTTCCTGGCCGCACGCGACAACCATGCCGAGACGCCGCTGTATGCCTTGCCGGCGCTGGCCGGCGAACTCGGCGTCGGCTCGCTGTATGTCAAGGATGAGGGCAAGCGCCTCGGCCTCGGCAGCTTCAAGGCGCTGGGCGGCGCCTACGCCGTCATCCGACTGGTGCTGGAAGAGGCTGGGAAACGGCTCGGCCGTGCCATCGATGTTGCGGAACTGCATGGGCCCGACGTAAAGGCGATTGCCTCGGGCATGACCTTCGCCTGCGCGACCGACGGCAATCATGGACGCTCGGTAGCGCAAGGCGCCGGCCTGGTCGGTGCGCGCTCCGTCATCTTCGTCCATTCGGGCGTCAGCAACGAACGCGTCGCGGCGATTGCCCGCTTCGGCGCCGAGATCGTGCGCATCGCCGGCGATTACGACCAGTCGGTCAGGGAAGCCGCCCGTGTCGCCGCCGAGCGCGGCTGGACCGTCGTCTCCGACACATCCTGGCCGGGCTATGAGCGCATCCCGGGGCTGGTGATGCAGGGCTACACCGTTATCGTGCGCGAAGCGCTGAGGCGCTTGCCGCAGCCGCCCACCCACGTCTTCCTGCAGGCCGGCGTCGGCGGCCTCGCCGCGGCGGTGGCCGGCCATTTCGCCATCGTGCTTGGCGAGGATCGCCCTGCGGCAATCGTGGTCGAGCCCGCGCGGGCGGCGTGCGTCTACGCCACCGCGAAGGCGGGGCGTCCAGTCGCGATTGCGCACAGCAAGCCCACGGTGATGGCGATGCTCGAATGTTACGAGCCGTCATTGGTCGCCTGGCGCGTCCTGTCGCGGCTCGGCGATGCTTTCATGACCGTGGACGAGGACGACGCGGTTTCGGTGATGAACCGCCTGGCGCGGCCTTCAGGCACTGATCCGGCGATCGTTTCCGGCGAGAGCGGCGGGGCGGGGCTCGCCGGGCTGATCCGCGCTGCCGGCGACAAGAAGATGCGCGGGGCTCTCGGCCTCGATGCCCATTCGCGCGTGCTCATCATCAATTCCGAAGGTGCGACAGACCCCGGCCGCTATGCCGAGCTGGTCGGGATGGCGCCGGACGAGGTTGCGCTGGCGAGGCAGCCGGCATGAGCAATCTGACGATCAATGCCGACCGTCTGCTTGGCCGTATCGAGGAGCTCGGCAGCCTCGGTCGCGATGCGCAGGGCCGGCTCGTCCGCGTTGCCGCCTCCGACATGGACAAGCTTGGCCGCGACCGCCTTGTCGGTTGGCTGGAAGAGGCAGAGCTCGACGTTGCCATCGATCGCATGGGCAACATCTTCGGCATCTGGCAGGGCGACGCCGAGGCAGGCCAGGAAGCGGTGATGCTCGGCTCGCACATCGACACGGTGATCGACGCCGGCATCTATGACGGCTGCTACGGCGTGCTTGCCGGCCTCGAAGCAATCGAGACCCTGAAGGAGGCAGGATTTGCGCCGGCGCGCCCGCTTGTGGTCGCCGCCTTCACCAATGAGGAGGGCGTGCGCTATTCGCCTGATATGATGGGCTCGCTGGTCTTTGCCGCCGGCCGGGATATCGAAGAGGCGCTGGCCTCGATCGGCACCGACGGCTCGGTGCTGGGCAGGGAGTTGGAGCGCATCGGTTATGCCGGCCGACATCAGCCCGGCTTCCTCAAGCGCATGTCTATGTCGAGCTGCATGTCGAACAGGGGCCGGTGCTGGAGCGCGAGGGCATCGCCATCGGCGCGGTCGAGAACCTGCAGGGCATTTCCTGGCAGCGCATAACCATCGACGGCGTGGCCAACCATGCCGGCACCACGCCGATGTCGATGCGCCAGGATGCCGGCGTCGCCGCCGCGCGGGTGATCAGCTTCCTCGCGGACCGGGCCAGCGCCTCGCCGACACCCACGGTCGCCACCGTCGGCACCATCGCTTTCGAGCCAAACGCGATCAACATCATCCCGTCGCGGGCGATCTTCACCATCGACCTTCGCGATCCGAACGAAATGCATCTTCGCGAAGCCGAAGCGGCGCTCGCCGCCTCCCTCGACGACCTTGCCGCAAGCGCCGGCGTCACCATCCATGCCGAAAGCCTGGCGCGCTTCGAGCCGGTGACGTTCGATGCCGGCATCGTCTCGCTGATCGAGGATGGTGCCAGAGCCGCCGGCCTTTCGTGCCGGCGCATGACGTCGGGCGCGGGGCACGACGCGCAGATGATTGCCCGTATTGCGCCGTCCGCGATGATCTTCGTGCCGAGCCGGGGCGGCATCAGCCACAATCCGGCCGAGTCCACCGCCGCCGACGAGCTGGTTGCCGGCGCCAATGTCCTGCTTGGCGTCGCCGCCCGGCTGGCAGCCGACTGATCGCGGGAACCAAACGGTATGTTGTCGACGGCAGGTGCCGCCAAGGCGAAACACCACCAAAAATAGTCATCTCGAAACGTTGCGTGCCACCAAGGCGGGAATCCGGCGACATCTGATCGAAACAAACTTCAATCACTAGCCAGATCAGGGAGCGCAATTCTCGCGCGCGTCAAAAAAGTTCAGTGTATCGAAGAAAGAATAGCATGCTGCTCATCAACCCGCGCCCCGAACACAACCAGCCGCTGGTGCCGGCCGACGCCGAGGCCCTCAGCCTGGCGGGCGCCGAACGGGCCGAGCATTATCTGAGGGCGCGCGACGACCATGCCGAAACGCCTCTCTATGCCTTGCCGGCGCTCGCCAATGGCCTCGGCATCGCAGCACTGCATGTCAAGGACGAGGGCCAGCGTCTTGGCCTTGGCAGCTTCAAGGCGCTGGGCGGCGCCTATGCCGTCATGCGGCTGGTGCTGGAAGAGGCCGGCAAGCGCTTCGGTCGCGAAGTCGATATCTGCGAAATCAACGATCCGAAGCTGCGCGCTATCGCCGCCCAGATGACCTTCTGCTGCGCCACCGATGGCAACCACGGCCGATCGGTCGCGCAGGGGGCAGGCCTCGTTGGCGCGCGTTCGGTCATCTACGTCCATGCCGGCGTCAGCGCCGAGCGCGTGGCGGCCATCGCCCGCTTCGGCGCCGAGATCGTGAAGGTCGAGGGCGGTTATGATCAGGCGGTCCGCGAAGTCGCCCGGGTCGGCGCCGAGCGCGGCTGGAAGATCGTCTCCAACACCTCCTGGCGTGGCTACGAGCGCATTCCGGGGCTTGTCATGCAGGGCTACACGGTGATCGTGCGCGAGGCGCTGCGGCACATGGCCGAACCGCCCACGCACGTCTTCCTGCAGGCCGGCGTCGGCGGTTTTGCGGCGGCGCTTGCGGGCTATATGGCAATTCTGCTCGGCGAGGGGCGGCCGAAGGCCGTGGTGGTCGAGCCGAGGCGCTCGGCTTGCGTCTACGCCTCGGTGGAGGCCGGCCGTCCCGTAACGATCGCTCCTCAGCGGTCGACGGTGATGGCGATGCTGGAATGCGCCGAGCCGTCCCTGATCGCCTGGCGGGTGCTGGCCCGCGTCGGCGACGCCTTCATGACCGTCGACGAAGACGACGCGGTCGCGGTGATGAACCGGCTGGCCCGGCCCTTGGGCAACGATCCGGCCATCGTTTCCGGCGAGAGCGGCGGCGCGGGGCTTGCCGGGCTGATCCGCGCAGCCGGAGACAAGGGCATGCGCGCGGCTCTCGGGCTCGATGCTACGTCGCGTGTCCTCGTCATCAATTCGGAAGGCGCGACCGACGCCGGCCGTTACACCGAGCTGGTCGGGGCGGTGCCGCGGGAGCTGGAGCTGCAGATCGCCTGAAGGATTTTCAGGAAAGCGGGCTTCCCTCCGGAATCGATGGAAACGAAGCGCAGCTTCGGGAAGACTCGCCTGGAACGAGCGCTGGGGAAAGAGAAGATGGCTGACCTCGACCAGCAGCAGCTGCATCGCGCGATGACGGCCTGGCGGCGCGACCTCCACGCCCACCCGGAATTCGGCTTCGAGGAAAAGCGCACCGCCGCCTTCGTGGCGGAGAAGCTTCGCGCCTTCGGGCTCGAAGTCGCGGAAGGCATCGGCGGCACCGGCGTTGTCGGCACGCTGGCCAGGGGCAGCGGCAATCGCGCGATTGCGCTGCGCGCCGACATGGATGCGCTGCGCATCGCCGAGCAAGGGACGCGAGCCTGGACCTCGCAGACGCCCGGCACCATGCATGCGTGCGGCCATGACGGCCACACCGCCATGCTGCTCGGCGCGGCGAAGCTGCTGGCGGAAGAAGGGGGCTTCGACGGCACGGTGCGGTTCATCTTCCAGCCGGCCGAGGAGTGGGGCAGAGGCGCGCTTGCGATGATCGAAGACGGGCTCATCGAACGCTTTCCCTTCGAGGAAATCTTCGGGCTGCACAATATGCCGGGCTTGCCCATCGGCCATTTCGAGGCCCGGCCCGGCCCCGCCATGTCGGCCGAGGACAATTTCGAGATCGTGCTGAAAGGCTTGGGCGGCCACGCCGCCAGGCCGCACGACGCTCGCGAGACGCTGGTTGCCGCCTGCGCGCTTGGTCGTCAACCTGCAGACCATCGTCTCGCGGCGCCTGAGCCCCGTCGATATCGGCGTCGTCTCGGTCACCGAGCTCAGCACCGACGGCACCCGCAACGCGCTGCCCGGCCTCGCCCGCATCCTTGGCGACTGCCGCAGTTTCCGGCCCGAGGTGAGCGCGGCGATCGAGAAGGAGATGCGCCGCATCGCCGAAGGCACTGCGCAGGCCTATAACGTAGCGGCTGACGTTACTTACACGCGCGAGTTCGTGCCCTTGATCAACGACGCGGCGCTGGTGAATGAGGCGCTTGTTGCGGCCCGAACGGTGCTGGCCGGCGATGCCGTCGGCATCGCCGCCGAGCCGATGACCGCCTCGGAGGATTTCGCCCGCTTCCTCACCGAAGTGCCCGGCTGTTTCGTCTTCCTCGGCAACGGCAATTCCGCCCCGCTGCACAACCCGGCCTACGATTTCAACGATGAAGGCCTGCTGCATGGCGCGCGTTTCCACGCGGCGGTGGTGCGGCGAAGGCTGGCGGCGGGGTAAGGGCGTCTGCGATTGGCGAAAGCGGCGGAGCTTCTGCTTCGTCATCCTCGAGCTTGACCCGAGGATCCATTCGATGACCTTTGGCGTAGAGTTCGGCAGCGCAGAATACTGTAGCTGTTGCAACGCTTTAGCGTAACGGCATGAATCCCAGGGTCTGCGCGCGTCGCTTCGCTCCTTGCTTCGCCCTCGGATGACGAAGCAGATGGGCCGCGATCCTTCGCGCCCCCCTGTTCTGCCGGATCTTTCCTCCAAAAAGCGGGGAGATTGGCAGCTTCACCCCAGTAACCCTTTTTTGTCAGCTTTCATGCACTATGCCCGAACGGGGACGGCAAGAACGAGGGCATGGCGGACGACACCAAACGCAACGGCGAATTCTGGGCGCTGGCGCTCGATCGCGCCCAGCTCGGCCTATGGGACTGGAATCTCGCGACGGGCGATTGCTACTATTCGCCGACCTGGTGGAAGATGCTGGGTTATGCCGAGGGCGAGCTCGATACCTCCGATCTGTGGCTGAAGCTCACTCATCCCGACGACTGCGAGCGAGCACTGGCGAGCGGCGACCGCCATATCGCTGGTGACACCGAGTCGATCGAGACGGAACTACGGCTGAAGCACAAGGACGGCCGCTGGGTCTGGGTGCTTGACCGCGGCGGCATCGTCGAGCGCGATGCCGAGGGCAAGCCGCTGCGCCTGATGGGCGTGCAGACCGATATCACCAGGCAGAAGGAGGCCGAGGCCGCGCTTGAGCAGGTCAATGTCCACTTGCGGCTCGCGCTCGCCGCCAGCGGCACCGGCATCTGGCACTACGATATCGGCACCAACAAGAGCTATTGGGACCCGCGCACCAGGGAGATCTTCGGCCTGGTCAGCGATACCGACGAGGTGACGGCCGATCTCTGGCACACCTATCTCCACCCGGACGACAAGGAGGCCACCGAGCGCGCGCATCTGCCGCCGCCGGGCTCGAAAAGCGTGACCGCCACGCAATACCGTATCGTCCGGCGCGACGGCTCGGTCCGCCATGTCGAGTCGCTGGTGCGTTTGATCGCCGGCGCCGGCTCGGCCGGCCAGATCCTCGGCACGGTACGCGACATCACCGACGAGACGAAGCGCGCCGAGGAGCTCGCTTACGCCGCCCATCACGATGCGCTGACCGGGCTGTGGAACCGCTCGGCCTTCGACCGGCTGCTCGCCGAAAACATCGGCGCGGCGGACCGGCTGCCGCTTGCCGTCTTTTATGTCGACCTCGACTACTTCAAGGCGCTGAACGACTATGCCGGCCATGCCGCGGGCGATATCGCGCTGAAGAGCGTCGCCGGCGGCATCCGCGCCAGCCTGCCGCCTTCGGCGCACGCCGCGCGCCTCGGCGGCGACGAATTCGCGCTGCTGGTTCCGAACTGCAGCGACGCTTGCGCCGAGCGGCTGGCGCGTGCCGTGCTCGCCGCGGTGCGCGACGCCGATCTCGGCTCCGCCGTGTCGTCCCGCAGGCTGGCCGCCAGCATCGGCATCGCCTTCGTGCGCGATCCCCGAACGACGGTAACCGATGCGCTCGCCTGCGCCGACGATGCCTGCTACGCCGCCAAAGCCGGCGGGCGCGACCGCTTCGCCGTGTTCTCGGCCGAAACAGCTTCCGGAGCCGGCGGCCTCAACGCCGCGCGGCTTGCCGCCGATCTGGTCGATGCCATGGAGGACAGCCGGTTGAAGCTGTTCGGCCAGGAGATCCATCGCCTCGGCAGGCCCTGGCAAGACAGCCGCCATGTCGAGGTGCTGGCGCGGCTCGAGGCGCGCAACGGCAAGCTGATCTTGCCGGGCGAGTTCATGCCGGTGGCCGAACGCTTCGGGCTTGCCGCCCGGCTCGACCGCTGGATCATCCGCACGGCGCTGTCGCGCCATGGCAGGGCGATGCTCTCCGGCGCCGTCTCGCTCGGCTTCAACCTGTCGGCGCAGACGCTCTCCGATCCGCAGCTTTGGGATTTCGTCGACGCGGCGATCGCCGAGAACGGCGCGCCGCCGTCTGCAATCGGCTTCGAGATCACCGAGACCGCGGCTGTCACCAATTTCGACGCAGCGGAGGAATTCGTGCGCCGGGCAAGGCTGCGCCATTGCCGTGTCAGCCTCGACGATTTCGGCGCCGGCATGAGCTCGTTCGAATATCTGCGGCGCTTTCCTATCGATGCGATCAAGATTGACGGCTCCTTCGTCCAGCACATCGCCGACAGCCGCTTCGACCGCGAGATCGTCTCGGCAATCGCCGGCATCGCCCGCTCGATGGGCTGCGCCGTCGTGGCCGAGAAGGTCGAGGGGAAAAGCGCGCTGGAGATCCTCGTCGGCATGGGCGTCGGCTATGGCCAAGGCTATTTCCTGCACCGGCCAGAGCCGCTGGAGGCGATCGTGGCGCGGGCCGCGGCTGAGAAGCCACAAGCCCGGGTGGGTGTCGCAAATTAAGCCACGGCTAAAATTGCGAGCACCCTCCGCGATTGCCGAGATCGAACAGCAGCTCGGCCTGGATCAGCTCGGCATTTTCGCCCGATACAATGGTCCCGCGATCATCGACCCGCAGGACCCCGACCCGCTGGACCGGCGCTGGAAAAGCATCTGGGCAGGATCGACGAGACCGCTGCGATCGCGTCTGGCGAAATTGGGGTCTACGGCAGTTGATGCGATGGAGAGCCAATCTCCTCCTTGGGGGAGATGCCCCGGCATGGCAGAGGGGGGCCGCCGGCGTTTACCCCATCACCCACCGCAATACCCCGGCCGAAGCCACGCCGATGACCACCGTCGGCAGCATCGACAGTCTTGTCGCCGCGAGCAATGTGATGACGAGCGCCGCCAGATCGGCCGGATTCTTCGACACGAAGTCGGGCGCGATCACCGAGATCAGCACGCAGCCGGGCGCGGCTTCCATCACGGCGGTGGCGCGTGGGCTGAGCGTGCGGTTCCTGAGCACGACATAGCCGCCGATCCGCGTCAAATAGGTGACGCCGGCCATGGCAAGGATGGCGAGAACGGTCCAGGGCTCGATCATTTCTCACCTGCCAGAAGCCAGGCGGACACCAACCCGGACAGCGCGCCTGTCGCCACGTACCAGGCGCCCGGAACGACCAGATAAGTTGCCGCCGCCACCACTAGGCTGACAAGCCAGGGGCGCGCCGCGGCAAAACCCTTCCACATGCCGCGCAGCAGCACCAGGAACACTGCCGGGAAGGCCATGGCGAAGCCGTAGCGCTCGACGTTGCCAAGCACCGGCCCGAGCGCCGCTCCGCAGGTCGTGAAAATCACCCAGGCAAGATAGAAGGGAAGGGCAGTTCCCGCATAGTAGGCGAGGCTGAAGGCTGGCCGCAGTCCGCTGGCCGCGCGGCGCTTCGCGTCGGCGAGCCCGAGCGCCCAGCTCTCGTCGCACATCAAGAACAGCGCGGGCAGCGCCTTGCGCTTGGGCAGGTGGCGCAGGAACGGCGCAAGTGCCGCGCCCATCAGGAAATGCCGGCTGTTGACCAGCAATGTGATGGCGGCGATCAACAGCACATGCGGCGGCGAGGTCCAGAGCTGGATGGCGGCAAATTCGGAGCCGCCGGCGAAGTTGAGGCCCGTCATCAACGGCACCTCGACGACGCTCAAGCCCTTCTGCGCGGCCTGCGCGCCCAGCACGAGTGCGTAGGGGACAATGCCAAGCAGCACCGGCGTCGAGGCGGCGGCGCCCCGCCGGAATTCGGCGCCGCGTGCTTCGGCGGGAGGGTGGCCCAGGGTTATCTCGGAAACGCTCATGGCTCTTCTTCGGCCAGCCTTGCGGGGCGGCCTTCTCCGGTTGCTCGATGGTCGGTTATCGCTGGCCACCATAGCCGAAATGCTCCGCAATCGGGTTGCGAAGATGCGCCGTTTCTGCCAAGGGTTGGCATTGGATAGCGAGAATTAAGCCAATACTGGAATCAGACGCCATGAAGCTGGATGAGATCGACAAGCGGATCCTGCGCGCCCTGCAGCGCGACGGACGCATGGCCAACAACGATCTTGCGAGAGAGGTCGGCCTGTCGCCGTCACCCTGTCTGAGGCGCGTAAAATTGCTGGAGGAGGCTGGCGTCATCGACCGCTATGTCGCGGTGCTCAACCCGGCCAAGATCGGTCGCGGTCATACCTTCTTCACTCGCATCTGGCTGAAGCAGCAGGACGAGGACACGATCGAGCATTTCGCCAGGGAGGTGGGCAAGCTGCCCGAGGTGCTGGAATGCTATCTGATGCTGGGCGATTGCGACGCTATGGTGCGGGTTGTGGCGGCGGGCATCGAGGACTATCGCCGCTTCCAGTCGGAGCACTTAAGTCGCATCAAGGGGGTGCAGAACGTCAAGACCGACGTTCCCAGCCAGACGGTCAAGCAGACTTCGGAGATGCCGCTTTAGATCTTCCCTTTTTTCCTTGAGGGAGAAGGTGACCGCGAACCGTCGGGATGCTGCTGGAAGGACCGCCGCGGCAATGAGGCGCCAGTTTCCCAGCGCCTCGTTTCGTCTCTATCGTCTCGGCGCTGCGCGCCTGTCCGCCGTCTCGGGCAGGGGAGAAGGCGAACCCACGCCTAATGTTGGGCGTGGTGCTCCGCGTTGCGTTTGCGCGTCGCCGCCGCCTTCTTGGCGGAAGCAGAACGCTCGGCCGCCGAGCGCGAGCTTGACGCTTTGCCGCCGGCCTTGCCGCCCTTGTGCGCTGCCGGATGGCCGGTGTGCTTGCCGCGGCCCGAGCCGCCCGCCTTCTTGCCGCCGCCATCGTCCTTGTTGACGGTCGCCCAGGCCCGCCGCTCGGCTTCCTTCTCGGAGACGCCGCGCTTTTCGTAGCCCTCGGCGATATGGTCGGCCTTGCGCTCCTGCTTGTCGGTGTATTTCGATTTGTCTCCGCGTGGCATTTTTTCTTCTCCTGTTGGGCTGAGAGGAGCCGCCCTACGGCTCCTTCTTCGTTTTGACCGCGTCGCCGAGATCGGACCGCTCGGGGTCCTGGTTGTTCTCGCCGGCCGCGTCGCGATCCTTGTCGGGATCGTCCTTGGCTGGGAGATAGCCTCTCGGCCGATTGGCTTTCGGACCTTCCCAACGTGGCCATTGATCGGATGTGCCTGGACGTCCCGTACGGGGTGAGTTGCTCATCGTTGCCTCGCTTTCAGAGAGCCGGTCAGCCCTCGGCCTTCATGGTTCGTGCGATTTCAAGCAGCTTGTCGCGGTCATGCCCGTGCTCGCGGATCAGCTCGCGCGCCTGCTTCGGTGAAAGGTCGGTGTTCTCGGCCAGGAACCGCACGTCCGGATCGTCGCCGCCCTTGGTCGGCAGCCTTGCGTCTTGTGCCGTTCGGCCAGCGCCCGGGCGATGTGGAAGTTTGCTTTTATCCATCGTTTTCTCCTTCCGATAACCAACCCTTGGCGAAAGGACTGGTTCCTTCGCCGAGCTGGACCGCGATGAGGCAGGGCGCCTGAAACGGGCGGCTGCGGTCGTGCGGGGCTGAGGCTATGCCTTCTCGTTTTCGTGCCCGCGCTCGGCAGCTTCCTTCTGGCGGCGCAGCACTTCGTCGGTGCCGACGATGTCCTTCGCGCCACCGCTGATGGCGGTGGAGACGACCGCGGGCGGATCACTCGCCGGGAAACTGTCTTCGAGACCGGACTGCAATTGTTCTTCCAGCGTGTCCGGGTTCTCCGAGCGTCCTTGCGTGCGGCGGCCGTCGATCTGTTCCACATCCTGTTTGGCGTCGGGATGCTCGCGCACATTGCGCAGCGTGGACACGACGAGTTCGATCGCGAACTCCTTCATTGCCTCGACGTCTCCCGTGACGACGTCCGCTTCTTCGATGACGCGGATGAGGGACGCCTCGACCTTGTCCATCTCGCTCTTGCCTTGGCAGCGCGCCAGCTTCTGGCTCAGGGCGGTGATGAGCAGCGGAGCGAAGGTCGAATAGGCCTGCATACGTGTCTCATCGACACGTTCGGGGTGAAGTGTGCGCACGGACATTGTTGCCTCCGTTCAAACGTCCTGCCGACGGCCGAGCCGCCGGGGTTTCGGAGGAACCAAGGGGAGGGGAAGAAGTTCCAAATTGGATGTTCTGGGCGGCGTCCCGCGAAGGGATCGCGGGACGCCTGCTTAAAGCTCAGCGCTGGCCGCCCTTGCGGCCGGCTTCGGATGCACGTTCGCGGTCTTCGGCGAAGTTGCCGCTGCCGCCCCGGTGCTGACCTGAATCCTGCTGACGCATGTTGCGGTCCTCGGCCTGCTGCTGGCCGCGGCGCTGATCGTCGCGGTTCTTTTGGCTCTGCTGGCCTGCTCTGACGTGCTGTTGGTGAGTTCCGCCTTGATTAGGCATATCTGCAGCTCCGTTGGGGATTGGTCTTCGGGGTTTGATTCAAGGAGGTTCGACCGCCTTGAGTAACGAGAACCGCTGCCCGCGATCGATGTTCCCCCACGAAATATTTCGTGAATCCTTTTAGCCCGACCATGCCGCAACAGCCTTGTCGTGCGTCGCCGGTCCGCGCGGGCGCCAGGGCCCGGGGCCACGGTCGGTCTCTTTCCTACGACTGAAGTCGGAGTGGCTCGCGCATTGGGCCCTCGACGGCAACCAAAGCGGAGGCTTCGAGTTGGTAGCGGTCGTCGACGAAGTCCCCTTCATCGGCGCCGTTTTGGGTGCCCGCCGTTTCCGCGCAAATGGCGGGCATCCAATACCATCCACAATCATTGGAACCAGGAAGTCGTGCGGCCGGCTTCGAAAGCGAGACGACGTTTTGACCTTTATTTCTGCCAAGCCCAATCTGCGAGAGCCCGAAAGCCTGCCCGCGAACGACAATCGCCTCTCCGTCCTCGCCGACACCTCGATTCTCCAATTCCTCAACGACGACGACGATGTCACCGACATCGCCCGGCGCGCCGAGCGCCTTGGCAATGCCGTGGTGATTGTGATGGCGCTTTGCCTGATCGTTGCGCCGGCGATTTACCTCACCCTGGCCTACGGCCTATAGCCGCAAAAAACTCGCCGAGCCTTGCGGCTGTCTCGGCCGGGGCTTCTTCGGGAAAGAAATGCCCGCCGGGCATCGTCCCGCCGCTGACCCCGCCGCTGACGTCGTCGGCCCACTCCCGCCACAGTGCCAGCGGACCGCCCTCTCGCGCGTACCATTCGGCGAGCGCGCCATGTCCGCTCCATAGCGCAAGCATCGGGCAGCCGATGCGCCGGCCGGCTTTGCGGTCGGCATGGTCGTGCTCACGGTCGAGCGTCGCTGCCGCACGGTATTCCTCGCAGATGGCGTGCGCGTGGGCTGGATCGCGCAAGGCCTCGGCATAAGCCTTCCGGACCTCGGCGGGAAAGGCGGCGGGCGAGGAACCCCAGCCAGCCAGCGCGCTGTCGACGATCGCATCCGCGGCCGCCGTCATGATCGTCTCCGGCAGCGGCTCGGCTTGCGCCAAGAGCGACCAGGGCCAATAGCCCAGCGCCAGCCGGGCGTCGGCCCTGTCCCAGATATCGGCGGTGGGTACGATGTCGAGCACGGCAAGCTTCTCGATGCGGTCCGGGTGGTCCAGCGCCAGGCGATACGCAACGCGCCCACCGCGATCGTGGCCGGCAACCATGAAGCGGGCAAAGCCGAGCTTCGTCATCAGCGCCGCGAGGTCGGCAGCCATGGCGCGCTTGGCGTAGGGCGCATGATCCGGATCGGATGGCGGACAGGAGCTTTTGCCGTAGCCGCGCAAGTCGGCGCAGACGACGCTAAAGCGGTCGATCAGCTTCGGCGCCACGTCGCGCCACATCAGATGCGTTTCGGGGAAGCCGTGCAGCAGGAGCAGCGCCGGGCCGCTGCCGGCAGTCCGGACGAATGTCCGTGCCGCGCCCGTATCGACTTCCGCGCTTTCGAAACCGCCGAACATGCTTTGTACTCCACAGGCGGAACGGCCGCGGGCGGGATGGTTGCTCGGGCCGCGGCTTCTCTCGGCTGGCGCCTTCCGTGGTCAGCTCCAGGCGGATTTGACTGTAAGGGACGCCTCGAATATCTGGCCTCTCTTGTCGGTGCGCATTTTGATGGTGATGTTGAGGTTATCACTGTTCGGCATCTCGTCGCGCGCGACATCCTGCAAGATCCTGAGCGCCTCCTTTCGCGCGTTTTCTGGTGAGGAGAAGAGCTGCCCCTCGCTGTCCATTTGCGTGTGCACGGTGTTGTACAAATCGAAGTAGAAGCGTTCCATCCGCGAAAGCATCCGCCGCAACCTGGACGTTCAATCCCTGCGCGCGATCATGGTTCCAAAGGACCGTCTTGGCCGGGGACTGCTTTGCCGGCGGCCGGCGGTGTGGTGGTCCGCTGCAACCCGGCCCGGCTCTACAACGTTAGGCCCTTGCAAAATCACAACGGGCGGCCGCGCATGCTGGAACCCCTTTATCTGAACCTGGGTCAGCACGATGCTCTCTCCGAAAGCGAGAAGGCGTTGCTGGCCAGCGCCACATCGGTGGAGAAGTATTTCGTCGCCGGCGAGGATCTCGTCGCCGAAGGATCAAGGCCGACTTTCAGCACCCTCATCGTCGACGGGATTGCCGCGCGCTACAAGGTGCTGGAGGACGGCGGCCGGCAGTTCACCGCGCTCCATGTTGCCGGCGATTTCGTCGATCTGCACGCTTTTCTCCTGAAGACCATGGACCATGGCATCGTCGCGCTGTCGCCCTGCCATATCATCGCTGCGGAGCACAGCAAGTTGCGGGAAATCACCGAAAAGGCCCCGCATTTGACGAGGCTGCTCTGGTTGGACACGCTGGTGGACGGCGCCATCCACCGGGAATGGATCGTGGCCATGGGACGCCGCTCCAAGACCGCGCATCTGGCGCATCTGATATGCGAACTCTTCGTCAGGCTGCAGGCCGTGAAGAAGACGCGGGTCATGAGCTTCAATCTGCCGCTTTCGCAGGCCGAACTCGCCGATGTGCTCGGTCTCTCCGTCGTCCATATGAATCGGGTCATCGGCACGTTGCGCCGCATGAACGTCATCAACTGGACCAACCACCTGATCGACATCCTCGACTGGAACCGCCTGGTCGCCATTGCGGAATTCGACCCGACCTATCTCAGCATGAGGAACGAGCCAAGGTGAGAACGCGTCAGCGCGGCGGCCCTTGGTCGTCGCCAGACCACAGCGAGTCGAGCATCGAGAGTGCCGCGCTCGGGTCGGCCGTCCTCAGCAGGCCCTGCCGGGCGGCGGCCTGCTTGAAAGCGGCGAAGGCGACCGCCGGACGGCAGATGCCCGCCATGGCGTCGTCCACCAGCCGCGCCGCCGCCAAATAGTCGGGCGCTTCCTTGTTCTTCCAGGCTCCGTCCAAGGCCTTCCTTGCGTCGGCGATCGACGAAACCACCATTGAGCCGCCAGTGACGAAGCGGATGGTGAGCGGCAGGAATCTACTCATCCCCGGTCACCATCCAAGCCACTGTTGAGCCCGCCAGGCGAGGCCCGCGAAGGGCGCCGCGGTCACCGCCGCTGCCGCCAGAATGAAAAGATGATTGTTGGTCCGAAAGGGTCTCATCGTTGCCACCACATGTTTTTGGATCGTCATAACGAGGATGCCGCCGACCGGTTGCACAGGCAGGCGCTGAATAAGCGGCAAGCTAATTGCTCGCCGGCCGGCTGGGCGGCTGCGGGCGGTACGGCGGGCGCGGACGCGGCCTGAGCGGCACGCCGGCGCGCAAAGACTGGATCGGCCACGGACGCCGGGCACCCTGGCGCAGAAATGACCTGGACAGTGTGCCGATCAGATCTCGAATTTCCATGGGACTCTCCTCGTAGAGTCCCCCCAAGCTGCGAGCGACTAGCACTCCGGCAGCATTCGCGCATTTAACTTTGATGTACGTGCGCCACGCCCTGCCGAGACCGCAGCCTCTACCGAAAGCCAACCTTTTCGGCCGGCATGCGTTGTCTCTCCGATAGCGTTGTCTCTCGAGAAGAGGATGACGAATGCCCCGGTGCCCCACCGCCACCCGGTGGCAAACACGGCGAGCGGGGCCAGAGTCGACGTCGGCCTGCCAAGGCGAACGGCTCTCCCCGATCGTCGGCGGTTGCCGAATCCATAAGGAGGATCCAATGAAGAAAGCACTTCTTGGCTTCGCCATTGTCCTGATGTCGGGCCAAATGTCGGGAACGACTGCCGCGGCCCAGACCCAGCTGGAGAATCCGCAGATCGAGGATTGCCAGGTCAAACCCGACGCCAGCGCGACCCCTAATCAGACCGGCGAGCAGCCGAAAGCGCAGGCCCCGAAAGCGCAGGCCAATGATCAGTCCAACAACCTGACCGCCAGCCTGGCGCCTTGCGACGGTGTGCTGAAGCCTCCGCCCACGGGCGACAAGAACGCTACCGCTCCGCCGGCCGACACCAGCCAGATGCCGGTGATCAAGCCGGGCGAGGTCCCGCCGCAGCCGTCGAAGTAGAACGCATGATCGGTCTGGCGGGAAACTTTTCCCGCGCGGGCGAGTTACTGACTGTGCAGTTCCCGGATACCCGAACTGCTTCCCACAATTGCCGCCCCGGTTCTCCCATCCGGGGCGGTTTTTTGCCGGCGTCGGGCCCGGCACGGCCTGCCTCGGTGCCTTATCTTCTCGGCTCCGAAGCACGGAACCATCGGGCCCGCGCCCGAATTGTCCTCAGCGGGCCGCGTCAGCCGGACCTGGTGGTAAAGAGAACAGGGTTTGGTTTCTCCGGCTTCACACCCTGGCCAACGAAAAGGCAGACGAGCTCTTGTCCCACCCGGCCCGCCCAACTCGGGCGTGGGCGCATGGCAAACAGCACAGATTTCAGCAAGAGCCCTAAGCCGCGCAAAGGCATGCCGAGCCCGCGTCTTGGCGAAAGCGAATTCAAGGCACGCTATCTGAGACAATTCTACGATCCGGCCTTTCAGCCGGAGGCGGATGCCATTGGCAGGCTGGCCGAGATCGCCTGGCAGGCCTACAGCGAAGAACGCAAGGCACCGATCACCAGAAAGGCGGGACAGGGCTTCCACGATCCGGACTATGATCTCTCCGTCGACTGGTTCGCCGCGCACGAAGCGGTCGAAGCGGCACAGCGCCGGTACGAGGACAAGACCGCGCCGTCCCGCATCCTGCTCATAAACGGCTCCTCGCGCAGCGAGCACACGTGCCCGGGCGAAATGTCGAAGACCTTCCGCCTTGTCGAGTTGGCGCGCAGCGCCATTGCAGCAAGACCGGGCTTCGCGATCGAGGTTCTCGACCTTGCGCGGCTCGCCTCCGAATACGGCCGCAGGATCTTTCCCTGCAAGGCGTGCTTCTCGACGGCGGCCGCGCTCTGCCATTGGCCGTGTTCCTGCTACCCCAATCATTCGCTCGGGCAGGTCAGTGACTGGATGAACGACATCTATCCGCTCTGGGTCGAGGCGCATGGCGTCATGATCGTCACGCCGGTCAACTGGTACCATTCCTCCTCGCCGGTGAAGCTGATGATGGACCGGCTTGTCTGCGCCGACGGCGGCAATCCCGATCCTTCGCTGACGCAGGGCAAGGATGCCGCGCTCGCCAAGAAGGTCGAGCTTGCCGGCTGGGACTATCCGCGCCATCTCGCCGGCCGGCTGTTCTCCGTAATCGTGCATGGCGACACCGAAGGTGCCGGAAGGGTGCGCCACAGCCTCGCCGACTGGCTGCGCTCGATGAAGCTCGATCCGGTGGGCGAGGCTGCCGAGCTCGACCGCTACATTGGCTACTGGAAGCCCTATGCGACGAGCCATGACGAGCTCGACGCCGACCATGCCGTGCAGACGGAAGTCCGCAATGCCGCGCTGGCGCTCGCCGAAGCCGTCGAGAAGCGTCGCGCGGGTTCGTTCCAGACCATCGGAGCCGGGCTCGAGGATCCGCGCCCCAAATAGCCGACGAGGAGAAGCAGCCGACGGGAAGGAAGATGCAGCGCTGGTTCCAGGAAGCCTGGGTTGTGCTGAAAGAGAGCATCACCGGCTATGTCAACGACAATGCGCTGAGCCATGGCGCGGCGATGGCCTTCTACGCCACGACCTCGCTGGCGCCGATCCTTCTGATCGTGGTAGCGATCGCGGGCGTCGTCATCGGCAACGACGCCGCGCAGCTCGCGCTTTCGGCTGAGTTCGCGGGGGTGATGGGCCCGCAGAGCGCCGAACTCCTCACGGCGGTGATCGAGACCGCCGCGCATCGCGGGTCCAGCACGCTGGCCACCCTCATCGGGCTGATCACGCTGCTTGTCACCGCCTCCGGCGTCTTCGGAGAGATGCAGCAGTCGTTGAACGAGATATGGAAGGTCAAGCCCAGCGGCGTTTCGCTTTCGCGCCTGGTGCGGGCGAGGGCGGCAAGCCTCGGGCTGGTGGCAGCTCTTGGCTTCATGCTTCTGGTGTCGCTCGCCGCAAGCACGGCGATCTCGGCGCTGAGTGAGGTCATCAACCAGCACCTGCCGTTCGGCGAGCTGATCGTGAGCGCGATCAACACGATCGTCTCCTTCGTGCTGATCGCGCTGCTCTTCGCGGCGATCTACAAGGTCCTGCCGGACCGCAGGCTCAAATGGCGCGACGTCGGCGTCGGTTCCATCGTCACCGCGCTGCTCTTCACCATCGGCAAGTCGCTGATCGGCTGGTACATCGGCACCAGCGCCATCGGCACGTCCTATGGCGCTGCCGGCGCGCTGATGGTCGTGCTGGTCTGGGTTTACTATTCGGCACAGATTTTCCTCTTCGGTGCCGAGATCACCCGCGCCTATTCGGTGCGGAGCGGCAGCCGGCAGGATCTCGCGCCCGTGGTGGCGGCCAGCGACGAAACGTCAAGGTCAGGCAGGTCACCGCAACCGGGCGTGCCGGACGGCGAGGTCGTCAGATGGATCGTCCTCAGCAGCCTGATCACGGTGCTGGTCTCGGAGTTCCGGCGCTGGCGGCAGGGGTGACGCTGCTGGCCGCCGGTTCGAGAGTTGGCCGTTCTCTGCCTGTCGCTCCTGCTGACGCTTTTCGACTTCGTAGGAAAGCCAGCGGCAGAACATCCCGATGATCGAGGTGGCGGCGCCGCCCAGCAGGCAGGCAATCAGCAACGGATTTTGCGAAACGTGCTCCCAACTGACGATCGCCAGCAGCATCACGCTTACCGTTGAGATCGAATAGCCTATGCCCTTGAGCAGATGCAGCGACGATATGGTCATCCCGGCCCGCCTTTCAGGTGCAACAATCAGCGGCAACCGAAGTTCCATGCACCCAGTGCCAGGCGCTTGGCAGCGGTTTCGCCGCTGTGTGCGAGCCGTTGAAACCTTGTCCGGCCGAATGCGTTGCCTCACGTATCAATCGCGGGAGGAAGTCGTCACGATGCCAAAGACAGGGCCAGGTTGGGAGCAGGCCTATCAACCGCTCGAATTCGCCCAAAAGCACGGCCTGACCCTGAGGCAGGCTGAGATCGTCATCCAGACCAATGGACCGTCCAAATACAAATGCGATCTGGCGGCTCCGATTTTTCTCAAGGCGCTGAAGCAGCTCGCAAAGAATCGCGGGACGCCTGGCCGGCAAGCAGCATCAGTGTCGGCTTTTGAGGAACCGGGCTTCGCGCAGCAGCGAAGGCCAGTCGGTTCCGATTAGCTTGATCAACTCGCGGGCATCGTTTTCCGAAATGTCCGCGTCCTTTGCCAACCGGTGGGCGAGCATTTGGACATCGGCCTCCGTTTGCTGCACCTGCTTTCCATCATTTCCAACCATGGCGCGCCTCCTCTCAGACAAGAACTTTCGAGGTGGCCGTATGTTTCATTTTGGCGGCAAGAGGCAGGGCGCCGGCGAACCTAAAGTTCGCGCCGGCTTGCGCTACTTGCGTTTGGCCTTGAGCTTTTCACTCAATTCGACCGGATCGCGGCAGCCGTTCTCAAACAAAATCAGCGCGTGCCTTGCCGCATGAAGCCGCTCCTCACTGTCCGACGGTATGCGAAATGTGCGGCAGTAGTCGTCGAGAGCGGCTGCGAGGATGACCAAATCCTCGGGGTCGAGGAAACCCGGAAAACCATAGCTCTCCCTCCCGATGACAGGTGAAAGTGAAAGCGTGGTCCGCGCTTACAAACGCTGGCCTGGGTTTGGGAGTTGCGGATAAGCGCTGGCGGCGGGGTCACATGTTGTGTCACCCTGCCATCAAGCGGAACCTTCTCGCGTCACGGACGGAGCGGTTTGGAACCCCGGGCTTTGCCGCCGAGCACAGCACTTGTGATCCTGGCCGAAGTCCGCTGCGGGTTTGAGAAAGATCGTATCCGATCGCCCGAGGCGATGGCGCCTAGCGCTTCCGCTTTCCGGCGCCGGAAGGCTTAGGCCCCACGGTCACGAGCGCCTCGCGCATTATCCGCAGGGCTTCATCGGGGGTAAGGCCGCATTTGCGGGCAAAATAAATCGCTTCGGAAGCCTCCGATCGCGAGGCTGCGGCGATAACGGACAAGGCCGGTCTCGATTTCTTCTTGGCCATCGGTTCACCGTGCCGCGAATCGCTTAGTCAACTAGGTCCAATCTACATTCAGGATTCTCAACGCGGTTTGGCGTTGATTCATTGTGTTCCGAGGGTTCTGATTCGGAG